>NZ_MSTI01000028.1 GCF_001949125.1 Deinococcus marmoris
GGGAGGGCTTTGGCAAACCAACGGCGGAAGGTGCGTTCATCCCAGCCGCTGTAGCGGCTGAGATTCAATGCATTGATTCGGCCAGGAATGGCCTGCCACAGCGGCATCAGGTGGAGGAAGAAGCGCTGTTGGGTAAGAGGAAGATGTAGCAAAGTCAGCAGTACGGGTAAAATGGTCATCGGGTCTCCTGGGGGCAGTCTTGAGAACTTCACCCTAGCGGAGACCCGTTTTTTGGTCCATTTCAATTTTTCGTCAAAACTGTCCGAACCATTGCTCATACGGACTCCGATTGAATCGTTTGCAAAAACGATGAATATCCGAGCGGAGCGAGAATGAGAAGAACGGGTTCCGGGCGTGGAGTTGGCAAACTGGCGCTTTCCCAGTTTGTCAACGAAACAGACGGAATCCGTATCAGCCCTGACGGCCCAGCCACTCCTCCCACTCTGGAAACTGCACCGACACGCGTAAAAGCTGCATCAGCGCAGTGCCGGGGCGGGTGTACCACAGGTCCGTCTCGTGACCCTCGGGAACGTAGGCGAGGCGGCGCGTGGCGTCTTCAAGCAGATAGGCCAGCAGACGCAGCGACGCGCCGCCGTCCAGCACGGCCTCCTCGTGGTAGCCGCGCAGCAGTTCGGGGGCGGCCAGCGGCCCGGCGTAGGTCAGGTCCAGCACCGGATCGCCCCAGCCCGCGTCTCCCCAGTCGATCAGCGCCGTAACTGCGCCCGTGTCCGTGACCATCAGATTTCCGGCGTGTAGATCGTTGTGCAGGAAGACCGGGGTGGGGGGCGGGGCCGCAGCCAGCAGGCGCGAAACCGTTTCCGTGGCCCACATCGCGTCGGCCAGTCCCAGCTTTTTGCTGTCGGTCACGCGGGCCAGGGTGCGGGGCGGGTTGGGCGGGACGATAGGATTGAGCCTGCCCTGCGGATCGGGGGCGGCGGTCACGTTCCGGTGAAGCCGTGCAAGCTCTCGCCCCGCCTCCCGGTAAGCGCGCAGCAGACGCGGATCGCCCTCGGCCCAGCCATAACTTTCCAGACTGCGGCCCGGTGCGAAGGCGTAGACGGTGACGGGCGCGTCCACCACATCCCGGTCATCGTCGAAGATCAGCAGTTCCGGCGTCCTCACCCCGGCGTGAAAGGCGGCGGGGGCGGCCACGCTCTCGGTCAGGGCGTCTTTGACGTCGCCGGGCATCGGAATGCGGAGAACTATGGGCTGGCCGTTCAGGGCCGCGCGGTAGACCCGGTTGACGATACCGACGCTGGGCAGCCGCTCCGGCGTCCCCTTCAGCCCATACTTTTGCGAGAAGGCGGCGAGTTCGGCAGGGGTCAAGTCGGGGAGGGCGGGCACGCGGCCCAGTCTGGTCTAAATTCATCCACGCCGCAGCGGCCACCCGGCGGATACACTTTCCCGCATGCAATCACTGGTGGACGCGATTCGTGAACAGGGCGTGATCCTGCCCGGCGGTTTTCTCAAGGTGGACGGGCTGGTCAACCACCAACTGCTGCCGGGCCTGACGCGCGAGATGGGCGTGCGCTTCGCGGAACTGTTCGCCCCCCTGAAGCCCAACAAAGTTCTGACCATTGAGGTCAGCGGTATCGCCCCCGCTATTTCCGCCGCGATGGAACTGAACGTGCCGATGGTCTACGCCCGCAAGAAGAAGCCGCTGACCATGAAGGAACCCGCCTTCACCGCTAGTTCGGTCAGCCGCACCAAGGGCGGCAACGTGGACCTGTTCGTCAGCTCCGAATTCCTGGGGCCGGAAGACCGCGTGGTCATCATCGATGATTTTCTGGCCTCCGGCGGCACGTTGCGCGCCCTGACCGGGATGATCGAACTCAGCGGCGCAACCCTGCTGGGCCTGGGCTGCGTGGTGGAAAAGCAGTTTGAACTGGGGCGCGAATTTCTGGCCGATCTGGGTGTGCCGATCCATACCCTCGCCAACATCGTCCGCATGAGCGAGGCCGAGGGAATCGTGGTGGAGGTGGGGCGCTAAACGCCAGAAAGCCAACGCTCTCTCTGGCAAAGGTAAAACCGGCTGAACACGGCGCTCAGATGGGCGGTGGTCCGGTTCTCTAGGCTGGGGCCAAGGAAGTGACCCCATGACCCAGCCCGATCCCCGTTCCGCCCTGATTCCAGACCAGAGTGCCCGCATCAACGTGGCAACCTACAGCACCTACCCGGAGGCCCAGCGCGCCGTCGATTACCTGAGCGACGAGAAATTCCCGGTGGAGCGCACCGCCATCATCGGTGAGGGCCTCAAGACCATCGAGCAGGTCACGGGCCGCCTGGACTGGGGCCGTGCGGCGGGCCTGGGCTTTGGGCAGGGGCTGTTTATCGGCCTGTTCGTGGGCCTGATCTTCAGCCTGCTGGGGCTGGGCGGCGGCAATCTGCTGTTCTCTATCGCCTACGGCATGGTGGTGGGGGCCGTCTTCGGTCTGGTCTGGGGTCTGGTCGGATATGCCCTCAGCGGTGGGCGACGTGATTTCACGTCCATTGGCGGGATGCGCGCTGACCATTACGTGATCGTGGCCGACGCCGAGGTGGCCGAAAAGGCCAGGGCGCTGCTGGCAAACCTGCCGACGCGCTGATTGGGCCGAAGAACTTCCTAACGCCCGTTTGGATAGGATGCACCCCATGACACAACCCGGCATGGAGTTGCAGGAATTGATCGCCGAGATGGAGCAGCGGCGCGGCAAGGTAGAAGCGGGCGGCGGCGCGGCGCGGCAGCAAAAGCAGCGCGACGGCGGCAAGCTGACCGCCCGTAAGCGCATCGACGCCCTGCTTGATCCCGGCAGCTTTTTAGAGATGGGAACCTTCGTGGAACACCGGGGCGGACGCCTGATGCAGGGCGTGGAAGCTCCGGGCGACGGCGTGGTCACCGGGAGTGGCACCATTGACGGGCGGCAGGTCTTCGTCTTCTCGCAGGATTTTACGGTGCTGGGCGGCAGCCTGGGCAAGATGAACGCCGCCAAGGTGACCAAGATCATGGATCTGGCCGCCAAAACAGGTTGCCCGGTCATTGGCCTCAACGATTCGGCGGGGGCGCGCATTCAGGAAGGAGTGGACTCGCTGTCAGGCTACGGCGAGATCTTTTACCGCAACGCGATTTACTCAGGCGCGGTGCCGCAGATCAGCGCCATTCTCGGCCCCTGCGCGGGCGGCGCGGTGTATTCCCCGGCGCTGACCGATTTTATTCTGATGAGCGGCGGCAGCAGCTACATGTTCATTACCGGGCCGGAAGTGATCAAGAGTGTGACGCGCGAGGACGTGACCCTTGACCAGCTCGGCGGCGCGGACGTGCATACCCGCAAGAGCGGCGTGGCGCACCTGGAATACGACGGCGACGAGGCCGTGCTGGCGGGGATACGTGACCTGCTGGGCTACCTGCCCCAGAACGCCCACGAGCAGCCCCCGGTGCGCCAGACCGATGACCCCGTGACCCGCCGCAACGACAAGTTGCTGGACATCGTGCTGCCCGATCAGCGCAAGCCCTACGCCATGCACGCGGTCATTCACGAACTGGTGGACGACGGCACCTTTCTGGAAATCCAGCCGAACTGGGCCAAGAATATTCTGGTGGGCTTCGCGCGATTGGGCGGGCAGAGCGTGGGCATCGTCGCCAACAACCCGCGCGTGATGGCCGGGACGCTGAACATTGACGCCAGCGACAAGGCCGCCCGTTTTATCCGCACCTGCGACTGCTACAACGTGCCCATCCTGACCCTGGTGGACGTGACTGGCTTCCTCCCTGGCGTGGCCCAGGAACACGCCGGAATCATCCGCCACGGTGCGAAGATGCTGTATGCCTACGCCGAGGCCACCGTCCCCAAGATCACCCTGATCACGCGCAAGAGCTACGGCGGCGCGTACCTCGCCATGAACAGCCGCGATATGGGTGCGGACGTGGTGTACGCGTGGCCCACTGCCGCCGTCGCCGTGATGGGCGCGGAGGGGGCGGCCAACATCGTCTACCGCCGCGAGATCAACGCCAGCGAGAACCCCGAGGCCACCCGTGCCGAGAAAATCGCCGACTATAAGGATGCGTTTGACAACCCATATGTGGCCGCCAGCAAGGGCTACATAGACGACGTAATTCCGATGGAAGACACCCGCGCCCGCCTGATCCTGACCTTTGCCATGCTCCGCGACAAGGCGGAGGTCAGGCCGTACCGGAAGCACGGGAATATGCCGCTGTAGGAAGATTAGAAGAATCAGGACGCGGCTCTGAAACTTGGGGCCGCGTTCTGTTCTCTGATTTGCCACGCATCTGCCAGATACCCGGTCATAAACGAACGGCCAAGATTCTCCTTTCTTCCCGCTGGCACGCCGTTTCCCACCTCCAGCGTGTCCTGTCTGACACAGCGCCCCCTAGGCTGGGTCTAGGGTGTCCGGCATGACTTCTCCTACTGCTAGCAAAAAAATCCTCGTCATCATGTCCAGCGATTCCGAATTGCCCTTGCAGAACGGCAAAACGCACGCCACCGGCTTCTACCTCAACGAGTTCGGCGTCCCCGCGCACCGGCTGGTGCAGGCGGGCCACACGCTGGAAATCGCCACGCCGCGCGGCAACCGTCCGCCACTGGATGCGGGCAGCGACAGCAAGGACTTTTTCAAGGACGAGGCGGAGTACGGGGAGATCAAAAAGTTCGTGGACGAAACCCTGTCCGGCGAGATCGTGCCGCTGGCCGACGCCGTGACCAATCTGGACGCTTTTGACGCCGTGTTTCTGCCTGGCGGCCACGCGCCCATGATTGAGCTGATGCACAACCACGATCTGGGCCACGCGCTGCTCCACTTCCACGAGCGCTCGCTGCCCACCGCGCTGATCTGCCACGCGCCCGTCGCTTTGCTGGCCGCGCAGCCCGCCGCCGGGGCATACCAGCGGGCGCTGGAAGCCGGGGAAACGCCCACAGCCGAGGACTTCACGTACAGCGGCTACAAGGTCACCGTCTTCAGCACGCCGGAAGAAAAGGACGCCGAGAGCGGCTTTGACGCCCCCATGCTGTACTACCCCGCCGATGCCCTGACCGCCGCAGGTATGACCGTACAGAACGGCGAAAAATGGACCAGCAACGTGGTCCGGGACCGCGAACTGATCACGGGCCAGAACCCCATGAGCGACGAGGCATTCGTGGAGGAATTCCTGAAGGCGCTGGGAGAAACGCCCGCGAAGGGCTAACCCTCTCCCACTTTCTCCCGCGCCACCTGCACCCGGACCCTGGCCGCCAGCGTGCGGTAGAACTCCGGGCGCTGTAGGTAGGCCATGTGGGGCGAGCGGCCTCCCAGCGGAAAGTCGGTGTCGTGCGCTCCTGGCACGCTGCCCTCGGCGGGAAAGCTGAGCAGATCGCGCTCGCTCCAGACATTCCAGAAGTAACCCAGGTGGGGCGAGGCGTCCAGCGCAGTTCCCCCGCCCGTCTGATCGTCCAGAAACAGGCCCAGGGCCTTGCACGGCCCCACCTGACTGGCCGCCGCACACCACACCGCCGCCCGCAGGTCCGAGAGTTCGGGATCAGCGGGCAGAAAACTGGTCAGGGCGTCGTAGATCAGTTGTCCGCCCATGCTGTGCGTCACGATCACCAGCGGTTCGTCCCGCTCCCGGCTGAGGTGCCAGGACTTCTTTAAGGCGTCCAGCACGCGGGCAGCAATCGGGCCGGGCTGCCGGGGCGTGCCGCGCAGCGTGAAGTATTCCAGCGCGTCCCCGACAAAAAAGGGAATGAAGCCCTCCAGCGGGCGGCGCAGATCCAGCATGGCGCGGCGCATGTTCTGATGGCGGCGCAGTCGCAGACGCTGAGGCAGGTGTGCGCCGTTCAGGTCCAGGCGAGCGCGAACAGCGGACAGCGCCACCGGCCACTGGGCGGCGACGGGAACATTGCCGATGGCTGCCCGCACACCCGCATCCCGGGCGATGGCCCAGCAGACCTCCACCAGTTCGGGCCAGCGGTCTGCCAGGACTTCCGGGCGCAGATCACGTTCCAGACTGTCGGCCAGCGCGGCGGCGTCCAGCGTCAGCGGATGCGTGGGCGGGGGCCACCCGGGTTGCCCGTGGTTTGTGTAGGCGAGGCTGGCCCCCAGATCGCCCCAGTACACCCAGTCCACATTCACGCCCTGCGGATCGGTGGGGTTGACACTGGGCGCGACGTGGGTTTGCAGCGCCGCACGGACCTCGTCCCACAGCGCCCCGTGCGTCACGCGCTTGAGGGTCTCCCACTGCGGCTGATCGCCCTCGCGGATGGCGACGCCGTGGACGTAGAGGATGGACATGGGCCACTGTAACGGGTCTGATATGGATGGCTAGCGAAGGGTGAACGTCATTTCTGTAGTGCTGGAGGTGAAACCCAGGGACTCGTACAGGTGCCGGGCCTCGGAGGTGGTGCCCAGGCTCAGGCGGGTGATGCCGCGCTCACGGGCTGCATCTACACAGCGTTCCACCAACTCACGCCCCAACCCGCGCCGCCGATGGTCAGGATGCGTCCAGACGTTTACGATGCGGCCCCGCCACGGCTGCGGATCGCCGTGCGTCGGTCCCCATTCCAGCAGGGTCAAGCCCGCGCCGGCCACCATCTCTTCACCGTCCAGCGCGAGGAATCCTTGATACAGGCCGCGCTGTATGGCCTCTGTCACCCATGCGGCATAGATCGGGCGTTCGGCGGCATTCGCATCTGCTGGAAAACGGTAATGGGCGATGATGGGGGCGTCATCAAACTGAACCGGGCGAATCACGCGCCCTCCGGCGACTCCGGGTGGTGCTGGCGGTAGGCGCGCAACGTGCCGTCCATGAAAGCCACGTACAGCGTGCCGCCCGCCGCCAGAGGGGTGGCCTGCACGCCCGTGGCTTCCTGCTGGGTCCAGCGCACCGTGCCGTCGCGCACGTCCAGCGCGCACAACTGCCCGCTCTCGGAGGCCAGGAAGACCAGCCCCGCGCTGATGACCGGACTGGCGGTCACGCGGCCCGACATGCGGTGCGCCCACACGTCCTCGCCGTCGTGCAGGCGCAGGGCACGGACGGTGCCGTCCCAGCCTGCCAGGATCGCCAGCCCGGAATCGCCGGTTCCGCTGTGGGTCACGGCAGGGGAGGCCCACACCTCGTCCTCCAGATCGTAGGTCCACAGGATCGCCTCGTCCTCGGCCAGCGCCACCCGGCCAGAAGCGGCACTCAGGGCCAGCGCGTGGACCTCGCCTTCCCAGGTGGCCACCACCAGCGTGGCCTCGCCGGAGGTGCCGGGCAGCAGCGCGGGCGTGCCGTGGACCGTGCCCACCTCCACCTTCCACAGCGGGCTGCCGCTCAGGGCGTCCAGCGCGTGCAGCCAGCCGTTCTCGTCGCAGACCAGCGCCGCCCCGGCCCACACCAGCGGGCTGGCGGCCACCGGGCCGTCGGTGCGGTAGGCCCAGGCCAGTTCCCCGGTGCGGGCGCTCAGCGCGTGCAGGTGGCCGTCGCGGCTGGAGGCCAGCACCCGCCCGGCCCACAGCGTCGGTGCGCCGGTCAGCTCGGCGCGGGCCTGATGCCGCCATACTTCCGCTCCGCCCTGGAGTTCCACCCGGCGCAGCGTGCCGTCCCACGCGCCGAAGAAGATATGCCCACCCTGAAAGGCTGCCGGGGCCGTCACCTCGTCTCTGGCTGCATAGGTGGCGAAGGGCCGCCCGGAGGCGTGGGTCAGCACCAGTTGCCCGCCGCGCGTGCCCACCGCCACCAGATCGCCCTCGCCCACCACGGCGGCGGGCCAGGTGACCTCGCCGGGCAGCGGCACGCTCCAGACTTCTTTCAGGTTTGAAACGCGGGCCGGGCCGTCGGGATGCTCCCCCGTGCGGGTGCGTCCGCCCCGGTACTGGCCGCGCGCGTGCCCGGTCCAGATGTCGCGGCGGGCCAGTGCCCACAGGTGCGCCAGCGCCTCGCCGGATTCGGGGCGGTCCTCGGGCTTCTTGGAGAGCAGCGCCAGCAGCACGCGCGCCACCGCGTCTGGGATGGCCGGGTTCAGGTCGCGCGGGTCCGTGATTTTCTCGTAGACATGCTGGAACAGCACGCTCTGATCGCTGTCGCCCACGAAGGGCGGACTGCCGCAGGCCACGCGGTACAGCACCGCTCCCAGCGCGTAGAGGTCGCTCAGCGGTCCCACGCCGATGCCCTTGGCCTGCTCCGGGGCCATGTAGGCCGGGGTGCCCAGGGTCAGGCCGCTGCGGGTGAGTTGCCGGGTGTGTTCCGACAGCGCCACCAGCCCGAAATCCATGATGCGCGGCAGCCACGCCTCGTCCAGCAGCACGTTTCCGGGGGTCAGATCCCGGTGGATAATGCCGCGCGAGTGGATGAAATGCAGCGCCCGCGAGGCGAACGAGGCCGCCGTCAGATAGCGGGCCAGCGAGGTAGGCGCATCTTCCAGCGGTCCCAGCACCGTGATCGGGCCGCCGGTCATCAGCGGCATGGTGAAAAAGGGCCGTCCGTCGCTGGGGTCGAGGCCCAGATCCAGCACGGGAATCACGCCGGGGTGCGTCAGCCGGGCCAGGGTGCGGACCTCGCGCAGGAAACGCTGTTTGTCGGAATCGGGCACATGCGCGTGCATGACCTTGACGGCCACGTCGCGGTCCAGCAGCGAATCGTGCGCCCGGAACACCAGCGCGCTGCCGCCCTCGCCCAGCGGGGAACGCAGGTCATAGCGGCCCGCCAGGCGTGTTCCTACCTCCAGTGGCATATCGGCGGCAGTCTAGCGTGTGGGCAGGAGGTCTGAGCGTCCAGAGTGCTTCAGCCCGCCGCCAGTTGCCCAGGCGTCAGCGGTTCGCGCAGCAGACGGCCAAAGCCTTCCGGGCCGTGTTTTTTGGTCCAGCCCTGCACCAGATCGCTGCCCACGGCGTAGGTGAAGATGTACGCCCGGAACTGCGGCTGCCCGATAAAACGCAGCGTCTGGCGGGCGCGTTCGGGGGTGGCCAGGGCGTAACGGCGCAGAAAGTCCAGCACCTCGGCCTCGGACCGTTTCTCGCCGTGCAGCATCAGCGCCGCCGTGCCGCTCACGTTCTTCAGCCCTTTTTGCACCCCGGTGACGTCCAGAAAGACCCGCACGTCCTTGCTGTCCAAGCCTGCCAGCGTGGCCAGTTCGCCGCACAGCCAGTCGTGGACCTCGGCCTCGTCCATCACGGCATTTAGGGCATTGGTGGCAATCCCCTCCGAGACGGCGCATTCGGGGGCGTTCATCAGTTGGATGCTGTGTTCCAGCCAGCCTTTCTCACGGACCAGCAGGGCTTCTTTCGTTGAATGCTCGGTGTGGTGGCCGGGGTAGCCCTCGTGGGCCAGCAGATCGGGCAGGCCAGTCAGCGGCACGGGCAGATCGGTGTTGATGTCAATCCGGCTTTTCAGGTTGCCCAGCGGCCAGTTGTACCCGCCCCACGGCTTGTCGGACACCAGCGAAATGCTGAAATCCTCGCCTTCGGGCAGGCCGAAGCGCTCCTGGGTGCGCTGTCGGAGTTCGGCCAGAATCGGCCCCGCCAGCCGCAACAGATCGTCTTTGGGGACCACCACCTTCTGACGCAGCTTTTCAATGCGTTCAGAGAGTGGTCCGCTTCCCGGCACCGCCGTTTCCAGGGCGTCCAGAGCGGCGTCCAACTCATTCGGATCGGCACGCACCGGGTCAATGTCGTACAGCCCGCGCACTTCATCCTCATAGGGGATGGCCTCGCCGCCCACGATGCGGGTCATGGTCTGCATGGCCGAAACCTGCACGCGCAGAAATTCGCGGCGGGCGTCGTCGGTCACGCCCTGCACGTCTTCCAGCAATGCCCCGGCCTCGTTCTGGAGTTCGGCGGGTTCGCGCCGGGTGAGGTCTGCCCATTCCTGCGGGCCGCCGTAGCCGTCCACGAAACCCTCGGAATGCACGCCGATGGCGTGGGCCAGCCGGATGTAACGCTCTGCGATGTCCATACGGGGCAGGATAATGGGAAGAGGGCAGGATAATGGCAAGGCGCGCGAATGTCCTTTTCCGTCAACCTTTAACCATCAACCCTCCCCGGCTCAGTCCCCCACGAACACCGCCCGCTGATACTTACCGTCCTCGCCGACGGTGGGCAACCCGGCCTCCGCCGCTTTCTTCAACCGCTCCAGCGCCAGCAGGAGCGTCGGTCCCTCGCCGTACATCTTGACGGCGTCGGTGGTGACCATGAGTTCCAGCCCGCGCCCGGATTGCACGGCCTGAAAGATGCGGCCTTCCGGGGTCTGGCGCACCGTCACCATCACCCCGGCGGGAAAACGGGCCAGTTCAACCTGCTTGGCAAAGTCCATACGCACAGCATAAATCGGGCTTCGGTCCACAAAGCGCGGGGCGCAACCCATTATTCTCGGCCCCATGACCCTGTTTGACCCTCCCGCCCCGCTGGCCGAACGCCTGCGCCCGCGCACCGTCTCGGAGGTGGTGGGCCAGACGCACCTGCTGGGACCGGGCAAACCGCTGTCGCGCGTGCTGGCCTCGGGCCGCCTGGGTTCGCTGATCCTGTGGGGGCCGCCCGGCGTGGGCAAAACGACGCTGGCGCGTCTGCTGGCCGGAGAGGTTGGTGCGCACTTCATCCCGCTGTCCGCCGTCTCTGCCGGAGTCAAGGACGTGCGCGAGGCTACCGCCGAGGCCGAACGCCTGCGCGGGCGCGGTCAGAAGACCATCCTGTTTCTGGACGAGATTCACCGCTTCAACAAGGCCCAGCAGGACGCGCTGCTGCCGCATGTGGAATCGGGTTTGCTCACCCTGATCGGCGCAACGACTGAAAATCCATCGTTTGAGGTCAACCCGGCGCTGCGCTCACGGGCGCGGACGCTGGTGCTGGAAGCCCTGAGTCAGGAAGAAGTGCGTGGGCTGCTGAAGCGGGCATTGAGTGATCCGCGCGGGCTGCCGGGAATCACGGCGACGGACGAAGCGCTGGACCTCCTTTCCCGGCTGGCCGACGGGGACGCCCGCCGCGCTCTCAGCACGCTGGAAGTCGCCAGTTCACTTGCCAACCCAGTCACCCCCGAATCCGTGACCGAGGCGTTTGGCCGCCACCTGCCGCAGATGGACAAGAATGGCGAGGACTTCTACAACCTGATCTCCGCGCTGCACAAATCGGTGCGGGCCTCGCATGTGGACGGCGCGCTGTACTGGCTGGCGCGCATGCTGGAGGGCGGTGCGGACGGGCTGTACGTGGCCCGCCGCATTGTCCGCATGGCCGCCGAGGACATCGGATTGGCGGACCCGCAGGCGCTGCGGCTGTGTATTGCCGCCCGCGACACCGCCGAGTTTCTGGGCAGTCCAGAAGGCGATCTGGCGCTGGCGCAGGCCGTGGTGTATCTGGCCCTCGCCCCCAAGAGCAACAGCGTGTACGTGGCCTGGAAACGCGCTCTGGATGCGGTGCGGGACGGCGAGAATCTGCCTGTGCCCCTCCACCTCCGCAACGCCCCCACCGCGCTGATGCGGCAGCAGGGCTACGGCAAGGGCTACGCCTATTATTTTGACGATCCCGGCGGCTCCTTCGCGCAAAATTATTTGCCAGACGGCGTTCAACTTGGCCTGTACCATCCCACGGGCGAGGGCTGGGAGGCGCGCGTGGCGGAGCGCTGGCGCAAGCTGCAACACGCCCACGGCGAGGATGAAGGCGGGGCAGAAGCCGGGGTCATTGACACCCCGCCCGCGCACGTTTAGGATGTATAGGCCCGTGAGACGTAGTAACGCGGCGAATGGTGGGTTTAGCTCAGTTGGTTAGAGCGCCGCTCTGTGGCAGCGGAGGCCGGGGGTTCAAGTCCCCTAATCCACCCCAATTTTTTCCGGCCCACCGCCTTCACGGGTCAGGGCCGGATTTTTCTTTGAGTTCAGTTCGTTCGGTTAGGATGATCAGGTCAGGCGGCACATGCGGGGATGGCGGAACTGGTAGACGCACTAGACTTAGGATCTAGTATCCGCTCGGTAACGCCCCAGCGCGTGCAGGACAGGGTTTCTGGAGTTTCCGGGGACCCTTTTTCATCTCGATCTCATGCCCTCCGCAGCCACAGGAGGGGACATGAACACAGAGGAACTGCATCGGATGCACGCTCGGCACCTGGCTGCCTCACGGCGGGCACCGGGGACCGTCACGTACTACGGGAACTGCATGAAGCGGCTGTCGGAGTACATGAGCGCAGAGGGGATCAGTGCGCCGTCCGAGCTGACTCGCGGTCATTTGGGAGGGTTTATTTTATGGCTGCGGGAACGGGGCTTGAGTCCCGGCGGAGAGGCGGCCGTGATGCGTGGGGTGAGGGCGAGTCTCAGGTGGGCGCATGAGGAGGAGCTGCTGGAGAGTAACCCCATGGCACGCATCAAGCTGGCGAGCGTTCCACAGGTGCGTCCGCCGGCGGTTTCAAGCGAGGCGGCACGTGAGGCGCTGAAGGCGTGCGCGCAGACCAGGCACCCCCTGCGTGACCGGGCGATGCTCTTGACTATGCTCGACACCGGGGTACGCATGTCTGAGCTCCTCCAGCTGCGCGAGAGTGACCTTGATGTGATTGGCGGGTTCCTGCGGGTGCGGGCGGAGACTTCAAAGCGGCAGAGAGAGCGGCGCATACCTGTGGGTGTTCGGGCGATGCGCGCGGTGACCACGTACCAGCGGCGGGAGCGGCGGCCTGCGCGGGCGACTGTTGACACGCTGTATCTGAACCGCTCGGGGGTGCCGCTGAGCGTCAGTGGGCTGCATCACGTGCTGATCCGGCTGGCTGAGGTGACGGGGCGGAGCCGGGCAGAGCTGGCCCCTCACGCGTGGAGAAGGGGCATGGCGACGGCGTACATGAGCAACGGTGGCGACATCGTTACGCTGCAGCTGATACTCGGGCATGCGACGCTTGATCAAACAAGAGTTTATTTGAGACTCTCAGACGACGACCTCCAGCGGCGACACCTGCGGGCCTCGCCGGCGGACAACCTGTGACCTTTGGGGCGATGGGCTGGGACTGCGATACCACAGGGGTGGTTGTCAGGGTGCTGCGTGCCTATGAGGAGGGCGGTGCGGAGCTGGCCGCCCGCATGGCCCGGCTTCAGACGGTAGGCGGGTACAGCATGGCGGCGGCGTACGGCCTGCTGGCGGCGGCGCGGGCGCATCAGGGCGGGGTAGTCGACCCGGCCTACTGGGGCGTGCTGAGCGGCGGGCTGGGGCAGGCAGCGCGGCACTGTGGCCCCGTGTGGGTCGGGGTGTTTGAGCGGCCTGATGCAGACGGCATAAACGAAGACTGGGTAGTGCCAGAAGAGATGGGCGCGCAGGCGCACGTGGCGCTTGACCTGATGCAGCTGGCTGGCGATCTCAGGTATGGGCCAGGGCTGCGGCCTACGTGCGTTGATGAGCCGGGCACGCTGGCCTTGTACGTGCGCAGGGGTGTGGTCCTTTCCGGCCTGGCCCGGCAACTGGTGCGCGAGACGTTCCGCCTGAGTACAATGAGCAGATGAGTAATTATGTTCCTTGCTTAGTGCAGGGGCAGTTGATAGCATCCCCGGCGATAACAGACCGCCGGCGGGTGCGCGATGGAGGAGTGTGGCGATGACGAAAAACGGAGAACAGTTCACGCCACGGCTGGCCTCGTTTTTCTCGGGGATCGGCGGTTTCGATCTGGGGTTTGAGCAGGCCAACTATCAGGTGACCATGCAGTGCGAGATCGACGCTTTCGGGCGCAAGGTGCTCAACATGCACTGGCCTGAAGCCTTGCTGCACGGGAGCATAAAGGAGTTAAAGAGTGCAGACATCCCTGTTTCCGACGTTTGGGCTGGAGGCTTTCCTTGCCAAGACGTCTCGCTTGCCCGCATGGGCCAAAGGGCGGGACTTAAAGGCGCTCAATCAGGACTTTTCCACGACTTTGCTAGACTTCTGGGCGAGTCACTTCCCAGAGTTGTTGTCATCGAAAACGTGCCAGGTTTACTATCTTCCCACGGCGGAAGAGACTTCGGAACCGTTATTCAAGCGCTGGCCGAACTCGGGTACGCTGTCGGATGGCGTACTCTTAACAGTAAATACTTCAACGTCCCCCAGTCACGTGACAGAGTCTTCATTGTTGGATGTTATCGAGATGCAACAGGACCATCCGAGATATTATTTGAGCCAGAACGCGGCGGAAGGCATCTTGAGAAGGGCGGATCGCATGGGAAGGCCGCTATATCCCCCTTTAAGAAGGAGCTTGGAGATACTGAAGGAGAAGGGCCAGTCTTCCAAGAGTTAGCGTACTGTCTCTATGCAACATCGGCCCGCCACACAGGCACAGACTGGAGCCGCACCTATGTAACCTATCCGAAGCTCGGAAAAGTCCGCAGGTTGACCGCAGGCGAGTGCGAGGGCATCCAGGGGTTCCCGGCTGGCTGGACGATGCTCAAGAACTACAGCGGGGACTTTGACAAGCTGGAAAGCGCCCGATACAAGAGCATCGGGAACGCCGTGACGGTCGGTGTTGCCCGCTGGCTGGCTGAGCGGATTGATCTGTACCTGCAGAACAGGTTTGAGGCGTCTGTGGCCGATGAGCAGGCGGCTGCTAGTCCAGCTCCTGGTTCGCTGCCAGGATATTCAGAAACTCTCGCCGTGGCCGTAGGAGAGGATCTCGTGGCAGCCGCGCCTCAGGGATCACGCCGACGAAAGACTCAAGCCAGCTGAGCATCGCCGTTTCACCTCGGGCCAGGAGCGCATTCCTGGCCCGCTCTGGTATCTCCACACGGTAGTCGTCGGAGGCGTCGTCAGCGATGATCGCCAGCAGCCGGTTGTCGAAGGCCCAGTGATGCGTTTTGCAGAGGCAGACGCCGTTGTACACCTCATCCAGCTCGTACTGACGCCAGGGCAGCACGTGCGCCGCGTCCACGCCCGCCGCGTTGCCTGGGGTCGGTGGCAACCTCACGCCGCAGATCAGACAGGTCGAGTCGTACGCTGCCCGGACGCCCTCGCGGAACACGCGTCCCGAGTGGCCGCGCGAGCTGGTGAGCTGCCACTTCCTCCAGGCTGCGATGGTCCTGCGCTTCAGTTCGACTTCCTGCACGGGGATCAGTTCCACGTCGAACAGCGGGCGGCTCACGGGGGCGTTCGTGAGGGTTTGCAGGCCTGGCAGCAGGTCCCCCGCGCCTTCCATCAGTTCCTCAGCCTCTGGGTCTGTAGACGCTACGAACTTGGGCAACTGCTCGTAGGACTTGAACGTCGCCTTTGAGACGGGGTTGCCGGACGTGACACCTTCCTGGTGCTGCTTGATGGCCTCACTGACGTAGAACGGCAGTTCGTCGGCACGTCTCCACAGCTCCTGCACTTCACCGGCCCGCTTTGCCACGTTGATGTGCGCCTCGGCTGTGGCATCACTGAGCTGGATTGTCTCCGCGTGGAAGACGAACTGATCGCCGTTGATCTCGATGTGGCTGGCCTCGATGTAGTCCAGCAGCTGCCCTCCGCTGTCCACCCCGGACTGCGAGCGCACGGTGGGGTTGAGGAGCAGGGCCGCGCATACCTGCCGCTGCACACCGATATGCTCACCTTTGACCTCGGACCGAATGCGGGTCTTCCCTTCGGCGCGTCGGATGACCAGGCCGGTGTTGATACGCCAGTTCGGGGAGAGGACCACAGTCAGGTGTTTGTCCACCACGTCGGCGGTGGTGTACCCGTCGCTGTCGCCGCTCATCTCGTACTCGCCGCGCCCCCTGCTGTGCCGGAAGATGATCTTCATGTCGGATGAGTGTATGTGAGAACATCCCGCTTTGGCTGCCCCCTGTGTGTTTTCATGAACGCTACCGCCTGTTTTGCGATGAACACGGCGAAAAAGCCCGAAAGGTCAGACCTCGGGGGATGCTCGATAGTCATCCATGTAACCACAGTAGAGTCCTCCTCTATCTCCTTCCCCTTCTTCCCCTTTATGAGGCAGTCTCGTGCGCCGCGCATGCCGAAACGCGACAAACACGGCGAAAACATGCGAAAGGTCAGACCTCGACGGGCCGTGTGGCTCATCGGACACTCATAATGGGACCACGAAAAAGCCCTGGCGGTGAGTGCCAGGGCCGGGGGTTACTTCTTGCCGATGCGGGGCTTGACCCAGTTGGTGTACGCGTACTCCAGGCCCTTGATCAGCCCGCTGATGGTGCCAGCGGTGATCTTGCTGCGCAGCCAGCTGGGTGCCCAGGCGGGAATCGGCACGTGGGGAATGATGTACTTCACGATGAACGTCGGCAGCACGAGGATCACCAGGTCGCGCGCCGAGGTGCCCTTGATCGCTGGAGCTGCCTGACCGACGGCCAGGCTGATCAGGTTGCGCACCTGGGTCGCGAGGTCAGCGATTTCCATGATGCTGAGCTTCCTGTCCCCGAAGGCGGCCAGCACCTCCTTGACCAGATGTTCGCCTGCGCTGATCACGTCGGTGAGAATGACGGCCAGTTCGGCGTCAGGAACGGGCACTTCCACAGGCGCGGGCGCGGGAGTCGGCGCGGGCGCAGCCGCAGGGATGCCCACACTCTGCGCGCTGAACCCGCCGCCGATGCTGCCGCCGGTGCGGGCCGGAGGGGTGGCGGGGATGCTTGCAGGGGTGAGGGTTTTGGTGATGACGATGCCTGCGGTTTTGCGGGCTTCGAGGATCGCGGTGATGCGGGGGTCGATGGTCATGGTGTGTGCCTCCTGATGGCGTGAGAGGGCGGACCCACAGGCGCGTGACCTGTGGGCAGTTCAGAATCTGGACTCGGGTTAGAGGCGGGCCAGGATCAGCGCGCCGTCGTCGGCCACGGTGATCTGCAGGCCGCCGTGTGGGTAGGTGCCGGGGTTCGGGTACATCGCCCGCACGCGCCCGAAGAACGCTTCATCCAGCGCGTGACCCCCGTAGATGCCGCCGGGCTTGCCGTCCCACAGGCTGCGCACAGGCGGCTCCCCGCTGTGGGTCAAGAACACCGACGTGCTGCGCGCGGGCGGCACGGGGGCCGTCTGCTCAGCGGGGAAGATCTGCATGAATCTGTGGTACAGCTCCGCCCGGTGTTTTAGGCCGTTGTCGCCGCCGTTGATCGTGCGGGAGACGCGGTCCACGTCACCGCCGCCCAGGATTCCGAGCAGGCCCTTCCGCTTGCAGAGTTCAAGGGCAGACAGGGCGCTCGCTCTGTGGGTCAGGAGCAGGTCCGGTTGGCTCTCCAGGTCCAGACCGATGGCGCGTCCGATCGCGCGGTACATGTCCCGTCCCGTGATCTGCATGTACCCGCGTCCCCGGAAAAGGAATCCATCGCCGGGGTTGACGTTGCCCATGCGCCCGCCGTACGCGTAGTTGCCGAGCTTGACGGGGTTACGCACGTAGGGGAGGGTTGACGCGACCGTGGGGAACCTGCGATCCCAGGCTCCCATCATGGCCTCTGTGCTGTAGTTGAGGTTCTCTGACACGGGCATGATGCTTGACTCGTGGGTGAGCTGCGCGAGCAGCATCGCGACGGCGGGGCGGGTGGTGACGCCGTAGCGCTCGCAGGCTTCGTCGAGCGCGGCTGCGGCGGCCTGCGGATCGGGATGACGTGGAACCGCCCGACGGATGATGTCGGGCGTGATGGTGTATCTCATGGGGTCCTCCTGTGGGTGTCTCTTTTAAGGACGCACGCGGGCGCGCCGCGCACGCGGCGCTGTGCCACATCAGCCTGCATCTCTACTCTTTGTGCTTTCGCTAGGGTTGGGCTGCTCTTTAGAACGGGCCTGCGGGCGCGCCGCGCACGCGGCGCAGTGCACATCCCCCTGCATCTCTACTCTTTGCGCTTTCGCTGGCTGTGGGTTGCTCTTTTAAGTGGGCACGCGGGCGCGCCGCGCACGCGGCGCCAGGCCACACCTTCCAGAGATGCAGCCCTACTCCTCGCGCTCCGGCCCTTCCCACGCCGCTCTGATGCACACCCACGCCACAGCGCACAGCAGCAGCACATGCACGCCGCACAGGAGCCAGATCAGCGAGCTGCTCATCGGCGGAGGTTGATGTCGGCGGCTACGGCGATGCTGAACAGCGCGTGATGCCTGACCTTCGCGTCGAGCTCGTCGCCTGGGCGCAGGCTGAACCAGAAGACGTTCGGCTTGACCACCTTCCCGGCGATCCGGTAGGTGGTACTGAAGACACCCACCACCGGCTTGCTCTGGCCGAGCCCGTAGAACTGCCGCTCTACCGGTTCAACGCGTATCACCTGGTAGTGAAGCGCGCTCAGTGTGGGTTCTCTTGCTGCTGATGCGAATCCGAAAGCCAGCACGGCGGCTATGATGAGTTTCTTCATAGCACCTCCACATCCCGGCCTTCCCTGCGCCACTCCAGCCGCTTTTTGACGTAGTGCACGCGCCACAGGATCGCCATCAAGATCAGCGCGAATCCCAGGATTGACAGCGCACCGTTTGCGACCAGCAGCCGATGCGGGCTTGAGGTGCGGTTGAACTCAAAGACCGCAGCAAGGGCCAGGTATGTTGCCATCGCCGCGACTCCAAGCGCCATGAGCCAGTTTGAGATCCTGAAGCGCTTGCAGTCCGCATCACTCCAGATCTTCTCCAGCTCGTTTGGCTGCACCGCGTTCCAGGTCCACAGTGCGGCTGCCAGGCCAAACAGGGCGGCGCTGGCAGACCGTACGCCGAACAGCAGCTCGGGCCCAGCCTCCGAGTCAAGCCACCACCCTTGACACATCAGAAAAAGTTCATGCGGGGTCATACGGACTCGCCTCCTCCGGCGCGGCTTCCGGGAAATCGATCTCGATCGGCTCCGGGGGTGCGGGTTCCTCCAGCGCTTCCGTGGTGTGGGGCGCTGGGTCCGTGCCGCTGCGGTTGTCCATCTGCGCGCGCATCGTGTCGAGCATCTGATTCAGGTCGCTCAAGTCAACGCCGAGGCGCTTAGACACCCACTTGAGCGCCATGAAGCTAACGAACACGACCGGCAGCACGCCGGTCATCGCTCCGATGATTGCTGAGAGGGTCGCGCTGAGGTGCACGACCTCGGCCAGAAAAAGCGATGCTCCGCCCCCGGTCCCGGCGGCGATGAACATCGCGCCGAACGTGCGAAGGGGCATGATCCGGATGCCCAGCGCCCACATGAGCGCGAGCTGCATCAAAGACGCGAAAAGACTGGGTACCAGCAACTGACTGATGACTGAGATGTTGCGTTCAGGCATGGTTTTGCCCCCCGTCATGCTGCGGCGGGGGGCGGGGCGTGGTGTAGTGCATGTGCGGGCCTCCTGTGTGGGTTTATGCGAGGTTGTAGCCGTACTCGAGCAGCTGCAGCGAGACTGCCCACTCGCCGCCCGAGGTTCCCGTTGCGCCGCCTGTTACTGCGAGAAAGCGCAGGAACGCGCGCTGGCCGTCTACCGCCGACTCAATCTGCAGATCAACGTTCTCTGACTGCACCGGCTTCGCCCCGCTGCCGTCTTTCACGATGCTCAGGCCGGTGATCTCGGGTACCAGAGTCCAGTCCCCTCCCTGCACTGTTTTGGTGCCCTTGACGCGCAGGCTGCCCTCGATGCGCCAGGTGACAAGCTCTGGCGTGGTGAAATACGTGCCGCTGTCGCCCCCTGAGGTGCGAGAGACGCACATCGCCATTCCGCGAAACGTCAGGCACTGGTCGACGCCGATCTCGATGCGGTTCGCGCCGGTCTGCGCGCTGCTCGAGTCGCGGTTGCTGCTGCTGCCGTCGGTGCGCAGCTCAACGGTCGAGCCGTTGTTGACCGCGCCGGGGCTGTGCAGGGTGACAAGCGCGGCCTGCGCCATCCGGCCCGCGTCTGCGCCGAACGTGACCTGGCCCGCGCGCCTGCTGATCGTGGTGCCGAACGCCAGCGCGTTCTCAGCTTTGGTTTGTGCACCGCTCCCTGCCGCGACTGCGCTGTTGTTGCCGAACGCCGTGTTTCCGGTGCCGCCGATGACCACACCGTTGCTCGCGTCTGTCACGGTATTGTTGGTGCCGCCCACAATCGCCGCAGCGACGGTCCCGCCGCCCCCGATCGTGTTGCTGCTGCCGCCTACCACGACCGAGTTCGCGAACCCACCCGCGCTGTTTGCCTCGCCTCCGATGACGACCGCGTTCTTGCCGGTCGTGAGGTTGGTCTGGCCCGCGAAAACACCGCTGTAGTTGCCCTGCGCGCTGTTCTGCAATCCGCCTACCACAGAGGTGTAGTAGTTGGTGGTGGTGTTGCCGTAGCCGCCCAGGATGCCAGCCGCGTACCCTGCCGACCTGTTCGCGTACCCGCCGATCAGTGCGCTGTAGTCGCCTGATGCGATCTGATCGGCGGCGCTCCGGCGCATCTGAAGATCGACCGAAGATGAACCCCTGCCCATGCCCGGAGCGGTGTCGCCCGATTTGTTGAAGATGCCCTTCGCCGGGTCAACGAACAGCAGGCTGCGCCCCAGCACACTGCCAGTCTCATCGGCGTAGTTTGCCAGCTCGTACTGCGTCCCGGCCAACTCAGCAGGCGGAGTGATGCCGCCGCCGCCGCCGGTGCCGTCCGCGCCTGCGGGTCCAGCTGGTCCCTGCGGTCCAGCGGGTCCTTCTGGTCCGGCGGGTCCCACTCCTCCATCAGCGCCGGTGTCTCCCTTGGGTCCCTGAGGTCCGATGGGTCCGTCAGCGCCTGCGGGTCCAGCTCCGCCGTCTGCCCCAGTGTCTCCCTTGACGCCCTGGGGTCCCACGGTTCCATCTGGTCCTGCGGGTCCGGCTCCACCATCTTCTCCGGTGTCCCCCTTGACACCCTGGGGTCCCACAGGTCCGTCGGTTCCTGCGGATCCCACTCCACCATCTGCGCCGGTGTCTCCCTTCACGCCCTGGGGTCCGATGGGTCCATCCGCGCCCGTGTCGCCCTTGACGCCCTGAGGCCCCACAGGTCCATCAGCGCCTGCCGGTCCGGGCGTGCTCGCGCCGCCGCCCGACGCTTTGATCTCGTTGATCGCCGCGACGATGGTGCCCTTCTCTGTGGTGGTGAGCGTGCTGAGATCGCCGACCTTCGTGGTCAGCGCAGCAACGGTGCTCGCGTTCGCCTTGAGTGCCAGCGCGCTGGCGACCTCGGTCTTGACCGCGAACAGCGAGTGGTCCACAGCCTCGAGCGCATCCGTGCGGTCTCCGAGACTATTCCAGTTGGCCTCCGCCTCGGTGCGCAGGGCCTCGACGTAGGTGTCGAGACTGATGAGCGCCGTCTCGTTCGTGCTCACGCGTGTGGTCAGCGTGTTCACTGAGACTTTCGTCGCGTAGCCGCTGAGGTCCGGGGTCGCTCCCGCTGGCCCCTGCGCGCCCTGTGGTCCGATGGGTCCAGCGGGTCCTACTCCTCCCGCAGGTCCAACTCCCCCCTGTGGTCCAGGTTCGCCTGGGGTGCCATCCGCTCCAGCGGGTCCAACGCCTCCTGCGGGTCCGACTGCGCCCTGATCGCCTTTTGTGCCAGCGGGGCCGATGGGTCCGGGTCCGCCAGTCGGGCCGGGGATGCCCTGCGTGCCGTCGTCTCCCTTGACGCCGGGGTTTCCCTGATCGCCCTTGCTGCCCACAGGTCCGGGTCCGCCAGCAGGTCCAGTTGCTCCAGCGGGTCCAGTCTGTCCGACGGGTCCGACGGGGCCAGGTCCACCGGCGGGTCCGGGAGTGCCCTGCTCTCCCACTGCTCCTGTTCCGCCAGCCTGCCCCTGCGCGCCGGGTGGGCCAGCGATGCCGCCCAGCACGCGCACAGCGCCGTCTGCTTCTATCACGGTGTCGGTGATGTCGATCGGTAGTCTGATCATGGTGTACCTCCTGCGGTCTGGGTTACGCGGCCTTCCGCTTCGACTTCAAAAGTCATGAGCGCCCGCTGATGCCCAAGCGAGTCGATCAAGAAAATGTCGGCGTAGCAGACGGCCCGCAGCTTGTCTGCCTCGCTGGCCCTGATGCGAAAGAATGGCCCCGCTTCATCGAATCCTGTGTTGGGGTTGGTTGTGACCGCGAAGCCCAGGTACTCAGCCTCAGCCAGGAGGCAGCCGCCGTGTGGCCGCGTCCTGAACTGCATCTTGTAGGTACACGCCTCGTATGCCAGCAGCTCCGCTCCGCTGATCGGTACTCCGTCGCGGCTCAGCGGGTGCTGAATGTCTACATCGCTGCCCCGGTACAGCCGCAGCGCCTGCGCGGGCGGGATGTTGTTGATCTCCTGCATGTGTGCCTCCTTTAGAACGGCCAGTCGAGCGCCGGTGTCATGTCTGTAGCGAGTGATGCGTATACCAGCGTGATGCCCGTGATCGCCCGGCGCGCAGCGGGAATGACTGTGATGGTCAGCTCGTCCGGCCCGGCGTCTTCCCTGAGATGCCACACCGCAGCGCCGTCCGGGTTCTCCACGTCGGCGGCCAGCGGGTTGTTGATGCGGGTGCGGTCAGACTGGTAGGTCGTTGAGACTGGCGTCTTGATCTCGCGCACCAGCAGCGCCCACAGGTCCCAGCCGTCCTCAGGCAGCCCGGTGAACTTCACGGTCAGCAAGCCGTCGCCGAGGCTGCCGCCCGCGTCGTACCAGGGCGTGGAGGCGTCCGCAGGCGTGGGTGCCGTCTGCCCGTTGAGGTCAGTTACGGTTGCCTCTGACGGCTGAAACTCCTGAAGTGCGCGTACCCGGGTAGCCAGGAACGAACTCACAGGCGCGGCGAGACGCGGACGGATGCCCAGCCGCTGCGTGAGCGCGTAGCCTGGGTTGCTCACTGACAGCACCGCCGGCCCCTGGTGGTCGGGGTTGCCGAAGATGTTCGGGTCTGCGCTCAGCCACACCGCGCCAGCGTCGTAGCTCAGCATCTTCAGGCCGCCGACTGTGGGTTTCGCTGCGCCCTTCACGCCCGCCAGAATCAGCGGCTGCGTGTCTGTAACGGGCTGCCGCCAGACGCCCTTCCCGATCTGCACGGCTGGCCCGGTCAGCTGCACCTGGTCCTGCGTGCTGCCGGGAACGACCGTGCTCAGGTCTGGCTCGGGCGTCTCCATGCTGTCAAGCCAGGTGTTCAGCTCTGACATGCGACTGTTGACGGCCGCCGCATAACCGGCGTCGACCTGTGGGGCCAGGTCAGTGATCGTTGCGGATGCCAGGATGGTGCGCGGTCCGACTGCCTGGCCGATGATCTGGCCGTCCAGTCCAATGTCCACGGTCGCCGCGAAGCTCTGCAGTTTTAGGTTGGCCGTGATGTCGCTGAACCCGATGTTCGCGTTGTACCCGTCGCCTGCGTCGCCGTCCCAGCTCATACCCTGCAACAGCAGCCGCATGTGGACGCGCCAGCGGTCAGCCAGCATCTCCACGGCGTACGCCATCGCCGGTTCTTTCGCCGGGATGCCGGGCGCGAGTGGCCGGTCGTAGTAGGCTGGCTCGCCATACTTGCCATCGTCGAGGAGCGTGTTGTGCTCTGCGGCGCTCGGCTCCGGGGTGGCCCTGAACAGCCAGCCGGACTGCGCTATCTGCTTGTCGGGGTACAGGTCTTCAGGGCCGATCTCGATGCGCGCCTCTCGGACCTCAACCCTGAGCAGGTCGATGTAGGCGACGCCGCTGTGGAAGCCGGGCGTGCGGTCTGTCCAGTTCTTTCTCGGGCCGGATTCGTACAGGTTGCCGACTTGCAGGTATCTGAGGGTGTTGCTGCCGGTCCTGATCCAGTTGCCGCGCGGGCCGACGCCGGTGGGTCCGAACGGGCTTGATAACCCTTCGTTCGTGGTGTCGCGCGGTACCCAGCCGCCGGTCAACGGTTCGATCTGGCGAACGGGCCAGGCTTTGATGTACGGCACTTTGATCCCGCCCGGAGCGCTGCGTGCCCGCCGTCTGCGCGGTTGAGTCAGCAGCAGGGGAGGGTGCATGTGCTGGGTTCCGGGTGGCACCTCGCCGTGGCAACCGATCCACAGCACGCGCCCGAGCGCGTAGTCGCCCTTGCCCGTGTGCCGCTGTCCGTCTTCGGTCACGAACCCGCCGGCGGTGCGCTCCACAACCGTGTGAACCGCAGGCTCGCACGCGGGCGGCGCGCAGGCGCAGCAGGGGTCTAAGCAGTCCCGTCTACCATCGCACCCCATACTCCACCTCCCAGATAGACAGCCGTCGCTCTTGATCCGAGTGCCAGATCAACCTTGCTCTGAGCGTTGACCCTGCGCCCGTCATCTGTGGCGATGACGTACCCCTTCCCGGCGAGACGCTCCACTACGATCCCGCTCACGCGGTCCATGAGGTCTCGACCGTCTCGCTGTACGGCATTTCTAGATCTCGCATATCAGCAACCACAGACAGCGACCGAACGGCGTCCCCGCGCCGCAGCCCGCTCGGGAGGGCGTACGTGCGTTGATAGCTGTGGCGCGGGCGGCCCCGGAGCGTTGCGGCCAGGTCTGCCGCGTCCTGCACAGCGGACTGCCCGGCGAGCCAGGGAATGTCAATGGTCACGGGTTCGCCGTAGCCCAGCGTGCCCTTGACTACCTCGGGCGTGACAGAAAACTTCGCTGCCCCGCCGGTTTCCCCGCTGAGGTTGCGCAGGCCATCGTCAGACTGCGGGGCCATCTCAGGCGGCCCAGAGTCGGGGCTTACCCGCGTCTGCACCTGTGGGATGTTGATGTAGTACGCGACCTCGTCCTCGTCGTCGTACACGGGCGCTTCAGTCGGGCTTGAGGTCTGCTGAACGCTGCTCCACCTGTCGCTGCCGCTGCGCACCCATGACGTGATGTCTGTTGACGTTGCGCTGTAGATCACCGCGTTGTCCTTGAGCTGCTCCACCACAGTGGTGACGCTCACCAGGCGCACCCAGCCGCCGGGGGTCCAGGTCTTGCGCGTCGCCGTGGTCGTCCGGCTGCCGTAAACCGCGATGTCAAGCGGCGGGTCAAGCGTGGGGGCGGTGCCGATCAGCTGCTGCGCGGTCTCCGTGACGGTCGTCGAACCGGTCGACACGCGTCGGGTCTGCAGCATGCCGTAGCTGTGGTTGACGGTGGTGGTGTCGGTGCTGCGTGCCGTCAGGGGGTAGCGCTCGCCGTCTGGCCCGGTCACGGTCACAGGCTGAATGTTGATGGTGGTGCGCACTTCCTGGGTGACGGCGAAGTTTACCTTAGTCTTCGTCTCCGTCACTTTCTGGTAGCCCACCTCATCTGCAGCCCTGTCTGCTGTGAACTCCTCGTGCTCAAACACGCCGTCTTTTGACAGCTCCCACACCTCTTCATCGCTGATGCGCCCTTGCGCGTGCGACTCCTGCATGATCGCAGCCACACGCAGCCGCCGGGCCTCCTGTTCGGCGGTCTCCGGGGGCGGGGTGTCAACGATCTCCTCTTTCCCGCGCACCGTCATGAAGCGCGGTACAGACAGCGTGTCAACGTTGCGCGGCCCGGACGTGAAGGGCTGTGCAGAGTTCACAACGTCCCCCACAGCGCCGCCGCCGAGAACCCAGCCCAGGCCTGCCTCCGACTCGATCAGCGAGTAGCCGAACGCGCCGAGCAGGTAGTCGAAGAAGCCGTAGTGGTCCTCAAAAGCGAGGGCGGCCTCCAGCGGGATGTTGACCGGCGTGTTCAGCAGCCACGCGGGGATGCGGTTGATGCCGATGAGGTCAGGCCAGTTCAGGTTCAGGTTCTGGCCGACCGTCTGCCCCGTGCGTGGGGTGAACGGGTAGCCGCTCTGGCTGCTGCCCTGATGCACCAGGGCGATCACGGTGATGCCGGTCTCCGGCGTGTGGCTGAAGTGCCCTACACCCTTGAACGGCCCCCACGTCTCGCTGCTGATCTGCCCGGCCTCCTCGATGTTGATGATGAGGGCGATGTCTTGCGTGTACGCCAGCGCCTCGCCGTCGCCAGCCACAGTCAGCACACCGGTCACGCGCTCGCCGCTCTCTGGCACGTCGAGCGAGACGGCGATCACCGGCAGGAGCGAGGGGAACATCTCAAAACTCAGTTTCATGGTGCCCTCCTTTAGAAGAGAATGTTGATGACGAAGGCGTACTCACAGCCAGCGTTTTCGCCGTCTGTGATGTACTTGAAGATCGGCTGCTCGAGAATGATCGCGTGCTCTGAGATCACGTCGCCGCCGCTCGGACCTGCGCCCTGTGCGATGACGGGGAAGTTCACCCGGTCAGCCCACAGCGCCCAGATGCGATACGCGTCTGCCGGGTCGATCAGGTTCTCCCCGCTGACGGTCAGGGTCAGCGCCTCACGGTTGGGCGTCTCGATGACGACCAGCTGGCCGTTCATCAGCCTGTGGACCACGGCACCGCCCCCGCCGCCCGCCAGTCGGACGTCAGGAACGAACCGCATCCACACGCCGTTCAGCTTGAGGTTGTTGTCGAGATTGACCATGTTCACCCCCTCCGTGCCGCGTACTTGAGGCCCTTCTGAGCGGCGCAGTCGAGAATGGTCTGCGTCGCGCGCACCACAGCCGGCGGTGCGGTGGTGGAACGGCCGTCGATGTTGATGGTGTTGTTCACGGTCGTGGTGACGTTGGCGAGACTCGGAGCCAGCCGCTCCAGGTCAAGCCGCGACCTGCTCAACTCGGAGATCATCGCCCGGGCAGCGATCTGGCCCAGCACCTCGCCAGCCGGCTTGACCTGTTCGGCCAGCTTGGGGTCGACGCTGATGGTCAGCACGTTGCCGCCGTCTCCCAGCACCCCCTTCAGCAGCTTCTGAGCGCCGCCCAGCTTGCGCTCCAGTCCCACAGCGCCCGCCTGCGCAGCGTTCAGCGCGCCTACGATGTCAAGCCCCAGCCCCTGCTCGGCCAGAGATGAAGCCAGGTCTTCAGCGGTCTGCTTGATCTTGTCTGCCTGCCGCTGATAGGTGGCCTGCTGAGCGTCCTGGGTCTTGCGCAGCACCTCAGGCACGGTTCCCATCGCATCAGCCGTTCTCTGGTACGCCTTCGCCTGTTTCCGGGCGCTGGCTTCCACAGTTGCGGCCTGGTTGTCGGCTGCGGCCTTGATGGCCCCTGATGCAGCCTGAAAGCTCTTCGCGCTCAGGTCCACAGCGGCGGCGTACTCGGGACTCCCAGCGCCGTAGCGGGCGCGGGCGTCCTGCGCTGCTCGCAGGCTCTCCGCGTACGCGTTCTGCGCGCGTGCGGAGATGCCGTCGAGCACCGCCTGGTTCTTGGTGGCCCCAGCGAAGGTGTTCAGACTGGAGTTCAGGCTGTCAACCGCGCTCTTCTGTGCCTCCCACTCGCTTCTCAGCTCGGAAAGGGCCTGCTGCGCGTTGCTGATGGCCTTGCTCTGGTTGCTGATGGCCTCACCGGTAGACTCGATGGCCGACTCCCCGATGCGCACCGCCCCTGTGGTGCTCTTGAGTGTGGTGCGGTACGTGCCGGTCGTGCGTTCAAGCTCAACAAAAGCGGCCTGAGTGCGTACCAGCGCGCGGTTTTGCCTGTTTGCCGCGCTGTCGTCCATGGCCGCTGCCCACACGTCGCGCAGTTCTGCGGCCTGTGTGGTGAGCGTCTTTGATGCGTCAGCGAGGCGTTTCTGATCATCAAGCTGTTCTTTGACCAGATCACGCACGCGCGTTTCTGCTGCGCGCCTGCCGTTGATGGCGTCTCCGATCTCAGACTGCGCGCGGCCCTGCTCGCGGTACAGCCGCTCCAGCTCGGTGTAGTAGCTCACCTGTTCCTGTGCGTCGGCGGCGAGGTTCCGCCGTGCTGCCAGGCGTTCGGTGGCGCTCCGGGCTTCGTTCAGTGCGGCGTCCAGTGTGGCCGCCTGCTGATCCCGTGCTGCGCTCAGGTCACCGAGGCGGGCCTTCCGGCTGTCCTCAAGACTCCGAGCGATCTGGCGTTGCAGGTCAGCGGCTTTATCGAGGTAGCCGTTGCGCTCCTGCTCGCTGGCCGCCGTGGCTGCGATGCGGGTGTACGCCTCGGCCTCTGCTGCCAGGGATGCCCGGACGTTCCCCTCGTACTTCTCCCGCAGTCCCGCGTTAACGGTCATGCTGGCGGCGTACTCGGCGGCGGTGCGGTAGCGGGCGGTCTCCTCAGCTGCGGAACTTACCCGCTGCTGCCGGTCCTCACGCTCTGCATCAGACACAGCCTTGCGTGCCGTGATGACGGCCAGCTCAGCGGTGATCTGCTCCCCGCGTCCCTGCGCCTGGCCCGCTGCCTTGACCTTGAGCGCGACCTCTTCCCTGAGTGCCTGAAGTGCCAGCCCCCGCGCGGTGGCCGCGTCTTTCTCGGTGGCCGACTGATCAATGGTGAGCTGCAGGCGTGCTTTTGCCAGGTCCAGTTCCTCGCCAGCGCGCTGGAGCGGTGCGGCGCGGTCCTGGTCCTGCGCGTCCCGCAGCGCTGCTCGGGCGACGATGAGGTCCTGTTGTGCGGCCAGCGCGGCGGCGGGGTCGGTTCCCCGGCTTGCCACAGCGGCCAGCTGCACCTTCAGCGCCAGCTCGTCCTTGAGCGCAGAGATGACGGCCTGCCTCCCGGCGGCCTCCGCAGCTGTGGTCTTCGCCTGCTTCAGCGCGTCTTGAGCGCGTGCGGTGTTCAGCTGCGCGCGGGAGACGATGAGTGCGTTCTGTTGAGCCACAGCCTGCTTCTCGGCGTCCTGAAGCGCGTTGACGGCGGTCCGGTTTGCCTCTCCGACTTCCTGTGCGTACTTCGCGGCCATGGTGCCCAGGTCCGTTCGGTACTGCGAGGTGAGGGCGTTGCGCTCTCCCCGGGTAGCCTTGGGGTCAGCCAGCGCGTCGTCCAGCTCCCGCTTCCTGGCCTGCTGTGCGGCGGCATACTCTTCCTGTATGCCCGCCACACGCGCGGCCAGGATGCGCCCGGAGTAGCGCTGAATGACGGCCAGCTTCGCCGCTTCGTTGCCCTCGGTGCCCCTCAGGTCCTGCGCCTGGTCTGCCTCCGTGCTCGCGCGGATCAGATCAGCCAGTTCCCGGCGGCCTCGGCTTTCCGCGTCGCTGATGGCCCGTAGGCGGTCGCGCGTGGCCCTGACAGCATCAGCGACTTCTTTCGCTGCGTCCTCTGCCTTCTTTTTGGCCGCTTTCGCTTCCTCTGCCAGGTCTTTCTGAAGCTCGACCCCGCGTGCCTGCCGAAGCGCGTTCCCGGCGGCCACGATACGGGCCACAGCGGCTCGGTCTCCGCCGACCTGTCCGATGGCTTCGGTCTGCCTGCGGTTGATCTCTGACACGTCCTGTCCGGCCTGCGCTGTGATGCCAGCGACTCCGGTCTTTGCCTTCGCTATCGCAGCGGTGGCGTCTGCCTCTAGCTTCGTGACGATGCCGGCGATGTAGTCCCGGTCGGCACGCGCCCCTTCCTGCCTGATCGCTGCCACTTTCTGACGCGACTGCGCTTCAAGTTCAGCGACCTTCTCGGGAAAGATGGCGTACTTGCGGGCCAGCTCCTTGGCGTTGCGCTCCACCTCACCGACGGCCAGCTCTCGCAGCGCCCGCTGTTTCGCCAGGCCGTCCTGCATCGCGTCAACGCGCGCTTTCTCTACCTCCAGCGCGCCCTTCGCGACCTCTGCCCCCGCGTCGGCCCGCTCCTGCGCGACGGCCAGCCTCAGCCCGCGCTCCCGCTGCGTGTTGATCTTCTCCAGCAGTTCGGCCCGGAGCTTGTCGTCTACCACATTCTTTTTGACCTGCGTTTCCAGCGCAGCATAGAAGTGGTTGATCTCTGCCAGCTTCTTCGCCGTTGCAGACAGCGATGCCGTGTAGTCCTTTTCCCGCTGAGTCCGCAGGTCTTTGTTGACCTGAGAAGCGGTGTTGCGGTCCACCACATCGCCGGGCGCGCGAATCAGTGCCTTGTCCTCGCCCTCTGTGGCTTTCTTTGCCTCCTCGATCGCGGCCTTCACATCACCGCGCACCACAGTGAGGCGCGCAGACACCTTAGCCAGGCGGGTCTCCATGACCTTCACCTGCGCCTCGTCGCCTGCGTTCCTTGCCGCCGTCAGGTTTGCCACAGTCTCGCGCCGGATGGTGTACAGCAGATCAAGCGTGCGGGCCGCGTTTGCGCCCTGCTCGCCGTATCTTGCCACCATGTCAGCGTCGTACTGGTTCTGTGAGGCTTGCGTGGCCTTCAGGACGTCTTGCTGCTCAAGGAACAGCCTCGTCATGTACGCCAGCGGGCCAGCGATCGCGGTGATCCCCACAGCCGCTGATCCGAAGGCCAGCAGGGCGGGGGCCGCGTTCAGGGCGGCTGCGCCCGCGCCCGTGAAGATGCTGCTGATCTGCACGGCCTTGAGCGCGGTCCATGCCGTCGTGAGGCCGGTGACGACCGAACGCTGGCGGGTGAGGTTGGTCAGCAGCGACACGCCGCCCGCCGCCGCGCCTGCACCAGCGGCCCCGAGCTGCGCGGCCCGGAGTGTGGCGAACGCGCCTGAGGTCGCCAGCAGTGTGGTCCTCAACAGCAACAGCGAGGTGATGCCGATGCGCAGGCCGACCAGTGATGCGCCGACCAGGATCAGCCCGTTGCCCAGGTCCTTCACGGGCTGCGGGAGGGCCTCGAAGCTCCGGAAAAACTCAGTCGCGGAGTTCGCCCCCTGTGCCAACAGTTTCACCGTGGTGGTGGCTGCGGGGATGAACTGGTCTCCGAGCGCGATCTTCAGGTCCGCGAAGGAGTTCTTCAGACGGACGCTCTCATCGTTCCAGTTCTTCGTTGCCTCCCCGGCGACGCGGGACAGACTCGCGCTGTCCTTTGCTCCAGCAGCCGAGGTTTCAGCGGCCTTGCGCAGGTTGGGCGCGGTCTTTGCGAGTTCGGCCATGACGCGGTTAGCGATGACGCCCCGGATGCCGACGCGGGCCAGCACGGTGTCGTAGCTCTGCCCGGCCTTACTTGCCTGCTCCATCGCCTCAGCGAAGCGGACCAGGATTTCGTAGGGGTTGCTGCGCCCGAGCTTCTGGAACTCCTCGGTCGTGATGCCGATGATCGAGGAGAAGGCTTCCGCCCTGTCCCCACCATCGTTCAGCGCTCCGAGGAGCTGCTGAGAGAATTTGGTCAGCGTGCTGCCAGACGCCTGCGCGCGTGCACCGACGGATACCAGGCCAGCGGAGACGCCGAGGATTTGCTCTTTGGTGAAGCCCGCAGCCTTGCCGAACGAAGACCAGTAGGTCGCCAGCCCGATCACCTGTGGGATCTGAACGCCAAACTGGGTCTTCAGGGCGGCCATGCTGTTGGCCGCGTCTTCCAGGCCCGCGATCATGTCTTCCGGGCGGGTGTCGATCGACCTCAGGAACTTCACCAGCTCCTCCCCGGTGTGGCTCACGTCGCCCGCCTGCCCGTTCACGTCACGCATGACCAGTCCGAGGTCGGCCATGATTTTCACGAAGCGCTCGGTGCCTTCCACACCATGGATGCCGACCAGCTGCGCCTGCCGTCCCAGCTCTGCTAGTTCCAGCGCAGACACGGGGATCTCACGGCTGAGGATGCGGAAGTTGTCCTTGAGCACTTCGTACTGGTTGGTGTCGAAGTGCCCCACAGCGGCAAGCTGAGTCATGCCCTGCTGCAGGTCTGCGGCGGTCTTGAAGGTCGCGACCAGAGTGGCCTGAAACACAGCGATGACCTGATCGACGGCGACCACAGCGGTCTGGAGGGCCAGCATGCCCGCCGCGCCGTCGCTGCCCATCGTCGTGAAGTTCGTGCCCGTCTTAGTCGCCGTCTTGCCGAGGTCTGATACCTGGGTCTTCACTTCTTTCAGCTTGCCGAACTCATCGAAGTTCGCGTAAAACTTCACCCGCGCGTTGAAGCCGTTCAGGCCAGCGATCTCTGCGCGAACCTGCTGCGCCTGACGCAGAAAAGCGGTGATGTCCATGCCGATCGGGAAACGAATATCTGGGTCAGTCGCCATGTCTCACACCTCCTATAACTTCTTCAGTTCTTCTCGAAAGCGCCTGTGCATGTGGAACGTTGCAGCTAGCGCGGCGGGGGCGATGAAAGGGCCAGGCACACGCCAGTTCAGCCCGGAGCGCCCGATGCTCACCGTGCTCTGCCTCAGGTTGCTCATGCCAGGAACGCCGCTCACCGCGCCGGCCTTAAAGTCAGCGTTGATGGTCACCCAGTCCCACGCGGGCGGGCTGCCGAACTCCACCTTGTAAGCGCCGTAGCCGGCGATCAGCAGCCAGTCCTTGCCCCAGCGCTGAATGCGGATGCTCCGGCGCGTCTGCCCGGTGCGCACGTACCCACGTCCCGGCACGGTGTTGTAGATGTTCAGGTCTGCGCCTGCGACAGCGGCGGCCAGCGCCAGGGTTGCCGCTTCAGCCGGGAGTGTCTCGCTCAGCATCTGCACGGCCTGGATCAGCTTGTCGAGGCGCTTCATCGCTTTGCTCGTGTCTGCCATCGTCGCCTCCCAGGTCCAGCCGTTGCACGTCACGCCCACCGCGCTCTGCCCGCGCGGCCCGCTGTCTCTCGGAGCGCGCGGCTGCATGCTCGACGGCGCGCTGCTCTGCTTGCCAGGCCTGGCCGGCGGGGGTGTCCAGCCAGTCGGGCACCCCGCCTGTGGTGATGTTGAGCGCGCGTCGCCTCCGCTCTGCGTATCCAGCGGCGGTTTCCTCTGACTTGTCGGCCTGCTCTTTCGCCTTGCTGGGATTCTTGGCCTTCCAGCCGGTGCGCACATCTGCGGTGTCCGTGATGTTGTCCATGTCCCGCAGGATGGTCAGCGCTTCCCGCAGGTCCCACGCATCGCCCAGTAGCTCCCGGTTGATGCGCTCGGCTGTCCAGTCGGCCTTCAGGACGCTCTCCCAGGCCTCTACTCCCCACCGTGCGATGACGTGTGTACTCAGGGGTCTCAGGTCCGCAGGCGGCCCTGCACCCGGAGCGCTTGGGGGTACAGGGCCAGCAGTTTTCCCAGGTTGTCCAGGTCGTTCAGCTCCCACAGCGCCGGGAGGATCTTCAGCGCGTCGGCGATGCTGATCTCTGCGGGAAGCAGGCTGTCGGTGCTGCGCCGGATGATCCGGTCCGCCAGCTGCCCCAGGTCTGTCTTTGAACTTAGTGCACCGCTCTCCACGCCCGCGCCGAAGCTGCGCACGAAGGTCAGCAGGTCCGCCCAGCATTCCGCGTTCTGGCGGATGCCCCACGGCTTCAGGGTGATGTGGCCGAAACTTGTCTCTACCAGCATGCTTTCCCCCCGGTGTTGCTTCAAAAAGTCTCTAAAAGCAGGGGGATCACTCCCCCCGCTTACGTTTAGACGATGCTGGCCCACAGGATGTCGAGCACCGCGCCGACCTGAGAAGTCAGGCAGTCCACGCGGATCAGGATCAGCGGGCCGTCGTCCGCCGTGCTGGTGGCGCTCTTCAGAGACGCGGGCGGAGTCCACGCCGTCGCGGAGGCCACGGGGGTGATGATGAACTCCTTGCCGGGGAGGCCGTCCAGCTCCACGCGCGCGTTGCCCTTGATCCGGGCGTACGGGGCGAAGTAGATGGCGCTCTCGATGGCGTCGTAGCTCTCAACCACAGCCACGGCTCCGAAGCTGGGACGGGTAGCGGCGGCCTGCATGTCGGTGATGGTGACTTCTCCGCCGCCGACTGCTGCGGTCCACTGGTTTTCGGTGCCCGAGTACAGGGCGTTCAGGAAGCTGTCGCTCCCCAGGGTCTTGACGTTCAGGCTCATGTTGAGCGCGGTAACGCGGTTCAGCAGCTCGCGCGGGGCCAGGCCGCGAGGGTCGAGCACGGTCTTCCTTTCCTCGGTGGGTTCGCTGGCGAACTCCATTTCCTGCACCAGCTCGTCGCCGAGCTTGACGGCGTTGCGCTGGACGTACCACGCGTAACCCTTGTTCTGGCGAACCTGATCGGCCAGCGCGGTTCCGGGTGCGGGTGCGTTGGCGACCGTCTGGTTGAAGATGTCTGGCATGTTGATCTCCTTTGGGTGAGGGGGCGGGGTGTTCAGCTGGACGCGCCGGGCTTACTCGGCGGGCTTGTCCTCGGACTGTGGTGCTTCCGGTGCGCCGATGAACTGCTTCAGCGCGGCGGCGTCCACAGGTGCGGCCTTCCTCTCGGCTGCGGTCTTCTTCGCGCCGATGAACTGCTCCAGCGTGGTCTGCTCTTCCTTGCTCTGCTTCTTTGCCATGCGTGTGCCTCCTTACCTGAATGCCGTCCGCGTGCGGTAGACGTTCAGCGTGATGGTGTGTCCCACAGTGGTGTCATCGGCGGCGCGGCTCTCCAGTCGCCAGGGACTGCCCGGGCGGATCACCTGGCCCTGCACCTGATCGCTCAGGGCCTGCGCTTCCTCGCGTGAGGCAGCGATGCACAGCAGGGGTTGCCGTTCGGTTTCCCCTGCCTTGCCGATGCCAGTGGACGTGCTGGCCTCAATGAAGACGAACGCGCCGACGCGGTGCAGGTACGCAGCCGGACCGTCGATCTCCCGGTTGCCCACTCGGATGCGGGCTTCACCGTTCACGGCGCGCGCATCCCTTTCTGTGGTGATCCCGGTCAGGCGTGCCTCGATCAGCTCCATGACACGCTCCCCTCCCTCATCCCGGTGCGGTCAGCGGGCCCGAGGTCTCTCAGGGTCACGCCTTTCAGCAGTCGGGGATGGTCGCAGGTGCTCTCCCGGTCAGGCCACAGCTCATCGGGATGGATCCGCATGATGCCCTGGCCGCCGGAGAAGATCGGATCCTTGAGGTACTGCGCGGCGGCGTACCCCAGCGTGCTGAACGCGATGACCTCGCACCTGATGGTCAGCTCGCTGCTATCAGGTGCAGTCCAGGTCACCGTGTCGTACAGCGCTCCGGACAGCGAGCGGCGCAGGGCTGCTCCCAGGAGCAGGAGGCCTACCATCTCGTCCGCCGCCAGGGGGCCAGGAGTTCCCGGACTTCCTGGGGGAGGTGTCCGCCTTCCTTCGGTGCGTCCCGGAACTGGACGCTCAACTCCGGGAGGCGGATGCTGCTCACGTTGTCGGGGATGCTCACCCCCGCCAGCGCGCCCGCATGCTCTGCGGTCTGGATGATGGCCGTGCGGATCGCCAGGGGGACGGACTCACCATCAAGCCAGCCGCTGCGGTAGGTCACCTCGTAGCAGCCCTCGACCGGGTACGGCAGTTGAACTCCGAACGGGGTCAGCAGCTGCGCGTGGTCGGTCAGGTCGCTCCCGGAAACGGTCACGTCTCCGAGCCGAGAAGCGGGACTCTTCAGCCGGATAGTCCGGCCTCTGATGATCCCGTTCTCCTGATGGTTCTTCGCCGCCAGTGACTCGACGCCGATCCACAGCAGCACCTGAGTTTCTGCCCGGTCTACTGCCTCCTGCGTGAGTCCCTGCGGCGCGATCATCAGCTCGCCTTGGCCTTACGACGGGCAGCGGGCTTAGCCTTCGCTTTGACCTCCACCACGGGCACGGGGGGGGTCTCGATGACGGGGGTGGCCGGAGTCTCCAGTGCGGGAAGGTCATCCTCGGGGGTCTCCAGCACGACCTCGGGAGGGGTGATCTCCACAGCGGGGATGGCCTTGACCTCGGGGCTGCCCAGGTCTCCGATGGGGCCGGGGGTGCCGGGATCTCCGACGATGCCGGGGTAGCCTGCGATGCCTGCATCGCCATCAGTGCCAGGCGCTCCGATGGGGCCGGGGCCGCCGGGCTCGCCGACGATGCCGGGGTAGCCTGCGATGCCGGGGTCGCCGGTCAGTCCGACGGGAGCGCCGCCGGGATCGCCGCGAATGCCAGCAGGACCGGAGAAGCGTCCGCTGGTGCCGCTCGCTTCCTGTGGTGCGCCGTCGTGTGGCTCAACCAGTCCGGCCTGAACCATCGGCTCGGCTGCTGCGTCGGACAGTTCGATCACGTCGCCGCGCTTGCCGCGTACGGTGCCGAACAGCATCTTGTAGTTCTTCATATCAACCTCGCTTTCAAGGGGGTGGAGGGCCGCAGAGAAGGGGGATTTCTCCCCCTCTCAGATCAGACCGTGTAGGTGCCCTTCACGAACGCCGTGATGTCGAAGATCACCAGGCCGAGACGCTCTTCAGCGCGGATGGTCATCAGGTTGTACGTCACGTTGTCCGCGTCCTGCTCGAACGTGCGGATGTTGATCTCCTCGCGCTGGAACACCTGGCCGGAGCCCGCGAAGTCGCCAGCGATGAACTGGCCTTCGTCGACGTGGGGGGTGTCCACCACAGGCATGCGCCAGACGCGGGGGCGTCCGTCGGGGCCCATGGTCACGCCGTAGATGTAGTGGTCATCGTTGCCCTTCAGCAGCTCGATGTCCTCCAGGTCGTACGGGTGCACGACCAGGGCGTCAGGCACGTGCTCGTTCATGCGCAGGTCGGTGGCGGCCCGGCGCAGCACGTCGAGCTTGGTGTCCCCCACAGCATGTCGGGCGAAGGTTGCACTCTGCGCCAGGACGCCCTTGATGGTGTCGTCCGCGCCGTCGCCCTTGATGAACGCGGCGTTCTCAGCGCTGCGCAGGCCACGCTGCAGGCGCTCGTCGATCACCGACTGCACGAAGGCAGCGTCGTTGATCATGTTGCGGTGGACGCGCACGAAGGTGGCGATGTCCACCACCGGGAAGGTCACGACCTTGAAGTTCCCGGTGCTCTCGGGCTTCTTGTTGCCGGGCTTGACCTGCGCGGCGGCGTTGGTCCAGCTCTGCACCTGCGGCAGCTTGATGCTGTCGCTCTCGGTCTGCCCCTGCGCGAACAGGGGGCGGATGGCGAGGGCCTCGCGGCTCTCACGGTAGCCGAGCACCTGAGCCTGAACCACACCTGGGGCGTTGGTGCCGCTGGTCATGGGTACGGCCTTGGCCTCGAACATCACGTCAACGTGGCCCGCCTTCAGGCCAGCCTGCGCGTTCTTGAACGCCTCGGACCCGACGAACTGGCGGCCCAGGCTCTTGTACTCCTCGCGCTCACCACCGGCGGGCAGGCGTCCGGCCTTGGCCTCGATGCCGTCGATCCGCGCCTTCATCTCGGCTTCCAGGGTGGTGTACTTCTCACCCAGGGCGCTGATCTGAGTGCCGGTTTCCTGCGTGGTCTGGCCGAACTTCTTCAGCTCGATGCTCTGCGCGTCCATTGCGCCCTTCATCTCGGTGCCGATGCGGGCCAGCTCGGTCTTGATGACTTCGGTGGTGCTGTCGGGCTTGCTGTTGGTGCCTTCGTTCTTGGTTTCGTAGCTCATGGTGTGTGCCTCCTGTGGCATGTGAGGGGTCGGTGTGCCTTGACATCACGGACGGCATAACCAGTGCGGGGGCGGCTGGTCAGCGGGTGGGTGCGGCTGTGGGGCGCTTGAGTGCGTTGGCGGCTCCGCGTGTCTCCCCAGAGTGCGAGGTGCTGGGTTCAGGTAAAGCTGATGTTGCGGATGGCAGCGGCGATCTCTGCCTCGATGGTCTGCGCCTCGTTCTTGACCTCGGTAGACGTGAAAGAGAAGCCGGACAGCGCAGACACCAGGTCAGACGCCTTTGCTTCCTCGGCCACCTGTGGTTGCTCTGCCACCAGCGCGCCCAGGTGTTTGTACGCGGCCCGGATGCCCTTGATGTTCTCGGCGCTGAGGGGCCGACCGCTCTTGATTCCGGCAGCGATGATGCGGTCAAGCTCCAGCACCGTGGCCTCGATCTTATCCACAGCGGCCTTCGTGCCCGTGATGGTTGCCAGGGGATTAGAAGGGATGTTAACGGGCGAGATCTCGTACAACTTCAGTTCCAGCAGCTGCCGGAAGTAGGTATCGTTCTCTGCACCCTCCATCCACTTCACCGTGCTGTACCCGATGCTCATACTGTCCACGATGCCCTCGGTCATGAGGTTGCGCACGTCCTGCGCCATCTGCGTGCCTGCGAAGTCTGCGGTGAACGCCAGGCCCTGGCTGTCTTCTTTCAGCTCAGTGGGCCTGCCGATGGGGAGTCCCCACATGTCGTGGTTCCACAGCAGCTTGACTTTGCCCTTCCGCTCGGTGATGGTCTTGGTGAACGCGCCAGGCTTGATGATGTCGCCGTGGCTGTCGGTGCTGTCAAAGTGCGCCGCGTGGCCCTCGAAGCTGCCGTTGTCGCCGCTGTCCGCTGCCTTGAACTCAAACTTCGTGATGATGCTCTTGGTCTCAGTGCCCGGCATGGGGCCGGACGGCTGAGCGTTCTTTCTTTCGTAGGTCATGCTGTTCCCTCCCAGTCCTCTGTGGGGACGGTGAGTATGTGCGCTCTATAGGCTTCAAGCTCCATCCGTGCCATCGGTTCTGAGCTAGGGAACCACGCCCGACAGAAGCCCTGTCCGTTCTCCTCGCTGTACTCCAGATCGCCGCCGAACTCGCGGACGAGTTGGCGCATCTCCCGCAGGATGGGGTCGTGATCAACTGGATCAAGTCTTGTCATGCTGTTTCCTCCTTGATTCGGCGCACCAGGTTCATGCACTGCGCGGGCGTGAGTTCGTCCAGTTCCAGCGCGTGCTTGACTTCCAGATGCGCCCGGGCGGCGGGCGACAGGCTCTTCAGCGCTGTGACTGCGACGGCTTGCTCAACCGTGACCAGGTTCAGCCCGACAGCCTCGGCGATGCTCTCCGGGGTGAACTGCCCTCCCCGCAGCAGGAGCGCGGCGGCCCCGGCCTGGGTGCTGATGTTCTTCAGACGTGTGGCTTCGTTCTCTCTCAGCGCGGGCACGTTGGTCAGGTCAGGAACGATGCGGTATTTCTTGGGGTCAAGCTGGAAATCTGCCAGGAGGTCTTTCCCCAGCGTGGACGCGATGTCTTGCAGGAGCGGAACCAGCGTGTCTTCCCACAGGTGCCGCTTTGCTGCCTCCATGTTGGAATACGTCGCGTCCTGACCCTGGCTCACCAGGATGCTGGGCACTCCCAGGACCGCGCAGATTTCGTCACGGGAGAATTTTCTCCCGGCCAGGAAGTCCATTTCTGCGGAGTTCCAGCCGAAGCTCTCAACCTTCGTCGCCCCGCCGAAGACCATAAAGCGGGATGCGCCGCTCGCTCCACTGATCTGCGCGTTCACCTGGTCATACGCCAGTTGCTGCTCGTCTTCGTCCAGCGCGCCGTCAAGGAGCACTACACCCGCAGGCCTCGCGCCGCCGCCGATCACGCTGCGGTTCCAGCGCTGCGCCTCGAGGTCGGTGTCTACTGCGAGCGCTGCGGACTTCGCCGGGGACAGTCCCCAGTGCAGGTCTGCGGGATTCTGATACATGAAGTGCGAGACTTCGTTCAGCGGCAGCGTGTGGAGCTTGCCCCTCCGGTCCCGGTACTCGTAGCCGGTGATCCACAGGTCCGTCCGCTTCGGCTTGATGGTGCTGGGGTCGATCGGCTCCAGTTCCAGGGTCCGACCGTCTGAGGTCTTCACCCGGTGCAGCAGCGCGTTCCCGGTGATCTCCAGATGCATGACCATCCGCTCGAGGATGTCCTGCATGCTCAGGTGTGGGTGCGGGGTCGCCAGGAGTCCGACAAGCAGGCCAGCCGGATCTTTGCCGCCTTCCTGCCGGATCCAGCCCTTCCTGCTTCTGTGCTCCAGCATCAGTGGGACAGACGCTGCGGCCCTCGCCTTCTTCGTGAGTGCGGTCTGCAACCAGCTTGACTGTTCAAGTCCTGCCGAAACCGCGCGGGAAAGGGTGATGTTGCCGGACAGGCTGGGAGGCCGGACGCCCGCCGCCACTGGGATGTACGGCGCGTTATTGCTCTCGGTCGTGATGGTCACGCCCTTGACCTCGTGTGGCTGTTCAGACTTCTCTTCCCGTCCCCACAGCGGGCGGTTCATGCGTTCCCATAGGTTCATGTCTCACCTCCTTCCTTCATCGCACGGTGCCGAAGAAGAATTTCTTCTTCTTCTTGAGGAACAGTTGCTCTTCCGCAGCGCACAGCACGAAGCCGTCCCCGTCGTCCGGGCTGCGCTTGTGCCGCTTCTTGAAGTCGTCTTTCTTCTCCAGCTTCCTGACGACGCGCTTGTCTCTGCCGGGCCGGAAACTGATCTTGCGATCAGTCAGCTCGATCTTGAGCTGCGGGTCGTCGGCCTCGACTCTGTGGTACGCCAGCACGTCATCTGTACTCGCGTACATCTCAGTTGCAATGTCGTAGTAGGCAGTCGGATCAGATGCCGACGCGCCGAACGAAACCTCGTGGATGGTCATGGTCACGCCCGGAGGCATCTCCACCAACTTCAGGAGGTCGATCAGCGTGGTACCGTAGCCGCCGCTGCCGTCCACCCGGATACTGACCTCGACCGGCAAGCCTTCGAGGTCATAGCAGCCGGCCTCGGCGATCCCGGCTTCCATCGCTTTAGCGACTTCAGCCAGGTACGCGTGCCCGTCTTGCTGATGAATGCTGGCAATCTTGCGGATTCGAAGCGACTGCCGCATGTAGATCGTGCCCACATCCGTGCCGAATCTCGCCATATCCGCCCCGATATAGATCTTGCGCACATCGTCCACGGTTGGCTCTACCTCGCGGTGCAGCGCTCCCAGATACCTGCCCTCACCGATCACGGTGTCGGACATGGCGTTGGGCGGCGTGATGCCGCGCGCCCGCCACAGGAATTCACTGTTCGGTAGGAGTGGATGACCCGCGGGAACCTGGGTGCCGTTCTTGTCCACAGTGGGCCAGTCAACCGAGAAGGTGAACTGGTTCTCGTCGTGCACGGGTGTGGCGGTGCAGTCCATGCCGATGCGCAGGTTTACCCAGGTGCGCCCAGTGCCGCCGGGGATGATCTCGTCTCCGCTCAGCACGTTCGGATAGTCCAGCACGTCGAAGTTCAGACTCATGACGCCCGGCGCGTCATGCCGCCTGTGGAACTCGCTGCTCCGGGACTGCGGGTTGCCGATGCGCAGGAAGATCGCCACGTTACCGGGCGCGATGCTGGTCATCATGCCGGAAACAGCCTCGTACAGGTACTTATCCACCCCGTCCGCTTCATCAAAGATGAACAGCATGAACGGCGCGTGCTGTCCCTGCATGCGCGCTGATCCCTGGCCGCCTGCGTTTGATGTGGCTGAGCCGAGCGCCCAGTGTGTCGCGCTCTTGCTCATGCTGCTTTCCACAGGTTGGAGGTGATGCTGGCCTGCTGCGGGCCGGGTGCGCCTGATGTCCTTCCAGAGCAGCAGCTTCACCTGTTTGGCTGTGGGTGCCGAGGTCAGGATGATGCTGTCCGGGAACGCATCAAAAAACCAGTTCACCAGGACTGCCGCAGAGATGGTCTTCCCGAGGCCGTGGCCGCTCTTGATAGAGAACTCGTACGTCGCAGGCTCGCCGTCAAGCTGCGCGTTCACGCTCTGCTGAATGGCACGATACAGGCCAGCCTGCGAGTCATGATCCCCCGGCGACTCCCAGGGGACGAAGCCACACTCAGAGGCGGCGTATCCCAGCAAGTCACGCTGATACCGGTTCAGGTCATTGCTGCGCGCGGCCTTCAGCAGCTCTGAGGGATTGATGGTGCCGCTGTGTTCGGGGCCGCCCCTGCCGAGGATGCGGTCTATCTGCTGTTGGATGCTCATCGGACCCCCTTAGACGTGCCTTTTATGTTCAAGGCGTAGCGTCTAGCGGGATGCAGGCCATATCCCGGACTTATGACCTGCTTAGAGGCATATTTTTACGCCCCTTACAGAAAGATGCTCACTTCACCTGGTCCAGCGTCAGGGCGGGCAGGGCTGAGGCCAGGGCGTCAAGCTCCTGCTGTGACAGCTTCAGGCGCTGCTGGATGACTTGCAGAGACTGGAGCATCCAGATCTGGACGTGGTTCTGGACCTGGTGCTCAACCTTCACAGGGGCGTACCCACCGCGCATCTTCTGGAGCTCACTGGCGGCCTTGATGCGGTCGCCGGTCGGAGGTGGTCCAGTGAGTAGGCCGCTCTTCGTCGGATAGATGTGGTCAACCTTGCCCCTGAGGATGTCGGTCAGGGCTTCGTGCACCTCGATGGCGTCGGCGATGCTGTCGCGGGCGCTCTGGGCGCTGAGGTTTTGCAGGTGCGTGATGACCATAGGACTTGATAGGAGTTCGCTGCCCTGCGTCTGCGCACTACGGGGACTGTATCCCGCCTGTATGGCTGCCTGGGTCGCGTTCCCGCCGTTGTGGTGGAACTCGTAGGAGAACAGGCGCTCACGGTGCGCCAGGTCAATGCGTGAACCGTTCTGCTTTGCTGCGCTCGGCTTCTTTACCACTGCCTTCTTCTCTACCGGGGCAGGGGAGGGCGTCTTTGGTTTCCTGGTCATGTGGCCCTCCTTCCCTGCGTGCGGCATGAGATTTTTGCCTCTTGTGTGCTCTACCCGGGATAGCCTGGACGGATGAAAAAGATCTTTCTGGCGGCGGCCCTCGCCCTCACCACAGCGGGTGCGCAGGTCACGCCAGTGCAGCGTGCGGAGCTGAACCAGATGGTGCAGGCGTTCACGGGCACGTACAGCTGCGGGAACGGCAAGGTGTTCAGGCTCGTTGATACCGACACCCCCGGCCCCGACGGACTGTTTGACTACGGCGCGCTCGCAGGGGCGCAGATAGATCAGCTGGTCAACGTGCAGGTGGGCAAGGGGAACGCGACAGTCAAGAAGGTCGGCCCGGTGCCTGGCGGCGGCAAGCAGGTGTGGCTCCTGACGAAGGAGCGCACACAGATGTTCTTCTCTGTGGTGCCCGCCCCTGAACTGAGCGCGCTGGTCGTGCAGGCCTGCGAGCTGGTCAAGGTCAAGTAGCCTCGCCACAGGCCCGCTGTCGCCCTCGGAGAAGGGCAACCCGTCCAGTCCCTCCCCCTGCCCCACAGCTCCACCTAATGGCTGTGGCGGGCGGCGCGGCGCAGGTTCAGGCGGGTGCTGTTGTGCTGCTCTTTTTGCGTGTGTGAGCGGTCTGAGGGCCTCGCTTACCTGAGGGCCGTAGGGGCGGGGCGGAGGATCTTGGTCTATCTAGCCTCTTGCCCTGCCTCTCTACCTTGCCAGCGCTCTATGTAGATGTTCTGGCGGGTGTTTAGGGGGTGTGGGTTGGTGTCGGGGAAAGGCCCTGAGGCGGAGCGCTCTCAGTTAGTGAAATAAGTTTCAAGGGTTCAGATTCTGAACTGGGTCAGCGCCCCCGCAGCTCTTCTTCTACCAGGTGAAGGAGTCGGGTCGCTCCGGCTCCGAGGCTTTCACCCTTCAGCGAGGCGATCAGCTGATCTATCAGCGGGGTCGGCGGGTACACCTGCACCTGGGGCGCGGCGTCGACCACAGCGGGCGAGATGCGCTCCTGTGCGATGAGTACGCGGGTCTCGTTGCGGGTCAGGTGCAGGAGCTGCTGCTGCTCAAAGCTGCGGTCCGGCTGCGCCCTCGCTTCATGCCGCTGCAATGGTTCGCGGGCCGGGGCGGTGCGCTGCGTGCGGGCGTCAGCGAGTGCTTCTCTCAGTGAGGTCATACCCAGAAAGCCCCCGCCGATGAGGGCGGGGGCGGGGTCCTGCGCTGCGTTGAACTCCAGAAACTCCACGAACTCGCGCAGATGCTCTGCCCCGCGCGCGGCCCGCTGCAGCAGCTCCCAGGCGGTCATGTACTCCTCACGGTGGACCAGGAGGGCGGTGCGGTGATGGCGGTCGCGCAGCTCAGCCTCCTGGTCCTCGTCGGTCACGTGATGGCGTGCGGGGTCCATGTCTCGCAGTCCAGCGCGGTCAGCGTCCCCCAGAAAACGGCACCGGTGTCGATCAACCACAGTGCGGTGCCATCCTGGAGGCCGACGCGCTTGGGCTGCTGCTGCGGGGTGTGGCCGTGCACGCTGACCGTCACACCTTCAGGCAGGGGGTAGACGGGCGTGTTACCCGGGCGGCCCCACAGGTGGGCGTCGTCGTCCTGGCCTGTGGGGTCTGGCCGCATCGCGTGGCTGAACATGGTCCCGTCCTGCACGTGCCAGGGCTTCAGGCTGGCGATCATCCACCGCGCATCAGCCTCCAGCGCGTCCGGCTCACCCTCGTACCCCGCCAGCGTGGTGCTGCCGCCGTTCATGATCCACAGCTCGCGGGACTGGCCCCGCAGCACGGCCTCCACCATGAACAGGTCATGGTTTCCGAGCAGCGCCACTGCCCTCCCGCTGTCAACCAGCTCCCTCACGCGCTGGATGCAGCCGCGAGAGTCGGGGCCGCGATCGACATAGTCTCCGAGAAGGAGCAGCTGGCGGTCGGGGAAGCGGGCGATGGCGGCGTCGAGCAGGTCGAGGCGGCCGTGGATGTCGCCGAGTGCGATGGGTGGGCGGGTCATACGCAGAAAACCCCGCATCTCTGCGGGGCGGGGCGGTCACTCAAACACGATCCCCTTGTTCGACCACATGCTGCACTCCTCGATTTTCGTGATCGCGAGCGCGCGGCAGCGGCCTGCGGGTACGTGCTCCAGCAGGGCATCCCGGGCGGTCTTCAGGGCCTCGCGGACGGCGGTGATCTGGGTGATCTGCTCGGGCGTGGGGGCCTGGTATTCAAACGCATCTTTGGGCGCAGGGCCGCTCTCTGTGTGTGTCATACGCAGAAAACCCCCGCCTGCATCTCAGCAGCGCGGGGGCAGGCGGTCAGAATCGACCGTCGTAAATCGGGATGTAAGGCCGGGGCGGGGGCGGCGACTTTGGGGCCGGCTTGCTGAGGTCGCCAGGACGGAAACTGACTACCAGGACGACATACTCGGGGCACCGATGTCCAGGCTGCCCGCAGTCATCGCTGAAGCACTGAAGCGGAACAATTTCCAGGGCTTTGACAGAAAGACCTTGGGCCAGACACCGCTCAAGAAAAACGTCCTGAAGATCGTGGTCATATGAGAAGGTCACGATGACCTGAAGCTCGCCATTCTCAGCCGCAGCGCGTAGTAAGTTCCACTTTGGTGCGAGCTTCTCGTCCGTCGTCGGCCCGTTAGCGCCGTCCAGCGCGACCGGGAGTGTAGTTCCCCGGTCGCGCTGGACGCGGCCCAGACGAAGGGTATCCATCAGTTCCGGGATCGTCGGGGATGCGTTGATGCGCGAACCGGCTATGACGGCGCTCCCGAACGGGCCACTCGCAGGGACAGTGCTGGAGGTGACGTTGTTCACTGCTTCACTCTGTGTATGTGTCATACGCAGAAAACCCCCGGCTGCACAGTGGCAGCGCGGGGGCGGGGGCGGTCAGGCCCAGGAGACCAGGTATGTTTTCAGGTCAGGGTTGCCGGGGTCGGTGTCGGTCACGCCGAGCCCACCATCTGCGCAGACAGCCAAAAAATGGCTGCTCTGGGCTGCGCCGATCTGCACGGTCCGGCTGTAGTCGCCCTGTGCGGCAGCGTCGCGCAGCTGCTGGTACTGCGGCTCCAGGGCGGCGTCGTTTTGTGCGGCGTTGAAGGCGTCGGCGGCGGCTTTCAGTTCGGTGCGGGTGGGTGCGGTCATGGTGCCTCCTGTGGCTGAGTGAGGGCGATGGGTTCATGCGGGCGCAGCCACTCAGGGCGGCTTCGGCTTCCCAGGCGCGGTCCGCTCGGCTATCAGGAGCCAGGGGTCAGCGCGGGAACGGCGCACCTCCACACGTCCGGGCTGCGACAGATCAACGCGCATTCCAGTCGGAGGCAGCGCGAACTCAGCGCCGCCGGATAGCCGTACCCACACACCCGCCTGTGGGTCGGCGGCGTGCATGACGCTCACGGTCTCGCCGTCGAGTGTCACCAGCACCAGCGCGTTAGGCATCACCCGGATCAGCGGGGCAGGAGCAGACACCACAGGGGGCGGCGGCGCGGGGTCAACGGCGGACGGGGCGCAGGCGGTCAGGGCGAGGGCGGCGGCCAGGATCAGGAATCGTTTCATGCGTTCTCCTTCAGTTCGGGCGGCTCAACAGACCCAGCCGTCGCAGCTCGCACCATGCCGGGTGATCGGCGGTCAGCAGGCCCTGGCGGTGGCGCTCAAGCAAGATCGAGACGCTGTAGTAGTCGGTGCCGGTCGGCGTGCGGATGCCGATCAGGGTGGGACGGGCGGGGGTCATCTCGCGGACTCCAGCGGCTGGCGGAGGCGTTCGGCTGCGATGTCGTAGTAAGCCGCGTCTCGCTCGATCAGCACTGAACTGCGTCCGGCCCGGATAGCTGCCACGCCAGTGGTGCCGCTGCCCGCGCAGTTGTCGAGCACCGTGTCACCAGGCTGGGTGTAGGTGCGGATCAGGTATTCGAAAAGCGGAACCGGTTTCTGCGTCGGATGCTGAGCGCCAGACCTAATCTTGAGATAGCTCAGAATCGTTGAAGGATTCTTGTGTGTGTATACGCGCGCGGGAGCATCTCGGTCGATGTACTGATCCAGCGTGGTCAGATCGCTCTTCCCGTAGGCCTTTCCCTTGATGGGCCTGTCTCGCAGCACCATCTGAGGGAAGTATCGAGGAGTGGACGGCGAAAAGACCAGCACGTCTTCATGCTGTCGCATGGGTTGATACCGCGCATAGCTCATGCCACCCGGAACCTTCTTATCCCAGACCCAGGCGTACTTAAACAGATCAGGAGCGCTCATCACCAGCGCGCTCGTGAAGGGCTGTGCAGCAGTGAGCACGATAGCCCCTCGCGGCTTGATGAGTCTTCGGTACTGGTGCCACAGTGTCGCGAGCGGGATCACTGTGTCCCACTTGCAGGCCGTGATGCCGTAGGGAAGATCACACAGGATCATGTCCACCGACTGATCTGGGAGCGTTGGCATCACGGTCAGGCAGTCCCCGTGGATCAGTGTCGTGACGCTCGTGCGGACCTGCATCATCAGCGCTTCCGTGGCGGGTTCAGCTTCATCCACACCATGCAGGCGTTGCAGGCGGGGTGAGTCTCCAGGTCCTCGCTCTCAAGCACCAGCGGCGCGCAGTAGCTGATGCCGCCGACAGTGACCCAGTATTTGGGCGACCAGAAGCGGGCGGGCATGCGGGGCGGACGGTTCTCAGGTGTCATACGGCAAAAAGCCCCGCGCTGCACGGGTGGCAGGCGGGGCGGGTGAGTTCAGAATCTGAACTGGGTTGTAGGGGTCCTGCAGTCATTACTGACCTATAACAAAAAGTGTACCCCGGCGCGGCGAGAAGGTCAAGCTCCCCCGCGCCCCAGCAGCTCCCGGCCCTCGGTGCTCAGCTCGTAGGTCTGGCTGCCCGGCTCTGTGGTGATCAGGCCGTCTCGACACTCACTCAGCGCGTCCTGGGCGGCCATCAGGGGGCAGCAGTAGACACTAGCGAGGTGCACGGCCAGGCGCGGGCGCACGGTCAGCTCACCGGCGGCGGCGAGGCGCAAGATGGAGAAGATGGTGAAGGGGTGGCCGTAGGTGGCGGGGCGGGTGGTGGAAGGGGGCCGCGCTGGCGCGGCGCGCTCACTGGGGTGAGCGCCTAACTTGCCCTCTGCGGTACGGCTCACGCGCGCACCAGCGAACCGTCGAGGATGACCTGGTCGTTCGCGGTCACTGCGAACTCAACCACAGTGTCGTCGCGCATCAGGGTGATCTGCGCACCCCGAGTCGGCAGTTTCAGCGCGACTAGCGCAGCGATAACGGCCTCCCGCTCGGTGCTGCAGGTTGCGGCTGGGATGGTCTGCCCGGCGGCGCGGACTTCTAGGGGGTGGGTCATGGTTAGTCTCCTGGAGTGTGAGGGGCCCCGGCGTGGTGGCCGGGGCGGGGTGGGTTAGTCGAGCCTGACGCACGCCAGGCCATAACCGCAGGTCTCACTCGCGCGCATCAGGGCACCGATCAGTAGCTCCTCCCGCACATACGCCGCGTCGCTCTGGAGCAGCCCGGCGGTGCGGGCCTCGCAGCCAACGTACTCAGCCCACACCTCGTCAGCCGAGAGAACCAGCAGTCGGTCGGTCTCAGTCAGATACAGGGCGACGATCTCCCGAGCCTCACATCTGCGTGTAAGGTCATTGAGTCGTGCCCCGGCTGCCAACTGCTTAGCCAGCGCGTACATCATCGCGCGATCGGCCTTCTTCTCGGCGGGGCTGCCTTCTGGCGCGGACTGCCATACGGCTTGTGCGACCCAGAAGGCCTCGTTCTCTTCAGCAACCTCAGTCTCAACAGTCGCGATCTCTTCGGGCGAAACGCACAACTGCTCAAGTCTCGCCAGGAGCCTGCGTTCACGCTCCAGCGCCACGGCGTCGGGGATCTCGGGAGAGGCGTAGCACAGGTACTGTTCGCCGCCGGAGGTGATGACGGCGTGGCGTGTGGCGGTCGGGGCGAGTGCGGCGGTCAAGATGGCCTGCGCGCGGCCTTCGGTGTCTGCTTCGGTCCGAGCCTGTGCGGCGGCGCGCTTGCGGGTGTGGGCGGCGATCTGGGTCATGGTGGGCCTCCTGTGGGTCTGAGAAGCCCCGGCGGTGAGGCCGGGGCGGTGAGGGTTAAAGGAAGATCGGCGCGTCTTTCTCTGCGGTGTCTACCAGCCAGCCGTCCGGTTCGGTGCGCCCGGCGTCGATGATGTCGTACCAGAACGCGGTGCTGTGCGAGAAGAGCTCCACGGCGTCCTCAGTGGCGAGGTAGCAGTCCGACTCTTCGTCTGCGATCTTCAGGTGCACGCTCTCACCAGCGAGCAGCATGCGCCGGTTTTCGATCGTGTTCGTTTCGAGGGCCGGCCCCCACACTGCATCACTATCTGCATCGAAGAAGATGTAGTGGCCGGGGAAAACTTCCTGCGTATCGCCTTCCTCGATCTTCTCTTCTTCGAGGGGGAGCAGGTAGACGCCCTTCTCCTCGATGATGTTGTAAGGGCTGCTGATCTGCCCGTCAGCAAGCTGGAGCGCGCTCCGGCTCAGGCTTGCAAGCGCGTGACCGTGCTCTTCGTGATTGACCAGCACCAGAACGCTGGTCAGACCGTCGGGCACGTACAGGTCTCCAGTCGGCATGGTCTTCAGGTGTGCGTCGGCGGCGTTGAGGGCTGCGATGCGGGCGGTCAGTGCGGTGCTGTGGGTCATAGTGTTCTCCTCGGTGGCGAGAGGCTGCGTGGCGGGGGCGGGGTTGAGCGGGCTGTTCGTTTCGTTGGTCATGGTGTTCTCCTCGGTGTCGGTGTCGTCGTCTTCCTCTTCGTCGTCGTCCAGCGCATCGGCGGCCAGCTGATCGGCGACGCGCTCCGCCTCCCCGGTGAGCAGTTCATCGAGGTTGCCCAGGTCGGTCAGGTCAACCTCGAGGCGGGCACAGTCGGCGCGGATACCCTCGATCAGGGTCAGGGTGTCGGAGGTGGTGCCCCAGCTGCGCGCCCAGTCTTCAACCTCTTCGATGTGACCGATGGCGGCGTCGACCAGCTTCTCCAGTTTCTCGTCGTCGATGTAGCCGTCTTCGCTGATCTGGTCTGCGAGCTTGCGAGCGCGGGCGGCGATGCGGGGATGGTGATGCCGTCTGCGCGGATGGCCTTGAGGAGGGCGGGGTAGGTGAGGGGGGCGTCGCTCTCGGGGGCGGCGGTCAGTGCGTTCTTCATAAGAGAAGTATATACCGTTAACGGTAGTTGTCAATCAGGTGCGTACCGTGCGATGGGGGTATCGGGGGGGTAGCGGTATACGGGGTTTTGCGTGTTACCCTGAGTCATGAAGAAAGACACGCGCACCCCGATGGTCACCGAGCGAGAGAAGGTGGTCGGCGTCAGACTTTCCGACGTTGAGCACGCAAAAATCAAGGCTGAAGCCGATAAGGCAGGTCTGAAGATCTCTCAGTATCTGCGTATGGTTGGGCTGAGGTCGGCTGATACCCCCTAACCGACACCCACAGTCTGCGGCCCTGGCATCACGTCAGAGCCGCAGACTTTTGTTGATTTAGCGCAGATTAGCTGCGCCTGCGCGCTCAGCTAATCTGCGCGGCTGAGACTCGATCCTGTCGCTGTCGCCACTTCACATCTGCGCGCCGTGCAGCCCTCACGCCGTTCTTCTCTGCGCGCTTGCGTGCCAGTCGCTGTTCTTCAGTCCCGCTCCAGGCCTCGTCAACCCGCAGCAGCTCCACAGCGGCGGCAGCGGCGAGCCAGCGCTGGCGGTGCTCGGGCGCGGTCCAGTCTGCCCACACTAGGCGCTGCGTTTTTCCGTCAACCTTCAGCCGCACGGGTTCGCGAGTTTCAAGCCTGAGGTGATCCCAGAGTGTCACGGGCGTGCCGTCTTCCTTCGCCGCGACGACTTGACCGAGGGAACCGGACAGCAGCAGGCCCGGCGCGGCGACGCTCAGGGTGTAGCCGTCGCGGGTGTTGATGCGCACGTTCGGCCTGACGGCGTATGTCGCTGTGGGGACGCCAGCCACAGGTGCGGGCGCGGCGGCACGGTATCGCTCCAGCGCGTCGATCTGCTGCTGTGAGGCCTGGCCGGCAGCGACCAGCACCTGCTGCTTTCGCGCGCGCGCTGCTGGTGCGCTGACGGGCGGGCGGGTCGTTTTGAGCGGGTGGAAACTCCCGAGGTCGAGCGGGACGAACGCAGGCGGTCCCGCAGGCCAGTCCTTCCCGCCTCCACACGTCCTTCCCGGGCGCAGCTCTGACCCGTTGATGATCGCCAGACTGATAGCAGACACCACAGCGAGTTGCATCTGCCTGCGCGCGTCCTGTCGGTTCCTGGTGCGCAGAGTCTTCATTCCAGCTCCTCCCTGTCCCTGCGGCGCGCCTTCTTGATCTCCCGCCGCCGCTTCGCTTCTTGCTGCACCTCAGGGTCATAGCCGGGCCGCTCTGGCTCCCCCTGCGCCCGCCTCAGCCGCCGCAGGTGCGTGCCGATGCTGCGCGCGGTGTCGTGGTCCTGCGGGTGGCCCTCGCCGTCATCGTCAATGGTCCGCATCCGTTTCCGGGCAGCCTTCCGGCGGCGCAGCTCCTCTCCGATCTGCAGGGCCTGCGGTGTGTACTCAAACGTCATGTCAACCTCTCGATGATGCTCAGGGGTGCGGCGAGAAACGCGTCTGCGCGCAGCCAGATCACCGGCAGCCCGGGCAGGCAGAGGCCACACCACCAGGGGCCGTTGTTCCAGCGGTGCGCGATGACGGCAATCTTCTTCCCGCCCGCATCTCGCTCTGCCTGCGCCCTCCAGTCGGCCACAGCGGCGGGGGCGCTCATGCAGTTGTCTTTCATGCGCTTAACCTCCCAGTGCACCCCGGGCATCGAGGAGCACCGAACGTCAGGCGACTCCACACCGCCCGCATGCTGCACGCCGCGTTCGGCGGGGTGTCCTGCGGCGGTCAAGAGTTTCGCGAACTCGAGTTCTCCCCTCGCACCTTTCGCTCTGCTGTTCGTCATCTGACCCTCCGACGCTTGATCCCCAGGTCGCTCAAAAACTCTTCGATCTCTTCGCGCTGCACCCGTTCAGCAGTTGCTCGACTGTGCGTGGGGATGCAGTGCACGGCCGTCATACCCTCACCACTCACCACAGCGATGCGGCCCTCGTGCTGGAGCCGGGCGAGTGCGTGCAGGACGTGTGTGGCGGGGCGGCTGAGGGTCATCGAGATGTCGGGTGCCGTGGCTCCACAGGTGTAGTGCTCAGACAGGCAGGCAAGCACCTGGGCATCCAGCTTCACGGCCTGATCTGAGTTCAGAATCTGAACTGCGCTTGGACGCTCAAGCCGCGTCGCTGTGGTCAGGTAGGGAAAGATCATCTGATCGCCTCCTGCGCCCGCGTCATCGCCAGCAGGGCCACAGCGGGCGAGGTCCTGGGCGTGGCATAGATCCACTGAGCAGTAGGTGGCAGCCGCACAGGAGGCAGATCAACCTGAGGCGCGGTGATGATGACGCTCTCGCTGTCGGGGCCGCTACTGGCACCCCAGGCGAGAATGCTCAGCGCTTCGTGGTCCGGCCCGTGCGCGTAGCTGCTGCGGTCCTGCACCCGCACCCCCGGCAGGTAGTGCGACGCGCGCAGGGCTAGTTCGTGGGCTGCCGGGCCGGTGATCACCACCACCGCACTCACAGCGACAGCTCCTGCGCCAGCCCGGCGGCCAGCGCGCTGATGTCGCAGCCAGCCTGTGTTCTGACGTGACGGCAGTAGGGGGGAAGCTCAGGGTCCCCGATCGGCTCGGAGATATACACGATCACCGGGTCTGACTCGTCTGGGTCGCAGTTGAGCGACCTATCCCAACACGCGGCGTCGGCGGCCAGCGTGGCGGTCTCGTCAGGACAGCGGGTCTGCCGTGCGTCTACCGCACGTCCGTTGGTGTACGCGGCGACAGACTCAGCCAGCAGTTTGGCGTGCGGCCCGCTGATGAGCGCGAGCGGCTGCAAGGGCCTCACGACTGCTCCAGACGCAGGATTTTTCTGACGCGGACCTGTGGATCAGGTGCGGGTTGGGGAGGGTACGGACGGGGGACAGGTACAGGCATGAGGGCCTCGACGAATGACTGAGTGCGAGCGGCAGAAACGCTCTAGCTTTGTCCTCATGTCATCCACCTGTGCTGTGCGGCACGTCTGCATACATACATAGTACCAGCGTTTTCCGCGTGCTGCACGCGAAGCACCCCCGGCAGTGGGGGGTAGGGGGTACTATCCGCGTTTTGTGTCGACAGCGCTTTTGCATTCTCCAGCGTGCTGCGCGGCGCGTTTTGCAAAGTGCTGAGGGGTGAGGAGCGGGGGTTACTGGGGACTCGGGCGCGCTGCGCGCCCGAGTCCCTTCTGCAGGGGCGGTCGCGGGTCGTTCGGCGGGCGGCGGCGGCTGGCGGGATGAACCCAGGGTGTAGGAGGACTACCCGGGCGCGCTGCGCGCCCGGGTAGTCCTTGGAGGGGCGGTCAGGCCGCCTCTGTATCTCGCAGCCACTGCGCAAGCTGCTGCGCCCCGAGACGCGGCGGCGGCACTAGGCCGTGCGCTGCGCTGTAGGCGCGTAGGGCGGCCAGTAGGAGGGTGTCGGCGTCTGGGTATCCCCAGGCACTCAGCCAGGCGTCTTGGGCCATACGGTGAGCGGCCTGCCTGTCCCCCGTGTCGTCGTGGTGGTGCGGGCAGACAGAGACGACCACGTAGTCCCTGAGCGGGTTGCGGAGTTTTCGCGGCAGACCCCACACGGCGAGGTGGTGCAGCACCACAGGCTTGACCCCGCAGCACACGCACCCCTGGGTTGCAAGCCAGGTCATGTAGGTACCGGGGCCATGCTTGAACGGCAGCGTGAACGCGATCAGCATCAGTCAGCCCCGGCGCGGCGCTGCAGCTCTCGCAGCACGTCGATGTGTATGAGCACGTGATCCTGCGCGCCGAGCAGAGCGGCGAGGCCTGCGTCGGGGAGCGCGGACACGGCCGTGATCAGCGCGGCGAGTTGCTCCGGCGCGCCTGTGGGCATCTCTATCCGCTGCTCACCGGCCACGCGGGCCAGGCGTTCTTGCAGGGCGTCGAGGGTGTCTATGGCCTCCAGCGGCACCGCCCGGAACGTGCAGCCATCAGGCGCTGATGGGGCGGCTTTTCGTCTGTGTTTGCCTGCGTCAACCTGCCCCTGCACCTCTGCAACGGCAGCAGTCACTGTTGACCCCACCAGCGCATCTTGCAGCGCGTAGCCCGCCGCCGTCGCCTCAGATGGCGTTGCGCAGGTCAGGCCGCGCGCGAGGGCTTCGCCGCCCCTGAGCCAGCCGTACAGCAGGCTCTTGCCGTAGGGTTTGAGGCCCTGCATGTCGCGGCGGGCGTTGACGGCGGAAAAAAAGGATCCGCCGGGCTTCCCGGACTGCTCCCACAGCGCATGAGCGGCTGCGGTGTCGCGCTGCTGGGTCCAGGCGTCTTTCTCGGCGGCATCGTGGCGGGCGCTGATGGTGTCGGCTAGGTCAAGCCAGGAGGCGGGGGCCGTGATGGTCAGGGCGGGCGGGGTGAGGGTAATGTGCATATACATAGTCTAGCAGCGAGTTCGGAATCTGAACTCACGCCCTAGTGGATGCCAGTCCCCCGCACATGAGAAAGGTGAGCGAGAAGGCGTTTCGAGGTCTGACCTTTCGCGGTTTTTCGTCGTGTTCATCGCGCTTCGGGTTGCGGGCGCGCAGAACGGCTCTCATGTTGTAGGTCTGACCTTTAGGGGGTTTTCGTCGTGCTTGTCGCGTTTCGGAGTTTTCGGGCGCGCAAGAGAGATTTCCACAGGTTCTTGCGTGAGACGGTGAGGCCGGTCCGGGGTGGCCTGGGTCAGGGGGTGGGGGAGTGATAAGAGAAGAAGAGAAGAGGGTAGGACTGTGGTTAACATGGATGACTTTCGAGCATCCCAGACCCTTCCCCAGGTCTGACCTTTGGCCTGTTTTCGCCGTGTTTGTCGCGTTTCAGGCTTCTTGCATGACCTCACCACCACACTCATCGCTGGTCACCACCCCGGCAGCCGTCAGACGTGACCCGATCTGCGTGGAGGAGTTCTACACTTGACTTACTGAAGGACAAGCGTTGCTTAACTCCTCCCTGCTCGTGCTTCTGCACGGTCGGGGATAGCAACATTTTTACTGGATCTGGTCCGGTGGTGGGAGTGATAAGAGAAGAGATAAAGGAGAGAGCATCTGTGGTCTTACATGGATGACTATGGGACATCCTCGCTCACCCCCGCTCGAGGTCTGACCTTTAGGCCTTTTTCGTCGTGTTCATCGTGTTTCAGTCAACCGGTTCTAGCCCTGCAAGCGTCCCGAGGTGCTCAGCGCGCACCGGGTCCTCGCCCTGCCGCAGGATCGCGGCGCCCCGTCCCGTCCGCCACACATGCAGCCCCGGCGCATCGGTCGGCGCAGTCATCACCATCAGCCGAACCGGGGTGTCAGATGCGATGAGACCCCAGGTGCTATCTACCTGCACCTCGCTGGCCCCATCAAACGCCCACGCGCGGTCCCTGTGCAGCCGCCAGACGCCCCGGCGCGCCTCGGGGATGCTGAGTGCTTCCCACAGGTCCGCGTCGCTCCAGTCGGGTTCCAGACGCCCCACAGCAGCCGCTATCTGACCGGCCACCGCGTCGCTGGTTCGGGTCGCCAGATCGCGCCCGAGGTTCGTCCTGCCGCCGTTGAGGAGCATCGCGAGGGTCTGCTCGTGCACCCCACACAGCTCAGCCATCCCGCGCACGGTCAGGCTGTGCCGTCGCATGATCTGTTTAAGCGCTTCACCACGCTGTTTACCGCTGTTATCCATGTCCGACACTATAGGACACACCCCCCTATACCCCCACTGCCAGTCTTCAAACTGACCCCATCTGAATCGTTTCAGAAGGGCCTTCGGAGGGGGTCAGTTTGAGTCTCAGGCTATGCACGTACAGGGTGTCTGATGTATGGTTGGAGGACCAGCGGATGTTGCTCCCTGCTGCTCTGGAACAAAAGGACCACCCAGACAGCAAAAAGCAACCGCGCTCTATCCCGGACGGAGAGCGCGGTGGTGACGCGAAGGAGGGACGCCAATCCCTGCGACAACGTTACCACAGGGACTGCGAAGGAAACAGCCACCATGACCCCGAAAACAGCGATGGACCCCGTGCAGCTCGACACCCTCCCCACAGTGCTCACCGACGCCCCCCTGTGGCGCATCTGGAAGCGCACATCGACCGGAGGCAAGCTGCCGGTCGGCCTGGACGGCATTGCGCGCGCCGGGAACAGCGGCCACGAACTCGCTACCGCGCACCCGCTCGAGACCGTCCTGCCGCTGCTGAGCAACCGCTACGGCCTCGGCGTCACCACCGGCTACGCCCCCCTGCCTATGGTCGTGATCGACGTTGACGAAAAAGAAGGCAAGTTCACTGGCGCGCGCGTCACCGCAGAGATGGCCGCCCGCATCCCGCGTCTGACCCCGCTGATCGGCATGCCCTACCTCATGGCAGCGATGTCGATCGACAGCATCGACGCCGACGGGTACGTTGAGAAAAGCGTGAGTGGACGCGGCCTGCACGCGTTCCTGGGCGGCACCGCGCCCCAGGGCCACGGGGTCAAGTGGCAGTTCGACGCGGACTACGCGATGCTGAACCTCACGACGTTTTTCGGCATCGCTGGCATGCGCGTGACCGTCGCCGTGCTCGAAGAAGAATTCGCGCTGTACAAAGACAGTTGCGAGGGTGAGATCTACAGCGAGACCCGCTGGCTGACCGTCACGGGAGACCAGCTGCATCCCGCCGGCACCGACACCGCCGCGCTGGCGTTGGCACCGACTGAGTATGGGCAGGAGATCATCAACCGCACTCTGAGCTGGGTGGGCAAGAAGGCACACAAGGCCAACCCCTCAGCCGTGGCGATCGACGCCAGCCTGCGCGCCCAGTACGTCGCCCCCGAGAGCCTCACCGGCCCCCTGCGCGCGTTCAGAAGCCCCGGCCTCGCTAAGCTGTGGCGGAACGAAGCCGGGCAGAACCAGAGCGACGCTAACTTCGCGCTGTGCATGACGCTGTTTGAGATACTGGGAGACGAGCCCGAGCAGGTCAACGCCGCTTTCATCACCTCGGGCATGATGATCAGGAGCGACGGCGACCCCACGCGCTGGTTTGACCGCGACGCAGGCGGCACGCACGGCTCACGCACCATCACGAACGCCCGAGCGAAATGGATCGCGAACGGCTGCAAGAAGTCGCTGGGCGGCTCCCACGGTGCTCCCGACGAACCCGTTGTAGTTGACTGGCCGCAGGAAGCGCGCGACCAGATGCTGACTAAAGTGCTCAACGCCGCGAAGGGCACTCTGTCGCAGCGTCAGGCCGCGCGCAGGCTGCTCCTCGATCTCTTCGACCTGATCGACGCGGGCGAGTACCACCCACACGGCGGCGAGCTGCACATACACAGCGGCGGCCTCGCTGCGATCAGCGAGCGCGTCGGCGGCTCCACAACCAGCATCAGCGCGCGTCTGGAATGGTTCGCGATGGCTGGCATCATCAGCAGCTACAGCAGAGACTCGGAGGGCCGCCCGCGCATCGTGATGGCCGCGAGCGCCGCGCAGTGCATCGCGCTCCAGGAGGGGCTTCGGCCCGGTTGCGACATCATGCCCTGCCGCCCCCCCAGCAGCAAGCCTCGCAAGCCCCGCGTGACCCCGGCTGCGCCCCGTGTGGCACGCGATCCGCTCCCCCGGCACATCCAGCGGGCGGAATGGACCATGTGGATGATTCACAGTGGCGAGCGGGACCTGAACAGCATCGCCGCGCTGACCGGACAGAGCGCCCGCAGCACCAAAAAGAACGTGCAGGACATGCAGGAGCTGAACCTGCTGACCGATGACCTGACCCCCACCTGCACCCGCCCCGAGTTCCGCGCGCTGGTGCTTCAGGAGCGCCTGCGCAACAACGAGATCACCCGTGCGCGGCGTGCAGAGGCAACCCTGGAGTACCGCAGGCGGATGGAGATGCGGAACGTGACCTACAACAGCGGCGGGTATGACGAACTGGCGAACGCAGCTGACTGATCTCGGCGGTGGGGGCGCTCACTACCCCCATACCCCCATCGCCAGACCGCTCAATAGGACACAGCTACATGTATAGTGATCTCAGGAGACACCACATGACCTCAATGCCCCACCTGTTCGCCCCGGCCCCCGTTCACCAGCCCCTCCCCGCCGCCCTTGTTCCCCGTCTGACCGCCCCTGTCGCCCGCGTGCCCACCGAGATCACCGACGCGCAGAACGAACTGCGCCGACTGCTGCGCGCCGCCGCTGAGCGCGGGGAAACCGTCGCTGGGATGGCTGGTCCGGCTGCCGCGCTTGAGATCGTCAAGGTCAAGGCTGAGGGGAAGGGCTGGCTGTACCACCAGAGCAACGGCACGGCGTCTGTGATCGCGCGCACCGATGGCCTCCCGCGTCTGTGGAAGCGGGGTCAGTGGGTCAGTCTGCTGCTGGCTGTGGAGGCTGTCCAGGGCGAGGTCGCGGAGGTTTCGGAGCTGTCGGTCGGGCTGCCTGGGGAGGGGTTTGCGCTGCGCTGGTATCAGGCGCGTGCGATCGACGAAGTTGAAGCGGCGTGGGAGATGATGCGTGAGGTTGGGCCGACTGAGCCGGCGGGCGAGTCAACACCTGTTGAGCTGCTGTTGCTGCGGTCTAAAGCGGTGCTGCTGCAAAGCGTGACAGGGAGCGGGAAAACGGTGATGCTGGTTAAGCTGATCAAGCGGCATCAGGCGCGCTACGGCGGGATGGCTGTGGTCATGGCGCATCGCATTGAGCTGCTGGAGCAGACGCGCGACAAGCTGATCGCTGACGGGATGCGACCTGAGGAAGTCGGCATGCTGGGGAACGGGCACGTTCCGACAGCGGGCAACACTGTGGTCGTCTCTACCGTGCAGAGCGCGCACAAGCTGCAGCGTTACGTGAGCGCTGGCTCGCACCTGATGGTGGTCATTGACGAAGCGCATCACTCGCTCGCTGCTGGCTACATCAGGGCCTGCATTGAGCTTGACCCCTATGTGATCCTCGGCGCGACTGCGACCCCCATGCGCAGCGACGGGAAGGGACTCGGAGACATGTACGGCCACATGGTGCAGGGGCTGGGGTACGTCGCAGCATTTGAGGCCGGGCCGAACGGTGAGCCCGCTGCGCTGGTGCGGCCCACCTACTACTGCGCGAGCACGCCTGATCTTCAGGGGGTCAAGTTCAGCAGGCTGACCGGCGAGTATGACGCCGCCGGGGCAGAGGCGGCCATGATGGTCCCCGAGATCGTCGCTAGCATCATCAAGACCGCAGACTCCCTCTATAGCGACAAAAAGGCGATCGTGTTCTGCGCGACGAGGAGCCACGCCGCTGCGGTGCTTGATCTCTATATCAAGGGCGGCTACGTCGCTGAGTCGGTTGACGGTGAGACGCCCGCGCAAGAGCGCAGAGAGCTGTTCAAGCGGTTCCGAGACGGCGAGACTCAGGTGTTGATCAACGTGCTGGTCGCAACAGAGGGGTTTGATGACCCGAGCACCGAGGTCGTGGTCAACCTCGCTCCGCGCAAAAGCCCCGTGCTGTGGGTGCAGAGCGTCGGGCGTGCCCTGCGCCCCGCCGACGGTAAAGAGGTCGCCCTGGTGGTTGACCACACCGACACCATCCACCGGCTCGGCCCCGTTGATGCGTATGACACTTGGACCCTCGACACGTCGAAAGGCGCAAACAAGACCGTTGAGCGCATCTCGCGCGAGCCAGCAGAGCGTGAGTGTCAGTGCGGCCACACCTACACCGGCGGCAGCAAGTGCCCGAACTGTGGTGCGGTGAGTCTCGGCAAGCGCTGGCACGCAGAAAACAGGGCGGCGCTGGATGCGGAGCTGGTCGAGTACGGCGGGAAGAAGATGCTGGTCAGCCAGATCAAAGAGGGTGGGCACGCCGCGCTGATGGCCGCGCTGGCTAACAAAAAGGTGCCGAAAGAAGAGCGTCAGGCCGCCGCAAAGGCCGCGCTGGACGACGCGCAGAGGGAATCTATCTACCGTCAGATGGTGCAGTGGGCGGTCGCACAGGGGAAAAAGCCGGGCCTGGGGTACGTCATGTACAAAGATGTGTTCGGGACCGGTACGAGCAACGCCTGGTCGCGTGATGGGCTGCCGGTCACGCCTGAGATCGCAGAGTTGTGCGCTGCTGCGAAACGGCGTATGGACATCGCATGGAGGCTGAGCCAGGGACCGCGCAACGGTGCGAGCTGGAAGCGCTGATAGTACACAGTTTTATGTGAAACGCCCCGTAAGCTCAGCGGGGCGTTTTGCCGTACCATGCGCACTATGAGCTTGCTTCACCTGATGACCGGCAAGCGCCGCAGAGACGCTGGGCCAGCGCCAAAGCCCGCTGAGTTTGACGACGTGGACGCGTGGAGGGCGAAACGTTTCGGACACTGGCTGAGGACCCACAACGTCACCGTCGACGGGTTCAGCGCCGTGTCCAAGCAACTCTCTGCGCCCGGCATCTCCCGCACGGCCGTCATCGCGCTCAGCGGCGCGGCGGGCAGCGCTGTGACGTCTCGCTGGTCAACCATCCGCCGGCCAACGCTCATCGCGGTGTGGCAAACGATGAACCAGGTGGAGCCGCTGCGTTTGCATGAGCTGCGAGGGATGCTGGACGTCGCCGCTGACCATGACGCAGGTGTGTGGGCTGAACCGGAGGCGGTGGCCGGAAGGGGAGAGGGGGCTGTGAGTGTGGACGGCGCGCTGTCTGTGTCATGGGATGTGACCGATGCGCGCGGGCCGCACGTGTACGGGGTGGAGGGAGGCTATCTGATCACCACAGAGCCGCTTGATGGCGGGTCACGACTCGGCAGGCTGCGCGCGATCACGCCCACCGACTGATGGGCGGGTGTGCGTCGCTGTTAGGACATAACTACATGTATACTGATAGGCATGACACAGAGAGCGCTCCCGCTGAGCACCGCGTACAAGCCCCTTGACCACAAACCGCACGCCCTGGTTGCTGACTATCCGGAGGGTTTCGGGGAGGCAAAAAGAGCGTTCCTGGACTGGCACCGCAACGGCAAGCCAGCCAGTGAGCGGGGTCGCTGCGAACACTGCGGGCGCACGGAGCAGGAGGTGCGCGCTGCCGGTGAGGGCGAGACCAACTGCTCGCATATCGACCACAACCCTGACGATCTGAGCGCGCTTCAGGCGCTGTGCCCGCGCTGCCACCGTGCCAACGACAAGGTGCAGCAGAGTTGCGCGGCGGCCTTGACGCTGATCTGTGAGGGCCGCATGGTGCAGGAGCGCCTCAAGCTGCGCCTCGAGGACCTGAAACGCGCCGTGAGTCTGCTGGGGCTGCCTGGCGTCACACCAGGCGGCGCAGACTTGGCTGTGGTGTTGATACTGCACGCCGCGCAGGACGGCAGTTCAGAATCCGAACTGAAGACCGCGTTCAGAAAACTGCTCGGTGGCCTTGCTGAAGAGAGCGACGAGGACGTGCGCGCAGTGATCCGGGCTGCGCTGATCCGCCTCAGGATGCGCCGCGTTCCGGTGATCACCACAGAGTCTGTGGCCGTCGGTGGTCCGCTGATCTGGTCCAGCTCCGGCCTGTATTGGCTGCAGCTCGAAGGCTCGCTGACGCTGCCTGGACACATCACAGAGGCAGGCCCAGGACTGTGGGAAGAGGCAGACAGGCAGTACCGCTACGCACGCAACAGCCGCTACGCCCGCCGATAGTACACAGATACACCCGAACCGACAGGAGCAGACCATGAGTAAACTAGCCCCCATGATCATCAGAAGCACCCGTATGCGGTTCACCCCACAGGAGGCGCAGACACTCGCAGGCGCAGACCGTGATGCGCTGACCAGCATGACCCACACGGCCATGCGCGGCCCCGTCGCCGCCCTGCCTGAGCCGATACCTCGGGCAGACCCCACAGCCGCCTACCTAGTGCTGCCGCGCCTGGTCCTGACCCCCGATCTGGCTGAGCAGTGGCAAGCTGCCAGTCAAGAGAGACGCGCGCAGTGGGTGCGTGCTGGTCTCGCCCGTCTTGCACGGCACCACAGTGAGGGTCGCTACCTGCTGAGCGATGTGCCGTACCCCGGCGTTGAGGGCGCGTCTAGGCAGGCAATGACTGTGGGAAACGGCAACCGCGTGATGCGTGCCGCCTGGCTCACGCGGCACGGACAGACCCGTGCGGGGACGCGGCCTGGGCAGGTGATCGGGGCCGGTGAGATCGGACTTGCTACATCGCTTCCCCTGTGGCGCGTAGAGGACGAGAGGAAGATGTTGCTGCGCGTGATCGCTGCCGAGAGCCTGTTCGGAGCAGCCTCGGAGGAGCCGGCCCGCAGCTACCGCCCGGACATCCTCGATAACTACCAGGAGCTGCTTGCTGGACGTGTGGACGCCTCCGACTACCTGATCTAAACGCAGACAGTACCCCCTACCCCCCAGCGCGCCCACCTGGGGGTAAGTATTAGGACACACCTACATGTATACTGATATAAGACAAGGAGAAACGCCATGACCCACAGAAACATCCCGTTCACCCCCGCCCTCACCCGCCGCTGCGACGTATGCGCCGCGCCCGTCGCCGGAGCCGCTCGGTGCGACGACTGCGTGGTTGCCGGGCTGGCCCCGTTCGGCACCTGCGAGACCTGCGGGTACACCCTGCCCTGCCCGTGCGTTGGGGAATCCGCCGCCCTGGATCACTGCATCATCTGCGGGCAGGAGACTGAGAGCACGGCCCACCCGCTCTGCAGCAGCTGCTACGGGGACCCCCTGCTGCGCGCCCACCTGCGTGCCGAGCTGCACGCTGACCTGCACGAGGGTGTGTCTGGGGTTCGCGTGCTGTGGGAAGGGGAGGGGAGGCTGTGACCCAGGTTCAGCAGCTCAACCTGATCCCACCCGCTGCCGCATCTGGGGAGCGGACACAGCGCGCCGAGGTAGCCGCAGCGCTCAGGGGTGGGCTGACGCTCAACGCATCTCAGATCGGGTTTGCCTTGCGCGCCCGCGCTGGTGTGATCCGCCCTGAAGCCCAGTGCACCGTGAAGTTCGAGGGCCGGGAACTGCTGACCGCAACGGGTGGCGAACTGCTGCGGATGATCGCGCAGGAGCGGGAATATGGCCTGGTTCCCGGCGGCCACGTACGCCTGGGAGACCGTTGCGGTACCGTACTGACCCTGACGCCGGCGGATGTGTCAGAGGTCCTGTATGGCCGTGCGGTTCAGCCACAGGAGGCGGTGTTCGTTGAGGATGGCAAGGCGGCGATGTTCGGCGGCGAGATCGTGCGCCGTGAAGCGCTGACCGTTGACCACGCTGGGCTGATCGAGCGGCTGGAGCAGGCGCTGCTCAGATGCGAGGGGTGGGGTGACTCAGAGTGTGAGAGTCAGAGGCGGTGTCACGTTGGCCTGTCTCAGAAGATGGAGCGGGCGCGCGCCGGAGACATGACCTCTTACGACATGATGGCCGCAGAGTGGGACTGGCAGACCTCACAGCCGGGGTTCTGGAACATGCTGGCCCGTGTTGCGCGCATCGTCAGTCCGCAGGAAGCGGCGGCTGTTGATGAGAAGTTCCCGGCGTCGTCTGTAGCGTCTCAGGGCATCATGCCCACCCCCCGGTCTGTCATCAAGGAAACTGATGACGGGTCAACGTTTGAGCAGGTCATGGTTGACTGCTACAGCACCATGGTTCGGAACATGCCGGACAACGGGATGCAGATCATCTGCTTCGCTCATACCGATCCACGCGCCTGGATGCGGTTCGGACTGGTGCTGTCCGAGGCGGGGCTGGCCATCTCTAAGGTCCACATGATCGTGATGGACCCCGCCTCAGTACGGCGTGGCGACGCGCTGACCGAGGCTGCGGTGATCGTCTGCCGGAAGCGTGTCGCCGCGCTGCCAGTTCTGACGCAGCAGGAGTTCGCCGCCGCTGTGGAGCGGGCCGTGGAGTGCCGCCGCGCAGACAACAAACGCGCGGGCTTGAGACCAGCCGGAAAGGACCTCAGGCAGCAGGGCGTGGTCGCAGCCATGCAGACGGCGGTCAACAACACTATCGCTGGCACCGATCGGCGCGTCGAGATGGAAGCCACAGCGAAGGGGGCCCCATACAACGCCATGGCAGAGATGGGCGGCAAGCTGATGTTGGGGAGTGGCGCATGAGCAGGTGGCCGAGTCCTGACTTCATCCTGCCCGTGTCATCTCGGGAGCTGCGCGAGATGGTCCGCACACCGCGCGGGCTGGCAAGGGAGTGGGACTGTCTCGACGGGAGCAAGTTGCGGTTCGCGATCAGGTGGGAGTGTGGATACCCCTGGCTCGCGTGTCTGCTGCTGTGGCCGAACGGGTGCACCAGTGTGTACGAGGTGCGCGGCGTGAGAGTGCCCGGGGGCCGATACGCCGACGAAGAGAGTGATGACTGACCCACAGCACCCCCTGATCTCTGCCGACTGACCCACCGTCACTGTGCCATCTTTTCAACCGCCGCTGAAGCTGATGCCCGCGCGCAGCCCGATCTGAGTGCGCAGTTGGTTAGGTCAGTCGAAGTTACTGAACGCTTTTTCTCATCTTCAGAGGAGTCCAAACATGCAACTGCTCACAGTTCGCCCCCTCAGCATCACCCGCCGCCCGGACCCCTCAGCCCTGGTTGCAGCCGCTCACATCTGTCTCGCTCGCACCACCTGCATCGCCGCCGCCTGTGAACTCGCCTGTCGCAACCTGACGTGCCGACACGCGATCGACATGACGGTGCAGCTGATAGAGCTGGTGTGGTCTGAGCTGCGCGGCCTGGTCAGTCTCGGCACCGCACTCCGCGCCGCTGGTGAGATGCTCCTCGCGTTCAGTCGCTGAGTCCTGCAGGGATCACCTGCCCGGGTGATTCTCTTGACTCCCTACACCCCCGCCCCAGCGCGTGCAGTCGCCGAGGGGTTGCAGCCGGGCGTGATCTAGTACCGCCTGCCCGCCCGGTGGTGTACTATGTTCGCGTGGCTGCGGAGCAAACAACGCGTCCCACACGCGGGCTTTAGCGAGTTGCACATGCGGGGATGGCGGAACTGGTAGACGCACTAGACTTAGGATCTAGTATCCGTAGGATGTGAGGGTTCAAGTCCCTTTCCTCGCACCAGCAAGACAGGCACAGCACCAAAATACGCAGAACACAGGCAGCGCGGCGGTTTTTCCCACACGGGAGGGCCGCCGCGCCGCTGTCTCTGCCAGCAGATGAGGGAAGGGGCAACCGGGGTGGGTGTACGCACAGGGTCGAAACGCACTATGATGCCGGGCGGCATGTCGCGTGCGCGCTGGTCCCGCAGTCTCAGGTAAGGAGTGCAGGAGCGTCACCGACACGGCAAAAAATCAAAGCTGGAATGCGCCCCCGGCGGTGGTCCCCACTGGACCCCTGGCCGCGTGGGACAGCGAACGGGAGAAATGACGTGGCAGAACTGATCAGCAGAGAGGGCAACAAGGTGGAGTTCAGGGTTTCCGTTCCCGCCTCCGAAGTGAACCGGGCATATGACCAGGTGTGGTCCGGGCTGGCGCGCGACGTGCGCGTCCCCGGCTTCCGCCCCGGCAAGGCTCCCCGCAAGGTCATCGAGGGCCGCGTGGGCAAGGGTTATGTGGAACAGGAAGTGCGTGACCGCCTGCTCCAGGCCAACTACAGCAAGGCCGCTCAGGAGCTGAAGCTGAGCCTAGTGGACGCCAATATCGATCCCCAGGAAGTGGTCAGCGGACAGGCTTTCGAGTTCACGGTCAAGGGCGAAACCTACCCCGAAGTGAAGCTGGCCGACTGGAGCAGCCTGAACCTCAGCGCCGAGTCGCCCGAGATCACCGACGACGTGATGGAGCGCACCCTGGGCGACCTTCAGGAGCGCAACGCCACCTTCGAGGAAGCCGAGCGTGCCATCGAGGCCAGCGATCAGGTGACCGTGGAGGAACAGGGCGAGGACGGCGGCACCTACCCCATCTATCTGGACGTGGCCGAAGAGCATGTCCGTGAAGCGTTGCTGGGCAAGAGCAAGGGCGACACCGTGGAAATCACGGTTCCTGCCCACCAGCACGGCGATCACGAGCATCCCGAACACGCCGTCACGGTGGTCATCAAGGACGTGAAGGTCAAGAAGACCCAGGCCCTGGACGACGAGTTCGCCAAGAGCCTGAACTTCGACAACCTGGAGCGTCTGCGGACCGATCTGAAGGCCGAGCTGGAGCGCCGCGCCGCGCAGGAGGGCGAAACTGCCCGCCGCGAGGAATTCGTCTCGCACCTGACCGAGAACATGGAAGCCGACATTCCCGCCGCGCTGCTGGACCGCCGCCGCGACGCCATGCTGGAAGAGATCAAGGATGATCTGGGCCGCCAGGGCGTCAAGTGGGGCGAGTACGAGAGCTTCATGCAGGAGCAGGGCAAGCTCGACGAGTTCATGGCCGACCTGTCCAAGAACGCCGAGAGCCGGGTCAAGCGCGATCTGGCCCTGGAAAAGCTGGCTGAGGACCTGAAAGTCCAGGTCAGCGACGCCGAGTTCAACCAGACCATGAACGCCCTGGCGCAGGCCAACGGCATGAACCCGCAGGAACTGAGCAAGAACCTGGGGCCGGACGGTATCAACACCTACTACGCCAGCCTGATGCGCGAGAAGGGCCTCCAGCAGGCGATGGCCCAACTAAGCAAGCCTGAGCAGGAAGAGGCCGCTCCGGCAGAAGCTGCTCCTGAAGCAACGCAGGAAACCAAAGCCGAGGAAGCGCAGCCGGAAGCCGAGCAGCCCCAGACCGAACAGGTTGAGGGCGAGCAGACCGAGGGCGAAGGCGAGAACAAGACCGAGTAAATCAGAACCGAGAGAGGGGCGCGTCCTGCGGGGTGCGCCCTTTTTCGTTGCTCGTTTGTAGATGTGTTCCGTCCTTCAAAGCTGAACTCAATTCATTGAACGTCCGTTCAAAGAATGCTACCGTGATTGACATGACCGCTCCCACCGTCCGCCCCAGCATCGGTATCACCGCCCTGGGCAGTTACACACCCGAACGTATCGTGCCCAACGCGCACTTCGAGGCGTACATGGACACCAACGCTGATTGGATCGAGTCGCGCACGGGCATCCGCGAGCGGCGTTTTGCGGCCCCCGACGAGTACACCTCCGACGTGGGCGTGGGCGCAGTGCGCGACATGCTGGCGCGTGACCCGGACGCCCTGGGGGAGGTGGACGCGGTGATCTGCGCCACCGTCAGCCCGGACGCGATGATGCCGTCCACCGCCGCACTGATCGCCATGCAGGTGGGGCTGGCGGGCGCGGCAGCCTTCGATCTGTCTACCGCCTGTAGCGGCTTCGTGTATGCCCTGAGCGTGGCGTCGGGCCTGATCCAGTCTGGCGTGGCGCGGCGCGTGCTGGTGGTGGGGGCGGAGGCGCTGAGCAAGATCGTGGACCAGCAGGACCGGGGCACGGCCATCCTGTTCGGAGACGGCGCGGGCGCGGCGGTGGTGGGGCCGGTTCCGGCTGGCCTGGGGTTTCAGGAGTTCATCATGGGCGCGGACGGCGCAGGCGGGTCCAGCCTGTATCTGCGCGGCGCGGCTCCGCAATTGCCCGGCGGTTTTCAGATGGGCCAGTACGTGGGCATGAACGGGCGCGAGGTCTTCAAATTCGCCGTGCGCGTGCTGGGCGACAGCGGCACCAAGGTGCTGCAAAAGAGCGGCCTGACCAGTGCGGACGTGGACTGGGTGATTCCGCATCAGGCCAATGTGCGGATCATCGAGGCCGCCGTGGAGCGCTTCGGCATTCCCATGAGCAAGACCGTGGTCAATCTGGACCGCTACGGCAACACCTCCAGCGCCACCGTGCCCCTTGCGCTGCATGAGGCCGTGCAGGACGGGCGCGTGCAGGACGGCCAGCAACTGCTGCTGATCGCCTTTGGCGGCGGCCTGAGCTGGGTGGCCGGAACGATGAAATGGTGGGGCGGCGCACCCAGCCTGAAGGCATCGGCCCCTGCGCTGGCCGAGGTGGGCGCTTGAGTCCCCTCAGCAGCACCAACAGAATTGCCGCCCTGTTTCCCGGCCAGGGTTCGCACTCGGTGGGCATGGGCGCTGATCTGGCCGCCGCTTTTCCGCTTGCCGAAGCCGTGTATGCCGAGGCCGAGCAAACACTGCCGGGTCTGCGCGCGTTGATCGAAACCGGACCCCTTGAAGACCTGACCCTGACGGCCAACCAGCAGCCCGCCCTGGTGACCGCCAGTGTTGCCGCATACCGCGCATGGCAGGAAAAGACGGGCCTGACGCCGATGGTGGCCGCTGGACATTCGCTGGGCGAATACAGCGCTCTGGTGGCTGCCGGAGTCCTGTCTCTCTCCGATGCCCTGACCCTGACCCGCAAGCGCGGCACGCTGATGCAGCAGGCCGTCGCGCCCGGTGACGGGGCCATGAGCGCCATCATGGGCGATCCGGCAGTGGTGGCGGAAGTCTGCGAGGGGATCACGGGCGTGCAGCCCGCCAACTTCAACGCCCCCACGCAGACCGTGATCAGCGGCGAAGCTGGCGCAGTGGCCGAGGCCAGCGCCGAGTTGAAGTCACGCGGCCTGAAAGCCATTCCCCTGAAAGTCAGCGCCCCGTTCCACTGTCCCCTGATGGCCCCGGCTGCGGCAGGTCTCTCGCCCGATTTGAAGGCAGCGGCTTACGGCCCCTTTGCTTTCCCGGTGCTGGCGAACGTCACGGCTGAATTGAATGACGATCCCCAGCGCGTGCCAGAGCTGCTGGAACGCCAGATCACGGGCGCGGTGCGCTGGGTGGAAACGATTGAGGCGCTGGCGGGCATGGGCGTGGACACCTTTATCGAATTCGGCCCCGGCAAGGTGCTGAGCGGACTGGTGGGCCGCATCGTGCCGGGCGCAAAGACCCTCCAGATGGGCACGGCGGCAGATGTGGAAGCGTCCCGGTTGTGAGGGTGCTGGATGATTTGCCCTTGCTCCCTGTGGCAAGCCAGAATGGTCCACTATGAAAAGACTTGCTCTGGCGTTTCTCGTCGCTGCGGCGGCCACATCCTGTAACCGGGAAGTCGGGTTCACGCCCACGCCCATCTCTTTCGCGGACCATCCCAGCGTCCTGCGGGGGCCGTGGAGCGGCGACACCACCGCCGGGCAGAGACTGCGCCTGCAACTGACCGCCGCCTACGACACCGCCAGCAGCTACCGGGTGACCGGAACGGGGAGCCTGGATCAGGAGCCGCTGAGTGTGACGGGCAGCGTGGGGGGCGGCTCGCTACACACCTATCTGCGCCCGCAACTCACGCCCGCTCCAGAGACGGCGAAATTGACGTTGCAGCGTGCAGGTAAGGCCGATCTGGAGCTGCGGTGTTACGACATAGGCGGCGACGAGGCTGGAGCCGCCTGGCTCTGGCAATGCTTCCTTCCCGACAACACGAAATCGTTCAATCTCACCAGGGAAACGTCATGACCGAACCACAACCCAACAAAGTCGCCCTCGTCACTGGCAGCAGCCGGGGCCTGGGCCGGGCAATGGCCCTGAAACTGGCCGCAGACGGCTTTGATCTTGCCGTCCATTATGGACGCAATGCCGCCGAGGCCGAGAAGGTGGCGGAGGAAGTCCGCGCCTACGGCGTCCGTGCCAAGGTGTTCGGCGCTGACCTCACCACGCCTGCCAACGCCGGGAAACTCGTCGAGGACGTGATCGCGGGGATGGGGCGTCTGGACGTGCTGGTCAACAATGCCGGAATCCCCCGCGACGGCCTCGCCATCCGCATGAAGGACGAGGACTGGGACGCCGTACTTCAAACCAACCTGTCCAGCGCGTTTTTCGCGTGCCGGGCGGCCATCAAACACATGATGCGCGCCCGCTCTGGCCGAATTATCAACATCGCCAGCGTGGTGGGATTGACCGGCAATCCGGGGCAGGCCAACTACGTGGCCAGCAAGGCTGGACTGATCGGGCTGACCAAGGCGCTGGCCAAGGAATACGGCGGGCGCGGCATCACGGTCAACGCGGTGGCCCCCGGTTTCATCGAGTCCGACATGACGGCCACGCTAACCGAGGATGTAAAAAAGGGCTACCTGGCTGGCATTCCCCTGGCCCGCCTCGGCCAGCCGGAGGAAGTCGCCGCGTTGGTGGCGTTCCTGGCCTCCGACGGTGCTGGATACATCACTGGGCAGACCATCGGCGTGGACGGCGGTTTGAATCCGCATTGAGAGAGTCTAGCTGAGAGCTTTCTTCGTCCCTGTTTGCACCCCGTTCAGGAACGTAGCCTCCCACACCCTGCCCGTGTAGACTGGGCCAGATTTCAAGGACACTTCAAGACAGGAGGAAAAAACTATGGCGACTTTTGATGACGTGAAAGATGTGATTGTGGACAAGCTGGGTGTGGACGCGGACAAGATCAACCCCGAGGCCCGCTTCGTGGAGGATCTGGGTGCAGACAGCCTGGAAACCGTCGAGCTGATCATGGGCCTGGAAGACAAGTTCGGCGTGACCATCAGCGATGAGGATGCCGAGAACATCCGCACCGTGCAGGCCGCCGTCGATTACATCGAGAACAAGCAGTAAACGCGCCTGTCCCGGCGACGCATCGAGCGCAGCCAGGACAGTGAATGGGGGCGGGGCGCGGGTCATACCGTCGCCCCGTTTTCTGTTGGAAAGGGAGGGGATGTATGGGCGTTTCAGGATTGAGGCGGGTGGTGATCACGGGGCTGGGGCCGGTGACGCCCATCGGCATGGGGGCGGCGGCGTATGCCGAGGCGCAGCGGGCGGGCCGGAGTGGCATCGGCCCGATCACGCACTTCGACGCCACCGACACCGCCAGCAAGATCGCGGGTCAGGTCAAGGGCAGCCTGGATGAATTCATCGATCCACGCGAGGCCCGCAAGCTGGACCGCTACGTGCAACTGGCGCTGGTGGCCTCCGAACTCGCGGCGCGTGACAGCGGTCTGACCCCCGAGGAACTCAGTGGCGAGCGCGTCGGCACGGTGGTGGGCAGCGGTATCGGCGGGGTCAAGACCTTCGAGGATCAGGCCGGGGTGCTGCACGAGCGCGGGCCGGGGCGCATCAGCCCGATGTTCATTCCGATGATGATTGCGAACATGGCCACCGGACACGTCGCCATGAAGTTTGGTGCGACCGGGCCGAGCAGCACCGTGGTCACCGCCTGCGCCACGGGCACGGGTTCCATCGGTGACGCGGCGCGCTACATCCAGCTCGATCTGGCGGATGTGATGATCGCGGGCGGCACCGAGGCCGCCGTGACTGCCATCGCCGTGGGCGGATTCTCCAATATGAAGGCGCTGTCCACCCGCAACGACTCGCCGGAAACGGCCAGCCGTCCCTTCAGCGCCACCCGCGACGGCTTCGTGCTGGGCGAGGGCGCAGGCATCGTGATTCTGGAAGAGTACGAGAAGGCCAAGGCGCGTGGGGCCACCATCTACGCCGAAGTCGTCGGCTACGGCACCAGCGCGGACGCCCACCACATCACCATGCCTGCCCCCGAAGGACGTGGCGCGCAGGTGGCCATGCGGATGGCCCTGAACACGGCGGGGGTCAACCCTGAGCAGGTGGGTTACGTCAACGCGCACGGCACCAGCACGCACTTCAATGACCTGTACGAGACGCAGGGCATCAAGCATGTGTTTGGCGATCACGCGAAGAAGCTGGCGATCAGCTCCACCAAGTCCATGACCGGACACCTGCTGGGCGCGGCGGGGGCTATCGAGGCGATTGCCGTGGCGCAGGCGCTGAAAGACGGCATCCTGCCCCCCACCATCAATCTGACTGATCCCGATCCCGCACTGGACCTGGATTACATTCCCGAAGGCGCACGCGAAAAGCAGGTGGAGTACGTCCTGAGCAACTCGTTTGCTTTCGGCGGTCAGAACGCGACGTTGCTGTTCAAGCGGGTTTAATTGGGTCTGAAGGTCTGAAAGAAGGCGGTGCTGGGGTGGCCCTGCCCGCTTAACCCCTCCACCCCTCCGGGGCACCTCCCCTTAAAAGGGAGGCGAGAGTTGCGGAATTGCCCGGCCAGCCGCTTTTCTTGGCTCCCTTTTGAGGGGAGCTGGCTGCCAAGCAGACTGGCTGGCACAGCTCCGCAGGAGAGAGGTTCTCTTTTTGCCTTCCACCCAGCCGCCCCATTCCCCCACGAACAATCAAGCTGAATACCGGGTCACTCACGCAAATCGGTGCTTTAATGCCCTGATAGTCGCCTGATAGACCCGGTTTATCTTTTTCCGACTGACTCAAGTTCCAGCTCACTCTAGATTTCCCACCGTCCCGCTTAAAGGAGTTGTCCTCTGTGTCCCGCGCCAAAACGTCCGCCGTCCTGACTGAACCCGCCCCGGCCAGGGCCAAACGCCACCGCAAGAAGCCTGAGCCGGAAGGTCTGGGCGAAACGCGCACACACAGTACGGTGGCAAATACCGAGAGCCGCTACCTGAACCGTGAGCTGTCCTGGCTGGCCTTTAACGAGCGGGTGCTGGCCGAGGCGCGCGACGTTCGCAATCCGCCGCTGGAACGGCTGAAATACGCGGCCATCTGCGGCAGCAATCTCGACGAGTTCTTCATGGTGCGCGTGGCGGGCATTCACCGCCAGATCGCGGCGGGGGTCAACACGCCGGGTCTGGACGGCATCACGCCGCGCGAGACGCTGGCTCTGGTCCGCGAACGCACCCAGGGCATGCTGCGCGAGATCGAGAAGACGACGCGCAAGGTGCTGAAGCTGCTGATGGACGAGGGCCTCAAGCTGGTGCGCGTGGCCGATCTGGGCAAACGCGCCCGCGCCAGCCTGCGCGAACATTATCTGGCCGAAATTCAGCCGGTGCTGACGCCGCTGGTGGTGGACCCCAGCCACCCCTTTCCGTACCTGAGCAACCTCAGCCTGAATCTGGCGGTGCTGCTGCGCGGCAGTTCCGAGGGCGACACCGACTTTGCGCGCGTGAAGGTGCCCGTGGGCGTGCTGCCGCGCGTGGTGGTGATCGGCGACGCGCTGCTGATGCTGGAAGACGTGATCGCCGCGCATATCAGCGAGCTGTTCAAGGGTCGCGAGGTGCTGGCCGCCCATGTCTTCCGCGTGACCCGCAACACCGATTACGAGTTCGAGGAAGAGGAGGCCGAGGATCTGCTCGCCACCATCGAGGACGGGCTGCGCCGCCGCCGCTTCGGCGCTGCCGTGCGGCTGGAAGTGGTGCGCGAGACGCCCATCAAACTCGTGACCTTCCTTCAGGAGCGCCTCAGACTGGCCGCCGAGGACATCTTCCTGCTGGAAGGCCCGCTGGGCACCGCCGATCTGATGGGCCTGCCGACAGAGCGCCCGGATCTGGCCTTCGCGGCTTTCGCCCCCGCCGTGCCCGATCTGGACGGCGATGAGGAAAACGGCATCTTCGACACCCTGCGCGGCGGCGACGTGCTGCTGCACCACCCGTATGACGGCTTTGCCAACATCTTGAACTTCATTGAGGAGGCCAGCCGGGACCCGCAGGTGCTGGCGATCAAGCAGACGCTGTACCGCACCGGGGATGACCCCAGATTGCTGGCCGCGCTGCGAACCGCCGCCGAGAACGGCAAGCAGGTGGTGGCCCTGATCGAACTCAAGGCACGCTTCGACGAGCAGCGCAATATCAGTTGGGCGCGCAAGCTGGAACGGGCCGGGGCACATGTGGTGTACGGCATGGCGGGCCTCAAGACCCACGCCAAGGTGACGCTGGTGGTGCGCCGGGAGGAAGGCGGTCTGCGCCGCTACGTTCACATCGGCACCGGGAATTACAACCCCAAAACCGCGCGGCTGTACACCGATCTCAGCCTGCTGACCGCCGATCCCGAGATCGGTATGGACGTGGCCGAGCTGTTCAACCACCTGACCGGGTACGCCGAGGCCGAGTACACCCACCTGCTGGTGGCCCCCGACACCGCCCGCACCGGCCTGGAAGCCCTGCTGGAGCGTGAGGCCGACAACGCCCGTGCGGGCCATGACGCCTGGGCGCAGATCAAGGTCAATTCGCTGACCGATCCGGCCATGATCGAGGCGCTGTATGGGGCCGCAAGCGCGGGGGTCCGCATCGAGCTGATCATCCGGGGGGTGTGCTGCCTGCGCCCCGGCGTGCCCGGCCTGTCGGAGAGCGTGCGCGTCCGCAGCCTGCTGGGGCGCTATCTGGAACATGCCCGCGTCTACGCTTTTGGCAACGCTGGAAACGCCGAGGTCTACTTCGGCAGCGCCGACTGGATGAGCCGCAATCTGGACCGCCGTGTAGAGGTGATCGCCCCGGTGCTGAACGACGCCCACCGCGATCAATTCCTGGACATCCTGAAGACCGAATGGACCGATCAGCGCGGCTCGTGGGAGCTGTGCCTGGACGGCGAATACGAGAAGCTACCGGGCGATGAGAGCGCGCAGCAGATTTTCGCTTCGGCGCGGCATCCGGTTTAAGGGCGGGATTACCCCCATTCGGGCGGGGAGGGCACGAGTTGACCTCTTCCAAAAGGCGGCTGGAATGATTACCATACGGCCACTCAAAACCTGATTGAGCTTCAGGGGCGGCGGTCTGCGTCTGTCCCCGTTCTCGCCCCCTTTTCCCAGGAGTTGCCCATGCGTTCATTGCTGCTGCCCGCCGCCCTGCTGTCCCTGACCCTGATGGCCTGTGGTCAGACCACGCCCCAGACGGTTTCTGCCGCCCCCACCGCTGCCAACGCCTACGCGCAGCGCCCGGAGTTGCAGGACGCGGACAGTCAGGCGATTCTGGAGAAGTACGGCAACGATCCGGGCCTGCTGGAAGCCTTGCAGGAAGCGTATGGCGAGCGACCCACGGATTTGAGTTTGCCCGACGCACCCGCCATCACTGGCCTTGATCTGGCGAGTGACCGGCTGGCGTATATCAAGCGCACCGGCTGGGGCAGCGTGGGCAATTACAACAACCAGTACGCGGCCTATGCGGGAACGACTCGCCCGTATGCGGGCCTGGACTGGGGCCGCGACGGCTGTAGTGTCCCCACGGGTCTGGGCCTCAGCTACCGCGAGGATTTCCGGCCCGCCTGCAATGTCCATGACTTCGGTTACCGCAACCTCAAGGTCTACCAGCGCACCGACGCTAACCGCAAGACCACCGATCAGGCATTCCACACCAACATGAACGCCATCTGCGCCGCCAAGAGCTGGTACAAGCGTCCGGCGTGTTACAGCGCAGCCTTCGCGTATTACGAGGGAGTGCGGGTGGGGGGCGGAAGCAGCTTCTAGCGCCGGAAGCAGCGAGGGGAGGGCCGCCCACGGATCACTTCGCGGGCGGTCTTCTTCAGCTCAGTCCTGCTGCGGTACGAACGGCCACGCCACGTCTCCCGCCGGATCGCTGTCCTTGAGGCCGTCCCAGCCGTGTGGATAGACCTCGCGCGGGCTGAGGGAACTGCTCCGGCCATGTGCTGAGGCATAAACGGCAGTGGCGTCGTAAGCCTCCAGAATGCCGGGAAAGTCGAACTGCGCTTTGGTCAGGGTGGCATAGGCTTCATGGTGGGCCGGTTCCTCGCGCAGCGTCAGACCACCCGTGGGTGTCAGGGAACCGCTGTACGGCACGCAGACCTCCACCGGGCCGTCACTGTCGGCGTTGACCTGGCCGTGATAGACGACGAAGGGAATGCCCGCAGCGGTTGCGCCCTGCACCTGAATGTGGCGGTGAAGGTCAGCCATTCCCCCGCCGATGAAGTGGGGAAGGTCTTCCACGCGCAGGCGGCGGGAGAGGGTGGCCACCTGCTGGGCGGGTACGGAACGTTGCTGGACATTGAAGTGCTGGGTCATGGCGGCTCCTCCAGAGGTGGCCTCAGCATGGGGGTTGCCCCAGGGGTCAGGTCAAGCGGGCGGCCAAGCGGCTAGTCTGTGCGGCATGACGCCGCTGCTTTTAGGTCACCGGGGAACGCCACGACTGCACCAGGAAAACACCATGCGGGGCTTTCAGGCCGCGCTCGACGCTGGATTGGACGGCGTAGAAATGGACGTGCGGCGGCTCAGGGACGGCACGCTGGTCATCCACCACGACGAGCATCTCAAAGACGGGCGTGCCCTGCCGCAGATGGTGGCCGCCGATTTGCCCGACTACGTGCCGACGCTGGAAGAACTGCTGGAGTGGGCGGCAACAACAGGCGCGTACCTGAACGTGGAGATCAAATACGAGCGGGCGCTGCCGGATGACCGCGTGGCCCGCACGCTGGACGCCATTCGCGCGCACGGGCTGAGCAAGCGGGTGATCCTCAGCAGCTTCAATCCCCTGCTGCTGGCCGCCGCCCGCAGGCACGCGCCGGAGATCGAGCGCGGCTTTCTGTATCACCGCAGCTATAAGTTTGGCCCGCTGGACCTCGTGCCACTGGTGTTGCGTGGGCTGAAGGCCGCCGCCTCGCACCCGCACCACAGCATGATCGACGCGGCGCTGATGGCGCAGGCGCGGGCCGGGGGTTGGCGGGTCAACACCTGGACCGTCAACAATCCCGCCGAGGTCATCCGGTTGGAAGCCCTGGGCGTATCGACCCTGATCGGCGATCTGCCGGAGGTGCTGCTCGTCTCGCGCTGAGAGCAGATGAATGATCGGGCGGAGTAGCGTGATTGGCGGCAAATCTGCCCAGCACGATAGATTCATCTCTATCCCGTGCCACACATCATTTTCCAGGCACCGGCAATCGTCTGCGCTTGACAAGAACATGATGAGAAGGGCCTAATCTAGCGACATGAAAAAAATAATGTTGACGCTGGCCCTGCTGGGACCAGCCATTGCGCAAACCGCGCAGGCACAGACCACCGTGGAATTCTGGCACTCGTTCGGGGACGCCAAGCGCACCGGCTGGATTCAGGCCCGCGCCGATGAGTTCAACAAGGCCAACCCCGGCGTCAAGGTGGTCCCCACTTACAAGGGCAGCTACAACGACAGCCTTCAGGCCACCATTCTGGCCGCGCGTCAGGGCAAGCCACCCGCGCTGGTGCAGATTTTCGAGGTGGGCAGCCAGCTCGCCCTCGACAGCGGCGTGTTCCAGCCAGTCAGCGGCATCAAGAACGTGGATTTCAGCGATTACATCAAGCCCGTGATCAACTACTACACCGTCAACGGCAAGGTCAACAGCCTGCCCTTCAACTCCAGTAGCCCGGTGCTGTATTATAACAAGGACCTGATGAAGAAGGCGGGCCTGGACCCCAGCAAGCCGCCCACCACCTTCGACGGCCTGCTGTCTGCCTGCAAGAAGATCGAGGCCGCCAAGCTGGGCGTCACCTGCTTCGGCATGAGCCTGAACGGCTGGTTTGTCGAGCAGTGGATGGCCGAGCAGGGCGCGACGCTGCTGAACAACGACAACGGGCGCAAGGGCCGCGCCACCGCCACCAACCTGGACAGCCCCGCCGCCAAGAAGATCTTCAGCTTCTTCAAGACCCTCCAGGACAACAAGTACTACACCTACACCGGCAAACTGGAAGACTGGGACGGCAGCGACGCCATCTTCACCAACCAGAAGGTCGTCTTCCACATCACGTCCACCGCCGACATCGGCAACAACGGTGAGGCCGCCAAGAAGGCCGGATTCCAGATGGGGATCGGCGTGCTGCCCATCGTGTCGGGCACCAAGCGCAACGGCGTGGTCATCGGTGGGGCCAGCGTGTGGATTCCCAAGGGCATTCCCAAGCCGCAGGCGGAAGGTGCGCTGGACTTTGCGCTGTACATGACCAACACCAAGAACATGGCCGACTGGCACAAGCTGACCGGCTACTACCCGGTGCGCCAGAGCAGCATCGACCTGCTGCGCAAGCAGGGCTGGTTTACCCAGACGCCGCTGCAACTGGTGGCCTTTAACCAGCTCACCCAGACCATCCCCAGCCCCGCCACCGCTGGCGGCCTGAACGGCGCGGCCATCCAGACCCGCAAGATCATCGAGGAAGGCGTGCAGAAGGTTCTGAGCGGCAGCTCGGTGGACGCCGCCCTGAAGGAAGCCAAGACCCGCGCAGACGCCGCGCTGGCCGAGTACAACGCCAACTTCAAGTAAAGCCGGGCCACACCGCCCATCTGAACGCTGAACCCACGGTCTGCCCCCAATTCGGGGCGGGCGGTGGGTTCAGCTTTTTCTGAACAGGTCTTGGCTGCGTGCAAGGCGGGCCTTGAGCGAAGACACACACATTAGCCCCGCTTACAAGTCAGGTGAGCCTCAGCCTCTAACTTGTCCAGCATGCGAAAAATAACCCTTTTGCTGGCCCTGATGGGACCGGCTGCATTTCAGCTCGCGCAGGCCCAGACCACCGTGGAATTCTGGCATACCTTCGGTGATCCCAAGCGCGGCGGCTGGATTCAGGACCGCGCCGACGAATTCAACAAGGCCAACCCCGGAATTAAAGTCGTGCCTGCCTACAAGGGCAACGACAATGACCTGATCTCGGCCACCATCCTCTCGGCGCGGCAGGGCAATGCCCCGGCCATCTCGCAGATTTTCGAGGGCGGCTCGCAGCTCGCCCTCGACAGCGGCGTGTTCCAGCCAGTCAGCGGCATCAAGAACGTGGATTTCAGCGACTACATCAAGCCCGTCATCAACTTCTACACGATTGGCGGCAAGGTCAACAGTCTGCCGTTCAACTCGTCCTCGCCCGTCCTGTACTACAACAAGGACCTGATGAAGAAGGCGGGGCTGGACCCCAAGAAGCCGCCCACCACCTTTAACGGCCTGCTGGCGGATTGCAAGAAGATCGAGGCGGCCAAAATCGGCGCGACGTGCTTTGGCATGAGCGTGAACGGCTGGTTTGTGGAGAACTGGATGGCCGAGCAGGGCCAGACCTTCCTGAACAACGACAACGGGCGCAGCGGACGCGCCACCGCCACCAATCTGGACAGCAAGGCAGCCAGGAACATCTTCAGCTTCTTCAAGACCTTGCAGGACAACAAGTACTACAGCTACACCGGCAAGATCGAGGATTTCGACGGTTCGGACGCGATTTTCACCAACCAGAAGGTCGTCTTCCACATCACGTCCACCTCCAAGATCGGCAACAACAGCGATGGGGCCAAGCGCGCCGGGTTCGAGCTGGGCGTGGGCGTGCTGCCCATTCCCAACGGGACCAAGCGCAATGGTGTCGTTCTGGGCGGGGCCAGCCTGTGGATCGCCAAAGCCATTCCCAAGGCCAAGGCGGAAGGCGCACTGGACTTCGCGCTGTACATGACCAACACCAAAAATATGGCGTCCTGGCACAAACTGACCGGCTACTACCCGGTGCGCGAGAGCAGCATCAAACTGCTGCGCGGCGAGGGCTGGTTTACCAAGGCTCCGCTGCAACTGGTGGCCTTTAACCAGCAGACCAACACCGTGCCCAGCCCCGCCACGGCAGGCGCGCTGACCGGCGCTGGCCCGCAGACCCGCAAGATCGTGGAGGAAGCGTGGCAGAAGGTGCTGAACGGCACCTCCGTGGACGCCGCGCTGAAGGAGGCCAAGACACGGGCCGACGCCGCACTGGCCGAGTACAACGCCAACTTCAAATAAGTCTCTTACCTTTCCAGCCGCCCCGCCCGTTTCTGTGGCGTGGGCGGCCTTTTGGGGGTATAGGAAGAGGACCGCAGACAGCAGGGTGACATCTCCGCTCTAAAACAGTCTAAATTAGGTCCCTCACTCCCCGACACTGTTTTGACTGTGTTCTCACACGAACCCAAGGAGGTTCCGCCCTTGCTCAAGCCCGCATCCCCCCCCGCCAACACCGAGGCCAACGCGGTCTTCAAGGGAACGGCCATGCCCTGGCTGTTCCTGCTGCCCAGTCTGCTGATCCTGGCGGTCTTCATCTATCTGCCCGCGCTGCAAACGCTGCGGCTGGCCGCCTACAAGGCCAACCTGATTCTGGGCACCGAGCGTTTCGTGGGCCTCCAGAACGTCACCGAGCTGCTGCTGAGTCCGGCGTACCGGCAGGTGGCGCTGCAAACACTGATCTTCATGGTGCTGACCGTATCTCTGGGGCTGCTGTTCTCGCTGGGGCTGGCGTGGCTGGCCAGCCGCCCCGTTCGCGGGTCCAAGTACTACCGCCTGCTGCTGATCTACCCGTACGCGCTGAGTCCGGCCATTGCTGGAACGCTGTGGCTGTTCATGTTCAACCCGGAAATCGGGGTGGTCAACCAATTGCTGGGCAGTCTGTTTAATGTCAAGCCGCGCTGGCTGGACGATCCCATCCTGGCCTTCAGCCTGGTGGTGGTGGCGGCCATCTGGAAGGGACTGGCGTACAACATCGTGTTTTATCTGGCGAGCATCCAGAACCTGCCCGGCGACGTGATGCAGGCCGCCGAGATCGACGGCGCGACGCCCGCGCAGGTGTTCTGGCGGGTGGCCTTTCCGCTGCTGACGCCCATCACCTTCTTTCTGGTGTTCACTAACATCATTTCCGCGCTGTTCGACTCCTTCGCGCTGACCGATATCCTGACGCGCGGCGGGCCGTACTTCCACAACGCGGGGATCACCACGTTTCTGGTGTACCAGCTCTATCAGGACGGCTTCGTGAACTTCAAGAGCGGGGTGGCCGCCGCGCAGGCCGCGCTGATGCTGGTGCTGGTGGCGTTCATCACGTTCATGCAGTTTAAGGTTGGGGAAAAGAGGGTGCATTATGGCGGATAACACTGGGGCGGTTAAGACAGGCAGCATCGCGCCTCAGACGGGGAAAACAGGCAAGCGCGGGCCGGGCCGTCAGGGGCCGAGCTGGCCCACGCATCTGGCGCTGATCGTGGCGGTCCTGATCATCAGCACGCCGCTGATCTTCGCGCTGATCAAGTCCACGCAGGCGTCCAGTCAGGTGATCAGCCCCAATATGCTGCCGGGCACCTCCTTCGTGGATAACCTGAGCAGCATCTGGGTGGAGGCCAAGCTGGGGCGTTACATGCTCAACAGCACCATCGTGGCGATCAGCGTGACCACCGGGAAAACCATTCTGGCCCTGATGGCCGCGCTGGCCTTCGTGTACTTCCGCTTTCCCCTCAAGGGTGCGGCCTTCACGCTGGTCCTGCTGTCGCTGATGCTGCCCACCGAGGTGCTGATCATCGCGCTGTTCGATTTCGTCAGCCGCGATCTGAAATGGGCCAACACCTTTGCCGCCATCATCGTGCCGTTTCTGGCGAGTGCCACCGGGACGTTCCTGTTCCGGCAGCACTTCCTGAATATTCCCACCAGTCTGGCCGATGCCGCGCGCATCGACGGTTGCGGGCCGCTGCGCTACCTGACCCGCATCCTGATTCCGATGAGCTGGAACACGATTGGCGCGCTGGCCGTGATCCAGTTCGTGTACGCCTGGGACCAGTACATCTGGCCGCTGGTGATCGTGCAGCAGGACGACAAACAGGTGGTGCAGGTGGGTCTGCGCAAGCTGATTGAGGTGGGCGGGCAGACCGACTGGGGCGCGGTGATGGCCGGGGCGATTATCACCATGCTGCCGCCGCTGATCGTGTTCACGCTGTTGCAGGAGCAGTTCAGCCGGGGCTTTGCACTGAGCGAGGACAAGTAGGTGGCGGTAGAAGACGCCTCAACCAGCCCTCTCCCACCACGGAGAGGGTTTTTTGGATGGATGATGTCTGCCAACTGACGTACTGTGGCTGTCCATCTGGCAGATGCATCCGCGCCGCTTTAGCGAGAAATTAACGGCATGACCGAGAAACAACTTTCGCACCGCCTGTCCTATCTGCTCAGGCACGCGCCGCACGAGGCGGGCCTGACCCTGCAATCCGGCGGCTGGGTGCCGCTGGAGCCGCTGCTGGCGCATCTGCATGTGACGCGCGAGCAGGTGGAGCGGGTGGTGGCGGCTTCCGACAAACAACGCTTTGCAATGGACGGGGAGCGCATCCGGGCCAATCAGGGGCACAGCGTCCCCGTCGATCTGGAGCTGACGCCGCAGACGCCGCCCGCCGTGCTGTACCACGGCACATTTCCTGGGGCTTTGCCTGCCATTCGCCGCGAGGGCTTGCGGCCCATGAACCGGCACCACGTCCACCTCTCGCCTGACACGGAGAGGGCACGGAGAGTGGGGGCGCGGCGTGGGCCTGCCGTGATTCTGACCGTGCGGGCTGACCGGATGCACGCGGCGGGTTGGCTCTTTTACAAGTCGGAGAACGGCGTGTGGCTGGTGGATGCGGTGCCTGTGGAGTTTCTGTCGGAGATGTGACGGTGGGGGGAGGCTGGGTTGAGATGTTGTTCAGGCAGCCCCACCCCCAGCCCCCTACCCCAGAGGGGCAGTGGGAGCAGCGCTGCGCTAGGCAGCAGGATTGGGCATTCTGGGCGGGAGAGGGCGGCGGCATCCGGGTCTGATGCCCTGCTCCGTGACGCCGAATGTGGCCCGTGCGCTGCGCGCCCGACGGCCTTCGGAGGCTGTTTCGGTGGTGATTTCGCGCGCTGAATGAAACAACGCTCCTTGGCCTTTAGCCCCACCCCCCTTGCGGGGGAGGCTGGGTGGGGGGAAACGCAGACGCCCCCCCAGCGCCATCTGAGAAACGTGGCAACTTGCGGAAGCTAACGCAATACCGGAGAAGGGAAACTTGGCCGATCCGCTGGGCCAGGGCTAAAGGACCAACCCCTTCAGCACACCCCGTACAGCTCTCCATACTTGCCCCGCAGGTACTTCAGATATGGCTCCACGGTCATGGCCTGCCCGGTGGCCCGTTCCACAAGTTCGGCGGGTTTGTACAGTCCGCCCGGCGCGTAGACGTTTTCCTTGAGCCAGCCGTGCAGGCGGCTGAAATCGGCGCGGGCGATGTCGCCTTCCAGGCCCGGATTGGCATTCTCGGCGGCGGCGTAGAATTGCGCGCTCAAGACATTGCCCAGCGTGTAGCCCTGGAAGGCCCCGCCGATGCTGCCGAAATACCAGTGAACGTCCTGCAATGCGCCGTCCACATCGCTGGGGGCGCGCAGACCCAGGTTCTGCTCGTAGGCGGCGTGCCAGGCGTCGTTCAGGTCACGCACGGCCAGCCTACCGCCCAGAAGCTGACGCTCCAGCTCGTAGCGGGTAATCACATGCAGGTTGTAGGTCAGCTCATCGGCGTCGGTGCGGATGAGAGAACGGGCCACGGTGTTGACCGCTCGGTGCATCTCATCCTCGGAGACACCTGCCAACTGCTCGGGGAAGGCGTCGCAGAATTTGCCGAAATAGGCGGCCCAGAAGGCGCGACTTCTTCCCACCTGGTTTTCCCACAGCCGCGACTGACTCTCATGCACCCCGGAGCTGACGCCGCCGCCGATGGGCGTATCCAGATATTCCTCATTCACGCCCTGTTCGTACAGCGCATGTCCGGCCTCGTGCAGGGTGGAATACAGCGCCTCGGTGGGGTCATTTTCCTTGACGCGGGTGGTGATCCGCACGTCCTGGCCGCCCAGCCGGGTCATGAAAGGGTGGTGGGTCAGGTCCTGGCGGCCCCGCCCGAAGTCGTAGCCGTAATCGCGGATGACCGATTCGCCAAATTTGAGTTGCGTGGCGCTGTCGTAATGGCGGCCCATGAAATCGGTGCGCGGCTTCCCGGCCCTGATCACAGCGTCGGCCAGCGGCACCAGTGCCTCGCGCAACTGGCTGAATACGTCGCCCACCTGCTGCGCCGTCATGCCCTCGTCGGACTGATCGATGAAGTAGTCCATCGGATCGCTGAATTCGGGAAAGTAGCCCGCCGCCTGAAGGCTGAAATCGCGCGACTTTTCCAGATACGGCACCATGCGCGCAAAGTCGTTGGCGGGGCGTGCAGTGGTCCAGGCGCTGTAGCTGTCGCCGCCGTGCTGGCTCCAGGCGGCCACGAAGTCGGCGGGAAAGCGGGTGGCTTCCTCGAAATTCTTGCGGGCCAGTGCCACCATGCGCGTCTGCGCGGGCGAGAGGTCCGTGCGGCTCTGCGCCGTGTCCAGCAACTTTCCATACCCGGCATCGGTGGCGCGGGCGTGGGCCATGCGCGAGAGCAGCGACTGCTGACGCGAACGGCCCGCCGACGCCCCGGCGGGCAGATAGGTACTCTGGTCCCAGCCCAGCAGCGAACCGATGCCGCCCAGATCGCTGAGTTCCTGCCAGCGGGCCTTGAGGTCTGCCCACTGGGTATCGTTGGCTGAATTGGAAGTCATGGCGAGAGCGTAGCGCAGCGAGAAAGGGCCAACGCCGAAAAAGCCGTCAGACCGCAGGCTAGGCCGATTGGCTTAGCACGCAGTCTTCATGTTCCGCCTCTGTCCGTTGTGGAACACTCGTTTCATGTCCCAACGCATTTCCCTGGAAGCCCTGGCGGCCCTGCCCACTGTGGCGGCGCTGAACGTCTCTCGCGGCGGCGATCAGGTGGCCTTTTACGCCGACTGGACCGGGCGTTTCGAGCTGTACACGCTGAATCTGGAGACCCGCCAGCGCCGTCAGGTCACGGACGGACAGGCCCCCAAGGCCATCCGCGCGGGCTTCGTGTGGGCGGCGGACGATTCACGCATCTTCCTCAGCCGCGATCACAACGGGGATGAGCGGCAGGCGCTGTTTGGTCTGAATCTGGAGTCGGGCGAGGTCAGAGCTTTACAGCACGAAGCCCAGAGCATGGATTACGCCGTTGCTGCTCACCCGGACGGTCAGCGCCTGCTGGTCAACAGCACGCGCGGCGGGCAGATGAACGTGCATGTCTATGACCTGTCGAAAGAGGGCGAGGACGCCTGGACCGCGCTGACCGCATTGCTCAACTCCACCCAGGCCGCCGCCTGGAGTCCCGATGGTACGCGGCTGACGTTGACCACCAACGAGAGCGCAGATCTTCGCAACACGGACGGCTACGTGCTGAATGCCGATGGCTCCGGCCTGAAGCGCGTCCTGCGTGTCCGTGAGGGCAGCCAGGACAGCGTGGGCGAGTGGCACCCGGACGGAAAGCGCGTGACCGCCAGCAGCGATGCGGACGGAAACAGGCGAGTGGGGCTGCTCACTGTTGACTCGGGCGAGGTGCAGTGGCTCACTCCTGCCGCTGAGCGTATCGAGGAGTCTCCCGGCAGCTTCTCGCCGGACGGGCGCTGGCTGAGCGTGATCCGCAACGTGGACAGCACCCTGACCCCCGTGCTGTACGACACGGCGACGGGCGAGGCGCGTGAGCTGAAGCTGCCACCGGGTCTGGCCGTGGGGACCGAATTCGCGCGCGGCGGCAGCCACCTGCTGTTCAGTTACGTGACCGCCACCACCCGCCCACAGGTCTTGCTCTACAACCTCGCGGACGACACCACCGAAGTGCTGCTGGACGCCGACTACGGCGACGTGGACCCCACCGACTTCGTACCGGGCGAGTATGTTCACTACCCCACGGCGGACGGGCTGCAAGTGCCCGCCATCCTCTACAAACCGCGTGAGCTGGAGGAAGGCAAAACCTATCCCGCCCTGATCCACGCGCACGGCGGCCCCACGGCGCAGTTCTTCCGGGGCTTCGACGCGCAGGCGCAGTTTCTGGCAGACCGGGGCTATCTGGTGCTGTGTCCCAACGTGCGCGGCAGCACTGGCTACGGCGTGACGTGGCGCGACGCCAACCTGCTGGACTGGGGCGGGCGCGATCTGGCCGACATCACGGCTGGGGCGGAATACCTGGAGTCCCTGCCAGAGGTGGATGGCGCGCGCCTGGGCATCTTCGGCGGCAGTTACGGCGGGTATATGAGTTACATGGCGGTGGTCAAGCAGCCCGATCTGTTCAAGGTGGGCGTGCCCATCGTGGGCATCACGGACCTGCATCAGTTGTACGAGGACAACAGCCGCGTGATGCCGCAACTGGGCTACTACTTCCGCACCATGATGGGCGATCCGGTGGAAAACGCCGACCTGTGGCGGGACCGTAGCGCCATCACGCACGCCGCCGATCTGAAGGCGCACCTGTTCATGATGCACGGCACCAACGATCCCCGTTGCCCGATCAATCAGGCCCGTGGCTTCCGCGACGCGCTGCTGGCGAACGGGCGCGAGGAAGACCGGGACTTTGAATATGTCGAATTTGGTGACGAGGGCCACGGCGCGGGCGACATCGCCGGAAAGACCCGCAGCTACCGCCTGATGGCCGATTATCTGGAACGGCGGCTGTAGCAAAGCGGAGCAGCCCTGGTCACCAGAACCCTGTCCAGCCCTCTGCAAAATCGCTCATCCAACCCTGCCGGGAAGCGCCTGTAGCGCGTGATACGATCAGTGCGTTTTGACTAGGGGAGACCCCGGGAGGACGGAGTGAAGTGGAGGGGCATGGCGTGAGGCTGTCAGAAGATATTGGAATCGATCTGGGAACGGCGACGTTTCTGATCTACACGAAAAGCCGGGGACTGGTGTTGCAGGAACCCAGCGTGATCGCCATGACCCGCGACAGCAAGCAGGTGCGCGCGGTGGGCGAGGAAGCGTACCGCATGATCGGGCGCACCCCCGGCGGCATCGTGGCGGTGCGGCCCATCAAGGACGGCGTGATTGCCGACGAGGGCCTGACCGAGAAGATGATCACCATGTTCCTGGCCAAAGTGCAGGGCAACGCCGGGCGGCTGTTCGGCTTTAAGCCGCAGATGATGGTGGGCGTGCCCAGCAGTGTCAGCGACGTGGAGCGCCGGGCGGTGCTGCGGGCGGCCCTGAACGCCAACGCCAAACGCGCCTTTCTGATCGAGGAACCGCTGGCGGCGGCCATCGGCGCGGGTCTCAAGGTCACCGAGCCGCTGGGCAGCATGGTGGTGGACATCGGCGGGGGCAGCAGCGACGTGGCTGTGATCTCGCTGGGCGGCATCGTGGTCAGCGAGTCCATGCGCGTGGCGGGCAACGAGTTCGACGAGAGCATCATCCGCTACGTGCGCCGCAAGGAAAACGTATTGATCGGCGAGCGCACCGCCGAGGAGATCAAGGTCAAGGTGGGGGCGGCCATGCTGCTCAACGACTCCGAGAATCTGGTGGCCGAGGTGCGCGGGCGGGATCTGATCAACGGTCTGCCCCGCACCATCAGCCTGGACAGCCGCGACGTGGTGGAGGCTCTGGCCGAACCCGTAACCCGCATCGTGGAGGGCGTCAAGCGCGTGCTGGAAATCACCCCGCCCGAACTGGTCAGCGACATCATCGACCGGGGCATCGTGATGACCGGCGGCGGCAGCCTGCTAAGAAATTTCGACGAACTGCTGCGCCAGACCACTGGCATCCCTGTCTCCGTGGCCGAGAACGCCGTGGAGGCCGTGGCCGTCGGCACCGGCATGGCGCTGGACATGCTTTCCGTGCTGGGCGACAGTCTGGTCTCCAGCGACTATTACCTGCGCCGCTGAATAGGGTTGTGGGCTGTGGGTTGTAGGGTGTGGGAAAAGACAAATACCCGGCTTACGGTGCGTGCCAGGCGGTCTTTTTCCATCATCCATCACCCGTCCCCCATCACCCTCAAGGAGTTCCCCATGCAACCCATACTGATTCAGGAGGTCATGAAGACCCTCCCGCACCGCTTTCCCTTTCTGCTGGTGGACCGCGTGCTGAGCGTTGAAAACGGTGAGGTCCACGCCATCAAAAATGTGAGCGTGAACGAGCCGTTCTTCACCGGTCACTTCCCCACCGAACCCGTGATGCCCGGTGTGCTGATTACTGAAGCGCTGGCCCAGGCCAGTTTCTTCTGCATGCATGAGGCGCTGGAACCCGGCACCATCGGCTATCTGGCGGGCATCGACGGCGCACGATTCAAGCGCAAGGTCATTCCCGGCGATACCATGCACCTGTACGCCAAGCTGGAATTCATGCGCCGGGGCCTGGGCAAGACCACCTGCCGCGCGGAAGTGGACGGGCAGGTGGCGGCGCAGGCCACGATCCTGTTCGCGGTGGGCAAGGGGTGAGGATGGCTGTGGGCTGTGGGGTGTGGGATGTGGGAAAAGCGCAGCCTGGGCTGGCTGCCCCCGCAAAAGCTCCTGCAACCCACACCCTGCAATCCATAGCCCGCGCCGCAGGCGAGCAATGACCCGCCTGACCCGCGCCGTGACCGCCGAGCTGATTCCGCCGCTGCTGGCGGGCACGCTGCTGTTCACGGCGGTCCTCAGCTTCGGCTACTTCTTCATCTCCAGCCAGTGGCTGACGGGCGTTCCAGTCGCGCTGATCGGGCGCTGGATCGCCCTTCAGATGCCGGACACGCTGGTCAAGGTCTTTCCGATGGCCGTGGTCCTCATGACCGTGGTGGCCTTCGGGCGCATGAGTACCGAGCGCGAGCTGGTGGCGGTGCAGTCGGGGGGCATCAGCCTGGGGCGGGTGGCGCGGCCTGCCTGGGTGGTGGCCGCACTGGTCACGGCGCTGGCGGTCTGGCTGAGCCTGTGGGTGGCCCCGCGCGCCAACGTGGAGTCGCGCGGGCTGTACTGGGACGCCCTGACGGGGGCGGGACTGTCGCAACTGGTGGGCAAGACGGTGGACCTGGGCGCGGGTCTGACATTGGCGATGGCCGGGTACGACGCGCCCTCCCGTGAGTTGCGCGGCGTGCGGGTGGAAAAGTGGCTGCCGGATGGGCAAAGGCGCGCCACCCTGATCTTTGCCGATGCGGGGACCTTCGAGAACAACGTGATCTCGCTACGCGGTTACAGCGTCTACACCGTGGATTATGCGGCGGCGGCGCAACTCTCCGCTGTGCCGGAAAATGATCCGCTGGCCTTCCGCGCGGCGGTGCAGAACGTGTTTCCCAGCGTGGTGATCCCCGAGAAGGCCAGCGACACGCTGAACGTGGATACCGGGCTGTCGCGCAAGCAGACCCTGGCCACCTACGCCGACGCCATCGGGGCGGACGCGCAGGGCTGGCCGGAACTGATCACTTCATTGACCGCTCCTGGTGTGAAACCCGCCGAACGGCAGGCGGCGCGGCTGAACCTGAATCGCAAGCTGGCGCTGCCCTTTGGGAATCTGGTGCTGGCGCTGGCCGCCCTGCCCTTTGCCCTGCGCTTCGGGCGCACGCTGGGCGTCAGCCTGGGGATCGCGCTGCTGATCGCGGTGGCCTATTACCTGCTGTTCTTCGTCGGCCTGACGGTGGCGGCGGCCATGCCTGCCTTTCCAGAACTGGGCGCGTGGCTGGCGAATATCGTCTTCGCCGGGGCCGGGCTGTGGCTGCTGAGGCGAGCGTGACCGACAAGAACATGACAGATAGGGCAGAGCTGCGGGCGTTGATTCTGTCGGCCTCCTTCGGCAGCGGGCACCATCAGGCCAACGACGCGCTGGATCAGGCGCTGCGGGCGTCAGGCGTGAACCTGAACGCCCGCCACGCCGACTTTCTGGCCTACCTGAATCCCTTCGAGCGGGCCGTGACTGCCGGAACCTATGACCTGTGGCTGCGATACGCCCCCGCCATGTACAAGGCGTTCTACGACTGGACCGACTCCGAGACCGAGCCGAAGGCGTTGACCGGAACCTTCGGCTGGCTGGGCCTGCGCGGCATGACCCGCGACGTGCGGGAGATGGTTCCCGAAGTCGTCGTCGGCTCGTATCCCACCACCGTCGCGCTGTCCAACACCGCCCGCAAGCGGCTGGGCGTGGATTTCCTGAACGCGCTGATCGTCACCGATTACCGCGTTCATCACCACTGGGCGCGGCCCGAGGCCGAATTGCTGCTGGTGGCCACCGAGGAAGCCCGCGAGCAGATGGCCCGCTGGAAGATTCCGGCAGGCAGCGTGGAGGTCACGGGCATTCCCATCGGCCCGGCCTACCGCGCGCTGATCGGGGCCGACAAGACAGCGTTGCGCCTGAAACACGGTCTGGACCCGGCCCTGCCCCTGATTCTGATCTCAGGCGGCGGCACGGGCACTTACCGCGCGCTGAAGCCCGTCCTGAACGAACTCTCGGCGCTGGGGCGGCGTGTGCAGGTGCTGGTGCTGGCCGGGGCCAGGGGCCGGGGCGTGCAGCGGGTGGGCGGGGCGACGGTGCATCAACTGGGCCACACCGACGATTTTCCTGAACTGCTGGCCGCCTCCGATCTGGTGGTGGGCAAGGCGGGCGGCCTGACCGTGGCCGAGTCCACCACGCTGGGCATCCCGCAGGTCATTTACGAGCCGATTCCTGGTCAGGAGGAACACAACGCCGACTATCTGGAACGCCACGGCGCGGCCCTGTGGGCGCGGAAACTGAACGAACTGCGCCCCGCCGTCCTGCGCGCCCTGGACGAGAGCGAGAATGCCCGCATGGGTCACTGCGCCCGCATGATCAGCGTGCCGGACGCGGCGGATAAGGTGGCGGCGGCGCTGCTGAAGCGGCTGGGGCGGTGAGGAGGCCTGGAAGTTCAAGGGTCAGAGGCTCTGAGTCTGATGGCTCTTTTTCCATCAACCGTCAACCGTCAACCATCAACCGTCTGCTCCTTCCCCTCGCCGCCCTGACTGCCTACCTGATCCTTCCCGCCCTGGCCGTGCAATTCGCCAACATCGGCCTGCTACGAGAGGGCAGCCGCAGAAAGCGTGAGCTGGCGCTGACCTTCGATGACGGGCCGGACCCGCTGACCACGCCCGCCGTGCTGGACGCCTTGCGAGATGTTGGGGCGCGGGCCACCTTCTTCGTCGTTGCGGGCCGGGCCGAGGCGCATCCGCAGTTGATCGCCCGCATGCTGGCCGAGGGACATGAGGTGGCTACCCACGCCGAGAGACACGTCCACGCCTGGATTCGCACGCCCTGGGGTGGATTTCTGGATGTGGTGCGGGCGGTGCGGCGGGTGGCGAAAGTAACGGGGCAGCCGGTCAGATACCACCGTCCACCCCACGGCGCGTACACCCTGGCAACCGTGCTGGGCCAGCGGGCGGCAGGCGTGCGCGGCGTCCACTGGAGCGTGGAGGGTCAGGACTGGCGCGCGAGCCTGACGCCGCAAGGGCTGCGAGATCGGCTGCTCCTGCGTGCTGGCCCCGGCTCCATCGTCGTCCTGCACGACGCCGGGCCGGGAGCGGTGAACACGGTGCCGATGCTGCCGGGGCTGTTGCGGGAATGGAAGGCGCGTGGCTATACCTTCAAAACCGTCTCCGAGTTGGAGGGGGGGACACCCGTCGATTCGGCAGCACTGCGGCGGCGGGCCTTCATCGCTGTGGACGGCGTGTTTGATCGGCTGGGCCGCATCCAGCCGACGGCGGGCCGGGCCGACAACCTCTTCCGCACGGGCGCTTCGGCCTTTCCGCTGACAGGCGTCAGGCTGGCCGACGGCACCCCGGTTCCGAAGGGTGCGCCATGTGCCGAGTTCCATGTCAACAATCCGCTGATGGTGGACCTGGGGATCAACCGCCCCGCCATCCGGCAGGCGCAGCGGGATTACCGGCTGGTGGCCGACGACTTGTTGCACCGCCCGGACCTGCGGGGCGCGCAGTACGTCTTCTGCCTGAGTGCGGTCTCCCCGTTGATGGCCGTCATGGGCTTCGAGACCTACGATCTGCCCCCCGCCGATGCCCGTCGCCTGCAATTCTGGGCGCATGTGATGCGCTGGGGCTACACGGGCGCACCCAGAGTGGCCGAGCCGAGGCTGAGCATCCTGAGCCGGGCAGCCTTCCTGGCGCAATACGGGGACCGTGGATAGTGCGGGGCACGCGGTTTTCTGGCGGTTGATCGTCCTCTCTGCCCAGGCCAAAGCTGTGGCTGCACTGATCTCTCTCGTTCCGTATGCCCCAGAATGCCCACAACATCGGTTCCCGAAGCCAGATCGCGGTTAACCCGGCGTCGCGGCCAGAGCCACATGCTCACGCCACAGAGACAGGGCGCTGACCGCCAGGATCACAGCCAGCGGGAGCGGCACGTCGCCCAGGTCCATCCGCAAATCCGTGCCGCTCGAATAGCCGCCAAAGCGCCCGCGCACCTCGCCCGCATAGTGGCGCAGATTGAGGTCCAGGCCATCGGTAAAGCGCCCGTAGCGGCCCACTGCCCCGTCCTCTGTAAATTCCAGTCGGGCGTCTATGCCGTCCACGCCGCCCAGATGCAGGTGCAGTTCCCCCGCCAGAACCTCGGCGCGCAGGTCAAAGCCGCGTGTGAAGCTGCCCACCCGGCCCTCCAGTCCATCGGCAGCCAATGAAACTACGATGTCCTGCCCCGCCGTGAAGCTGCCGACGCGTCCGCTCAGGCGCTGACCGTCCCAGGTGGCGTGCAAGTCCAGGCCCCCCGCGATGTTGCCCAGGCGTCCGCGCAGCGTTGTCTGTGGGGCTGTGTCCGGCATGACCGTCATGGCTGGATGTTAAACCGGGCGGTCTCTCAAAAGCCTGACGGCTGATACGGATTCCGTCTGTTTCGCGCAGGAATCGGGACAGCGCCGATTCATTCACTCCACGCCCGGAACCCGTTTTTCTCGTACTCGCTTCGCTCAGATTTCCAGGTGTTTCCAACCCCCTCCAATCGGAGGCCGTCTGACGGCAGGTATGCTTCCCGGCATGTCTCGATTAGACGCGCAGGTGGAGTTCCTGCTGACCTGTGACCGTCTCAAGGCCGTGACGCGCACCACCCTGCTGCACAGCGGCGAGCGGGCCGAGAACAGCGCCGAGCATTCCTGGCATCTGGCGCTGATGGCCCTGACGCTGGGGGAATACGCGCCGCCCGGCACGAATCTGAACCGGGTGATGGAACTGCTGGTTGTGCATGATCTGGTAGAGGTCTACGCCGGAGACGTGCATTTCGATCAGTCTGAAGCCAGCAAGGAGCAGCAGACCCAGCGCGAGGCCGAGGCGGCGGCGCGGCTGTTTGGTCAGCTTCCGCCGGACCAGCGCGAGATGTTCGGGGCTGCGTGGCAGGAGTTCGAGGCCCGGCAGAGTCCCGAAGCCCGCTTCGCGCGTGCCCTGGACGCCTTGCAGCCGATGTTGCTGACCTGGGGGCCGGGCGGAATCGGCTCGGCGGCACACCCCGAATTGACCCTGGGGCGTTTGCTGGCGCTCAAGCATCCGGCACTGAAGGATTTTCCAGAGCTGTGGGAGCTGGCCCAGCAGACGGCAGCGCGGGCGGTGAAGGCGGGCATCATGCCTGAATAGATACGAAAGGGCGGCCTCCAGTGTTTGGAAGCCGCCTCAGACTGGCTGTGTTTACAGCTCCAGCAACATGCGTGCCGGGTCTTCCAGCAGGTTCTTGATCATCACCAGAAACTGCACGGCTTCCTTGCCGTCGATGATGCGGTGATCGTAGGACAGCGCCAGATACATCATCGGCGCGATGACCACCTGACCGTTTTGCGCGATGGGCCGCTCGATGATGTTGTGCATGCCCAGAATGGCGCTCTGCGGGGCGTTGATGATCGGCGTACTCATCATGCTGCCGAAGGTGCCGCCGTTGGTGATCGAGAAGGTGCCGCCACTCATGTCTTCCATGGTCAGCTTGCCGTTGCGGGCCTTGGCCGCGTAGCCCGCGATTTCTTTCTCAATCGTCGCCAGCCCCATGCCGTCGGTGTCGCGCAGAATCGGGACCACCAGACCGCGCTCGCTGGCCACGGCAATGCCGATGTCGTAGAAGCCGTGGTAGATGATGTCCTTGCCGTCGATGCTGGCGTTGACCAGCGGGAAGGCTTTGAGGGCCTCGGTGGCGGCGCGCACGAACAGGCTCATGAAGCCCAGCTTGACGCCGTGCTTGGCGACAAACTGATCCTGATACTTCTTGCGCAGGTCCATGCTGGGCTGCATGTTGACCTCGTTGAAGGTGGTCAGCAGCGCGGCGCTGTTCTGCACTTCCTTCAGGCGCTCGGCAATGCGGGCGCGAATACGGGTCATCGGAACGCGCTGCTCGGTGCGCGGGCCGCTGGGAATGATGGCCGAGGGTGCAGGCTGAGCGGGCTTTGCCGACGCTGGGGCTGCCGCCTTCTGCGGTCCCTGATCGGTGCTTCCGCCCTGTGCCGAGACAACCTGGGCTGCCCCCACCGCGTCCTGCTTGGTGATGTTGCCGCGCGGACCCGTCGCCGGAATCTGGCTCACGTCCAGATTATTCTCGGCCACGACTTTGCGGACGGCGGGGGAAAGGTCTTCACGCCGCTCTGCCCCCTGTGCCGCAGGCTGGGTGCCCGTGCTGTCGGGCTGGACGGCGGTGCCGCCCGCGCTCTTCTCATCGGCAATGGGGCCGCTGGTTTCCTCTTCAGTGGCCTTTGCTGCTGGGGCGGCAGGCGCGCTGCCCGCGTCACCCATTACGCCCAGCACTTCCTCGCTCAGAACCGTATCGCCCTCGTTCTTGGCGACGCTTTGCAGGACGCCGTCGGCCTGCGCCGTGACCTCCAGCACCACCTTGTCGGTCTCGATCTCGGCCAGCACGTCACCGCGCTTGACTGCCTCGCCGGGTTGCTTATGCCAGGTCAGCAGCGTGCCCTCGCTGACCGATTCGGAAAAAACTGGAACTTTAATGTCCGCCATAGTGTCTGTAGTTATAGCGCCCAGGGGTTGTGACTGGGGTGGGAACGGCGGGAGTTCAGGTTTTCGCTTTCTTCGGAGACTTGGCCTTTTTCACGCCGTTCAGGGCCACGGCCTGCTGAATCAGCGCTTTAAAAGCGTCCCCATCCACCTCTTCCCCCTCGTGAATATCGATGGCGCGGCGCGTGTTGCCCTCCAGGCTGGCGTTGAAGATCCGGGCCGGATCGTCCAGCGACGCACCTTTGGCGAAGGTCAGTTTGACGGCCCCCTTGTACGTCTCGCCCGTGCAGATGACGCCGTCATGCTCCCAGACGGGCGTGCCGTCCCACTTCCACGTCTCGGTCACGTCCGGGTCGGCCTCCAGAATCAGCCCGCGCATCCGGCCCAGGATTTCGCCGCGCCAGTCCCCGAGGCTGGCAATCTTCTCCGAGATGAGTTCCGATGCCGACTGGTCCGCGCCTATGTTCTGGTCCGCCCTCACGTCTGACTGGCTCATGTTTCCCCTTCACAGGCTGCGAATGTGCAGGATGGAGTGCGGTCAAGGCCCCGCCAAACTGAGGCGGGAATTCATTCCATTGCCCTGCCTTCCTGGCCCCGCGTTCACCTGTTTTCCAGCCCATTCTAGTTCGCAGCCCCCATACTGTGTGCCATGCTGCGAATAGAAGCCGCCGAAATCATGATCGTCCGCCTGCCGCTGAAATTCCGGTTCGAGACCAGTTTCGGCGTGCAGACCGCCCGCACGGTGCCGCTGCTGGTGCTTCACGGCGACGGTGTACAGGGCGTCTCCGAGGGCACGATGGAAGTGGCCCCGATGTACCGCGAGGAAACCCTGGCCGGGGCGCTGGATCTGGTGCGGAATATCTTTCTGCCGCGCATCCTGGGCAAAACGTTTGCTAACCCGGAGGAGCTGAACGACGCGCTGGGCGCGTTCCGGGGCAACAAGATGGCCCGCGCGATGGTAGAGATGGCGGCCTGGGATTTATGGGCGCGGATGCTGAATGTGCCGCTGGGCACGCTGCTGGGCGGGCGCAAAACCCAGGTGGAGGTAGGTGTCAGCCTGGGCATTCAGGCCGATGAGGCTGCCACCGTGGACGCCGTGCGCCGCCATGTCGAGCAGGGCTACCGCCGCATTAAACTCAAGATCAAGCCCGGCTGGGACGAGGCCCCGGTGCGCGCCACCCGCGAGGCGTTCCCCGACATCCGCCTGACGGTGGATGCCAACAGCGCCTACACGCTGGCCGATTCGGTGCGGCTGCGGGCGCTGGACCAGTACAAGATGACCTATATCGAACAGCCGCTGGCCTGGGACGATCTGATTGATCACGCCACGCTGCAAACCCGCCTCCAGACGCCGCTGTGCCTGGACGAGAGCATCGCCAGCGCGGCGGATGCCCGCAAAGCGTTGGCCATCGGCGCAGGCGGCGTCATCAACCTGAAAGTGGCCCGTGTGGGCGGTCTGGCGGAAGCCCGCCGCGTGCATGACGTGGCGCAGGCGTTCGGTGCCCCCGTGTGGTGCGGAGGCATGCTGGAGGGCGGCGTGGGCCGGGCGCACAACATCCACCTGTCTACCCTGCCCAATTTCACGCTGCCGGGGGATACCTCCAGCGCCAGCCGCTACTGGGAGACCGACATCATCAACGAACCGCTGGAAGCCGTGGACGGCCTGATGCCTGTGCCGGAAGGTCCCGGAATTGGCGTGACCCTAAACCGCGATTTCATCGAGAGCGTGGCCGAGCTGACGGAGGAACACCGCCCTTGAGCGCTGCCTCCGGCCCCGTTCCAGAAGCCCCGCTCCCGAAACGCCCCTACGTGATCCGCGACGTGACCGATCCCTGGGCCATGCGCGGCCTGGAGGGGGTGCAGGTGGACGCCTGGGGCTACCCGGACCGCGAGGTGCTGCCCAGCAGCATGTTCCGCATCAGCTCGGTGTGCGGCGGCGTGGTGCTGGGCGCGTACGCGGCAGACGCGCCCGAAGGCGGGCCGCAGCTTCCCTTTGGGCTGGCCTACGGCTTTCCGGCGCTGGTGGGCGGGCAACTGTGGCACCACTCGCACCTGCTAGCGGTCCACCCCGACTGGCGCGGCAGCGGGCTGGCGGTGGCCCTCAAGTACGCGCAGCGTGAGCGGGTGCTGGCGCAGGGCATACAGCGCATGACCTGGACCTTCGACCCGCTGATCGCCCGCAACGCCCGCCTGAATCTGGGCAAGCTGGGCGCGCGGGCCGTGTCTTACCATCCCGACTGGTACGCGATGGGCGACGATCCGGCCACCGCCTTTCCCGCAGACCGATTGATGATCGAATGGGATCTGTCTCAGCCCCGCGCCGCCCATCCACCCCCCGCCCCAGACGGCGAGGTGGTGCTGGCCGCTGTGCCGGAGGGCGAGGAACCGGACGCGCCGAGGTTGAATCTGAATGACCCGCAAGTGCTGGCCGAGGTTCCCCGCAAGGCCGAGCTGATGAACGAGGCGCTGCGCCTCGGCTGGCGGCTGGCGCTGCGCGAGGTGCTGGGCGAGTACATGGGGCGCGGCTACGTGGTCACGGACGTGGCCGCCGATGGCGAGCGGGTGTATTACGTGCTGACGAGGGACCCTCAGACCGCCTGACCGCAGGATGCCCCGCGTCTTGACGGTTAGACATTCAGGCATCTTCTGGCACACCACCACCCAAACTGTGTTATGTTATTTACGTAAGGGAGGTTCAATTGTTACACATAGAATTTATCACCGATCTGGGCGCGCAGGTGACCGTGGATGTGGAAAGCGCCGACAAGTTGCTGGACGTGCAGCGTCAGTATGGCCGTCTGGGCTGGACCAGCGGCGCAGTGCCAGGGGGCGGCTATCAGTTTCCGCTGGACAACGAGGCCGACTTCGACTGGTCCCTGATCGGGGCCAGAAAGTGGACCAACCCGGAAGGCGAGGACATGGTCATCCACAAAGGGATCGCCTACCGCCGCCGCGAACTGGAGGCCGTGGACAGCCGCAAGATGAAGCTGCCCGCCGCCGTCAAATATAGCCGGGGCGCACGCGGCACCGATCCCGAGCATGTGCGTGAGAAGGCCGATGGCGAATTCGAGTACGTGACGCTTGTCATCTTCCGTGGCGGGAAACGCCAGGACCGTTACGCTGCGCCGGGGGGAAACCGCGCCCCGCAGCAGGCCGCCCGTCCGTCCGCGCCCCGGCCCCAGCCTGTGGCAGCGGCGCGACCCGCGCCCGCCCCAGTGGCCCAGGAAGAAGAAACGCCGTTCTGAACGCGGTGCGGCTGGCGTCTGTCAGCCTGGCTTGCAATGCTGGAGGGGCGAGGCATCCCAACGCCAATCGCCTCCAGAAGAATCTGAAGGATGTCTCAGCGGTGTGGCTCAGCGGTGTGCCCCAAAAAACGCGCCGATCTGCCGCCCGATATCCGCGTTCACATACTGGCCGTTCAGGTGCGGCCCGGTTACCGCGATGATTTCGGTCTGCGCGCCTGCTTTGCGGGCCAGCGCCGCCAGCAGCAGGCCGTTCTTTTCACCGGCCACCATCCTGTCCTGCGGGCTGCTGACCACCAGCAACGGCGTTCGCTTGCCCACGAAGCCGCCGAAATCATTGACTGGATCATGCCCCCGCGTGGACGCCTGACCGTAAGCCGCCGCGACGGCTCTGGTTCGGCTCCTGGACGTCCGCACCGCATTACGCAGGTTGACCCAGCCTCCCACCACAGCCACGGCACCGACGGAAAGCCCCAACGTGCGCCGGTAGGCTATGAGCGTCGCGGGCAGGCCACCCATCGAGATGCCCAGGGTATAGACCCGTCCATCGTGCTGGAAGCGGGGCAGGGCAGCGCGGTAGGCCCGCCTAAGCGTATTGAGTGCCGCCGGGCTGCCCCAGGTGTCGCCCCCGCCGTCACTGCTCAGGAGCAGGGCGTAGCCCTGAACGTCGAGGGCGCTGAGCATGGCGTTGAAAGGCTTATGGGAGCTGCCGTCGCTGGCCTTTCCGCCCCGTCCGTGCGAAACGATCACCAGGGGGCAGGCGCGTTTCCAGCACGCGGGCGGCACGATCAATTGCGAGTCTCCAGCAGCGTCGGGCAGGATCAGCAAATGCCGTCCATCGGGAGTCAGCGTCCAATCAGCCCCACTCCATTTCTGATCGCAGCCCAGCAGAAGGCAGGCGGTCAACATGAGCGCCACGGCCCGGCATAGCTTAAACGTGGGTCTTCACCTCCACCTTTTTATCCCATTTCAACTGGAGTCCATATCAGTGTCTAGTGGAGGCAGAAGGAAGACACAGAATCTCAGCGCCAGGCTTGTTCAAAAGCGTCCGAATCCTGTCTCAGCGGTGCGCTCTGAAAAAAGCCCCGATCTGCCGCCCGATATCCGCGTTCACGTACTGACGGTTCAGGTGTGGTCCCATGACCCCGATCACCTTTGTCCGAGCGCCCACCTTGCGGGCCAGCGTCGCCAGTAGCAGACCGTTCTGGACGCCGTTGACGGCCTGATCCTGCGGACTGCTGACCACTAGCAGGGGTGTGCGCCTCCCCACGAACCCGCTGAAATCATTCACCGGATCATGCCCCTGCCTGGACGCCCCAGCAAACGCTGCCGCGACACTCCGGCCCCGACTCTTGGAGGTTCGCACGGCGTTATTTAAGTTGACCCGGCCCGCCACCAATGCAATGGCGTTGATAGGAAAGCCCAGCGTGCGCCGGTACGCCGTGAGCGTCGCGGGCAGCCCACCCATCGAGATGCCCAGCGTGTAGACCCGTCCATCATGCTGGAAACGGGGGAGAGCCGCGCGGTAGGCCCGCCGAAGGGTGTTGAGTGCCGTCGGACTGCCCCAGGTCTCGCGTCCGCCGTCGCTGCTCAGCAGCAGCACGAAGCCCTGAACATCGAGGGCGTCCAGCATCGCATCGAACGGCGCATGCGTGCTGCCGTCGCTGGCCTGCCCGCCCCGCCCATGCGAGACGATCACCAGGGGACAGGCACGCTTCCAGCACACGGGCGGCACCACCAACTCAGAGTCTCCAGCGGGATCGGGCAGGATCAACGAGCGCCGTCCGTCCGGGTCCAACTTCCAGCCTGCACCGCCCTGTATCTGTCCACCGCCCTGGGCCTGAACACTGCCCAGCGAACCGAGCGCAATGAGCGTCAGGGCCACCGCTTTCAATCCATTACGCATGCGTTTTCAAATCCACCTTTTCGTCTGACCGCAGCAACCGAGGAGAGCTGCCCAGCACGCTGTACGCGCCCAGCACGCAGGCCAGCCCGGTCAGCCAGCCCGCCAGCACGTCGCTGGGATAGTGGACGCCCAGCACAACGCGCCCGTAGCCCATCAGGAAGGCGTACAGGACAGCCACGATCAGGACGGGCCAGCGCCAGCGGCTGCGCCAGGCCAGCAGCACCACGAAGGTGGCCAGCGCCGCCGCAACAGTGGAGTGGCCGCTGGGAAAGGACGCGCCGTTTTCCACCACCAGCCGGGGCCACAGCTCCGGGCGGGCACGGGCGAAGATCAGCTTCATGGCGAAGGCGAGGGCCACCGAACTGCCCAGTCCCAGCAGCGCGAACACGGCCAGGGAACGGCGTTGAGTGAACCACAGGGCCAGCACGATGGCGATAAAGACCACGCCCATCGGGACGGGGCCGCCGAAGGTGTGGAGAAAGATGCTCAGGCTGGTCAGCGTGGGTGTGGCATGGGCGTGGACCCACAGCATCAGCGGCTGCTCGAAGGCGAAGCGCTGACGCTCCAGCACGTCCTCTGCGATCATGCCAATCAGGATCAGCGGCAGCAAAATGCCCAGCAGAAAGCGGATCAGGGCCACTGGGCGCAGGCGGGTCAGGGCAGGGGGCAGGTGCATATAGCCCAGCATGAACCGCGAAGGTAAAGCGGCGGTATACCAGACGAAACGACAAAACCACCCTTGCGGGTGGCTGCTGGAGGTCAGAGGCGGCGGTCAGTTCAGATCAATCGTCGTTCATTTCGTTGTCTTGGTCATTGTCGCCCGCGTCCCTCGCGCCCTGATACAGCACCTTGCCGTTACCTGCGTCGATGATGACTTCCTGGGTGCCGATCTCCACCTCGTAAACCAGGTAACCGTCTTCCTCGTCCAGCTTGATGCTGGTGACGGTGCCGGGAACGGCGGCCTGCGCGGCGGCTCTGGCCTGGTCCAGCGTGATCTTCGCCAGCTTGAGGTACTGGGCCGATTCCTGGGCGTCCGTCATTTCCACGCCCTTCTGCTCGGCGGGAAGCAGGATGCTGCCCTTGATCATGGGTTCCTGGGTAGCGTTCTTCGTCTGGGTCTGGGCCAGTGGCTGGGTCATGGCCGGGGCCGCTTTGGGGGCAGTCTGGGCCAGGGCGAATCCGGCGAGGGGCAGAGCGGCAATCGCGGCGGTGATGGTCAGCAACATGGTCTTGGTCTGTTTGTTCATGGTGGGTCTCCTTGAGAGGGGGTTTGAGGGCAACGGTTGATCCGTTCACCTGCCATCAGGTTGCCCGACAAAGGTAAAGGACGCGTATAGCACGGTATATTCGGCCTATAGGCAAGAGGCAGCAAAGGATGCGGACTCCCGCAACTGTCGGGGAAGTCCAGTGGTCAAGCGTGGGCGTCTTTTGGGGAGCTATGGGCCGAACAGATCCGTCATCGGTCTGGCCGTCGCCGCCTCCCGCAGCGGGGGTAGCCCCCAGCCGTCCTGCAAGGTCCGCAGCAGCGAGTAATGGTTGTACGGCTGCGCCGAGGTCATACCGCGTGGCCCGGCCTTTGTGATGACCACGGTGGCGAGTTTGCCACCACCCCCGGTTGTGTCGCCGCCCTCCGATTCATCAAAAGTAATGACGATGGCTGCATGGCCTGTCCAGGCACTCGACGCCATGATCCTGTCCGTCCAGACCTTGATAAAGGCGTCGCCCGTGCGTTGCAGCCCCGGCCCCCGCAGGCAGTTCAGTGCGCCGTGCATGTCGTGGCACACGTCCGGCACGATCAGGGCGAAGTTTGGCGCTTTGCCGGAGTTCAGATCGGCGCTCAGGGCGTCCAGCTTCACGACATTCTGGCGGCGCTTGGTATCGTCGGCAATCACCGACGACAGCATGAAGGGGTTGTGTTTCTTGCCGTAATTGCCCGCCGCGCCGCCGTCCCAGCCGACGCTGGGCAACCCCTGAAAGTAGCCCTTCCAGCTCAGCCCGGCATGTTCCAGTTGCAAGGCCAGATTGTCGCCCCCAAAGCTCTGGCGTGGATCGTCACTGTGGCTGCCGAAGGTGGAGCCGAAGAGCAGCGCCACGTAATTGGGCAGGCTGGGATGCGCCACGCCCGTGTAATTCGTTGCCAGCGAATACTTTTGTGCCAGCGCGTTCAGCGTCGGCAGATTGGGATTGCCGATGGCCTGCGCGTAGCCCGTGTTTTCCATGACGATCACGAAAACGTGGGAGAAGGGCTGGGGAGCGGCTTCTGTGGACGAGATCAGCGACGCGGCCACCAGACTGAAGGCGAGAGACCTCATCCCTTCACGGTCCGCGCCCGGCGCAGTTCCACGGCCACCGGAATAAAGCTCAGCACGATCACCACGCCGATCACCAGCAGGATGTAACGGTCCAGGTTGGGAATCAGCCCGCCCAGCAGGTAGCCCAGCAGCGGCACAGCCAGCGCCCACAGCAGCCCGCCCAGCACGTTGTAAGACACGAATCGCGCGTAGGACATGCCGCCCACCCCGGCCATCGTGGGGGCCACCGTCCGCAGCACCGGAATGAAGCGGGCCATGATCAACGCCTTGCTGCCGTATTTGTCGAAGAAAGCGCCGGTGCGCGCCACGTATTCGGGCTTCAGCAGGCGGCTTTCGGGGCGGCTGAACACGGCGGGGCCAAAGCGGCGGCCAATCGCGTAGCCCACGCTGTCGCCGATCACCGCGCCCAGAAAAACAGCCAGCATGATTCCCGGCAGGTTGAGGCTGCCTGATCTGGCGAGAATACCCGCCGTGATCAACAGGCTGTCACCGGGCAGAAAAAACCCGGCCAGCAAGCCGGATTCAGCGAAAATCATGCCAAAGATGCCCAGGTAAGACACGCTCTGGATCAGGTGCGGAAGATCAAACATGCGGGTAGCGTAGGCAACGAAGGTATAGGGACGGTATACGCACTCAGGTCAGGCTCCGCATGCAGATTCAGCGAATGGCAGAACCCTGTGTCTGAACCGCCAGCACGGGGCGGCGCAGCATGACGACGCTCAGCACCACGAAAGCCGCTTCCAGAATCAGCGAGATGATCTCGGCAGGTTCGGCCCAGTTGCCGATGTCACCGCGCGCATTGGGCAGGCCCACCGTGCGGGTCAGGGTGTAGGCGAGGATGGCCCCGCCCGAAATCAGCAGGCCCAGCGCGTAGCCGTTTTTCCAGTGCGAACTGAGCAGCCACGCCCCCGCCGCCGCGCATCCGGCCACCAGCAGAATGTACAGCCAGCCCAGGTAGGCGGTTTCCCCCAGCTTGTCGGGAATGTCCCGGAAGTGCATCCAGCCGATCCCAGCGAGGAGCAGTAAGCCAAACCAGTGGTCCTGTAGGTGTTTCATCGTTTCTCCCTTGTGGTGCCTTTTTAAGAAGCCGAGTTTCCTCTTTAAGAAGCCGAGTTTCCTCCGGCTGACCAGAGGAAACGAGGACGAAGAGATACTTTTTCAGACACTTATGCGGCGTTCACGTCTGCGTCACTCAGGGCCACCTGATTGCGGCGGGTCACTCCCAGGTAACTCACGACGGCCAGAATCGCGGCCAGGAAAATGAAGCTGGTGACGGTGGTTCCCAGTCCCAGGCCACCGTCCGCTCTGGCCTGCGATAAAAAGTCCCCGATGGATGCGCCCAGCGGACGGGTCAGGATATAGATGATCCAGAAGGTCAGGATGCTGCCCAGCTTCAGGTACACATGCGCCAGCGCGGTCAGGGCAATAACGCCAGCGAACAGCAGCACCGAATTGGAATAGCCCAGGGCCAGTTTCTCGGCCAGCAGATCGCCCGTCGCCGTGCCCAGTGCGAAGGTAAACAGCACCGCCAGCCAGTAAAACGCCTCACGCCTCGCCGTGAAGATGCTGTGGATGGACAGCGTGCGCTCACGCAGATACCACGCGGTAAAGGTGGCAGCCAGGGCGGCGGCAAAGATGGCACTGCTCGTCCACAGGCTGACGCCGAAATTGTCGGTCAGGTTGTCCGTAATCAGCGTTCCCACCACGCTGATCAGCACGATGGCGAGCCAGTACACGCCAGGAACATACTTCTTCAGACGAAATTGCACGATCAGTACGGCAATCAACAGTGCGCCCATGATCAGGGAGGTGCCGGTCAGACCCAGATTGAGGTTGGTGTTCAGGTAATCGGCAGCAGTCTCACCCACGGTGGTGGCCAGTACCTTGATGATCCAGAAGAAGGCGGTGACTTCCGGCACCTTGCTGATCAGCGTTCGCAGGGTGTTGCCCTGTGTGGGGGCGGCGGCGGTCATGCCCGGCCTGTAGGCGCAAAACCTGTACGCGCAGAGAAGAAGAACAGGGCGGACGTGATGCAAGTGCATTGATTCATCGGGGAAGCCTCCTGCGCGGGGTCTGGTGCAGCGCTGGGGCAGCGTAGGTGTGGTGGGTATAGACGCGGTATAGCGTTGACTTGCCGCCCGGTATACCGGATCTATACCTTCACCCCTTAGCTTGCCATCATGAATCCAGAAGTACAGGCCGTGGTGCTGGGCGTCGTCGAGGGACTGACCGAATTTCTACCGATCTCGTCCACCGGACACCTGATCGTCGCCGAGCGACTGATCGGTTTTAAGGACACCGGCGAAGTCTTTACGGTCGTCATTCAACTGGGCGCGATTCTGGCCGTGGTCTGGTTCTACTGGCGCGAACTGCTGCATCAGGTCACACGGCTGTTTCAGGGCAGCCGCCGGGCCAGGGGGTTCTGGCTCAATCTGGTGGTGGCCTCCATCCCCGCCGCCGTGATCGGTCTGCTGTTCGAGAAGGCCATCAAAGCCGCGCTGTTCTCGCCGCTCACGGTGGCCATCACCCTGATTCTGGGCGGCGTGGTGCTGTGGTGGGTGGAAACGGCCCGCAAAGAGCCGGTTCAGGAAAACACAACCGACATAAAGACTGAACCCGATCTGGACAGCGTGACCTTGCGTCAGGCCGCACTTATCGGCGTGGCTCAGGCCGTGGCCGTGATTCCCGGCGTGTCCCGCAGCGGCGCGAGCATCGTAGGCGGCCTGCTGACCGGCCTGAACCGCGTGACCGCCACCGCCTTCTCGTTCTTCATGGGGATTCCGGTGCTGGGCGGCGCGGGGCTGTACAGCCTGTACAAGGCCAGAAATGCGCTGGGCAGCATTCCTGGTGGTTCGCTGGCCCTGATTCTGGGCACGGCGGTGGCCTTCGTCACGGCGCTGATCTCGGTGGGCTGGCTGCTGAAGTATGTCTCCACCCACGACTTCCGGGGCTTCGCCGTGTACCGGGTGATCGCTGGAGTGCTGATCCTGGTCCTGATCGCCACGGGCGTGATGCGGTAGAACGGGACCTGTGCAAAGTCAGGCTGTCCCAGATCAAGACCTTCTGCTCTCGGCGCGTGGCCTGAGCCGTAGCGTGGCCTCCCGGCGGCTGTGGCAGGGCGTCGATCTGGAGGTGGGCAGGGGTGAGCGGCTGGCCGTCTCCGGGCCATCGGGTGTGGGCAAGAGTCTGCTTTTGCGGGCGCTGGCGGGCCTGGACGCGCTGGAAGGTGGCGAGGTCTGGTTGCGCGGCAGACCCCAATCAAGCTGGCCGATGCCCCAGTTTCGTGCGGAGGTGATGTACCTGCTGCAACGCCCCGCGCCCGCATCTGGCACGGTGAGCGCGCATCTGGCCGAACCGTTCGGTTTCAAGATTCACGCCGGGAAAAGCTACCGTTCCGAAGACGCCGCGCGTTTGCTGGAACATCTGGGCCGCCCCTCTACTTTTCTGGATCAGGACGCCGCTCGGCTGTCCGGCGGCGAGGCGCAACTGGTGGCGCTGGTGCGGGCCTTGCTGCTGTCGCCCACAGTGCTGCTGCTGGATGAGGCGACTTCAGCGCTGGACGCTGAAACGGCGGAACTGGCCGAGACGCTTCTCCAGACGTGGCTGGACACTGGCCCCGCGCGGGCACTGGTGTTCGTCAGCCATGACCGCGCGCAGCAGGAACGCTTTGCCACCCGCATCCAGCTTCTCTCTGGAGTCGGTGCATGAGCGTCCCCATTTCCCTGTTTCAAGTCGTGCTGGCGGCGGCGCTGATGGGCCTGAGCGTGCTGCTGTCCTGGCGGCTGCGCCTCGGCCTGGGCCGCGACATCCTGATCGCCGGGACGCGCATGACCGTGCAACTGCTGCTGGTGGGTCTGATCCTGGGCTGGGTCTTCGCGCTGCGGTCTCCCTGGCCGATCCTGGGCATCGGGCTGGTCATGACCGTGCTGGCCGCGCAGGCTGCCGTGGGCCGCACGAAGGGGCGTTATCCGGGCATCTTTCTGGACGCCTTCGCCGCCATCTTCGGCAGCTCGTTCATTCTGACCGGGCTGGCCCTGAGCGGCATCCTTCAGATCAGGCCGTGGTTCGAGGCGCAGTACGCAGTGCCGATCCTGGGCATGGTCCTGGGCAACACCCTGACCGGTGTGTCGCTGGCGCAGGACCGCTTTACCTCTGATCTGGGGGTGGGCCGAAGCGCCGTGGAGGAACGGCTGGCGCTGGGCGCAACCCGCTGGGAAGCCGCGCACGACACCGTGCAGACCGCCGTGCGGACGGGCATGGTGCCGACGCTGAACAGCATGGCGGTGATGGGTCTGGTCAGCCTGCCGGGCATGATGACCGGGCAGATTCTGGCGGGGGCGTCGCCGGGCGTGGCGGTGCGCTACCAGATCGTGATCATGTTCGTGATCGCAGCCAGTTCGGCGCTGGGCAGTCTGGGCGCAGTGCTGCTGGCCTACCGCGCGCTGCTGGACTCACGTGACCGTCTGCGGGGGGAGAGGCTGGGAAAGTAAAGGTTACGCTGAATTTCAGTGGGTGCTTGCCAACGCCAATGGCGTTTCCACTGGCTGTGAGTTGGCATCCTGCACCGCAGCGGCGACGTCCAGCATCCGCCAGATCGAGTGCTTCTTTTACCAGCATCCCCTGTGTCCTCTCGACGTTGCCCGTCTGGTTCTGGCGCTGCTCCCCGATGGGAAACGGCGGGAATTCACCCTTGACCGCACCTTCTTGACCCTCAGGTCAGGCAAACTCGCCAAACGCCAGAGTACTTATACGGATTCCGTCTGTTTCGTGCAGAAATCGGGACTGCGCCGATCCCTCCACTCCACGCCCGGAACCCGTTTTTCTCCTGCTCACTATCGTCGCGAACAGACGCCCATGAGGACGCTGCTCCTCCCGCTCGGATTACGGGTGTTTTCAACACCCTCTAATCGGAGTCCGTACTAGTCTGTCGGTGCCAGCGCCTCACCCCGCGCAGCAGAACGGCCCTGGTGTACAGCGCTTGTCAGCACAAAGACCAGGATCAAAACGCACAGACCCAACGTCACAGCACCTGTCCCCCAACCCAGTCCACCCTGACTGTGCGGCACTGCCATCCAATCCGCGAATGACGCGCCAACAGGCCGCGTAATCACGTAAGCCCACCAGAAGGCCAGCACCGGACTGAATTTAAACCGCACGCGCGCCAGGACCGGTAAAGCCATCAAAGCCGCGAACAACAAGCCCGAGGTGAGCCAACCCAGTCCCAACGTGCGGGCGGTAAAATCGCCGGCAGCCGTACCCAGCGCGAACGTCGCCAGCACGGTGGCCCAGTAAAATAGCTCGCGGCGGCGGGTGGTGACGCTGTGAATGGAAAGTGTGCCCTCTGAGCGCTGCCAGAGGGTAAAGATCACCCCGAGCGCCAGCAAAAAACCGAGTGTGGAAACCCAGTACGGGACGCCAAACCCAACGTGTACAGCGTCGGCGGCCAGCGTACCAAAGACGCTGATCATGATGACGGCAAACCAGTACAGCGGCGCGGCGTAGCGCCTGGCCCGGAGTTGCAGCGCCAGAGCAACCACAAAGACGCTGCCGGTGAGAGCGACGGCAGGCAGCGGCCCCAGGCGATGCGCCAGAAAGTCTGAAGCGGTTTCGCCCATGCCGGTGCTCAGCACTTTGATGATCCAGAAAGATGCGGTAATAGCTGCGACTTTACTCAGTGCAGTACTCCGGAAGGTTTTTGACGAATGGGGTGGGGATCGTCCATGTTGATGTGTGGCAACAAAACGGACGACCCCCAGCCAGATTCTAGCGGCCCTGCTCCCTGGAACCAGCCTGCGTTCCACCCAGGCCGCCTATCTTCAGGTGCTGTTGGTGCTGTGGCTGGTCGTTCCTGGACGACTGAATTTCACCAATCTGGCCCGCTATGGCGGGCCATCTGAGCGAACCCATCGCGCCTGGTTCCAGAAACCAATGCCGTGGGTGGAGTTGAACACCAGTTTGATCTTGCAGATGCAAGAT
>NZ_MSTI01000057.1 GCF_001949125.1 Deinococcus marmoris
GGGGGGGAGGGTGGGTTGATTCATGGAATGAAGATCAGCGTAGCAAATGTGAAGTACTTTTCACTGTCACACACGTTGGGAGAACTTTATTGATCGGGGGCGCTGGGGTGAAAAACCCTGTCTCAGGCTTCCACGCTCCGGGGAGGGGTCACGGCGGCGGCGTTGATCGGGGCGGCAGCCACCTGGGCGGCGGGCTGGGCCACGGTCACGGGCTGCTGAACCACGGGCGTGGCGACGATGTTCGCGCCGTCCAGTTCGTCCTTGAGACCCTGGGTACTCTTGCGGAATTCGCGCAGGCCGTGGCCCAGGCTCTTGCCCAGTTCAGGCAGTTTGCGGGGGCCGAAGACCACCAGGGCAACCAGTAAAATCACGATCAGTTCTGCGGGGCCGATGTTGGGCATGGTGAAAACCTCCATTCAGGTGAGCGGGCGGGGGAACAGAACAGGGGACGGGCCGCCCAAAGGCTGACCTGCGTCCCCTGAGGACGAAGATATTGAAATGGTGGGTTTAGATCACTTGACGATCAGCGGTGCAACGATTTCCAAGACCTCTGCCATGCTCAGCGGTTCCCACAGGGCGGTGGGCATGGGGGAGAAGTCGGGGTCGAAGTCGCCCACGTTGGTGCTGTTGGGCTTGGCATCGCTCTGGGGCGTGCGGGCAAACATCCGGGTAGGCTTCTTGTTGTAACCCAGGAAGACGCGGAGCTGCTGGATGCCGCTCACATGGTTGGCTTCCACGGCCAGGACGCTGGCAGCGGCGGTCAGCACGTCGGCGTTCATGATGCTGGTGGCCTGGCCCAGGTAGGCGCGGGTGCCCACCGGCTCAAAGGTCACGGCCAGTTGCAAGAACACTTCGTCGTTCAACTTGCTGGGATCGGGAATCAGAGGAGCAAAGGTCAGGTTGGGTTTGGCAACCGGAGTGCCGCCCAGGCTCTTGATCGTGGAAATCAGGTAGTCAACGTGGCCCTGTTCCTGCGAAGCCAGTTCCTTGGCGTATTCCTTGACGCGGGCATTGCTGAGCTTGCTGGCGTATGCGCCGCCCACATCAAACGCAGCGTAGAACGCAGCTTCGATGTATTCCAGGGTGAGGGCGTAGTTCAGAATCGCGAGATCCTGGGCAGCGCTCTTGGTGGTGGGGCTGGTGTCGGCGGCGAAGGCGGACAGGTGCAGTCCACCGAGCATCATTGCGCCCGTACCAACTCCGGCGTATTTCAGGAAAGAACGGCGATCAGGGGTAGTCATGTGAAATTCTCCTCTCGTGTCTTGGTTGGATAGCTCTGGGCAAAAGCTCAGCCCAGCTTCAGAAACTCTGTAACGGCACTGTGTTGCTATATCTCAGGAACACTGCGCGCGTTTCAGACCTTACTTGACGATCAGTGGCCCAACGATCGCCAGGGTCTGGGCCATCGTCAATGGCTTCCACAACAAGGTGGGCGTCGGGGAGAAGTTGGGATCGAACGAGGACGCAGCGGTGTTGTTGATATCCGTTTGCGGCGCAATGTCGGTCATGCGGGTGGGCTTGGTGTTCAGACCCATGTCGGTGCGGAGTTCCTGAATGGCCGAAACGTGGTTGGCTTCCACGGCCAGGATGGCGGCAGCGGCGGCCAGCAAGGCAGGGTTGGTCAGTCTGTTCGCCTGGCCCAGGTAGGCGCGGGTGCCGACTGGCTCGAAGGTCACGGCCAACTGCAAGAAGAATGCATCATTCAGCTTGCTGGGATCGGGAATCAACGAGGAGTAGTCGAACTTGGGCAGGGCAACGGGCGTAGCGCCCAGGCTCTTAATGGTGCTGATCAGAGCGTCGACATGTGCCTGCTCCTGCACGGCCAGTTCCTTGGCGAATTCTTTGACTCTGGCGTCGCTGAGCGTGCCCTTGAGGTCACCCGTATCAAAGCGGCGGTAGAAATCGGCTTCCAGATACTCCAGGGTCAGCGCGTAGTTCAGGATGTCGAGATCCTGCGCCGCAGCCTTTTCGGCAGGGGTCAGACCCTTGGGCGGGGCGGGCTGATCCTGGGGGCTGCACGCCACCAGCGCTGCGCCTGCACCAGCAAGACCGATATAGCCCATGAACTTGCGGCGTGACGTTGCCTGGCCTCCACTGATCTCTGCGTTCGTCATTTCCACTTTCTCTGGCATGAAAATCCTCCCTTGAGCGGCGTTGGTCGCCTCTTCGTCCTTCCAGACCTTGGCAATCTGAAAGGGGTCCAGTTCTCGCGGATGACCGCTGGGATCGTCCGCATGAACATTGCTCAATGGGGTATATGCACGCCTGCGGGGATTGGATCACCCCTGCCCGGACCCTAAAGGCCACATGAAGACCCACCCGGCAATCCAGAGCGAAATCCAGGGCAGCGCCTAGAATGCCCGGCGTGAACGCTTTCCCCCCCCCTTCCCCGCTGCATCTGGAGGCCACGCCTGGGCGTCTGGACGCCGTGCTGGCCGCACTCACCGACCACAGCCGCTCGCAGGTGGCGGGCTGGATCGCGGGCGGCCATGTGCAGGTGGACGGCGGCGCGGCCCTCAAATCCAGCCTGAAACTGCGCGGCGGCGAACAACTGACGGTGCAGGTGCCGCCCCCGCCCGAAGCGGCAGTCGAGGCCGAACAGGTGCCGCTGGACGTGCTGTTCGAGGACGACACCCTGATCGCCGTCAACAAGCCCCCCGGTATGATCACCCACCCCGCGCCAGGGGTCCGCAGCGGCACGCTGGTCAACGCCCTGCTGGGCCGCATGGAATTGCCCCGGCAACTGGACTTCGACGGCGAGGGCGGCTACCGCCCCGGCATCGTCCACCGGCTGGACAAGGACACCAGCGGCGTGATCGTGGTGGCCAAGACGGTGGAAGCCCACGCCCGGCTGGCCGCCGCCTTCAAGGACCGCGACACCCGCAAGAGCTATCTGGCGATTGCCGCCGGAAGCTGGAAGGCTGCTGGGCCGATCCAGGTGGACGCGCCCGTGGGCCGCCACCCGGTACAGCGCCAGCGCATGACCGTGGGTGGTGGGGGCGCCCGCGATGCCCAGACCCTGTTCACGCCGCTCTCGGCCCACCCGGACGGGCATGGGCGCACGCTGGCGCTGGTCCGTGCCCAGCCGCGCACAGGGCGCACCCACCAGCTCCGGGTGCATCTGGCGCACCTGGGCAGCCCGATCCTGGGCGATACCGTCTATGGCCGCGCCAGCGAGGTGATCTCCCGGCAGGCCCTGCACGCGCAGTTCCTGGAATTGCCGCACCCGATGACGGGCGAAACGCTGCATCTGCACGCGCCCGCGCCGGACGATCTGCTGAGCGCCTGGATAGCACTGGGCGGAGTCTTGCCGGACAACCTCGAAACGCTGGACTGAACTGGGTTTCGATGATCCTGTCGGCCAGCGGCAGAATTCGGGGCAGCGCCGCTTCCTGCACCCCAAGCCCAGAACCCGTTTTTCTTCCTGGCAGGCTGATCTGCTGTCGGGTCAATGCCCTCTGGGCAGATCCAACTGAACACATCAAAAAGAGAGGGAGAGAGGACATCGCTGCCCGCCTCTCCCCCCCTTTCTACTGGGTCTGCGCTCAGTGACTCTGCGCTTCGGTCAGGGTGCCCGAGGGGTAGCGCACGCTTTCCACCAGATCCTGCACATGCTGGCTGGGGGCGGGGGTCAGGCGGCTGACCGCAAAGGCCACCACGAAGTTGATCACCATGCCCACCGTACCGATGCCGGTGGTGCTGATGCCCAGGAACAGGTCGGCGGGTGCGCCGCGTCCGCCCAGGCTGGGCGTGAAGTTGATGATGTAGATCAGCGTGAAACCCAGGCCCAACAGCAGCCCGGACATCGCGCCCTGCCAGTTCATCCGCTTGTCGAAGATGCCCAGCACCAGCAGCGGGAAGAAGGACGCGGCGGCCAGTCCGAAGGCCAGGGCGACGACCTGCGCCACGAAGCCCGGCGGATTGATGCCGAAATACCCGGCGGCAATGGCGGCCACCCCCACCGTGATTCGCCCGGCCAGCAGCCGCGCGCCCTCGCTGGCGTTGGGATTGATCAGCTTGTAATAGATGTCGTGCGCCACCGCCCCGGAAACTGTGATCAGCAGTCCCGAGGCTGTGGAGAGTGCGGCGGCCAGTCCCCCGGCGGCGACTAGCGCAATCAGGAAGGGGCTGAGATTGGCGACTTCAGGCGTGGCCAGCACCAGAATGTCGTTGTCGATGTACAGCTCGTTGGCGTTGGCCGGGTCCGGCTTGGCAAAGTCGTTGCCGCCCGTCGGGGTCTTGAGGAAGGCGGCCCCCGGCTTGTACTGCATCAGGCCGTCGCCGTTCTTGTCGGTGAAGACCACCAGCTTGGTTTTTTCCCAGTTTTTGAACCATGCCGGGGCGCTGGCGTAGGGCTTGTTTTCCAGGCTGTTGATCAGGTTGGTCTTGGCGAAGATCGCCAGGGCAGGCACGGTGGTGTACAGGATGGCGATGAAAACGATGGCCCAGATGGCGCTGGTGCGCGCGCCCTGCACGGTGGGCGTGGTGTAAAAGCGCGTGATGACGTGCGGCAGCCCCGCCGTGCCGACCATCAGGGCCATGGTGATGGCGAAGATATCGGTGTTGGTCTTGTTCTGCGCCGTGTAGGCCGCGAAGCCCAGATCCCGTTGCAGGCTGTCCAGATCACCCACGATGTTCAGGAAGCCCAGTTGCGGAATCGGGTTGCCGCTGAGTTGCAGGCTGATGGCGGCGGCAGGAATGATGAAGGCCAGGATCAGCACGATGTACTGCGAGACCTGCGTCCAGGTGATGCCCTTCATGCCCGACAGGCTGGCGTACAGGAAGACCAGGAACACGCCGATGATCACCCCGGTGGTGATGTCGGTGTTCAGGAAGCGGCTGAAAACCACGCCCACACCGCGCATCTGCCCGGCCACGTACACGAACGAGATCAGGATGGCGGTCAGTGCGGCCAGCGCCCGCAGCGCCTGCGAGCCGTAGCGGTCCCCCACGAAATCCGGCACCGTGAATTTGCCGAAACGGCGCAGGAAGGGCGCGATCAGCAGGGCCAGCAGCACGTAGCCGCCGGTCCAGCCCATCAGGTACACCGAGCCGTCATAGCCGCTGAAGGCGATGATGCCCGTGATCGACAGGAAACTGGCCGCGCTCATCCAGTCGGCGGCGATGGCCATGCCGTTCCACAGCGGCGGAATGCCCTGCCCGGCGATGTAGAAACTGCGCGTGTCGCGCACCCGCGTGGCCAGCGCGATGCCGATATACAGACTGAAGGTGATGGCCACCAGAATGTAGGTCCAGACCTGAACCGACATCAGCCGTCCACGCCGGTGGCCCGGTCCAGTGCATTCATGCGGAAGGCGTAAATGGCGATCAGGATAATAAAGACGTAGATCGATCCCTGCTGCGCGATCCAGAAGCCCAGCGGAGCCTGCACCAGCTTGACGGCGTTCAGATTGGTGGAAAAGATGATGCCGAACAGGTAAGGAACGACGAACCAGACCGCCAGCAGCGACAGGGTCAGGGTCAGGTTGCTGCGCCAGTACCCCAGGCGCTGCTCAGCCGTGAGGCCGCTGTGGGCGGGGCCGGGTGGGGCGGTAGACGTGGAACCGGGCGGCTGGGTCATGTCTTTCTCCTCTTGGGGCGTTTCGGACCTCAGGGGAACGGACGGCAATAGAAATAGAAAAGTCTTCCGCACGCTGGGTCAGACGCTCGCCGTCTCCTGTGCAAACGGGCCAGAACCCGACCGCCGACGCTTCACCAATCCTTCGTTTTGTCCGTGGCGACACAATACCTGTTTTTTACTAATGGTCAGGGCTGTCACTGGTCAGGGGACGCATTGCCTGGAGTGGGTCTATTTTGATGTGCAAAGTCCCGTGCTGCTCGCCGTAGCGGATGACAGGCCAGCAGGACCGGGCCTGACCCATCTGCTAGACTGGGTCACCACATGACATCCCAGCCCACCCCCCGTTGGCCGTCCCTGCTGCCGCTGTTGCGTTTCTGGCTGGGTCTGAACGTCGTGCTTCTGGCATTCACGTTACTCTCACGCGCTTTCACGCCGGGTGCGGACTCGCTGTCGCCGGGCGGCGTCCTGCTGTGTTTGCTGCTGACCGCGCTGGGCTTCGCGCTGGGCCTGATGTACACCCGCTACTGGCCGCTGCCCGAGGCGTCCTTTCAGCGGCTGGTCCGCATGGCGCTGCTGGCGATTCCGGCGATGGGGCTGGCGATGGCGCTGGGCCTGCTGCTGCGCCCGGACATCTCGGCGCTGGTGCTGGCGCTGGCGGCTTTTCTGGGGGCGCAGTGGCGGTTCGGCACGGCGCAGCCTAGAACAGTACAGCCTGGAACGGTGCAGCCTGCTGCTCCAAAGTCCACGCCCGCACGGGCAACGCCCCGGCCAGCCGTCTCCAGGCAGGTCATCAGGCAGGCGGCCCGCAGCAAGCGCTGACCCCTGCAACTTAAACTCTGCAACTTAAACCGGGTCCAGTCCTGCCCCGGTGACAGTTTCCCGGCCCAGTCGGCATGCGGCGCTACAGTGGACGGCAGCCACAACCCACAGCACTGCCCGCCCTGCCGGGCCACGTTCCCGCATTTTTTTTGCCCCGGAGGTTTTTCCCGATGACGCACCCCACATCCAGCGACCACATCGACAACGTGCTGCACGAAACCCGAGTGATCCAGCCGCCCGCCGATTTCGCGGCCCAGGCGAAGGTCACGCGCGAGGAATATGACCGCCGCTACCGCCAGAGCCTGGATGACCCCGATACGTTCTGGGGCGAGGTGGCCGGGGAACTGACGTGGATGAAGCCCTGGGATCAGGTGCTGGACTGGCAGGAGCCGCACGCCCGCTGGTTCGTGGGCGGCCAGACCAACCTGGCCTACAACGCGCTGGACCGTCAGGTGGAGCGCGGCCTGGGGAACAAGCGCGCCTTTATCTGGGAGGGCGAGGACGGCGAGGTCCGCACCTTCACCTATTGGGAATTGCTCTCGCAGGTTAAGCGGGCTGCCAACGCCCTGCTGGCGCTGGACGTGCAGAGCGGGGACCGCGTGACGCTGTACCTGCCGCTGATCCCGGAGGCCGCGATTGCCATGCTGGCCTGCGCCCGGATCGGGGCCGTGCATAGCGTGGTCTTCGGGGGCTTCAGCGTTTCGGCGCTGGCGGACCGCATCAACGACTGCCAGAGCAAGCTGCTGATCACCGCCGACGCGGGGCTGCGGCGCGGCGGGCTGGTGAATCTCAAGGCCAATGCCGATGACGCTGCCGCAAAGGCTCCCGGACTGGAACACATGCTGGTGGTCAACCGCGCGGGCAGCAATCCGCCCATGAAACAGGGCCGCGACGTGTGGTGGTCTGAAGCGCTGACCGCCGCCAGTGACGAACACGAGGCCGTGGCGCTGGACAGCGAACACCCGCTGTTCGTGCTCTACACCTCCGGCAGCACGGGCAAACCCAAGGGCGTGCTGCACACCACGGGCGGTTACATGGTCAGCACCTACCTGACGATGGAGACGGTCTTCGACCTGAAAGACGACGACGTGTTCTGGTGTACCGCCGACGTGGGCTGGGTCACCGGCCACAGCTACAGCGTGTACGGCCCGCTGCTGAACGGCGCGACGGTGGTGCTGTACGAGGGCGCACCCAACCACCCCGACTGGGGCCGCTTCTGGGACATCGTGCAGAAGCACAAGGTCACGATTCTATACACCGCGCCCACCGCCATCCGCGCGCTGATGCGCCAGGGCGACGAGATTCCCGGCAGGTACGACCTGAGCAGCCTGCGCCTGCTGGGTTCGGTGGGCGAGCCGATCAACCCGGAGGCGTGGATGTGGTACGCCCGCGTGATCGGCGGGGACCGCTGCCCGGTGATCGATACGTGGTGGCAGACCGAGACCGGCTCGATCATGCTGACCACCCTGCCGGGGGCGCACGCCGCCAAACCCGGCAGCGCGGGCCTGCCGATGTACGGCATCGAACCCGCCATCATGACCCGCGACGGCCAGGAACTGGGGCCGGACGACGGCGGCCTGCTGGTCATCAAGCGCCCGTGGCCCAGCATGCTGCGAACGGTCTACGGCGACGACGAGCGCTACCGCAAGAGCTACTGGGGCGAGATTCCGCACGTCTATTTTGCTGGGGACGGCGCACGCCGCGACGCCGACGGCTACATCACCGTGATGGGCCGCGTGGACGACGTGCTGAACGTGTCGGGGCACCGCCTGGGCACGATGGAGATTGAATCCGCGTTGGTGGCCCATCCCAGCGTCTCCGAGGCCGCCGTGGTGGGCCGCCCCGACGACATCAAGGGCGAGTGCGTGGTGGCCTTCGTGCTGCCGCAGGGCGATCAGACCATCGATCCCAAAGAACTGCGCGCCTATGTGACCCGCGAGATCGGCGCGCTGGCCCGCCCGGACGCCATCTACATCGCCGACGCGCTGCCCAAGACCCGCAGCGGCAAGATCATGCGCCGCTTTCTGCGCCAGATCGCGGCAGGCAAGGCCATCGAGGGCGACACCAGCACCCTGGAAGACCCTGGCGTGCTGGAGCGTCTGGCCGAGACGGACGCCGTTTAAGCGGGCTGAAGATGGCCCCCTCCTTTCTGCTGGCCGCGCTGCCGCCCCCCCAACTGGCCGCGCGAATCCAGACCTTTCGCGCTGCCCACCAGCTCAGGGACGCCGCTGCCGTGCCGCACATCACCGTCAAGGCCCGCAGCGGCCTCCTAACGGAACTGGACTGGCAGGAAAAGTTGCGGGAGGTGGTGGCCCGGCACACGCCCCTGCCTATAGCTGTCGGCGGGCCACGCCTGTTCAGCAACGGGACCGCCGTGTATCTGGAGGCAGGCAGTTCGGAGGCCGTACAACTTCATCTGGCCCTGCTGGACGCCCTGAAGCCTGCACGTTTCTTCGGCTACGAGGGGCCGGGGCTTCAGCTTCACCTCTCGCTGGTCCTGCAACGGCGGGGGGTGGAGTTGTCGGAACTGCTGACGGCGGCCCAGACCGAATTCGCCGATCTGAAGCGCAAACCGCTGGCCTTCACAGTACGAAGCATCACCCTGATGCGAAAGCCGGGGCCAGGGGGCATTTACGCACCTCTGGAAGAGTGGCCGCTGCTGGGCTGAGGGCCGCGAACGTGCCCTGAACACTTCATCCCGCCCCGCGCGCACAGAAGTGTCCGACAATGGGGCATGCAAGAGAACGGCATGCCAGAAATCAGAGTGAACGGCCTGAGCATCCGTCCCAGACGGAAAAGGATGGCGCTGCCGGACCTGGGCGGGTTTTTCATGTTCTTTGGGGTTTCCGGCACCGATCATGGCCGTGCGGCCTGGCTGGAACGCCGCTTCGAGCTGGAACACTTCTCGAATGTGGTCACGCTGGACCTCGCCTCGCCGCTGGGGCCAGGGCACTACCAATTGCACGGCCTGCCCCACGAGGCCAACAAGCGCGGCTGGACGGTGGAAGGGGGCGGCTCGGCCACCGGCCACCTGAGTGACGATGGGCTGGAGGAACTGCGGGCCTGGATGGGTCAGGGAAACCGGCGGGTGCAGGCCGAGGCCATCGCTCCGCCATCCTGAGCAGCCCCCGCGTTCTGGGCCGCGCATCCGTACCGCCCCGTACCGACAGGCACGCCCGCCTCGGCTAGTGTGAGGTATGAACACTCTGATTCTGGGAGCCACCGGCGGCATCGGCGCGGCGACGGCGCGGGCACTGGCTGGGGCCGACACCACCCTGACCCTCAGCGGGCGCGACGAGGAAAAACTCTCGGCCCTGGCGGCCGAACTGGGCGCGGCCTCCAAAGTCGCGGACCTGGGGTACGAGAGCCACGTCAAGGCGCTGTTCGACGGTCTGGAGAATCTGGACACGCTGGTCTACGCGGCGGGGGCGGCCATGCCCGAACCCCTCAAGGACGCGGACCCCGGCAAGGTGCGGGCCGTGTGGAACGCTAACTACTTTGGGGCGCTGTGGGTGCTGAAGCACGGGCTGGGGCGCATGAACAAGGGCGGGCGGGTCTACCTGCTGGGCGCACGACCGGAACTGGTCACGGCGCGCGGCTTCTCGCAGTACGCCGCCAGCAAGGCCGCCCTGGCCCGCGCCGCCGAGATCGCCCGCATGGAGGCGCGCGGCGTCACGGTGGCGCTGGTTCTGCCCCCGGCCGTGGACACCGAACTGTGGGCGCAGGTGGGCAAAGCTCCCAAAGGTTCCATCTCGCCGGAAGAGGTGGCCAAGGCCATCGCCGCAGACCGCGCCGGAGCGGGCGAACTGGAAATTCGCGTCTCGGGCTGAGCGTTTTTCTGCGATAGAACGCCGGGCGCAGGCTGCTTTACTCTGAGCGAATGTCCCTCACTTTCCTGCGTCCAGCCCGCCTTCCTCCCGGCTCCCGTATCGCGGCCCTGAGCCTGTCCAGCGGTTTCGTGACCGAGGTGATGGGCCGTTACCACGCTGGAGTGCGTCAGGTGGCCGACGAATTCGGCTGGGAGGTGGTGCCCGCGCCGAATGCGCTGCGTGGCGCGGAGTACCTGTACGCCCACCCGCAGGCCCGCGCCGATGACTTGCACTGGGCGCTGGAAAATCCAGAGATAGATGGCCTGCTGAGCATGATCGGCGGCGACGACAGCGTGCGCCTGCTGCCCTTCCTCGATCTGAACCTGATTCGCGCCCATCCTAAGCCGTTTCTGGGCTTCAGCGACAGCACCGTCACGCTGCTGGCCTTTCTGCGCGCTGGGGTGATGGCCTACCACGGTCCCGCCCTGCTGGCCGATCTGGCTGAAAACGGTGGAATGCATCCCTTCACGGTGCAGGGCATTCGCCGGGCGCTGGTAGACAAGCCGCAGCCCTTTGATCTCTCCCCCGCCCCGGAGTGGAGCGAACATTTCAGCGATTGGGCCGACGAAGGCTTGCAGGAGATTCGCCGTCCCTTTCAACCCGGTGATGGCTGGCAGTGGCTTCAGGGCGACGCGCCCGCGCAGGGCCACCTGATCGGCGGCTGCCTGGAAGTGTTGGACATGCTGAACGGCACCCCTGGCTGGCCTGCCCCGCAGTTGTGGCACGGCGCGGTGCTGGCGCTGGCGCTGGAAACCAGCGAGGATATTCCCGCGCCGAATCAGGTGGGCTACTGGCTCAGAAACTACGCCGCGCAGGGCATGTTGACCCACGCCGCCGGGCTGATGCTGGCCCGTCCCAGGGGCTACACGCCCCAGATGGTGCAGGACCTGTACGGCTGGGTCCGCCGCGTGCTGCACGAGACCGGGCGTGAGGACCTACCCGTGGTGGCGAACGTGGACTTCGGCCACACCAGCCCGCAACTGACATTGCCACTGGGCGCGCAGGTGCGGCTGGACCCGGCGGCAGGGCGGATCACGGTCCTGCCCTGAGATTCAGTCTCCCAGCGCCAGTTCTGCCGTCTGCACATTCAACCCTTCGAGCGGCAGGGCCAGCCCCAGCATCGCGTGGACCGAGGCCGTCCACCCCCCGTTGTCCAGCGTGCGGTAATGGTGCGCCCACTGCCAGCGGCGGTAGGCGTCGGCGGCACGGGCCATGTGGGCCTCGTCTGCGGTGGCGTCGGCCAGCGGGTTGGCGGGGGGGGCACTCAGGTGGTGGCGGGTCAACGCGCCCTCCAGCTCGGAGAGGGTCTTCGGCCCTAGTGCGAAAGCCACTGCTCCGCCTGTCAGCAGCCAGCGGCACAGATCGTCCTCGGTGGGCAGGGCGTAGAGGATCAGTTCTTCCCCAGACCAGAGTTCGCCCGCCTCTACCAGCCGCACGCCCGGCACGTTGTCGCGCAGATAATCGGCTACCGCTGGCGTGGCGTAGGCGCTGGCTCCGGCAGTCAGGCGCTGCATGGCGTCTTTGGGGTTCAGGCGGGGCAGGTCCAGCCCATCAGGCACGGGAAGGTCCAGCGATACCTGGGCGGGCGGGCGCAATGCCTGCGCGTGGTATTCCAGCCGGGTCTGTCCGCGCCACTCGCTGACCACCAACCCCGTGGCCAGATCACGTTCCCCCGGCGTGGCGTCGTGTTCGCCGTATTTGATGCCGCGCAGCGCCCCCACGCGAAATTGCAGACTGTCGCCGCGTTTGCCCACCAGCCGCGTCTCGGTCAGTTCGTCCCGCACATGCCACAGCGGGGGCAGATGGCCCTCACCGAACGGTTCAAAGGTACTGGCCCCGTCCACCAGTTCCAGCGTGGCCCCCAGTGTGGGCAGCGCCGCGTCCAGCCGCACACGCGGCACGGGCGACGGAAACTGCTGCACGTAGGCGTGGATGCGCTCACGGAAGGCCCCGAACTGTGATTCGTCCAGCGAGAACCCCGCCGCCCCGGTGTGACCGCCGTAGCGCTTGAGCAGATCCCTGCTGTAGGTCAGCCCATTCACCGCGCTGATGCCAGGGGTGCTGCGGACCGAACCCTTGCCCTGCGCGACGATAAACACGGGCTTGTGGTAGGTCTCCACCAGCTTGCTGGCCACGATGCCCATCACGCCCGCGTGCCACTCCGGGTGCGTGACCACCAGGGCAGGGTCACTGGGATCGGCGATCTGCAACGCCTGCGCGAACATCTCGTCCTGCAATTTGCGCCGCTCCACGTTGCGGATTTCCAGGTACTCGGCCAGCCTCGTGGCCTCGTGGCGGCTGGGCGTGGTCAGCAGGTCCAGCGCGACATCCGCCTCGCCCAGCCGCCCGGCAGCGTTGATTCTGGGGGCGAGGACAAAGGCCACATCCCGCGCTGTGGGCCGCTGCACCCGCCCGGAATCCAGCAGGGCACGCAGACCGGGCAGTTCCGTCTCCCGCAATGCCTCCAGGCCAGCGCGCACCAGAGCGCGGTTTTCACCGATCAGCGGGGCCACGTCCGCCACGGTGCCCAGCGTCGCCAGGGCGGACAGCGCTCTCGGCTCGTCCAGGCCCAGGTCGGCATGGATGGCCCACAGCAGGTGGTAGGCCACCCCCGCGCCGGTCAGGTTGTGCAGGGCCGGGTCATAGTCGCCCGTGAGGCTGGGGTGAACCACCAGCGCCGCCGGGAAGTTGTCGCCCGGCGTGTGGTGATCGGTGACAATCACCTCGGTTCCCAGACCCAGCAGGGCGGCCACCTCGTCCACATTGCTGACGCCGCAGTCCACCGTGACCAGCAGGTCGCAGCTCTCGGCATGTTCCGTGACCTTGTCGGGATGGACGCCGTAACCCTCGTTCAGGCGGTGGGGAATAAAGCCGTGGACATTCGCGCCCAGCGCCCGCAGCCCCAGCACCAGCACGGCGGTGGCGCTCACGCCGTCCGCATCGTAGTCCCCGTGGATGCGGATGCGCTTCTTGCCGCGCACCGCGCCCACGATGCGACGGGCCGCCTCACGCAAAGCCGGATTGGGCGTCAGGACCAGCGGCGGGTCCAGCAGCGCCGGGGTCAGGCCGCGCCCATGCAGCACCTGTGCCAGCGGCGGCGACACGCGCCACTGCCGCATGGTCGAGAGCAGTTCCTCGCGGCTGGCAGGGGGGGCCAGCAGCCAGCGGGCAGCAGGCACGGCAGTCGGGGAAACGGCCTTCATAGAGGCTGCCTCTCGTCCGAACCGGGCGCAGGAGTGGTGGCCAGAAGTGCCGCTGGCATGGCCCCCAGCCGCGCTTGCAGGGTGGCGGTCAGCCGCTCTTCCACCGCGCGGCGCTCCCGGCGTTCATGGCGGCGGCGCAGCCGCTCCTGCCAGACCGGGGGGACCAGCAACAGAGCCGCGTAGGCCGCCCCGATCAGCGCGAACAGGGCCACCGTCACACCCACCGACAACGACAACTCGCCCCGTCCAAACGGCAGCGGCAGACGCACCAGCGCCGGGTTTTCCAGCGTGAACAGGGTCAGGTAAGCCAGGATTGCCAGCAGCAGCAGCACCTGAAGAAAGGAGACGAGGCGCATGGGAAACAGTCTAGCGCTGCCGGTGGGAATGAATGGGCATGGGCAGGCGGCACCGCCATGCCGATACACAGGCACGAAAAAATAAACACGAAAAAACTGGCCCCCACATGGGAGGCCAGCTTCAGGAACTCAGGGAGAGGTTTAGAAGTAGAACTTCAGGCCGGCCTTGACCGCGCCGCCAAAGCCCTTGGTGGTCTTGGCCGCGTCGGTGCTGCCGTTGTTGAAATCAGTGCCGGAGCCGTCGTTACGGACGTTGCTCAGACCCGTGCCGAAGCCCTTGTTGGTCAGGTAGTAGCGCCCGTTGCCTTCCACGAAAGCAGCAATGCTGTCGGTGACGCGGAAGTCCACACCCACCAGCGCGTTGATGTAGGTATCGGTCGCGTTGGTGTTGCTGACGGTGGTGCGCGACTTGCTGCTCGTCAGACCCAGGCCCGCGCCCACGTAGGGGTGCAGGTTGCCCGCGCTCAGGTTGTAGGTCGCGTTCACGTCAGCGTGAATGGCGTTGTAGCCGGGCTGGTACTGGGCCGCCACACGCGCGCCGACCGGGCCGATCACGCTGGTGGAGCCGATCATCGCGCCGGCGGTGACGCACAGGTTGATCTGGGAGTTGGTCTTCTGCAACTTGTTGATGCAGTTGCTGGAACCGTCCACGAAGTTCGCACCGCCGCTGATCCCGGCGTACAGGGTCTTGGCGCTGGCCATGCTCATGTCGGTGCTGGGTTCGCCGATCACGACGGTGGTGCCGGGAGCAGGCGTGGGGGTGGGCGCAGGGGTGACCGTGGTGGTCGTGCCCGCAGCGCCAGCAGTTCCGGCAGGACCCGCAGGACCGGCGGGGCCAGCAGGACCCGCAGGACCGGTTGCGCCAGCAGGACCGGCAGGAATGTTCTGCACAGCGGCTTCAAGCGCGTCGATGCGGGCGGTCAGGGCGGCGGTGTCGGCACCGGCGCTCATGTTGCCCATCTCGTTGATCTTGGCTTCCAGCGCGTCGATGCGGGCCTGCTGGTCAGCGTTCAGCTTTTCTAGGTCGGTCACGCGGCCAGCGATGGCGGCCATCTCGGTGCTGACTTCCTGCATGCCGTTGGCCACAGCAGCCATGCCTTCCTGATCCATGCCGCAGTTGCTCAGCGCGCCGGTCTGGAGGAGACGGTAGAAAATCAGGGCGGCCTGGTAGCGCGTCAGGTTCTCGTTGCCACGGAAGGTGCCGTCGGGGAAGCCCTGGATCAGGCCACACTGCACGATACGGTCCACGGCGTCCTTGGCCCAGTGCCCGGCGGGCACGTCGGTGATGGTCACGGGGACAGGGCTGGTGGCGGGCGCGGCGGTCTGCGCGCCGGCAACGCCGAGGCTCAGGGCGAGGGTGGTGATCAAAATAAGGGGTTTACGCATGTGAAGATCTCCTTGAAACTGGGCAGAGCTGAGGTTCTGAATACAGAGCAGTCCTCCTGTTTCCTACGACCACCGTAGGCACAGGACGTGAGTAGATTGTGAAATTGGCAACTTTCCCTCTTGCCATTTCCATCAGAAGTGAGTTAGATAAGGATTCTAACATCATAGATGAGTACTGAGTAAGCAATCAATCACCGTTCATATCTGCCAGGAACGCCGTCTCACACTCTTCTTGAGAACTTTGCGCCCGATCCCAATAGACCAGCCAGAATACAGAAACAGAATCCATCTCATGAGAGAATGCTGGTACGTAATAATGAGATTCGGCACGTCAAACCTCAGTTCCTGGCACGGTGAAGACGTCCCCCCAGGATGACCGTCATTTCAGGCTTCTGGTTCTCCATCAACTCTTCAGATTTCCCACAACTTTCCAGATCGCAGCCCCTTCCCCAGCCGCTTCCGTCAGGAAAAGCAGACCTGAAGCGCGGTCTTCACCCGGCCTGCCGTGTCAAAGTGGGGCCATGACGCAGCCGGATACGCAGTTGGATGAAATGGAATTCGAGAATGTACAGATCGACCGCCACGGCCCGATTGCGGTTCTGACGGTTAACCGGCCCAGGGCGCTGAATGCCCTGAACGCCGAGACCCTGGGCGAGATCAGCGCGGCGGTGGATCTGATCGTGGAGGACGCCGAGGTCGGTGCGCTGATCATCACCGGCGGCGGGGACCGCGCCTTTGTCGCAGGGGCCGATATCGCCGAGTTCAAGACGCTGGACGGTGTGTACGCGGGCCGCGAGCTTTCGCTGGCCGGGCAGGACGTGATGCACCAGATCGCCACCCTGCCCATCCCGGTGATCGCGGCCATCAACGGCTTTGCGCTGGGCGGCGGGCTGGAACTGGCGCTGGCCTGCGACATCCGCGTGGCCTCCACCCACGCCAAGATGGGGCTGCCCGAAGTGACGCTGGGCCTGCTGCCCGGTTTCGGCGGCACGCAGCGTCTGGCCCGCCTGATCGGAGCGGGGCGCGCCCTGGACATGATGCTCACGGCGCGTCAGGTGGAGGCCGCCGAGGCTTTTGGCATGGGCCTGGTCAACTACGTGGCCGACGACGCCCTGAGCAAGGCGCGCGAGGTGGCCGAACAGATCCTGAAGAACGCGCCGATTGCCCTGTCGCTGGTCAAGGAAGCGGTGCGCCGGGGGCTGGACACCACGCTGGAAGCCGGGCTGGAGGTCGAGGCGGATCTGTTTGGTCTGCTGGTGGCCACCAAAGACTTTGGCGAGGGCGTGGACGCCTTCCTGAACAAGCGCAAGGCAGATTTCCAGGGTGAGTGACAACACCCGGCCCAACCAGAAACTGTCACGCAGGCCCGATCAGAAGTTCAAGCTGAGCGTGCAGGCAGGCAACGTGCAGGACGTGGCCGGCGTGCAGACCGAGCCTCCAATCGTCGCTGGGCAGACGGGCCGCGTCGTCGAGTTCACCACCCCGCGCTCCAAGATCATTCAGGAGGCCGACGCCGCCATCCGTGACGATCTGGAGCATTTTCCGCGTGCGCTGGCCGCCTACACCGCCCTGGCCACCGATCCTGAAGCGCTGGCCTGCTGGGACATGGCGAACTACATCACCATGCGCAAGCTGGGCTACAACGATCACGGGCGGGTGCATTCGTTTATTACCGGAGCCGCCAGCCTCGCCATCACCGAATTGCTGCTGGAAGGCGGCGTCAAGCCCGACATCATGGATTCGGGCATAGGCGACGCCGACGACGTATATCTGGCCGTGATCCTGGGCACCATGCTGCACGACATCGGCAACCAGATTCACCGCGTCAGCCACGAGCAGCACGGCGTGGCGCTGGCGCTGCCGATTCTGGACCGGATCATGGGACCGCTGTACGCCGATCCGTTCAAGCGGGCCAAGGTGCGCTCGTTCATCCTGGGGTCCATCAACTGTCACGATCTGAACCCACCGCCGCTGACTCTGGAAGGCGGCATCACCGCCGTGGCCGACGGCACCGACATCACCAAGGGGCGTGGGCGCAAGGCCTTTAGCCTGGGCAGCGTGGACATCCACTCGATCAGCGCGCTGGCCGTGGATGAGGTCGTGATCGAGCGGGGCCGCAACGCCCCGGTGCTGATCAGCGTGACCATGAACAATTCCGGCGGCATCTTTCAGGTGGAAGAAATTCTGGCCCCCAAGGTCATCCGCACGCCGATGCGCCGCTACGTGGAACTGCGCGCCGCCACCCGCCCGGAAGGCGAGGAACAGATCCTGTCGCGCGTGCGGCTGGACGGGGACCATTTCGTGATGGACCTGGAAAACGGCCAGCAGGTGGCCGTGGAGGTAGACGACAGCCAGAAGCGGGCGCAGGAGGCGCTGGCCTCCGCGCTGGATACCGGGGTGGAGCGGCGCTGACTGGGTTGTGGGCTGTGGGTTGTAGGAGGTGGGAAAAGCAGGAGAGGCGGCCCCGATCAACCTTGCGGGGCCGCTTCTTTTCTGATCTCTACTTCTTGTCGCCCGGCAGCGGTTTGCTGCGCGCCGGGCCGCCGTCCACGCCGCCGCTGTGGGCCGTGCCCTCGCCGCCGCGCTCATCGCCTTCCAGATCGCCGCCAGTCAGGTTGTTGGGATCGCCCTGGCGCACCTCGCCGTCCCAGTCACCCTGGATGCCGTCCATGAAGCCGGGCTGGTCGTTGGGGTTGCGGCGGTCCGCCTTGGTGTCCTGCCTCAGCACGTCCTCGGCCACCATCTTGTCTTGCAGGATCTCGCGGTCCACGCCCTCGTCCTGCACCTCGCCTCTAATTTCGCGGTCATCGTCGTATCGGGTCATGTCCGGCAGCCTAGGCGCGTGGGGCGGCCCGGCGCTGAACTGGGCCTTTACGAAACACTGGCGAACCCTGATGGCGGGATTTGACCACAACGCCGTATAGTGGAAGTTCTATGACTCAGGAACGTATCACCATGACCCAGCGCGGCTACGACAAGCTGGCCGAAACCCTGCACCAACTGAAGACCGTGCGCCGCGAGCAGATTTCGGAGTACATGGGCATCGCCATCGCCGACGGGGACCTGAGCGAGAGCGCGGCCTACGACGAGGCCCGCATGCAGCAGAGTGAGAACGAGACCCGTATCGTCGAGATCGAGAACCAACTGGAACGCGCCGAGATCATCGCGGGCGACGCCAGCAAGGGCGCGGGCCTGGGTGCAAAGATCAAGGTGCGCGACGAGAAGGGCAACGAGCGCCAGTTCGAGCTTGTCGGCACCTACGAGGTGGACGTGCCCAAAGGCCGCGTCAGCGACGCCAGCCCCTTTGGTCAGGCCCTGGCGGGCAAGCGTGAGGGCGACAAGGTAACGGTGCAACTGCCCAAGGGAACGGCCAAGTTTGAAGTGCTGTCGGTGGAATACGACTGAAGATTGGGCTATGGGGTGTGGGTTGTAGGAAAAGATGGAGGGCGTTGCGCGGGACGCGATGAACTCCTTTAGCCCTGTCCCAGCACCAGATCCAGCGTCGCCACCCGCAGCATTCCCTCGCCCGTGTAATGCACGCCCGCTGGGCCGGGAATGAGGTTGATAGGCCGCGCGAAATCCGGGCCGTCCACCAGAACGGTGTGATACTCGCCGTTCTCGCCGCAGGCATCGGCCCCCAGACCCTCGATCTCGGCCACCAGTTCGGCGTTCAGCGCCCTGCCCAGCAACCGTGCGGGCAGGGCGTCTTCCTTGACGGCAACGATCAGGGCGCAGAAGCCCAGGCCCAGCAGTTCGTCCACCAGCGTGCGGCGCGGTTCGAGCCACAGGGGCAAACTGACCCGCAGGCCCGCTGACTCACAGACCTTTTCCTCCCATTCGCGGTGGGCGGCCAGATCGATATCACCGAAGACGGCAGCGGTTGCGCCGTCCACCACCGCACCAGCCAGCAGCGCCGTGAACTCGCTTTCGTAGGTGGCCCAGGAGGCGTGCGCCGTTCTGAGTGGCACACCCAGCGCCGAAGCCTGCGCCGCCAGGACTTCCGGGCGCAGGCCATGCGAGCGCGAACGCTGCCCCGCCTCGTCCAGCATGTTGATGACGGCGAGGGGAACGCCCCCGCCCCGTTTGGCGCGGTGAAACGCCAGGGCGCTGTCCTTGCCGCCGCTCCAGGAGGTGACGAACTTCTCTGTGTCCACGGGCAAGTTATGGTTCACGGGCGAGGCTTCAGGGCGGGAATCCGCAGGCCGCCGCGTCCGTCCCAGCCCTTGAAAGCGTAAAAGCGGCCCGGCTCCCCGGTTTTCAGGAAGTCGCTGAGGGGTTCGCGCATGGGCGGGGATTCCAGCTTTTCCAGCGCCTCCTCGGTGGTGCAGAAGCGGGCCTCGACGATGAAGCCGTCGGGATCGGCGGGATTCAGCAGACCTTCCCAGGTGGCCTCGAACGCCACGGCGATGGCGCGTTCGCCCCGGCGCTCGTCCTCGATATGCACGGTGTAGGCCATGTGCAGGATGCCGGTCAGGCGCAGCCCGGTTTCCTCCAAGATTTCGCGGTACAGGGCCTCGGGCAGCGTTTCGCCGTTCTCCACGACGCCGCCGGGCAGGGTGTGGCGCACGCGCCCGTGGCCCTGCCAGTCGTTGCCGACCAGCAACACCCGCCCGAACCGGTCCCGCAGGATGCCTGCCGCCACCAGCAGGTCACGCCGCGCCATACTGCCCGCCCCGGCCCGTGCCCTCGTCCTGATCGGTCCCGTCCTGATCTGCCATCTCCATCAACTGCCGTTCCTTCTCGGCGCGGGCCAGTCCCGCCACCACGGGCACGAGCGCGCCGTTGATCACGCTGTCCAGCGGGTGGTTCTTATCTTCGCCCTCCAGCCGGTGATCGGTGACACGGTTCTGGGGGTAGTTGTAGGTGCGGATCTTCTCGCTGCGGTCCCCGCTGCCCACCTGCGAGGCGCGCTCGGTGCGCTCCAGCTCGTCACGCGCGGCGCGTTCGCGTTCGGCCAGACGCGAGGCCAGGACCACCAGCGCCTTCTCACGGTTCTTGATCTGCGAACGCCCGTCCTGACAGATCACCATGATCTCGTCCGGGGTTCCGGCGCGGTACACGGCGCGCACAGCGCTGTCGGTGGTGTTCACGCTCTGCCCACCCGCACCCTGCGAACGGTACACGTCGATGCGAACTTCCGAGAGGTCCAGATGAATCTCGTCCTGCTCGACTTCCGGCAGCACGGCCACCGTTACGGTACTGGTGTGGATGCGGCCCGCCGACTCGGTGGCAGGCACGCGCTGGACACGGTGAACACCCCGTTCCCACTTGAAGGCGCGGAAGGCGGAGTCGCCCGTCACTTCCGCCACCACCTTGCTGGCCCCGCCCAGATCGCTCTCGTTGGCGTCCATAACATTGACTTTGAGGTTGAGTCCCTCGGCGTAACGGGTGTACATCCGCAGCAGATCGGTGACGAACAGCCCGGCCTCCGCGCCGCCCGCGCCCGCGCGCAGTTCCAGAATCACATCTTTGGCGTCATCGGGATCGGTGGGCAGCAGCAGGACTTCCAGCTCGGACTCGATTTCTGCGAGGCGGGCGTTGATGGTCTTGACCTCGCCTGTCGCCAGCTCTTTCATGTCGGGGTCAGCAAGGAGTTCACGCGCTCCGGCCAGATCGGTTTCCAGGCCGTCTCGCTCGCGCAGCAGGGTGACGAGTGGGAGGAGTTCGCGGTGACGGCGGGTCAGCTTGCCGTATTCGCGGCCATTGGCCAGGGCCGCCGGATCACCCAGGCGACGCTCCACCAGCCCAAATTCAGACTGGAGTTCTCGCAGACGCGAACTCATACCGACTCCGATTGAAAGGTGTTGGAGACACCTGGAAATCCGAACGAAGTGAGTGGGAGAAAAACGGGTTCCGGGCATGTAGTGCGGGAATCGGCGCTGTCCCGATTTCTGCACGAAATAGACGGAATCCGTCTCATAAGACAGACGCAGCACGCGGCGCACAGGGGCGCGGCGGACTTTCAGCCGTTGGACAATCCAACAACAGACAGAATTTAGACACAGGTAACATGCGGCGCAGTCTAGCGTTCCCCCGGCTAGACGACTTGGAGCGAGGTCACAGGGCTGCGTTCTTCCCATGCCCGGCCCCACACCTAACCCGGCCCGGCCCCGCCCGCACGCCCCGCGTTAAGGTTGGAAGCATGAGAACTGTTACCGTGGGCGTTCTGGGCAGCGGCACTGTCGGCCAGGACGTGCTGAACCTGATCGAACGCCGGGAAAGCGTGTTTAGCGATCTGGGCGTGAAGATCGAGATTTCGGGCGTGCTGGTGCGCGACGTGAACAAGGTGCGCGACGTGCCGCCAGGAACGCGCGTGACCACCGATCCGGGCTTTTTGCAGGAGTGCGGGGTGGTCATCGAGGCGATGGGCGGGGTGGACCGCCCGCTGGAAATGCTGCTGCCGTACCTGCGCTCGGGCCGCCCGGTCATTACTGCCAACAAGGCGCTGCTGGCCGAACGCTGGGACGTGCTGCGCGAGTACGCCTTGGCCGGATCTCTGTATTACGAGGCCAGCGTGATGGCCGGAACCCCGGTGATCGGCCCGATGAGTACCGTCCTGCGTGCCAGCACCTTCACCCGCCTGCAAGCCGTGCTGAACGGAACGTGCCTGTACATCCTGAACCAGATGGAAGAGGGTAGAGACTACGCCGACGCGCTGGCCGGAGCGCAGGCGCTGGGCTACGCCGAGACCCCGCCCACGCTGGATGTCGGCGGCTTCGACACCGCGCACAAGCTGGCGGTCCTGGCCCGCTTCTGCGCCGACGGCAATTTCCCGTACAGCGCCGTGGAGGTGCAGGGCATCGAGAACATCACCCAGAAAGACATTCAGGACGCCCGCGCGGCAGGCGAGCGCATCAAGCTGGTGGCCGAGCTGGAGCGTCAGGGCGGCGCAGGACAGACCGGGCAATGGAAGGCCACGGTCGCGCCCCAGCGCCTGCCCGAGAGCCATCCGCTGTGTACCGCTGGCGCTGGCCGCAACGCGCTGGTGTACGAGGGTGAGGAATGCGGAATGCTGATCTTTGCCGGGGGCGGCGCGGGCGGCATGATCACCGCCAGCGCGATGGTGGGCGATCTGCTGGACTGGGTGATCGGTTTCCCCGGCCACGTTCCCCTGCACTGAGGGGTCATCACGAGGCGTTGTGATGTTCAAGTCAAAAGTGGACTTAAGTCCACTTTTGACTGATTTGCAGTTTGAGCCTGGACTGTTTGGAAAGTCAGGAGATGAGTGCGGCCGAGTAAACCTGCAAATCTTGTCATTTTCTGTTTGAGCCCAGTCCGGGTTTGAAATGAAAACGGGTGATGAAGTCCGCTTTCAAACTGAAAAAAATCCGCTTTCAAACTGAAAAAAGAGGCCGTGGCCTCGTGTTCCAGTCCGCTTTTAGTTTGAACGTCACAGGCGTTTAAAAATCGGACCCTCTGACCACAGAAGACTCGAAAATCTTCTGCGGTCAGAGGGTTGAACCTTCAGACGATCAGTAGCCCACCGTGTAATACGCCGTATCGCTGATCCAGTCGGTCTGGGCCACGGGCTGCGTCACGGGGCTGGGCACCGGGTCCACCACGATGCTCAGCGCCTGCGCCAGACCCTGGCTGGTTTTGGGCTTGACCACGGCGAAGTTGCCACCGTTCTGATAGCTGCTCAGTTCATTCAGGTTCAGGGCGCGGCGGCTGGCGATGACCAGCACCCGGTTCAGGCCGTAAGGACCAGCCACATCGAAGGTGAACTGATCGCCGCTGGCGGGAAAGGCGCGGGTCTGCCCGGCGCGCACATAGTTGCTGGAGCTGATGCGGTTGGGCAGAATCTGATCGGTGCTGCCGTCCGGGTTGACGTTGAACAGGTAGACGTAGGCGTTCTCGTTGACGCTGGTGTACAGCGTGATGTGTTCGCCGATGCGGTAGCTGGGATTCTGCGTGCCGCTGCGGTCACGGTCCACCCACACGCGGGCGCTGAGGTTGGTGGCCACCGGATTGACGATGATGCTCTGAGCGCTGATCTTCGGCGCGGCGAAAGCGGGCGCGGCCAGTCCCAGCAGGGCGGCGGAAACGGCGAGCAGCAGAGCGGGCTTCTTGAAGGATGCTGTTTTGGAGAATGCAGTCATGTTGGAGCCTCCGGGGATAAGCAGCCGTCATCCGTCACGCCCACAGAGTTCCCTGGGCGCGTTCGCGGTGCGTCTCTGCTTGTGTCCCCACGCTACGCCCCCGCATCTGACGCCCGGTGAACGCAGGCTGACTGAAGGTGAGGAAGCTGACGTTCAGTTTCATGAGGCGTGCCCGCCACGGAACAAATGAAAAAGCAGCCTCCCGGTGACGCGGGGGCTGCCTCTCTTTGCTGTTCTCTTCTTTACTGTGGCAGGGATACCAGGATTCGAACCTGAACAAACAGATCCAAAATCTGTTGTGCTGCCATTACACCATATCCCTAGAGTTGTTCCGCCTTTGCAGTGCGGCGGTCAAGAGTATAACGGTGGCGGGCACGGGGGGTCAACTGCCGTCTGCACGGCTGGACGGCCTTCACCCGGCCTCCACACTGTAGGGACGGCAACGGGCGGCGCGTCTGACGGATGCCACGCTGGCAGCATGACCTTCAACAAGGGCGATCAGGTGAAATGGAGCAGCCACAGCGGCGAGGCCAGTGGCAGGGTGGTCCGCGTGGCCCACGAGGACGGCGAGGTCAGCGGCTTTCAGTACCGTGCCACTCAGGACGATCCCCGTTACATCATCGAGGTGGAGGGCGGCAAGCATGTCGCGCATACGGCGGACGCCCTGTCGAAAGCCTGAGCCGGGGCCGTTTGCCGTAGCATGGCGGGCGTGAGTATTCTGCCCGACTGGCGTATCCGCGAACTGGCCCTCGCGGGCATGATCGACCCCTTCGAGGACCGCTTGGTCCGCACCGCCGAGAACCAGCAGGTGATCAGCTACGGCCTCAGCAGCTTCGGCTATGACCTGCGCTGCGCCAACGAGTGGAAGATCTTTACCAACGTCAACAGCGCCATCGTCGATCCTAAGCACTTCGACGAGCGCAGTTTCGTGGACATCACGGCCAGCGAGATCATCATTCCGCCGAACTCGTTTGCGCTGGCCCGCAGCCTGGAATACCTGAAAATTCCCGATAACGTGATGGTGGTGGCGCTGGGAAAATCGACGTATGCACGTTGCGGATTGGTCGCAAACGTAACTCCTCTGGAACCCGGCTGGGAGGGACACGTCACTCTCGAATTCTCCAACACCACGCCGCTGCCCGCCAAGATGTACGCCTTCGAGGGCTGTGTTCAGCTTCTCTTCTTTGAAGGCGAACGCCCCGAAGTGACTTACGGGGACCGCAAGGGCAAGTACCAGGGCCAGCGGGGCGTGACGCTGCCCAAACTTTGAGCGCCGTGGACATTCGCCCGCGCACCGATGCCGACTTCCCCGCGCTGGCAGAAGCCCTGCGCGGAACACACCGCGCCGACGCCTACCCCTCGGTGTGGCCTGCCGATCCCGCCGCCTTCCTTGCGCCGCCACTGACGCTGGGGGCCTGGGTGGCCGAGGTCAGGGGCGTGCCCGTGGGTCAGGTGGTCCTGCGGGCCGCGCCGGAGCCGGTGCCGGAATGGATCGCGGCCACCGGATTGCCAGCGCGGAAAGTCGCCTTCCTCTCACGGCTGCTCGTCGCACCGGAATCTCAGGGACAGGGGCTGGCACGTCAACTCTTCCGCGCCGCCTGGGGAGAGGCGCGGCGGCTGAATCGGCGGGCCATTCTGGATGTTCAGGCCGACGCCCCTGCCCCCATTGCCTTGTACGACAGCGAGGGCTGGGTGCGGGTGGCCACCCTGCCCGCACCCTGGACCGGGGCCGATGGCCGTCATCCGCAGATTTATGTCTACGTCTCGCCCGCCTGAGTCTGCTTAGTCCCGTCTTCATCTCTGAACGCGGCTTGAGACTTCTCTCTCCCCAGTAGGCCAATGAGCTGTCAGCCTTGCTCCATGCCAGACAAAGACGACAAGAACAGCGGCCACACCAGCCTGCCCGAGCAGTACGAGCGCAGCAAGGACGAGGTCAAGGAAATTGAAGACGGCCACAAGCCCTCTTTCAAGGGCAACAATGACCGCGAGGCGACTGCGGGCCGCAACACCGAACACGACAGCCTGAAGGAAAAGAAGGACGTGGAGGAAGCGCGTTCGGTGCCAGCCACCAAGCAGGGCTGAACACAGCAGAAAGAGAACACAGCAAAAAGAGCGGGGCCAGGAGGCGAGACTTCCTGGCCCCTTGTCATGCCTGCGCCGCTACAGTGGGCCATGTCCGAAACCGCCCGCCCTACCCTCAGCGTCATTGTGCTGGCCGCCGTGTTCACCGCCGCAGGTATCACGCATTTCGTCGCGCCGCAATTCTTTGATCGGATCGTACCGCCGGGCCTGCCCATGTCGGCGCGCACGGCCACGCTGATCAGCGGCGCGGCAGAGTTGGCAGGCGGGCTGGGTCTGCTGCACCCCGCCACCCGGCCTGCCGCCCGCCTGGGCCTGCTGGCGCTGCTGCTGGCGGTCTTCCCCGCCAACATCTACATGGCGCAGGAGCCGCAGAAATTTGGCGTGCCAGCGTGGGTGGCCTGGGGCAGATTGCCGCTCCAGCCGCTGCTGATGTGGCTGGTCTGGCGGGCGGGGCGCGGAAGAGACTGATCTCTCTGCCGACCAGGACACGTATACTCCGCAGGTAAACAAATTCTAAAGGAGCGGTTCTGGCACGAGTCGCAAGGCAGACCGTTCAAAGAGAGGTAGGGATGCCAGCACTGCTGGGACTTGCACGCGCAATAGACCGTTTTTCATCCTGGCTGGGCATCCTGATCGGCGGAGTGACGCTGCTGATGATCGGCGTCGGCCTCTTCAACGTGTTCGGGCGTTTTGCGGACCGGTATCTGGGCACCGCGTTTTCCAGCAATTCCCTGCTGGAACTCCAGTGGTACCTGTTCAGCGTGATCTTTCTGCTGGGCGGCGCGTACGTGCTGAGCCTGGACGAGCATGTGCGGGTGGACGTGCTGTACGGGCGGCTGGCCCCCAAACGCCGGGCGCTGATCAACCTGCTGGGCACGCTGCTGTTTCTGCTGCCGTTCTGCGTGATCGTGCTGTGGGTGGCGATTCCGTGGTTCCAGCTCAGTTACGGCATTCAGGAAACCAGCTCCGATCCGGGTGGGCTGCTGCGCTGGCCGATCAAGCTGTTGCTGCCCATCGGCTTCGTGTTTCTGTTTATTCAGGGCATCAGCGAGGCCATTAAGGCGGCAGGCGCGCTGACTGGCCACTACGAATACCGCACCCAGGACGAGTTGGACGAGGTGGCTGCCCTGGCCGCCGACGTGCAGTTGGACCGCGCCGGACTGGACGGCCTGCTGGTGGGCATCCCCGACGAGGCAGAAGAACAGATGAAGAACAACCAGAGGAAGAAATAGTGGACGCCATCGGCCTGTGGATGTTTTTCGGGGCGTTCATTCTCATTTTCAGCGGTTTCCCTGTGGCCTTCTCGCTGGCTGGAACCGCCATTATTTTTGGCCTGATCGGGCTGAGTACCGGGCACTTTGACGCCCTGCTGCTACGTGCCATTCCAGACCGCATTTTCGGCACCATGAGCAATTTCACGCTGCTGGCGATCCCGTATTTCGTGTTCATGGGCGGCATCCTGGGCAAGAGCGGGCTGGCCGAGGACCTGCTGCGGACGGCGGGCCTGCTGTTCGGGCGGCTGCGCGGCGGCATCGCGGTGGCCGTGGTGCTGGTGGGCCTGCTGCTGGCCGCCACGACGGGTGTGGTGGCCGCCACGGTGGTCACGATGGGCCTGATCAGCCTGCCGATCATGCTGCGCTACGGCTACGACAAGGGCCTCGCCAGCGGCGTGATCGCGGCGTCGGGCACGCTGGGACAGGTGATTCCGCCCAGCGTGGTGCTGGTGGTGCTGGGCAGCGAACTGGGCGTATCGGTGGGCGATCTATTTCTGGGATCGCTCGTGCCGGGGCTGATGCTGGCGGCGCTGTACATCGTGTACGTGATCGTGCGCTCGGCCATGAATCCCAAGCTGGCCCCGGCCATGCCTGCCGCCGAACTGAACATCAAGCCCGCCGCGATGGCCCTTCAGGTGTTGCGGGCCATGATTCCGCCGCTGCTGCTGATCTTCGCGGTGCTGGGGTCCATCTTCTTCGGTCTCGCCACCGCCACCGAAGCCGGGGCCGTCGGGGCGCTGGGCGCGGTGCTGCTGGCCCTCGCCAACCGCAAGATGACGCGCGCGGCGTTGTGGGAAGTGACCCTCTCCACCGCCCGCCTGACCACCTTCGTCATCTTCATCCTGATCGGCTCCACGTCGTTCTCGCTGGTGTTCCGGGCGCTGGACGGCGATCTGTACATGCAGAATATCCTGGCCAACCTGCCAGGCGGGGTGCTGGGCTTCCTGATCGTGACCAATCTGGCCATCTTCATCCTGGGCTTCTTTCTGGATTTCTTTGAAATCGCCTTTATCCTGCTGCCGATCTTCGCGCCCGTTGCCCGTGATCTGGGCGTGGACATGATCTGGTACGGCATCCTGCTGGGGATCAACCTCCAGACCAGTTTCCTGACGCCGCCGTTTGGGTTCTCGCTGTTCTACCTGCGCGGTATCGCGGGCAAATATCTGGCCACCACCGACATTTACCGGGGGGTGGTGCCGTTCATCTTCATCCAGATTTTCGTACTGGTGCTGTGCGTGGCCTTCCCCGGCCTGACAGGACTGCGGGCAGCGGGGCCGTGAAAAAATGGCAGAGGTGGAGCGCACAAAAGGCTCCACCTCTTTCCCAGATTGCCTCGCTTCCAGATTGCTATAGAACAGAGGCCCGCACAAATTCAGTGCGGGCCTCTGTTCTGTTGAGGGGCTTTAGCTGGTGAAGTCAATCATGGGGCGGTCATTGACCTGATGCCAGGCGCGCACATCGCGGCGGAAGGCGTTCCAGGGCGTGTACACCTTCTTGTAATCGGCATTCTTGGCCGAGTTCTCGGCGTGCAGTTCCTGGGTGGCCTTGTTGCCCGCCTTGAGGATGTCGCTGGAGTAACGGCGGATCAGGGTGCCGCCCTTCTTGAGGCGTTGCAGCGCAGCCTGGTTCTTGGCGTCGTAGTCGGCGGCGACGGCCAGGTTGGCCTCGGCACAGGCACTCGCCAGGATTTCCTTGTACGCCTTGGGCAGCGCGGCGTAGGCCTTCTTGCCCACCATCAGATCAAAGGCCGCGCTGGGTTCCCACCAGCCGGGGGCGTAGTAGAACTTGGCGGCTTTTTGCAGCCCCAGCTTCTCGTCGTCGTATGGCCCGACCCACTCGGCGGCGTCAATCGCGCCACGGTCCAGCGCCAGATAGATCTCGCCGCCGGGCAGCACCTGCACGTTCACGCCCAGCTTGGCCATGACCTGCCCGCCGATGCCGGGAATCCGCATCTTGAGGCCCTTGAAGTCCGCCGCTGTCTTGACTTCCTTCTTGAACCAGCCGCCCATCTGCGCGGTGGTGTTGCCCGCTGGAAACTGGATGATCCCGAAGTCGTCATAGACGGCGCGCATCAGCTCCAGGCCGCCCGCGCTGTAAATCCAGGCGTTCTGCTCGGAGGCGGTCAGGCCGAAGGGAACGCCAGTGGCAAAACCCAGGGTGGGGTTCTTGCCCACGTAGTAGTACCCGGCGCTGTGGCCGCACTCCACGGTGCCCTGCTGCACGGCGTCCAGCACCTGCAAGCCGGGGACCAGTTCGCCCGCCTCGTAGGCCCGGATGGTGAACTTGCCGTCGGTCATGGCGCTCACGCGGTCCGCGATCATCTGCGCGCCGCCGAACAGCACGTCCAGGCTCTTGGGCCAGCTCGTGGCGCATTTCCAGCGCACGTTGCCGGTCTGGGCAAAGCTGTGGGGCGAGAAGACGGTGCTGGCCGCAGCGGTGGCGGCGGCTCCTTTCAAGAACTTACGGCGGTCAATTCCCATGAATACCCTCCTGTGAACGCCCGTGAACCTTATGGCACACGACGTTTTTTCCGGTTGAAGATGGGAGCAGTATAACGGGCAATCTTGATCTGGTCTTCACACAGAAGAATCAGCCCAGTCTCATACGGATTCCGTCTGTTTCGCGCAGAAATCGGGACAGCGCCGATTCCTGCACTCCACGCCCGGAACCCGTTTTGCTCATGCTCACTCCGTTCGGATTTCCAGGTGTTTCCAACACCTTTCAATCGAATTCAGTATCAGCCGATCTTCAGGGATTCCAGCGCCACCCGCAGAACCGGGGGCAGATCCACCGGACGCCGCGAGGCCCGGTCCACGTAGACATGCACGAAATGGCCCTGTGCGGCAGCTTCCTCTGCCCCCTCCTGAAACACCGCCAGCTCGTAGCGCACGCTGCTGCGGCCCAGCTTTGCCACACGCACACCCACGCTCAAGGCTTCGGGAAAGGCGACGGGCGCGAAGAAGGCGCAGCCTGTTTCCACCACCAGACCGATCACCTCTCCCCCACGGATGTCCAGCGCGCCCTGAGCGGACAGGTAGGCATTGACCGCCGTATCAAAGTAGGCGTAATAGGTCACATTGTTGACATGGCCGTACACGTCGTTGTCGGCCCAGCGGGTCTGGATCGGGTGGTGGTATGGGTAGGCCGCGCGGGGCTGGGGCGTGGGACGGGGCGCAGAGCTGACGTTCACAGAGCCGGAGTTCATAGAGTCAGAGTAGAGCCGCCCGCTACACTCGTGCCATGACTCAAAACGCAGCTCAGAACAGCGCAAAAATCGTGATCGTGGCGGCGCGGCGCACGCCGATTGGCAGTTTTATGGGCGGACTGAAGAACGTATCCGCCGCTGAACTGGGCGTGGTGGCGGCGCGGGCGGTGGCCGAAGGGCTGCCTGGCGGCGATATTGCCGACGTGATCGTGGGTAACGTGCTTCAGGCGGGCAACGGAATGAACGTGGCGCGTCAGGTGGCGCTGGGCGCGAGACTGGCGGACCATGTGCCGGGATTGACGGTTAACCGCGTGTGCGGCAGCGGTCTCCAGGCGGTCATCAGTGCCGCGCAGGGGTTGAAGTCGGGGGACGGCAGGCTGTATCTGGCAGGCGGCACCGAGTCCATGAGCCGCGCCCCGTACCTGTTGCCGCGCGCCCGCGAGGGCTACCGCCTGGGCCACGCGACGGCGCTGGACAGCATTCTCAGTGAGGGGCTGACCGATGTGTTCAACGATTACCACATGGGCATCACGGCGGAGAACATTGCTGCCCAGTGGGGCATCACGCGCGACGAGCAGGACGCCTTCGCGCTGGAAAGCCAGAACCGCGCCGCCGCCGCGCTGGCGGGTGGGCATTTTGCCGACGAACTGGTGGCCGTGGAAGTGCCGGGCAAGAAGGGGCCGACGATATTCGACACCGACGAGTATCCGCGCACCACCTCTGCTGAAGCTCTGGCAAAGTTGCGCCCAGCCTTCAAAAAAGACGGCACCGTGACGGCGGGCAATGCCAGCGGTCTGAACGACGGCGCGGCCATGCTGGCAGTGACCACCGAGGACTACGCAAAAGCCAATGGCCTGAGCATTCTGGCCGAGATCAGCGGGTACGCGGCGATTGGTGTCGATCCCAAAGTCATGGGCATCGGCCCAGCCAGAGCCGTCCCCATCGCGCTGGAGCGGGCCGGGCTGACCCTGGCGGACGTGGATCTGCTGGAGCTGAACGAGGCGTTCGCCGCGCAGTCGCTGGCCGTGCTGCGCGATCTGGGAGCGGACCCGGCGAAAGTGAACATCACTGGGGGCGCAATCGCACTGGGCCACCCCATCGGCGCGAGCGGGGCGAGGGTGCTGGTCACGCTGATTCACGCTTTACGGCGCACCGGCAAGGAAACCGGGGTGGCCAGCCTGTGCATCGGCGGCGGCATGGGCATCGCCGTGGTGGTCCGGGCGCGGGACTGAGAGCGGGGGTCCGTATGAACACCATCGTCCATATCACCACCCGCACCGACTGGCAGGCCGCACAGCGGGCGGGGGAATACCAGCATCCCAGTCTGACCACCGACGGCTACATCCACTGCTCGTTGCCCACCGAAGGGCAGCTTCTGATGGTGGCCAACGCGTACTTTGCCGGACAACCCGATCTGGTGCTGCTGGTGATGGACCGTCAGCGCCTGACCGCCCCGGTTCAGGACGAGGAGTTTGAAAACAGCGGGCTGTTCTTCCCGCACGTTTACGGCTCCATCAATGCTGCGGCAGTGCTTCAGGTTCTGGACTTTTTGCCGCAGGCGGACGGGAGCTTCACTCTGCCCACCGCTCTTTCAGGCACGCATAACACGGCGGAGCAGGAGAAGCACCCCCTGCCGCGTACCCTGGTCCCATGACCACAGAGGCCGAGAAAGAACTGTTCCTGGCGATCCGCGCCAATGATGCCGGGGCCGTGCGCGAGCTGGTGGGGCGGGACCGCGCCCTGCTGACGGCGCTCAGCCCGATGGGCGTATCCCCGGTGCTGTTCGCCGCCTATTACCGCCACCCCGAGATGGCCCGCGTGCTGGTGCAGGAAGGCGCGGCGCTGGACATCTTCGAGGCGGCGGCCATCGGGGAAACAGAGCGCGTTCGGGAGATGCTGGACGCCGATTCCGCACTCCTCAACGCGGTCAGTCCAGACGGCTTTTCCCCGCTGGGCCTGTCTGCTTTCTTCGGTCAGGAGACGGTGACGGCGCTGCTGCTTTCGCTTGGGGCAGACGCGAACGCGGTCAGCCAGAACGCCATGCGGGTTCAACCGCTGCATTCGGCAGTGACGGGAAACCACGCCAGCCTCACTCTGAAGCTGCTGGAGGCCGGGGCAGATGTAAACGCCGTGCAGAACGGGGGATTTACCCCACTGATGGGCGCGGCACAGAACGGCAACGCGGAGCTGGTCAGGCTGTTGCTCTCGCACGGGGCGGGAACCGGGGCCGTGAACGAGGAGGGCCTCAGCGCCGCCGATCTGGCGCAGGAGGAAGGCCACGGCGAGGTGCTGATTCTGCTGGCGGGTCCTCCGGCGCGTTCATAAACCCTCAAGAAACCGGGAAGGCGGGCCGTATCCGCCTCAGCCTGCCACGGCACACACTGAGACATGAGTGACGAGCGCAGAACAGACGCACCGAACCCCAACGTGATCGGCCCCGAAACCGACGGGCAAACGGGCGCAGTGACAGGCTTTAGCACGCCGGACCCCAAGGACCACCACACGGTTGTGTATACCACCACGCCCGGAGATGACCGGGTGGGCAGCGCGGACCACGGCGAGAATGCGCCGCCAGAGATGGAGTCCGCGCATGAGATCACCGGCAAATATGACCACCTGGCCACGCGGGACGTGGAAGCGATGGAACATGACCCGGAAGCACCCGAGTTCGCCGGGGCGCAGACGGTGGCGGGCCTGGGCGGTGACGCACTGGGCGAGGTGATCCCCACCGGGGGTCTGGGCATCAATCCGGCAGCGGTGCTGGACCGTGGCCCCGTGGTGGGCCGCGCCGATCAGAACCCCGGCTACACGCCCCCCAGCGAGAAGACCGTGCCGCACGTCCGCGAGCAGCCTGGCGATCTGCTGCCCGGCCAATCCGAGGAGCTGGAAGACGAGATCAGCGGCAACACGCGCTGAACCGTAACTTCATTTGAAGAGGCCGCACGGAGCTGATCCGGCGGCCTTTTATGCTGGCAGTTCCTAGAGAGGCGAGACGTACACCACGCCGTCCTCGACTTCAGTTCTGAACAGCCTGACGGGCTTTACAGCAGGTAGCGATTTGGCCTTGCCTGTCGCCAGCTCAAATTTTGCACCGTGCTTCTGGCAGGTGATCCGGCCCATCTGAACCTCGCCGCCCAGCAACGGGTAATCCTGGTGGGTGCAGTTGTTGCGCAGGGCATAGAATACGCCCTCGTAATTCACCACCAGTACGCTGATGCCGTCCATCTCCACGGCGGTCTGGTGGCCCTCGGGCATCTCGGCTTCTGGACCCACGCGGACCCGCTCACTGCTCGTTGCTGCGCTCATTGCTGCAAGTTTAGAGCAGTTGGAGCAGTGGACAGGCGAACGCCACCAGAGGACCTGCCATCAGTTCATTCGATGTGTTCTACAGCAGGCCATCGCAGCCTCTTGATCAGCAATCGAAAAAGGGTCCGGTGGGCTGTTCGTGCCCCCACAGACCCCTCGATTTTTAGACGGTCAGGCGAAATTCGGCTGCCGCCCCAGCGCCCGCAGGCGCATCATGCTGCCGATAAAGACGGCGGTGGTCAGACCAGTCAGGGCCAGCAGGACGATAAATGCAGCCTGTGCGCCCAGCGTGGGCTTCAGGGCCGCGAAGATCAACGGCAGGAAAAAGCCGCCCAGTCCGCCCAGCAGGCCCACCAGGCCGCCCACCGTGCCCATCTGGCCAGGGTGCCACTGCGCCACCAGCGTGTAGGTGCTGGCCTTGCCGATGCCCATGCCCAGGCCCACCACGGTGGTCAGCAGCAAAAAGGCGGTCAGGGGCAGTTCTCGGGTTAAGAACAGCAGGCCCAGCAGCATCACGGCAAACGCCGTCACGGTAACGCCGCGCGGGCCGAAGCGGTCACTCAGGTGGCCGCCGACGGGCCGCAGCAGGCTGGCCGGGAAGATGAACAGCGCGGTCAGGAGTCCGGCCTCCGCGAGTGGGACGCCGTAGTGATCCACATAATATTTGGGCAGAAACAGGCTGAGGGCCACATACGCGCCGAAGAACACCACGTAGTACAGCCCGAAGCGCCAGACCTGTGCCTGGGCCAGCGGACGCAGCCAGTCGGCCAGCGTGCGGATACCGGGTGTGGCAACATCGGCGGGAGTCAGGGCGGCAGTCAGCGCAGCACAGACCAGCAGCGCCAGCGAGAACACGAAGGGCACGAACTGCCAGCCGCCCGGAATCAGCAGGCCCAGCGGCACCACGCCGATCAACGCGGGGGCCAGCAGCTTGGTGATGCTCGCGCCCGCGTTCCCGGCCCCGAAGGTGCCCAGCGCCAGCCCCTGACGCGCGGCGGGCACCCACTGCGCGATCCAGGCATTGCCCACCGCGAAGCTGACCCCGGCCAGCCCCACGCCCAGTGCCAGCACCAGCAGCAGGTTGTAGCTGCCCGCGCCGTCTGTCTTCACGAAGGCCAGCGCGAGGGAGAACGCGGCGGTCAGCAACGTGTTGGCGATAAAGACCTTCTTGCCACCGTAACGGTCTGCCCAGATGCCCGCAGGCAGGCGCAGCAGCGAGCCGGTCAGCACCGGAATGGCGGTCAGCAGCGCAAATTGCGCGTCGCTCAGGCCCAGTTCCTTACGAATCGGCAGGCCCAGGATGGCGAACATCAGCCACACGGCAAACATCAGCGTGAACCCGGCGGTACTCCAGGCCACGACTTTGCGGGCGTCGGCGGACAGGGCGGGCGTGGAACTGCTGGAAACGGGAGCGGTGTGGGTCATGGGCGAACCTCTGGGGGAGTGGGGGCGTGTGGGGGGCGAAAAGAAACCCCTCAGTCCTCTTGGCGGCCAGCTCCCCTCAAAAGGGAGCCAGGAGTGCGCTGCTGGCTGGGCAATTCCGAGACTCTTGCCTCCCTTCTAAGGGGAGGTGCCCCGTAGGGACGGACTCGCAGAGCTGCGAAGCAGAGGGGTTAAACGGGCATGGCATCCCAGAACCACGAAATCTCCAATAGAGCGCCGTCAAATCTTCAAACTCACCCCAGAACCACCTCCAGGCCACTACGCGCCGACGGGAATACCGCCGCGTGGGCCGGGAGCAGGGTCACCGCCGTCGCCTTGAACGCGGGCATCTGCGAATGGGGGTCCAGGGTGTGGGGATCGGTCAGCAGATTGGCCGCTCCGGGCCAGTGGAAGGGCAGAAAAACCGTGTCGGGGCGCAGACCGGGGTTGAGGGTCAATGGCAGCGTGACCTGCCCGTGCGCCGTGCGGAGGATGACCTCCTCGCCCACGCGCAGGCCGTAGTCGCGGGCCGTTTCAGGGTGGACCTGGACGCCGTGATCAGCCCCGTTCTTAGAGAGCAGGGCGGTATTGCGGCGGGTCTGGGTGCCGCTCTGGTAGTGGTGGCCCAGCCGCCCAGTGGTCAGGGTCAGTTGGCGGGCCGGGGCCGGGGCGGGCAGTTCGGGAACGTGCAGGGTGGCCCAGCCGTCGGCGGTGGGATAGGTGGGCGCGTAGGCGTGGGGCGTGTCGGGGCCGTCTGCGTGGCGCACCGGCCACTGGACGCTGGCACGGTCCAGCCTTTCGGCGCTGAGACCGCTGTAATCGGCCTTGCCGCCGCGTGTGGCGCGGAAGAACTCATCTTGCAACTCGCGGAAACTGGCGTATTCAAAGCCCTGCGGGCGTCCCACCGCTGCCGCCAGATCGCACAGAATGCGCCAGTCCTCGCGGGCCGCGCCGGGGGCGGTGATGGCCTTGCGGCGGCGCTGCACCCGGCCTTCCAGGTTGGTGGTGGTGCCTTCCTCCTCGCACCACATGCCGCCGGGCAGGACCAGCGTGGCAAGTTTGGCCGTCTCGCTGGGCAGGAAGTCAATGACGATCAGGTGTTTGAGGGCTTTCAGGTTCTCCGTGATCTGCCCCGCCCCCGCCGCGCTGACCACTGGATTGCTGCCCAGTACGATCAGGGCTTCAATACCGCCGTCCTGGCCGCAGGCGTTCAGCAGGTTCTGGGCGCTCAGGCCCGGCTGGGGCAGATCATCCGGCGCACAGCCCCACAGGGCGGCCATCTCGGCGCGGTGGCGCGGATCGCGCAGGGAACGCGCGCCGGGGAGCTGATCGTTCTTCTGCCCGTGTTCGCGCCCGCCCTGGCCGTTGCCCTGGCCGGTCAGGGTGCCGTAGCCGCCGCCGGGTTTGCCGAAGTGCCCGGTCAGATACGACAAGTTCAGCCACGCCTGCACGGTGTCGGTGCCGTGGGCGTGCTGCTCTGCGCCGCGTCCGGTCAGGATCAGGGGTTTGGTGGCCTCTGCGTAGCGCTTGGCCAGCAGCAGCAGTTCGCTTTCAGGAATGCCACATTCGGCGGCCACGCGCTGCGACGGGTACGCAGTGGCCTGCGCCAGCACCTCGGCCAGCCCGTGGGCAGGGGCGGTGGGGCGAATCTTGCCCCAGCGTTTCATCAGGTGGATCAGGCCCAGCGCCAGCACGCCGTCACTGCCGGGGCGCACCGCCAGATGGTGCCCGGCGACTTTTGCGGTGACGGTGGCGCGCGGATCGATGCTGTACACCGCGCCGCCCCGGTCCTTGGCGGCCTTCAGGTACTGCATGATCGGCGGCAGGGTTTCTGCGATGTTCGCGCCCACCAGCAGGATCAGGTCACTGCCCGCCATCTCGCCCAGCGGAAAGCCCAGTCCCCGGTCATAGCCCACCGTGCGGTTCAGCGCCGCGCTGGCCGAGGCCATGCAGTAGCGCCCGTTGTAGTCGATGTTGGGCGTCTTCAGGGCCAGCCGCGCGAATTTGCCCAGCAGATACGTCTTCTCGTTGGTCAGGCTGCCGCTGCCGTACACGCCCACCGCCGCCGGATTGCTGTCCAGCAAAGGCGTCAGCGCGTCACGCACGTAGGCCAGCGCCTCGGCCCAGGACACCGGGACCAGTTGACCGTTCTTCCGCAGCAACGGATCGGTCAGGCGTTCGGGATGACGTAGATCGTTCAGCGCTGCCAGCCCCTTCTTGCAGACCGTGCCGCGCGCCACCGGGCATTCCTTCGTGGGCATCAGCTTCACGGCCAGCCCGTTTTCCACATGAACATCAAAGTTGCACTGCACCGCGCAATACGGACAGGTGGTGCGGACGACGCGCGGGCCGGGTGACGGAAGGGAGGGCGCAGTCATGCGGTTGAGCCTGCGGGAGAGCTTGCAATCTGTCAAGATCAAATTTGATCAAACGGATAAAAAGCTGGATCATTTAGCACAAGATATCTAGAAACTCTGCATTCTGCTCAAAAGTCTCTTGACAAACTGCCTAGAATCGGTCCCAATAGGGAGCAGGTCTGGTCCCACGCCAGCCCGACTCCCCCGCCTCCAACCGTGGAGGACGCTTCAGGAGCCTTGCTATGCCACAGCCACAGAACCAACCTGTAATTTCGTCCGCCCCAGCACACCCGCCCCGGATCGTCGTGATCGGCAACGGCATGGTGGGCCACCGCCTGGTAGAGCAAATGCAGAGCCAGGCGAACGGCGCTGGCCTTCAAATCACCGTTATTTGCGAGGAATCGCGGCTGGCCTATGACCGCGTTCACCTGTCCAGCCACTTTGATGACCCGGCCCCCGATCTGGCGCTGGCGACTGCCGAGGGCTATGGGGAGAGCGGCGTGCAAGTGGTTTACGGCAAAGCCGAGGTGGTGGACACCGCGCAGAAGACGGTTCAGGTCAACGATCAGACCATCACTTACGACGCCCTGGTGTTCGCCACCGGCAGCTTTCCCTTCGTGCCGCCCATTCCCGGCAAGGATGCGCCCGGCTGTTTCGTGTACCGCACGCTGGACGATCTGGAGCAGATTCGGGATGCGGCTCGGGGTGTGAAAAGTGGCGTGGTGATCGGCGGCGGCTTGCTGGGGCTGGAAGCGGCGGGCGCACTGCAAAAGCTGGGGCTGACCACGCATGTCGTGGAATTTGCCCCGCAACTGATGCCCGCCCAACTGGACCCGGAGGGCGGCCAGACGCTGCGCCGCACCATTGAGGACATGGGAATTGGCGTGCATGTCGGCAAATCCACCTCTGAAGTGACGCTGAGCGATTCCGGGCGCGTTTCGGGTCTGGCTTTTGCCGATGGCAGTACGCTGGAGGCCGATCTGGTGGTCTTCTCGGCGGGCATCCGTCCGCGCGACGAGCTGGCGCGGGCCTGCGGGCTGGCGCTGGGCGAACGCGGCGGCATCGTCATTGACGACACTTGCCGGACCAGCGCGCCGGACGTGTACGCGGTGGGCGAATGCGCGCTGCACGACGGGCGCATCTACGGTCTGGTGGCCCCCGGCTACGGCATGGCGAAGGTGGCGGCGGCGAATATCTTGCACGGTCTGGGCCTGCACGGTCTGAATCTGTGCGATGGTCCGGCGACGTTCACGGGCGCGGACCTGTCCACCAAACTCAAGCTGCTGGGGGTGGAGGTGGGTTCCTTTGGGGACGCCAGGGGCATCACCGAGGGCTGCCGCACCGTGTCCCTGAGCGACAACGTGCGCGGCACCTACAGCAAACTGGTGCTGTCTGCCGATGGCCTGCGCGTGCTGGGCGGCCTGCTGGTAGGCGACACCGCGCGTTACAACGATCTGCTTGATCTGGCGCTGTCTGGCACGCCGCTGACCGTGCCGCCCGAAACGCTGATCGTGCCGCCGCTGCCGGGTGGAGCTGCTCTGCCCGCCCCCACCAACGCCCTGATCTGCTCGTGCGAGAACGTGCGCGCCGACGCCGTATGCGCCGCGATTGGGGATGGGGCGCGCGATATCAAGGCGCTGAAAAGTTGCACCGGGGCCGGGACAGGCTGCGGCGGCTGCGTGCCCAGCCTGCACGGCCTGCTGCAAAGCGAACTGCGGCGGCTGGGCGAGACCGTCAGCAACCACCTCTGCGAACACTTCGCGTACTCGCGCCAGGAGCTGTTTGACCTGATCCGGGTCAGGGGATACCGCGCCTGGGATGAGGTGCTTTCCGCGCACGGCACGGGCCTGGGGTGCGAGGTCTGCAAGCCCGCCGTGGGCAGCATCCTCTCCAGCCTGCACGGCGAATACGTGCTGAAGCCGCAGCACGCGCCGCTTCAGGACACCAACGACGCCTTCCTGGCGAATATCCAGAAGAACGGCACGTATTCGGTGATGCCGCGCGTGCCGGGCGGCGAAATCACGGCGGACGGCCTGATCGCCATTGGCGAGGTGGCGCGCAGATACAGCCTGTACTGCAAGATCACGGGCGGGCAGCGCATCGATCTGCTGGGCGCACAGCGCGACGACTTGCCCGCCATCTGGGCCGAACTGATCGCGGCGGGCTTCGAGAGCGGTCACGCCTACGGCAAGAGCCTGCGGACCATCAAGAGCTGCGTGGGTTCGGCGTGGTGCCGTTACGGCGTGCAGGACAGCACCACGCTGGCGATCCGGCTGGAACTGCGCTACCGGGGCCTTCGCAGCCCGCACAAGCTGAAAAGTGGCGTGTCCGGCTGCACCCGTGAATGTGCCGAGGCCCGCAGCAAGGACTTCGGCATCATCGCCACCGAGGCGGGCTGGAACCTGTACGTGGGCGGCAACGGCGGCGTGACCCCCAAACACGCCCTGCTGCTGGCCGAGGGACTGGACGAGCCAACGCTGACCCGCACGGTGGACCGTTACCTGATGTTCTATATCCGCACGGCAGACCGCCTCCAGCGCACCAGCGCGTGGCTGGAAGGGCTGGAGGGCGGGCTGGAGTATCTGCGCGGGGTGATCATGGACGACTCGCTGGGCCTGTGCGCCGATCTGGACGCCGCAATGGATCAGCACGCCCTCAGCTACGAGGACGAGTGGGCCGCCGCCCTGGCCGATCCCGCCACCCCTGCCCGTTTCCGCACTTTCGTGAATGCCGACACCCGCGACACCGGGTTGCAATGGGTGGAGGAACGCGGCCAGTTGCGCCCGGCGTTCGCCCATGAGATGACGCAGGGTCTGACGCCGCTGCCGATGGCGGGCGGGGACGACTAGCGAACAGCCTTCAGACCCCCAGCCCCTTCAGCCTTTTTAACGCTTAGACCACTCCAAAGGAGTTCCCCATGACCCTCAACCTCAACACCCATTCCACCCCTCCCCTTCCCTCCTGGCAGCGCATTTGCGGACTGGCGGACATTCTGCCGGGCCTGGGCGTCTGCGCGCTGGTGGACGGGCGGCAGATCGCCGTGTTTCATGTGGCTGGGCAGGTCTACGCCCTGGGCAACCGCGATCCCTTCACCGGGGCGGACGTGATCTCGCGCGGGCTGACCGGCAGTTACCGCAGCGGAGAGGCAGAGGAACGGCCCAAGGTGGCCTCGCCCTTGCTGAAACACGCCTTTGATCTGGAGACAGGGCAGGCGCTGGACCACGCGGACATGACCTTGCCCACCTACCCTGCGCGGGTTGAGGGAGGTGAGGTATGGATTGGTTTGGTGGACTGAAGGTGCTGAGTCTGGAATCGCGCCGCGCCGAGGAAATGGCGACGTTGATCGGCAAATACGGCGGCGTGCCCGTGGTGGCCCCCAGCATGCGCGAGCAGAAGCTGGACCTGACCCGCGCGCTGGACGCCTTTGAGCGTGCTTTGGCCGCCGGGGACATCCACGCGCTGGCCTGCATGACCGGCGTGGGCACCCGAATGTTCCTGCGCGAGCTGGCCGCCCGTGACCCGCGCCATCTGGACACCCTGCGCGGTATTCAACTAGTGGCACGCGGCAACAAGCCCATGCAGGCGCTCAAGGAATTCGGTCTGGTGGGCGTGAATGTCGCCAAACCCCACACCTGGCATGAGGTTCAGGCCCACCTGCTGACCACGCTGGAGGCCGGACAGCACGCGGTTCTGCTGGAATACGGCGAGGCCATGCCCGCCCCGATGCTGCGCGAACTGTCTTTTGCAGGCCTGCGCGTGACCAGCCTGCCGGTGTACCGCTGCGCCTTTCCACTGGACACTGGCCCGCTGGACCGGGCGGTGCGCGACTGCGTGCTGGGCGGCCCGGACGTGCTGCTGCTGTCCAGCGGCACCCAGGCCCTGCACTTCCTGAAATACGCCGAGGGGCTGGGGCTGCTGGCCCACGCCCGCGAGGCGCTGAACCGTCTGGTGATTGTCAGCATCGGCCCGGCGTGCAGCGAGGCCGCCGCCGATCTGGGGCTGCGGATTGACCTGGAAGCCAACCCCCACAAGATGGGCATTCTGGTGCGACTGGCCGCCGAACACGCGCCGGGCATTATTGAGAAGCGGCGGCTTTTGCGGGCAGGTTAGGGAACGCCACTCCCCACCCCCAACCCCTCAACACAGCAGGCGGATGCCGTGCCAGGGGCGGGGGATGGGGATTTTTTTACAGCAACCGCCCGTCATCCCCCGCATCCGGCGTCTGCACGGGCACGCCGCGCGCATTCAGGGCCTCGCGCAGCATGGGGATGTTCTTGAGGGCGTGGCCTTTAGTCGTATTCTCAAAAAAGATATAGATTTCCGATAAGTCCTCGGCCACCAGCGCGATTTTCTCGGCCCACTCGTCCATCTCGGCGCGGTTGTACAGGTAGTCGTGGCGTTCGGCAGCGCTCTTGCCCTCCCACCAGCTTCCCTCGTTGCGCCCGTGCAGGCGCAGGTAGCCCACGTCCCCGGTGACATGCACCTGCGGTTCGGGCATGCCGCCCACCGGGGGGTAATCCGGGCTGACCCAGATCAGGCCAAACTCGCCCATGCCCTCGCGGACCTCGGGCCTGTCCCAACTGCCGTGGCGCAACTCCACGGCCAGTTCGTGTCCGGCAAAGCGTTCAGACAGCGCCAGCAGGTACTTGCGGTTGTCGGCGGTGCGGTGAAACGAGTACGGAAACTGCGCCAGATACGGCCCCATCAGCCCGGCGTCGCGTAGCGGTTCGGGGCTTTGCAGCATGCGGTCATAGTCGGCGTCAGTGGGGGCACGGTCATGCGTGAATGCCTTGTTCAGCTTGACGGCAAAGCGCGTGCGCCCGCCGGATTTGCGGGCCATGCCCTCAAAGGCTTTCAGGCCGGGAATGGCATAGAAGGAACTGTTGAGTTCCACGGCGTCAAAGTGCCGGGCGTAGGCGTCCAGATAGCCGTCTTTTTTCACGCCCTCGTAGATCAGGCCAGGGGCCGTCCAGTCGTCGTTGCTGTAGCCACCGCAGCCGATATACACACGCATAGCTTCAGGGTAAAGCGTGGCCCAGACCGGAGAGGCGGGGATGAAGGCGGGTTCAAGGCGGAAAGCAGAAGAAGAGGCGCGGAACACCGTCCACGCCTCCCATTCCAGCAAATCCGTCAGCGCGTCAGTACAGGCGCGGATGCCGGTTCAGGTTGGTCCAGAACGCCTGGATGGTGTGCATGGCCTCGCTGAACTGGGCGAAATCCAGCGGCTTGATCACGTAGGCGCTCGCGCCGTGCGCGTAGGCGTCGCGGATATCGCGGTCCTCGCCGCTGGTGGTCAGCATCACCACCGGGATATCGCGCAGGTCTCCATCGGCGCGCACGGCGTCCAGCACCGCCAGACCGTCCATCTGCGGCATCTTGAGGTCCAGCAGGATCAGGTCCGGCAGGGGCCGCCCGCACTTGACCGCGCAGCGCAGCAGCTTCAGCGCTTCCTGACCGCCCCCGGCCACCACGACCTCGGGGTGGGACTCGCCCACCTTCTCACCGCCAATGGCGGACAGGGCCAGTTCCAGATCATTGGGGTTGTCGTCTACGAGCAGGATTCGGTGGGTGATCACGGCATTCTCCAGTCAGGCATGGCCGGAAGACCGCCCTATTCAAAAAGAGGTCGATCAGAGGTGACTGGCTTGGCCTGGGGAAGCCACCAGATGACCCGAGCTTAGCATAGAGAATGAAGAGAACTTAAAGATTGGGTGGCATTGTGAGATAGTGCGCAGTAGACAAATACTGTGTGCAGAAGGACACAATCTGGGTTTTTTAGTAAAGAGATCGACTCTCATCTTTGCGCCAAAAGATGTGTTTTGCAGGCAGTACAGGAGGAGGTTGATCCCGGACTCCAGAACAGACACAGACGCCCTTCAGCGAGGGCCTGGGCTGCGGCATCGAAATGAAATAGCCCTGCTCCGATCAACGCCCGCACCATCCCGCACCCGGCCCTCGCGTAAACTCCTGGGCATGTTGACCAAGCGCATCATTCCCTGTCTGGACGTGCAAAATGGCCGGGTGGTCAAGAACGTCCGTTTTTTCGAGGACCACCGCGATGCGGGCGATCCACTGGTGCTGGCGCAGGCGTACGAGGCGCAGCAGGCCGATGAACTGGTCTTTTACGACATCACCGCCACGCACGAGGGCCGGGGCCTGATGCTGGACGTGGCCGCGCGCGTGGCCGAGCAGGTCATGATGCCGCTGACCGTGGGCGGCGGCGTGAACGCGCTCTCGGACTTCCGGCAACTGCTGATGGCCGGGGCCGACAAGATCAGTGTGAATAGCGGCGCACTGTCGCGCCCCGAACTGATCCGTGAGGCCAGTGACCACCACGGCGCGCAGTGCGTGATGCTGTCCATCGACGCCAAGCGCCGCCCGGACGGCAGCGGCTGGAACGTGTTCCGCGCGGGCGGACGGGTGGATACCGGGCTGGACCTGCTGGAATGGGCTGTGCGCGGGCAGACGCTGGGCGCGGGGGAGATCTGCCTGAACATCATGGACGCCGACGGCACGCGGGCGGGCTTCGATCTGGAGGCCACCCGCACCATCGCCCGCGCCGTGGACCTGCCCGTAATCGCTTCTGGCGGGGCAGGACAACTTTCCGACTTCTATGACGTGCTGACTGCCGGGCAGGCCGACGCCGCGCTGGCCGCCAGCGTCTTTCACTTCGGGGAACTGACCGTGCCGCAGGTCAAGGCGTATCTGCATGGACGGGATGTGGCGGTGCGGCCCGAGTGGCAGGACACGGCCCTTCAGGAAGCCGCGCTGCAAGGCGGCACCCGATGAGCGGGGCACCACTGCCGGACCTCTCGGCCCTGAAATTCGGCGCGGACGGCCTGATCCCGGTGGTCACCCAGGACGCGCGCACCGGCGCGGTGCTGATGCAGGCCTATGCGGACCGGGCCGCGCTGAAACGGACCCTGACCACCCGCGAGGCCACCTATTACAGCCGTTCACGCGGCGAACAGTGGATCAAGGGGAAAACCAGCGGGCATACCCAGCGCATTGTGGGCGTCTCCGTGGATTGCGACGGCGACAGCGTGCTGTACCGCGTGGAGCAGACCGGGGCCGCCTGCCACACCGGGGAATACTCCTGCTTTTACACGCCGCTGCTGGAAGAAGCCACTCCGGCGTCTGGCCTGGACGGCACGCTGGAACGCGTGTACGCCACCATCACCGAACGCCTCGCCACGCTGCCGGAGGGCAGTTACGTGGCCCGCCTGCACGCCGGGGGTCTGGACCGGGTCCTGAAGAAGATCAGCGAGGAAAGCGGCGAGGTGCTGCTGGCCGCCAAGAACAATGACCGCGCCGAACTGGCGACCGAGGTGGCCGATCTGCTGTTCCACACGCTGTTTGCGATGGCCGAGGTGGGGGTCTCGCCAGGGGACGTGGCCGCCGTCTTGCAGATGCGCGAGGGGAAAAGTGGCTTGAAGGGGCCAAAAGAAGCCGGTTGACCAAACCACCAACCTTTGATGAGGCGGGCCTAAAGATTGAGCCAAGACTGGGGAGTGATCCACCTGGCCAGATCCTGCTTATGCCTGTCTGAAGCCCCCGTCCCGACGTTGTGCCACATGTTCGTCCAGATCATGTGGGACTTTTTCTATCCCTTTTGGAGGATTCACCATGAAGAAAATGATTGCTCTGGCCGCCGTTTCCGCCCTTCTGCTCAGCGCGTGTAGTCAGGGACCGGTCGGCCCGGCGGGTCCTGCTGGCCCGGCAGGACCCGCTGGCCCGTCTGGCCCCACCGGACCTACCGGACCCGCCGGTTCGGACGCGCCCCTGGGCCGCACCGCATATGGCCTGGACGCTGGCGGCAGGCTGGCCTCCTTCGGGCTGGACAACCCCGCCATGAGCTATAAGACCCTGGCCCTGACCGGCCTGGGCGCAGGTCAGACGCTGGTGGACCTGGATTTCTGGAACAAGGACGGCGCGCTGTACACCATGTCCAACACCGGCGCGCTGTACCGCGTCAACACGGCGACTGGCGCACTGACCCTGGACACTCCCAGCACCGTCGGCACCCCCGCCGCCATCGACTTCAACCCGGCGGCCTTCCGCCTGCGCGTGTTCAACACCACCGACGACAACTTCCGCCTGACGCCCATGACCGGCGTCACGACGGCTGACGGCAAGCTGGCTTATGTCGCCGGCGACGCCAACGTGGGCAAGAACCCCAATCTGGTAGCGGCGGCCTATACCAACTCGGTAGCCAACGGCGTGGCACCCGTCGGCGGTACCGTCCTGTACAGCATGGATGCCGACACGGACCAGCTTGTGATGCACAGCGGCCCCGCAGCATTCAGCGAGCTGAACACCGTCGGCAAGCTGGGCTTCGACGCCGTGGCCGGAGCCACCGGTTTCGACATTGCCGGAGGCACCGAGGCCTACGCCACGGTGAATGTCGGCAACACGGTCACGCTGTACACCGTCAACCTGACCAGCGGCGCGGCCAACGTCAAGACCACCTTTCCCGGCAGCATCAAGAATCTGGCCGTGACCCTGCCCACCAATTAAGATGGACTCCGATTAGAAGGTGTTGAAAACACCTGAAAATCCGAGCGGAGCGAGCAGGAGACAAACGGGTTCCGGGCGTGGAGTGGAGGGATCGGCGCTGTTCCGATTCCTGCACGAAACAAACGGAATCCATATAAGCTCCCAACTGGGCGGGCGCGCTGAACTGAACGTGAACACAGGACAGGTCATGGCTGAAAAGCGTGGCCTGTCCTGCTTTGCGTTTGTGCTGCCGCCCGCGCCATGAAAAGGCCACGCCGTGAAAAGACTGCGCCATGAAAAGAAGATGAAGCCCTGACATGATCCAAAGCCGACGCCGCTGCATATGGCTGTTCAGGAGCGCGTGTCCACCTGGGGAGGCATGCGTTCCCCTTTTTTTTGCTCCGGTCCATCACGGCCTTAAAATAAGTCCATCTTGTCTCCACTGATGCCTACCGACAAAGCCGAGTGGCGCACCTGGGCGCGTGAGGAGCGGCAGGCACTCCCCGATCATTCGGCAGCGGTCACCGCCCACCTCGGTGCATTTCTGCGGCAGATGGGCGCGCGGCGGGTGCTGGCCTACCGCGCCCTGCCCGGTGAAATAGACGTGTCCGCACTGGCCCAGGGGTTCGAGCTGCTGGCCCCACGCGCCCGCTTTAAGCCCACGCCGCGCCTGACGCTGCACCCCTGGGACACCGCCACCGAGATGAGCCGCTTCGGGGCCTTGCAGCCGCCCGCCGACGCTCCCGAAGTCCCGCTGAGCAAGGTGGACGCGATTTTGCTCCCTGGCCTCGCCTTCGACGTGCAGGGTGTCCGGCTGGGCTACGGCGGCGGCTTCTATGACCGTCTGCTCCCTGGGTTTGGCGGCCTGACCGTGGGTGTTATTCAAAGTGAGCTGGTTGTTCCCCGGTTGCCCGCCGATCTCCACGACTGCCCGGTGGAGTGGCTGGCGACAGAGGATGGAATGAAGCGCACGCAGCGCTAGCCCCCTTTCACGAACCGCGCTGCGGGTGAGGCAGCCGCTCAGACGGATTCCCGAAATCGATCTCGAAGAAGAGGAAGCCCTCCTGCCCGGCGTCGTCGGGGCGGTAGCCCATGCGGACGTAGGCGGGGCCAGCCTCATGGGTGTTGGCGTACCAGAAGACATAGCGCAGAGGCCGCGCCCGCGCCCAGTCCTCCACCGCGCGCATCAATAGCCGGGCCACGCCGCGCTGCCGCCACACCGGAGCGGTGTAGAGGTCTTCCAGTTTGGCCGTGCGATGTGAGTTGCCTGGACGCAGGGAGATGCCGTAATCGTGGAGCGCCGCGTAACCAGTCAGCTCTCCTCCGTCCGCCCCGGCCACCAGCAGGGGCCGCAGCAGATCGCCGCAGAACGAGGGAAAACGGGCTTCCAGCGCCGCCTCATCGTCCACGAAGCCCATATCCAGCAGCATGGGTTTCAGGGCCGGGAAATCGGCGGGGACGGCGGGGCGCACATGCATGGCCGTAGTTTGCCGCGCAGGGTCTTGAGCCACGTCAGTCAACTGGCTTACTGGAAAGGACGGGCTTGTTACAGAGTGGGGCGCTCAGCGAAGGCGGCTGGGCTGGCACCCACTGCTGTTGCATTCGCGCAGGCGGTCATTCAGGAAATTCAGGCGCTCGGTGGTGGTATCCACGGCACAGCCGGTATACACCACGTCGCCCCGGCTGGCGTCGTACTCCACGCAGTCACGGTCTCGACGGACCAGCCATGCCCGCTGGGTTTCGCGCAGCCGTCCCTGCGCCGCCGGGGCCAGTTTCTTCAGCAACAGCGTGTAGGCCACGTTCAGATCGGCGTCGGCCCGCGTCAGCACCTTCATCTGACAGTAGACCTGATCGAAGGAGCCATTCGGGCGGTCACAGTTGTTCTGAGCGCCCGCCTGGGATGTCAGGGCCAGCGCAGTGCCGAGAAAGAGCGCGACTTTCAGGATGGGTTGCATGGGAACCTCCGGCCCAAGCGTACCGCAACCCACCTCTTGACACTTTGACGCCACACCGTAACGCCGCGCCCGCCCACGCGCATCCGCCATCTGTAGCATACGGGCATGTCACGCCGCCTTCTGCCTCTGCTGGGTTTGCTCCTGTCTGCCTGCGCCCCCGCCGTCAGCGGCCCGGTCCGTTCCCTGCCAGACGTGACCGCCACGCTGGGCGTCCCCGATCCCGAACACCTGCGGGTGGTGGTCATGGGCGATCAGGGCACCGGAGACGGGGTTCAGCGGCGGGTGGCGGCGGCTATGGGGGCGGTCTGTCAACAGCAGGGCTGCGATCTGGGCGTGGGCCTGGGCGACAACTTCTACCCGGCGGGACCGAGGGAAGCCAGCTCGCCCCTCTTCAAGACCCGCTTTGCAGACATCTATGGCCCGCTGAACATCCCCTTCCTGATGGTGCCCGGCAACCACGACGAGAGCGGTCTTTTTGGCGGCGACGGGACCGATGCGCGCGGCGCGGAGGCCGAGGTCGCCTACAGCAAACTGAACCCGCAGTGGGTCATGCCGGGCCGCACCTACCGCGCGCCCGTGAGTGCGGGACAGGGGGGAAATCTGGCCGAATTCTTCGCGGTGGACACCTCGCCGCTGGCCGCCTATCTGCCCGTGCACCGTGCCAGTGAGCGGCCCGGCGGCCCGTGGGACGCCGCCCAGCGTGCGTGGCTGACCGGGGCGCTCCAGAGCAGTTCCGCGCGCTGGAAGCTGGTCCTGGGCCACCACCCGCTGTTCTCCAACGGCAAACATGGGGACGCCGGGCACTACGACGGTCTGCCCTTCGCCTTCCAGCGCGGGGACGCGGTGCAGGACCTGTACGGGCTGGCCTGCGGCAAGGCGGATGTGCTGCTCAGCGGCCATGTCCACGCGCTGGAGGTCTTCGCGCCGCAACCCGAATGCCCCGGCACCTGGACCGCCGTTTCGGGCGCGGCGGGCGAGATCGGAGGCGGCAAAGTCGGCACCCGGAAAGCCGCCGCCGGGTTCTTCGGACAGCCCGGTTTCATGTGGCTGGAGATAACACCGCAGATGCTGACGATCAACATTTACACGGTGGCCCCCGACGGCGTGCCGACGCTGGCCGCGACACAGGAAATCAGGAAGTGAGACAGGCCGTCACACATGCGGATCGCCACCGGGAGCAGACTTTTCCCCGCTCCCCTGTCCGCGTGTCCCGTGGGAAACCGAGTCTCAAAGCGTGCGGTCTGCTGATCTGGAGTTGTGGCGTGGCCTGGGCAGCCCCCGCCTCTGCCGGTGCCTGCGACAACGCACTGAATCCGGTGCAGGCGGGCTGGGTCTGGACCTACCGGACCACGCCGGGCGACACCAGAAAGCCCACCTCTACCTACACCCTGGGCCGGGCGGGGGCGGGCGCAGAATTTCAGGAGCAGTCCACGGGTGCCGGAAAGCCAGTGAACACCACCAGATTCAGTTGCGCCGGGGGCGCGCAGACCAGCCTGACGCCCCCGCAACTGGGCGATATCAAACTGACCAGGGCGGCGGTCAGCGGGGTGGGCATCGCCGCCGCGCCGGACTGGAAACCGGGTGCGTCGTGGAGTCTGGTGTGGGATCTGGAGGGGCGGCAGGGCCTGCTGAGCGGCAAGGCCCTCATCACGGCGCGTCGGCAGGTACTGATCCGCGAGAAGGTCACGGTTCCCGCCGGAACCTTCGACGCCTGGAAAGTCAGGGGAAACCTGCGCGTGGTGGGCAAGCTGGGGCCGGTGCCCCTGAACCGCGATCTGGGCGAGTTCGAGGAATGGTACGCCGAGGGCGTGGGGCTGGTGAAATCCAGCAGCAGCTACAGCGTCACGGAACTGATGACCCTCAAAAAGTAGCAATCATCAAAAACGGTGCGGCCCTGCAATGGACCGCACCGTTTTTGCTGGGGACCAAATTTACAGTCCGGCTTCCGCCAGGAACGCGTCCAGCTTCTGTGGGCGAAAGCCGCTGAGGCTGTGGGCCACGTCGCCGCTGACCAGGGTGGGCACGCTGCGGCGGCCCCCGTTGACGCTCATCACGTACTCGGCGGCCTTGTCGTCCTGCTCGATGTTGATTTCCTCGAAGTCCAGGCCCTTGCTGGTCAGGGCGCGCTTGGTGGCGGTGCAATCGGGGCACCAACTGGTGGTGTACATCTTGATCATGGAAGATTCCTCCTGTGGGTGATGCAGACGAGAAGTAGGAACTACCTCTGTCCGGTACTGTAGTTTACAAAATAAAGCAGAAATAACAAATGGGCCAGTTCAGCAAAAGCGAACGGCCCACCGCAGGGGCAGGCCGCCTTGCGCCTTTGGGATCAGAAGCCGCCAGCGTTACGCCGGGGTGGATGCTTCGGCGGGAGCGTCTGCTTTGGGGGCCTGGGCTTCCGGCTGAGCAGCAGCCTCGGCAGGAGCAGCCGCAGCGCCAGAGGGGGCAGGCGCGGCCATCTCGCCGTCGTCTTCACGCTCTTTCTTGGGGGTAGGCGCGACACGGGGGGTCATGATCATGTTCATGTCCATGCCCATCATGCTGGGGTTGCTTTCCGGCACGCCGATGTCGGCCAGCGTCTCGGCCACACGCACCAGAATGCGTTCGCCCAGTTCCGGGTGGGTGCGTTCACGGCCACGGAACATAATGGTGACCTTGACCTTGTGGCCCTCTTCCAGAAAACGGCGCACATGCCCGGTCTTGGTGTTGAAATCGTGCCCGTCGATCTTGACCCGGAACTTGATGGCCTTGACTTCCTGACCACGCGCCCGCTTGCGGTTTTCTCGTTCGTTCTGCTGCTGCTCGTAGCGGAAGCGGCCATAGTCGAGCAGACGGCAGACGGGCGGCACGGCCTGTGGACTGACCATCACGAGGTCCATTCCCGCCTCACGCGCCATGTTCATCGCGTCGCGCGTGTCGATAATGCCCACCTGCTCACCTTCCCCGCCAATCAGACGAATCTGACGGACGCGAATCTGCTCGTTGACCTTATGATCTTTCGCTATATTCATCACCTCCGCGCGCCCCCTGCACGCTGGCAGCGTCATTTCTGACGGGTTAGGGCGGCTGAACCCGCATTCACGTTGAAAGCTGTGGCGGGTAAACATGTCAGTTTACCACGCAGCCCCCCTGTCTTTTTGTGGGCATGAACCTTCTGTCAACAGCGCGCCCACCTGCCGGGCAACCCGCGTCTTCTGCCATGCTTCCCCTATGGACCGTTCCCTCCCCCCTGTGGCCCCCGCCCACACCCACCGTTACGGCCCCCTGTCGGCCCGCAACCCCGATCTGGAAGTGCTGCTGACCGATGGCCTGGGCGGCTTTGCGCTGAGCAGTCTGGCCGGGGTGCCGACGCGCTGTTACTCGGGTCTGGTGGTGAGCGGGTTGCCGCCCGTGCAGCGCTTCACGCATCTGGTCTCGCCGCTGGAGATTCTGGAAGTGGGCGGCCAGAGGCACAGCTTGCACGCCCTGGAACTCGCGCCGGGCGTCTTCGAGGGACGCGGACTGGAGATTCTGAGCGACGTGACCCTGCGCGATCTACTGCCCGAACGGGTGCAGATGGTGGGCGGTGTGCGGGTTTCCCGGAAAATGGTCAGCCCGGCCCACGCGGGCGCGGCTGTCTACCTGTACACGGTGGATTCGCGTGAGGCAGTCACGCTGACGCTGGGCGGCTATTTCGTGGACCGAGACATGCACCACGTCCACCCGCAGGCTCCCGAACTAGCTTTTCAGGCGAACGGTGATGAGGTGCTGGTGCGCGGCGAACGGACCACGCGAGTTCAGATTCACGCTCCAGACGCACCGATCACGTCTCTCGCTCCCCAGCCCTTCCCCCAGCGTGTCTACTACCGCCACGACGCGGCGCGAGGCGAACCCGATCACGAGTACACGCGCGGCGCGGTGCTGTGGGAGGTCCACTTTCCAGCGGGCGGCGGGCAGGTGGCGCTGGTAGTCCAGGGAATGACCGACACCATCCCCGACATCCCCGATCCCTGGCTGGCTTACGGGCAGGAAGCGACGCGCCGCCGGGAACTGGCCGAGCTGGCGCAGCAGACCTGCGGCGTGTCCGACGATCTGGTGGCGACGCTGGCAGTGGCGGCGGACGCCTACCTGGTCCAGCGGAACAACCCGGCGGGGACCAGCGTGATCGCGGGCTACCCGTGGTTCGCCGACTGGGGCCGCGACGCCATGATCTCGCTGACCGGTTTAACGCTGCTGACCGGGCGCTTTGCCGAGGCCCGCGACTTGCTGCACACCTTTTTAAGCACCCTACAACGTGGCCTGATTCCCAACCACTTCCATGAGGACGGCCAGGGCGCGGGATACAACACGGTGGATGGGGCGCTGTGGCTGGCGGTGGCGCTGGAACGCTACGTAACGGCCAGCCACGATCTGGACTTCGCGCGAGAAGCCCTACCTCAATTGCGAGAACTGCTGATCTGGCACCTACGCGGCACCGATCACGGCATCCGTAGCGATCCAGCAGATGGCCTGCTGCTGGCCGGGGAGGCAGGGGTGCAACTGACCTGGATGGACGTGAAGATCGAGGACTGGGTGGTCACGCCGCGCCACGGCAAGCCGATTGAGATTCAGGGGCTGTGGATCGCGGCACTGGGCGCGGAAACACAGCTCTCGGAAACGCTGGGAGAATCACCGGAACTCGCGGAAGCATGGGCGCAGGCGCGCGGCAGCTTCGGGCAGTTCTGGGATGGGCAGGCGTTCGCCGACACCATCGGGCTGGACGGTACCCTGGACCTCAGCGTGCGCCCCAACGCCGCGCTGGCGCTGGCGCTGCCGGACACGCCCACCACGCCCGAACAGGTGGAGGCCGCCGTCCGCCAGACCGAAACTGAACTGCTGACGCCGCTGGGGCTGCACACCCTCTCGCCACGCGATCCGCGCTACCGGGGCAATTACGGCGGGCCACAGGTGCTGCGCGACGCGGCCTACCATCAGGGCACGGTATGGCCGTGGCCGCTGACCGCGTATCTGGAACTGCTGCTCTCACGCGGCGAGGTGGCCCAGGCCCGCGCCGCGCTGGACAGCCTGAGCGGTCACGTCTGGGAGGCGGGCGTCGGCCACGTCTCGGAGGTGTTCAGCGGGGACGCGCTGCTGCCGGGGGGATGCCCCTTCCAGGCGTGGAGCGTGGCCGAACTGTTGCGCGGGCAGGTGCTGGTGTCGCGGGCCGAGGCGAAAGAGGCCGCCCAAAAGTCAGGTTAAACCATGTCTCAGAGCTGATTTCTCCCGAGACTACATCACACTTATGGCTAGACACCCCCACTTGACGTACACCTGACACTAACCCTAGGATCACGGCTATGACTGGCCTCGCCCTTCCACCCCAGGCCACACAGGTGGGGCTGGCGGTGGACATCGCGGCCTTTGCCATGCACGGCGGCGAATTGAATGTTCTGCTGGTGCAGCGCGGCCAGTTGCCGCACGCCCGCGACTGGGCGCTGCCCGGCGGCTTCGTGCAGCCCGGCGAGGAACTGCACGAGGCCGCCCTGCGCGAATTGAGGACCGAGACCACCGTGCAACTGGAACCGCGCCACTTAGAGCAGTTCTATACCTTTGGCGAGGTGGGCCGCGATCCGCGCGGGCGCATCGTGAGCGTGGCGCATCTGGCGGTGCTGCCACACGGCACGGTCAGCGTCAGCGGCGGCGGCCATACGCTGGAAGCCGAGTGGCTCAGCGCACACCGCCCGCCCCGGCTGGCCTTCGATCATCAGGCGATCCTGACCCGCGCCCTGCTGCGGCTGCAACTGCGGCTGGAGTACGCCAATCTGGCGCTGGAATTTTTGCCCGACACCTTTACCCTGCCCGAACTCCAGGGCGTCTACGAGGCGATTCTGGACCGCCAACTGGACAAGCGCAACTTCCGCAAACGCCTGCTGGCCCAGAGCATCCTGACCCCCAGCGGGGAGCGCAGAAGCGGTGTGGGACGGCCCGCACAGTTGTACCGGCGTGCGAAGAATGTGCGGGTGGCGGCGCTGTAGACGGGGAGACTTACCCTCCGTAACTGGCCCAGACTCTCTTCAATCCCTGCCGCAGCCCGATGCGCCGCATGGGCAGTTCGGTCAGGGGGACGGCCTGCAAGCCGCGCTCCTTCAGACCATCCAGCACAAGCGTCAGTAATTCAGGCGTGACTGCCGGGCCGTCGTGCAGGAGGACCACGCTGCCGGGGCGAATGCGGGCCAGGGTCTGCTGTGCCAGGGTGGGCGCGTCGGCGTCGGTCCAGTCGCGGCCCTCCACGTCCCACAGGGCGATCTGACGTCCAGCCAGCCGCGCCAGGGGACGGGTCAGCGGACTGTGGCCTCCGTAGGGTGGGCGGTACAGCAGCAGGTCAGTCTCTGGCAACCCCGCCTCTCCCCCACGCGGATGCCACACGATCTGCGCCCACTCCTGCCACGGCGTCAGCAGCAGCGCGTGCCGGTGCCAGCGCCCGTGCGCCTCGATCTGATGCGGGCTGTCCAGCATCTTTTGCAGGAGTTCAGGATGCGCCGCACATGCAGGCGCAGTGACGAAGAAGGTGGCGCGGGCGTCGTGGCGCTCCAGAATCGCCAGCAGTTCGGGCGTGCGCGGCGAGGGGCCGTCATCAAAGGTCAGGGCCACCCGGCCCGAATGGCTTGGACCACGCCCCAGCGCGCCCCAGCCTGCCGCGCGGCCCAGGACATCGGCCAAGATTGCGGCGGCAAGAAGGCCGAGTGCGGGGAGGATCAGGAGGCGGACAGAAGATTTTCGGGGAGCGGAGGCGTCATTCACACGGTCTACGCCCCACCCTCCAGCCCCGTTTCCTGCCGCGTGGTCAGCATGCGGCGGAAGATCACGTAGCCCAGCGCGGTCAGCAGGGCCAGGGCCGCGCCCGTGATAAACGGTCCCGTCGGCCCCAGGGTGCGGTAGGCGAAGGCCCCCACCAGCGGCCCCAGCGAGGTGCCCACGTTTTCCACGGTCATCAGCGCGCCCCAGGCAGCGGGGCGCTCGGCTTCCGGCAGACGACCCGTGACCAGCGCGGCCCAGCCGGGCATGATAAAGGCGTAGCCCACGCCCACCACGGCGGCCAGCACATACAGCGCCCACAGCGGCGGCGTGGTAGCGATCCCGCCCAGACCCAGCGCCAGCAGCGCGAAGCCCAGGGTCACGGCCAGCCGGGCGCGGCCTCCATCGGCCACCTTGCCGGTCAGGGGCAGGCTGCCGAAGGCCACCGCGCCCCCGGTGCCCAGCAGCGCCACCATGCCCCAGTAGGTCAGGCCCAGATCGCGGTACAGCGTGAACAGCAGCGGCCCCAGCAGGGTCATGGTCAGGGTCTGCATAAAGGCCGCCGGGAACAGCGGGGCCAGCGCACCCACCGCCGTTTTCAGGCGGGCGCGGCGGTCCGGCTGGCTCTCAGCGGTAACGGCGCGGCGCAGGCGGTCCGGCACGAACAGGGCCGCCAGCAGGGCCACTGCCAGCACCACCAGGACGATGGTGAACACCAGCGCGCGGGGGCGTTCGGCCAGCGCCCCCAGCAGCAGAAAGCCCGCGCCGATCAGCGGCATCACGCCCAGGCTGATCAGGGTGACCGCGCGGCCCTTGTGGCTGTCCTTGGTGGCATCGGCGGTCAGGTTCATGGCCCCCGGCCACATGGCGCTGAAGCCCACGCCATGCAGCGCCGCCGCCAGCAGCAACACCCAGGCGGTGTGCGTTCCGGCCATCAGGCCCACCGCCAGCAGCGACAGGGCCGCGCCCGAGAGCATCACCGTCCGCACGCCAAAGCGGCTGATCAGCGCACCCGACGGCCCGCGCATCACGGTATCGCTGATGAAGTGGATGGTAAAGGCCGTGGCCGCCACCGCCACCGCGTCCGCCTTGGGCAGCCCCAGCAGCGTGCCGGTGGCCTGCGGTAAGTAGGCCGCGTACATGCCGCTGCGCACGAATTCCGAACAGACCAGCACCAGCGCGGCCATCAGCACGCCAGGCAGCGTGCCGGGCTTGACGGGCAGTCGTTCGCGCAGGGCGGAGGCGGCGCTCATGGCCCTCCCCCCCGCCCCCGCCATCTCGGCTTCCCCCCGGCGGAAAAATGGGCCGCGCCTGCTAGCCTGTGCCCGTGCCCGAGTTCTCCGTGATCATTCCAGCCCGCAACGAGGCGGCGTATCTGCCCCTGACCCTGCGGGCGCTGGAGGCGCAGCACAAGCCCCCCGCCGAGGTGATCGTGGTGGACAACGGCAGCACCGACGGCACGCCGGAGGTGGCGCGGGCCTGGGGCGCGCGGGTGCTGCACTGTGCCCAGCCCGGCGTAGCCCGCGCCCGCCAGTGTGGCCTGGAGGCCGCCCACAGCGACTGGATCGCCACCACTGACGCCGATTCGCTGCCCAGCCCGCAGTGGCTGGAATTGCTGGACGCCAGCGCGCCAGGCCGGGTGGGCCTCTATGGCCCGATGGGTTTTTGCGGGGTGGCTCCGCACTGGAGCTGGGCCTCGCAGGGGGCTTACAGCGCCTTTCTGCACGCCTGCCGGGTGGTGGGCAAACCCAATCTGGCCGGGGCCAACATGGCCTTCTCGCGGCAGGCCGCGCTGCTGGCCGGCGGCTACCCCGAAGTAGAAGCCTACGAGGACGTGATGCTGGGGCAGGCCATCGCGGCGCTGGGCACGGTGGCCTACGTGCCGGGCGCGCTGGTGCAGACCAGTGCCCGCCGCATGGACCGGGGCGCGCTGCCCTTCGCGTGGCAGCACCTGCGCAACATCACGGGTCATACGCGAGGATACTTTGACCAGAGGGAAGCGCAGCAGAAGCGCTGAGGCCGGGGTCTACGGGAAACGGCACCTCGCGCGGCATGCCCAGCGCGGCGGCGTACACGTCCAGCACCTGCGCCGCCACGCCCGCCGGGGTGGTCCCCGAGGCGAATTCGCGCGCCCCGGCGGAGAGGCGGCTCCACAGCGCCGGGTCCCCCAGAATGGCCCGGGAGTGGCGGATCATGGCGTTCACGTCCGCCGGGGCCACCAGATAGCCACTGCGCTCGTGGGCCACGCTGCTCAGGGTGCCGCGTGCGCCCACCGCCACCACCGGCACGCCCATCAGCTCGGCCTCCTGCAAGACCAGACCCTGCGTTTCGGTGTCGCTGGCAAACAGGAACAGCTCGGCCAGACGGTAATACGCGCCGATCTCGGTCCAGGGCTTGACGCCCAGGAAGCTCACACGGTCCTCGATGCCCAGACGGCGGGCGTGCGCTTCCAGATGCACGCGCTCCGGCCCCTCGCCCAGCAGCACCAGATGGGTGTCGGGCAACTGCGCCACGGTGTCCAGCACATGATCGAAGCGTTTCTCGCGGGCCAGCCGTCCCACACTCAGCAGGCGGCGTTTCCCGGCAGGCCAGGGGTTTTCAATGGGCGGCGCGGCGTGCAGCACCCGCGCGTCGATGCTGGTGGGAATCACCACCGGATTGCGAACATGCATGGCGTGCAGCACGTCCAGCACCCCGGCGGTGGGGGTGATCACGGCGTCGGCCCGCCCGTACAGCAGGCTCATGATGCGGGTCACGGCCCCGGTGTGCCGCTGCAACGCCGTGACGCCCGGCACGTAATGGGTGTACGCCTCGATGTGCGTGTGGTACGTCGCCACATGCGGCACGTTCCATTTGCGGGCCAGCCGCGCCCCCGCCAGCCCCAGTGTCAGCGGCGTGTGGGTATGCACGATGTCGTATTTCTGCGCGAAGTCCTTGCGGGTGGGCCACGCCAGCCTGTAGGTGGGCAAAAACATGTAGCTGAGGCTGGGCACGCGGCGCACATCGGTGCGGGTGTCCACGTTGTCCGGGAAATCAGGGGCCACCACTTCCACGTGATGGCCCAGCGCCCTTAATTCGTCGCTCAGCAGACCCACACTGGTCACGATGCCGTTCTGATCGGGCAGAAAGGTGTCGGTAAACAGGCCGATACGCAGCGGTTTCATGCGTGCCCACCAGCGGAGTTCCGTTCCGGGAGGGGCCGTCCTGCTGGGGAAGGGGGAGTCTGAGGCATCGCTAGACAGGAGAATACGACGCCGGACATGAGAGAGTCGTCCGCCTTTGGTCGCCTGCTGCGTGGTCTCATGGTTCGTGATCTCACGCTGCGGCCCTCCTGAGCGGGGGCAGGCCGGGCCACTTCGCCAGGGACGGCAAAAGCCGCTACAGTCCCTCCATGAGTGCCGCGCCCTCCCTCTTCCTTGCCGCCCAGCTCCGCGCCGGGGTCTACGGCGCGTGGGCAGGGGGCCACCCCGGCGCACCCGAAGTCGGCGTGACCGTGCCCGTTCAGACCGGGGCCGAACTTGAAAGCGTTCTGGCACAGGAAATGAGCGCAAAGGTCACTTTTCTCGTTCCCACATCCCTTGCCCGGAGCGCACCGGACGTTCTTTGCGCCGCCACGCAGGCCAGACACGAGATCGCCGGGACCGGGCAGCCTGAGCAGATCAGCATGCTGGAAGCCGCCTGCGCCCAGTCCATCCAGAGCTGGAACACGGACGGGTTGAGCCGCGCCAGCCTGCGCCTGCTGGCCGCACAGAGCATTCATCCGCTGCCCTTCCCGCTGGACACGCCGCAGCCGGGGCAAACGGTACGTGTGTTGCCGGGAGAACTGGAACAGAGGCTACCGGAGATGCGGGCGCTGGGGTACCGTCCCGTCCCCGTGCGCGACATTCCGGGCTTGCGGCAGGCCGGGCCGCGTGACCTGCTGCTGCACCTGTACACCCACACTGTAGAGGCCAATTTTGCCCGTGAACATGGCGTGATCGATCTGGCGCAGCGGGCCGACGCCGTGATGCGGGTGGCCGCATTGGACCACGCGCCCGCGCCGCTGCCGTTGCCGCACAGCACGCCCACCGCCGAGCTGCACCTGCACTCGCCGCGCATCGTGGGGCTGGCCGGGCGAAGTGCCCTGACCGCCTACCGCGCCTACCTCCGCAGCCTGCGGGACGTGGCCGCCGCCATGCAGACCCTGCCCGAATTGCAGGACGCGCGGGCCGTATTCGCCGTGACCCTGTTCCACACACAACTGGAGCAGGGCGGCTTCGAGCTGTTGCCCCTGCCGCCCGCCCGCGCCCGCATCTACGGCCTGGGCTTTCGCGTGCTGCGGATCGTTTACGGCACGGCCCGTCCTCCCAGCGAACCGCAACCGAAGATGGCCTGGATGACGCGTGAGGCGTTTCTGGCGAAGTATGGATGAAGTTGAGACACTCAGTGGTCATTTTTTAGCCCATAGATCGTGTGTTAAATTCTGAACATGACTCAGGCACATCGTAAACACGTCGTTTTTCCACCCGACACCCTGCGATTTCTGGAGGACTATCAGCGCAAGCACCAGCTTCCCTCCTTCAGCGCCACCATTGAAGCTGCCGCACTGGCCTTGCAGCACCAGGAGTTGCGTCAGGCATACGCGCAGTACGCCCAGGACTTTGCTCAGGACGCTCAGGCCCAGGCAGAGGCTGAAGAGTGGCTGGATTTCCCGATGGAAGCCCCGCAGGATCAGGAGTGAGGCGCGGCGACCTGTATCTGGTCAACTTTGAACCCAGTACACCCGGAGAACCTGCCCGCACCCGGCCCGCCGTGATTCTGACCAACAACATTGCCAACGAGACGCTGCCGCATCTGGTGGTGGCCCCCGTCACCAGCAATGTCAGCCGAGAATATCCCTTTGATGTTCCGCTCCCTGCTGGAAGTTGCGGGCTGACCGAGAGCAGCCGCGTGCAACTGAACTACATCCGGGGTCTGAACCGCAGCCGGATCGGGCGCTACCTGGGAAGCCTGACCACCGCGCAGATAAGCGAACTGGACGGCAAATTAAGGGTCCATCTGGGGCTGAGCTGAGGCAGTTGCTGGCCGTCACTCCACCCGTTCTCAGATACAGGCAGGCGACGTGTAGTCAGGCAAGCTCACTACAATTCCCACTATGAAAACCGTGGCCGAGACGCTGACCGCACACCGTTCCATCCGGCAGTTCAAACCCGATGAAATTCCTCAGAATGTCATTGACGAGGTGCTGCAAGAGGCCATCATGGGCACATCCTCGTCGGGCAACCTCAACAGTTTCTCGGTGATCTTGACCCGTGACCCGGTGCGAAAACGGCGGCTGTACGAATTGCACAGCGAACAGGACTTTGTTCTTCAGGCCCCGCTGGTCATCACCTTCTGCGCCGACTGGCACCGCACGCGGCAGTGGCTAAAGCTACGCGGGGCACGGGACAACTTCAACAACTTCCTGGGCTATCAGGTGGCCGCCAACGAGGCGATGCTGATCTCGCAGAGCGTGACGCTGGGCTTTGAGGCGCGGGGTTACGGCCTCTGCTACATGGGGACCACATTGCAGGCCATGCAGGAGATTGCCGACTACCTGAACCTCCCCGAAACCTGCCTGCCCATCACCACCATCGCTGTGGGGGTTCCCGACGAGCAGCCAGAACGGCGTGAGCGCCTGCCGATGCGGGCCTATATCCACGACGAAACGTACCAGGAGGCCAGCACGTCCAAACTGGAGGAGCTGTATCAGGCGCGCGAGATCAGCGGCTGGCAGCGGTACATGTCCATGCCGCATCTGAAGGCCATGTGCGAGGAGGGCAGCATTACCTCGCTGGCGCAGATGTACACCAGTCCCTACAAATATGACCCGGACGCCTACGCAGCCACGTCACTGCGGGTGCTGGAGGCGCTCAGGGGGCGGGGATTTCTGCCCGGTGGGTTGGAGGTTGGGCAGGATGAGCAATGAAGGTCAGGCGTTGCGCTCGCGCTGACCTGACTACCACTCAAAACTTCTGACCTGAAACAAAAAGTCTGCTCCCATAGGTTTTTTCTACGATGAAGCCCCTTTCCCAAAATCGACCTCCGTTTGAGAAGTGGTTAGCGTCATAGCTGTACTCACTTGATGTGTAAAACGTCTTTAACGCCGTTCATGCCGATCAACTCAATATCGCTCCGACGACTCAACTCCCAGTCATCACGCTTGAGACGCCAGCGATTCAACACGGCTGGCTCGCCCCGCCGCGTGGCCCAGTTGCTCCCGTTCGGTTGGTAGCCCATGCTCTCGGACACACGGTTAGATGGCAGATTGTCAAAAAAAGCCTCACTGGCCGCTTCAGCCGCCCCAAATCCTTCAAAAGCAAGGTGCAGGATAGCGGCACGCATCTCACGTCCCAGACCTTGTTGCCGGGCGCTCGGAGCCAGCCATGAAAAGCTGGTGACTGTCTGGCAAGTGTCGAAATCCACGCCGATCAAGTCCTGCATTCCCACGGCCTGCTCGCCCAGCATGACCACAAAGTACAGACGCCAGAAATCGGGGCGAACGTTGCCCCGCCCCCGCCAGATGGACTGAAGCCACTTCCTCTCGCGTATTGGATTGTCTTCATACAAAGACATGGGATCATCGAATGGGTAAGGTGGTTGCGCGCCCACACCGTCACGAACAATGGGAAGAAGCTGGGCCAGCAGTTCGTCCGTTGCTCCGTGAAGCGCCAGCTTGGGCGTGATGATTTTAAGGCTCAGTGGCGGATAGAGATCGGTGGACACTACCGTAAGAGAACACGGTTGACCCAGAGAATCCATATGCAAAACGGCTGATCAGGAATCGGCCCAGAGTTCGCGCAGAAACTTGCGCTAAGAAATTTCTCCTGCTGCAATTCCCCTTCCAGGCGCGAGTCTGCTCTCTTCTTTCCGTTCGTTAGTCGTCTGGCCGTTCCTCGTTTTGAAGGGTAGCCAGCGCGCTGACCTATGATCCTGCAAAAGCATCAATACAAGTAACTAAATTGAACATCTCTCGGGCCTGCTTAGCCCTATCCCGGCAAACTGAACCTCAACACCGTTCCCTGCCCCGGCCCACTGTCCACGTTCAATTCTCCCCCGGCCAGGGCAACGCGCTCGCGCAGGCCCGTGAGGCCCAAATGCCCGGCCTGGGCGCGGGCCTCGGCCTGCTGGGGCGTGAAGCCCTGGCCGTCGTCGCTGATGACCACGTTCACGCCATCCTCCTCAAAAATGACGCGGATGGCGGCGCTGCCCGCCCCGGCGTGCTTGTCCACGTTGTTCAGCGCCTCCTGCGCCAGCCGGAAGATAGTAAGCTCGGTGGCCGCGTTCAGGCGGCGGTCATGGCCGCCGACTTCCAGACGGGTGGGCGTCTGGGCCTGCCCCGCCAGCCATTCCAGCGCGGGCAACAGCCCCAGATCGTCCAGCACGCTGGGGCGCAGGTTGCGGGCAAAGCGGCGCACGCTGTCCAGCGCGGCGTTCAGATCGGCCAGAATATCGTCGGCGCGTTCGCGCTGCTCGCCGCTCAACTCGCGTGCCAGCCGGGCCACGCGGCGGCCAGAGGCGGTCAGCACCTGCGCGGTATCGTCGTGCAGCTCGCGGCTGATGCGTTTGCGCTCCTCCTCCTGCGCCTGGGTGAACAGGGAGAGGTAGGTTCTCAATTCGCTCTGGCGGGAGGTGGCGGCCTCCAGCGCCTGCCCGCGCCGGGTGATCTCGTCGGCCAGGGTCTGGAGTTCGGACAGGTCACGGGCGACGAGCAGCACGCCGGAATGGGTTTCACCGGGGCCAGCCTCCACCGCACTCAGGCGGACTTCCAGGCGGTACGGGCCAATCTGAATCTCGGCGCGGCCCCCCGAAAGGCGGGTGCGGGCAGCGTCCCAGGCGGCACGCAGGGCGTTACGGGTGGCCGGGGTAGGCAAGGAGAGCAACCTCTCTCCCACCAGCGGCCCGGTCAGCGGTTCCAGCAACCGGGAGGCGGCGGGGTTGGCGTAGGTCACGGTCCCGCCCGCATCCGCGCTGAGGATCAGGTCATGTGCGCCCTCGGCCAGTTGGCGGTAACGGGCTTCCTCACGCTCCAGGGCAGACAGCAGCCGCACACGGATCAGCGTCTGGGCCATCTGATCGGCCACGCTGCGGGCCAGTTGCAGAACGTGATCGCCGGGAGCTTCCGGGCCGGGATCGTCGGCGTACAGAAAGCCCAGCGGGTGGGCCTCGTCGCCCAGCGGAACGATCAGCCCGCTACCCGCCACGGGCAGACACGCGCGGCGGGGCAGGGGGCGGGGGCCACGTCCCAGTTGGGCTTTCAACGAGGCCAGTTCTTCCGGTGTGGGCGGATACAGGTTGAACGTGGCGCAACGCAGCACCTCGCCCGCATCGTCGGTCAGGGCGATCAGACCGCGTCCGGCGTTCAGGGCCAGGGTGGTCAGGCGCACGGCCCCGGCCAGCGCGGCGTCGTCCTGACTCTCGCCCAGCACGCGGCCCACGTTCAGCAGCACGGCGGCCTCGCGTTCGCGGCGCAGTTCTTCCTCGTACAGGCGGGCATTTTCCACGGCCAGGGATGCCTGCGCGGCGAAGACCCCAGCCAGCGCCAGATCGTCGTCGTCCAGTGGCAATGGGGCCTCCCAGTACAGCGTCAGGGTGCCAAAAACCCCGGCGCGGGTGATCAGCGGCAGGCCCAGCACGCCCTTGTACGGGTAGCGGTTCTGGGCCAGCAACTGGCGGGTATAGCGGCTGCCACCGCCGGAATTGGCGTTCGCCAGATCGTGCGCGGCCACCGGTTCGCGTCGCTGGGCCGCCCGTCCGGTCACGCCCGCACCCATCTTGGCGCGCACCCGCAACACGTATTCGCTGGGCAGGCCCACGGCGCTGCGGATGCTCAGGGTGCGCCCGTCCGGCTGTGCCTCGTAGATGGCGGCGGCGTCGGCGCGGAACAGGGACATGGCCCGCTCCATCACGCGTGCGAGGGTGTCTCCCAAGTGCAAACTGCCCGCCAGCGCCGCCCCGGCCTCGCGCAGCGCCTCGGCGGCCTCGCGTTTGCGGGTTTCTATGCCGTAGAGGCGGGCGTTGTCAATCGCCAGAGATGCCTGCTCGGCCAGCGCCAGCACCAGGCGCGCGTCATCGTCGGTGGCGGTTGCGCCGGGTCTGCGGCTGTCCACGTACAGCACGCCCAGCGGCTGCCCACGCGCACTCAGGGGAGCGATCACCGCCGCTTCGGGGTTCAATTCCAGGAGGCCCTGGGCCATCGGTGAATCGGCGTCCCTGGCGCGTTCAAAGCGGATCGCCTCGCCCCGGCGGATCAGCGTTTCCAGGCTGACCGGGCCGACACCAATGCCCCCGGTGAACGTCTCGTCAAAGCCGTGCGAGAACACGTCGCCCGTTCTGGCCCCACCCTCGCCAAATTCGTTGAACAGGGCCACGAAGGCGCGAGAAAAACCCAGCGCCTGGGCCGCGCTCTGGGCCGTGCGGGTCAGCACCTCGGCCAGATCCAGACTGCCCGCCAGACGGCGCACCAGGGCTTCCACCGTTTCGGCCACGCGCCCACGTCCGCGCCGGGCCTCGCGCGCTTGCACGCCTTCCAGCGCCAGCGTCAGCAGCGGCACCAGCGCCGAGAGTTCCGCCACGCCTTCCGAACTGGCTCCCACAAATTCCAGCACACCCCCACCCTGGGAGAAACTGCCAAAGGGCAGGCAGACCAGCATGCCTTCTTCTAGCAGGCTGCCATCATCCATCGCCCGCCGGGCCAGCGCACCGTCGCTGAGGCCCAGGCCGCGTCCCTCCTGCGCCAGGGGTTCCAGGCGTCCGGCCCCCTCGGCCACCCAGACCTGAACGCCGTGCGCCGCCGTGACCTGACAGGCGCACTCCGCCAGCGCCTCTGCAAAAGCGCGGGCAGTCTGGGCAGCGGCGAGGGAGGGGGGCAGGGGGGTCATGGGTGGGAGAGTGAGCTAAATGGGCCTGTAACGGAGAGACTTCGGCAACTTCATTCTCGCATCTACTCACCGCACAGAGGAGAACAGCGCTGCCGCCTCTACCCGGACCCCTACTCCGGCCTAGCCAGCCCGCTTGACCCGTCCGCCCTCAGCCTCTACCTTGCGTCTATGAGCCGCGCCGTTTTCACCACGATGACTCCGTAGCGGCGGCCTGACTTCACTCAGCCGCCCGCAGACCGCGTGGCGGATTTTTTATTTCCAGGGAGAATGTTTATGCGCGTAGCCATTGTGGGAGCCACCGGAGCCGTCGGACACGAGTTGATGAGCGTGCTGGAAAAGAGCAGCCTGAAGTTTGACGAACTGCTGCTGTTCGCCTCACCGCGTTCGGCAGGCAGCAAACTGACCTTCAAGGGCCAGGAACTGACCGTGCAGGCCACCCCGGAAGGCGCAATTGACGCCGACGTGATCCTGGCCTCGGCAGGCGGCGCGATCAGCAAGGAAAAGGCCCCAGCGTGGGTGGCCGGGGGCGCAGTGGTGATCGACAATTCCAGCGCCTTCCGCTATGACCCGCAGGTGCCGCTGGTGGTGCCGGAAGTGAACGGCGAGGCCGCGCTGCACCACAAAGGCATCATCGCCAACCCGAACTGCACCACCGCCGTCGCCGTGCTGGCCGTGGCTCCCATCCACCGCGAGTACGGCGTCAAGCGCATGATTGTCTCTACCTATCAGGCCACCAGCGGAGCGGGCCAGAAGGGCATGGACGAACTGCTGGAGCAGACCCGCGTGTCGCTGGACGGCCAGACTGCCTCAAACGACGTTTTCGCGCACCCGATTCCCTTCAACGTGATTCCGCACATCGACGCCTTTCAGGACAACGGCTACACCAAGGAAGAGATGAAGGTGGCCTGGGAAACCCGCAAGATCATCGGGGACGAGTCTTTGAAGATCAGTTGCACGGCGGTGCGGATTCCCACCCTGCGGACGCACAGCGAGGCGATCACGCTGGAACTGGAGCGGCCCGCCACCCCGGACGCCGTGCGCGAACTGCTGTCCCGCTCTGCCGGGGTGGAAGTGCGCGACAACCCAGGGGAAGGGCTGTACCCGATGCCTCTAACCGCCAGCGGCAAATACGACGTGGAAGTGGGCCGCATCCGCGCCAGTCTGGTGTTCGACGGCGGCATCGACCTGTTCGTGGCCGGGGATCAACTGCTCAAGGGCGCAGCCCTGAACGCCGTGCAGATCGCGGAGTATTTGCAGGAACATGGTGCATTGAAAGAAAAGCAGCGAGTTTAAGACAACCCCGCATTCCAAACCCCTTTCCACAGCGGAGAGGGGCTTTTCGTTGCATGACAGATGAGCGCCACGGTGCGCCCCAATCACCTGAACCCTGAAATCTGAGCGCCGCACACAGATCGAGGCTGGTCCGACATGTTAACTTCAGGTCAGATCGTTTAACATCACGGCTTTTCGCCCCCCGTCTGTCTGGTATGGACTGAGGGCGTTCTTTTACCCCCGCCCAGGGCTGCGGCCCGCCCCCTTTCAGGAGGTTGACCCCTATGGCACAAGACCGTCAGGACCTGTTCCGTTACGTTGTCGAGGAATTTGCAGAGGACTACCACGAGGGCGAGTTGCAGCGCCGCGAGTTCCTGCGCCGCATGACCCTGCTGGGCGGCGGCGTGGTGGGCGCGCGGGTGCTGCTGACCTCGCTGGGCATCGCGGAAATCACTTCCGCCGAGCTGGCGAGCGCCCAGACTGCGCCGCCCCAGCCTGACCCGGCCAAGGGTGCGGGCATGGTGGACCCGCGTGACCCGGCCATCTCGGTCAAACCCGTGACCTATGAAGCCAACGGCTTTACCAACCTAGCGTATCTGGCCCGCCCGGCGGGCAATGCTCCCGCACCCGGCGTCATCGTCATCCACGAGAACAAGGGGTTGCAGCCGCACATTCAGGACGTCGCGCGCCGACTGGCGAAGGCCGGATATATCGCGATGGCCCCGGATCTGGTGTCTAAAATTGGCGGCACCCAGCAGTACATCGACACCGCGCAGATTTCCAGCTATCTGGCACAGACCTCTGGCGACGAGCATGTGGCGAATCTGCAAGCGGCGCTGGCCGTTCTCAAGACGCAGCCGGGCGTGCAGAAGATTGGCGCGGTGGGCTTCTGCTTTGGCGGCGGCCTGACCTGGCGGCTGGCCACCGAAGCGCCGGAACTGGTGGCTGCCGTGCCCTTTTACGGTCCTGCCCCCGACGCCGCGAAGGTGCCGGACATCAAGGCCGCCGTACTGGGCATCTACGGCGGCACCGACACCCGCATCAACGCTGGGATTCCCGCCCTGGAAACGGCACTCAAGGCGGCAGGCACCACCCACGCCACCAAGATTTATGACGGCGCGGGCCACGCCTTCAACAACGACACGGGCGGCAGTTATGTCAAGGCCGCAGCCGACGACGCCTGGGCACAGACGCTGGCGTGGTTCGACAAGTACCTGAAAGCGTAAACCAACCTGTCTGGAGCTTGGGCCGGAAGCGTGGGCTTCCGGCCCATAGCTGTGTGGGAGACGCGGCATACGTTCAGTCGATTCGCAAGCATCGCTCAATATTGAATAAAGTCCGCTCATCTGATGAAACACCCGTCTGGTACGGTCTTCCACCACACTGGAGTATGTCGATGACCTTTCGCCTGCTGCTCCTGGCGGGCCTGATCCTGAACGCCAGCGCCGCCGCCGCCCCAGCCAACGCCAGTCTCAAAAACATCAGGCACGAGTACCAGGGGCCGGACAACTGTGCGCCCGTCACCGCCCTGACCGTGCTGGGTTATTACGGCACGCGCGTCACGCAGACGGCGGCGGCAACAGCCATGAAGGATTATCCCGGCGATCCGCAGGTCAGCAGTCTGGAACTGGCGGCCTACCTGGGGAGATTCGGCCTGCGAAGTGTCATCCGCTACGCGGGCACTCCCGAAGTGCTGCGTGAACTGGTGTCGCGTGGGTTCCCTGTGGTGGTGCAGCAACGCCTGAAACCCGGCAGCAATGTGGCGCACTTCCGCACAGTGTACGGGTACAGCGGCGGCTCGTTTCTCCTGAGCGATCCTCTGCGCGGCCCGTCCCTGCGCCTGAGCAGCGCGGAGATGACCGAGCTGTGGCGCTTTTACAACGGCGAGTATCTGGTGGCCTACCCCCCTGCCAGAGAGGCCGAGGTGCGGGCGGCGATGGGCGACGACTTCAACGCCACAGCCAACTGGCAAAATGCCCGGCGAACGGGCGAGCAGGCGGTGAAGGCGCGGCCCGGCGATCCCTACGCGTGGTGGGGGCTGGCGAAAGCCACCCTGCGCCTGGGCGACGCCGAGAAGGCGGCCTACCAGTTTGATCAGGCCGTGAATCTGGGCGTGCCGACCATCTATTACCTGTACCGCCAGGAAGCCTTCGAGGCGTGGACGCAGGCGGGCTGGTACACCAAAACGCTGCAAATCACCGGACGCGCGCTGGACGCCTTTCCCAGAAGCAAGGAGTTGCAGAAATTCAGTGCGCTGGCGGCACAGGCGCTGGGCGACTAAACCCACTTGACCCGCCCCTTCCCCGGCCTGTACCCTTTGGCCCATGAGCGAGCAGACGATCCCCCACATGCAGCGGTCCAGTGACCTGCTGCGTGTTGGTGCGGGCCTGCCCGTGCGCCCGCCGCCCTCTGGGGTGTAAAGACGTCATTTTTGCCGAGTGCGCGCATCTGTCGCGCCTGATCCGTCGTTTTTACAATTCAGAAGGGAGAACACAAATGCGCCTATCGCAAGGCTCCTTCGTCACGCGGCGGGAAACGCCGTCCGTGGCGGACACGCGCGGCACGGAAATGCTGCTGCGCGCCGGATTTATCCGTCAACTGGGCAGCGGCCTGTACGCCATGCTGCCGCCCATGACCCGCGTGCTGCACAGGCTGGAAGCACTTATTCGCCATGAGCTGGAAGTCGCGGCGCAGGAGGTCAGCTTTCCGCTGCTGCAACCCGCCGCGCTGTGGCGGCAGTCCGGGCGCTGGGACGCCTACACCCGCGCCGAGCAGATCATGTTCGCCGTAACAGACCGTGCAGGACGTGAACTGGCGCTGGCCCCCACCCACGAGGAAGCCGCCGTGGCCGTGGCCCGCGAGCTGGTGGGCAGTTACCGCGATCTTCCCCTGAGCATCTACCAGATCGGGCGCAAGTTCCGCGACGAGCTGCGGCCCCGCGCCGGATTGCTGCGGACGCGCGAATTTGTCATGAAGGATGCCTACAGCTTCCACGCCACGTCCGAGGATCTGGCCCGGACCTTCGAGGTCATGGGCGACGCCTACGCCCGCATCCTGACCCGGCTGGGCGCGGACTGGCGCGCGGCGCAGGCCGACAGCGGAATGATCGGTGGGACCGGGAGCCGCGAATACCTGATGCTGTCCGATGTGGGGGAAGACGAGGTGCTGTATACCGCCGACGGCCTGTACGCGGCCAATGCCGAACAGGCCGTCTCGCACGCCCACCCGGCCCCGGCCAGTCCGTTCACGACTTTCGAGCGCCGCCAGACGCCCGGCACGCCCACGGTGGCGAGCGCCTGCGCCGTGCTGGACTGCGAACCCGCACACATGATTAAAAACGTGCTGTATGAGGCCGAGTATCTGAACGGCGATCAGACCTCCACCCGGCCCATCCTGGTCAGCCTGCGCGGCGATCACAGCGTCAACGCGGTCAAGCTGTGGAACACCGTGTCCGCGCGGGTGGAGGGAACGCTGACCGCGCTGGAGGTGGCCGATACAGAGAAGTGGGCCACCAGTCTGCCGCTCGGCTACATCGCCCCTGATTTGCCGGACAGCGCAGACGGCCCATTCCTGCGCCTGTGCGACGAGGCAGCGGCGGGGTTGCGGAACTTCACCACGGGCGCGAACGAGACCGACTGGCATATGGTGGGCGCGAACTGGGACCAGCACTTCCCACTCCCCGAAGTCGCCGATCTGCGGCAGGCCCAGGCGGGCGAGGTGTCCACCCACGATCCGGCCCAGCCACTGCTGTCGGCGCGAGGCATCGAGGTAGGCCACATCTTTCAGCTCGGCACACGCTACACGGGGGCGCTGGGGATGACCTACGCGACGGCGGATGGCAGCTCGCAGACGCCCACGATGGGCTGCTACGGCCTGGGCGTGACCCGGCTGGCGGCGGCGCTGGCCGAGCAATGTGCAGACGAACGTGGTCTGGTCTGGCCCGCTGTCATCGCCCCGCACGAGGTCATCCTGACCGTGGTGGACATGAAAGACGCCGCCCAGGTCGAGGCCGCCGAAACCCTTTACGCCGAACTCCGGGCCGCTGGCATAGACGCCCTGCTCGATGACCGTCCCCTCCGGGCAGGCGTCAAATTCGCCGACGCGGACCTGACTGGCATTCCCTGGCGCGTAACGCTGGGGCGCGGAGTGGCCGGGGGCCGGGCGGAAGTCAGGGAGCGGCGTGGGGGCGAGGTTCAGGAGATCAATCTGGCAGAGATGGTCCAGTACGTCCGGGACCGTCTGGGCCAGCCCTAGCCACCCCGCATCAGCAGAGGGCGGACTCCTCCAGTTCCGCCTCACCCCGCACGACGGCCCGGTCCCGGCCCGAGGACTTGGCGGCGTACAGGGCGGCATCGGCGCGCGCCAGCAACCCGCTGAAGTCCTCGCCCACCCGGACACTGCTGGAGCCGATGCTGGCCGTCACCCCAAGGTGCTGCGGCCAGTTCCAGGCGCGGAATTCGGCCAGCAGTCGTTCGGCGCGGACCCCGGCACGCTCGGGTGGCGTGCCCGGCATCACCACGATAAATTCCTCGCCTCCCCAGCGGCCCACCGTGGGCGGCGGCGAACCTTTTTCAGTGGCGCAGTTTCGCAGCACCTGCGCCGCCGCCACCAGCACCTCGTCGCCGACGCCGTGGCCGTGGCGGTCATTGATGCGCTTGAAGTGGTCCAGATCGATCAGAAACAGCGAACCGGCCTGCCCCTGCGCCGCGTCCCGGAGCAGGGCCTCGACAGCCGGGTAGACGGCGTGGCGGTTGGGCAGGCCAGTCAGGGCGTCCGTGAAAGCCATCCGGCGCAGCAGTTCCTGGCTCTGGGTCTGGCTGGCGTACTGGGTGCGGAACCACGACAGACCCCACACCAGCAGAAACACCAGCAGGGCATTGAGCTGCACCCGCACCAGCCCGGAAGCGGAGGATGCGGCATAGGTGGTGGGCAGCAGCCACGGCAGCAGCAGGCAGAAGGACAGATAGGTCAGGTTGAAGGGAGTGGCGCGGCGCGGCGGCAGGGCCAGAAAGGCCAGCACGCAGACACTGATCACGGCCCAGTACGGCCCGCTGTTGGGATAGGCCCCCGGCAGCGCGGCGGCACCCAGACTGACCAGCACGATGTGGGCCATGCTCGCGGCGGCCAGCACCACGACGGAGGCCACCTCGGCGACGATCAGCGCCCGGCCTGACAGCAGCCACCACAGGTTCAGGGCACTCAGCCCCAGCAGCGACGGGGCGACGTATTGCAGGTACGGCTCGGGCAGATTCAGCGTTCGTTGCATGACGACGCCGAACAGCAGCAGCGCCATGCCGCAGACCACCGCGCCGATGTACAGCCGCCGCCGGACCGTCTCGCCGTAGGGGTCACGGCTCGGCAGGTGAAGGGCGGCTTGCGGGTCCATGCTGCCCCAGGATAGTCAATTCGCTCTTGCCGCCACCTGACAGCCCAGGGATTGGGCCAGCAAAATCTGTTTGCCGATTCCGCTCCACCGCACCTCATGCGCCCGTCCCGCAGACTGGGGGGATGAGACCGTCCCCGCCCCCGGTTCGCCCCAGGAAGTCCCCGCTTGCGCCGGGGCGTCCGCAGATCGGCCCCGCGCTGTGGACCACTGCCGCACTGATCGCGCTGATCTGGGTGCAGGAAATCGTCGATCTGTTCGGCTTCGGCGGGCGGCTGGACTATTACGGCATCGAGCCGCGCGTGCCCGGCACCTTCTGGCATGTGCTGACCGCGCCGTTCCTGCACTACGGCTTTCCACACCTGATCGCCAACACCGTGCCACTGGCGGTCCTGGCCTTCATGAGCGCGGTGCGCGGCGTGGGGCGCTTTCTGGCGGTCACGCTGGTGGTGGCGGTGGTGGGCGGCGGGCTGGTGTGGCTGCTGGGGCGCGGCGGCAGCGTGCATCTGGGGGCCAGCGAACTGATCTTCGGCTATCTGGCCTATCTGCTGGGCGTGGGCTGGTGGGAGCGCACCCCCGCCGCGATTGGCGTGGCGGTGGTGGCCGCCGTGCTGTACGGCAGCATCATCTGGGGCGTGCTGCCGGGCAATCCGGCGGTGTCCTGGGAGTCGCACCTGTTCGGTTTTCTGGCGGGTTTGCTGGCGGCGGCGCTGCTGCATGGGCGCAGGCCAGGGAAGGCGGCTGGGCAAAAACGAGGATAAGTTTCTCGCCTCACCACTCGCCCAGAGTTACCAGTCCATTCGGCGTTTCCAGCACCGCGCGCAGTTCGGCCTGCGGGGCTTCGTAGACCTCCACCTCGCCCACGAAATCAAGGGCATCCAGAACGGCGCGCAGGGTGTCGGGCTTGGGCGTGCCCAGTCGCAACTTTCCCAGCCGCACGCCCACATCGGTCAACCGTGTGGGGGGCGGGGGCGTGTGCCACACGATGCGGGAGGGAGCAACGCCGTGCATCGGTAGCCCGCCGTCTTCAGGCACAGTCAGCGCCCAGCGGTTCTCGCCGCGCCTGAGTTCCAGCACCTCCGGCCCAGGCGTCAGCGTTTCCACCGCCGCCACCCAGTGGATCAGCGCGGGGCCGTCCTTCAGGCGCTCTTTCAGCTCCGGCGTGTCCAGCCCGAACCAGCGCGGGCGAGTGGGGGCGGGGGCGTCCGGGTCGATGGCGATCACTTCCAGATACAGGTCTGGCCCCAGCGAGAGCAGCGCGTTATGGGTGCCGAAATTCTCGTGTTTTCCGCCGTCCTGCATGGGCAGGTCCAGACGGCCTTCGAGCCACGCGCGGCCCTCCGGCAAGGTGCGGGCGGCGATGACCAGATGATCCAGGGTGGCGGGCATGGGCGCAGCATACGCAAATCGTGATTTTCAGTCTTGAATGGTGGCCCCACCCACGCGCACGCTGGGGCATGAATCTGCTGCGCTGGCTTTCAGGGGTGTTTCGCCGGGACACGCAAAGCCCCACTCCGCCGCGTGACGATCAGGATGACGGCGTGGGTGTGCTGGTCCCCGCCGGGCCACGTCCGCTGCGGGGTGGGGCGCATGCGAAGCCGCCTGTGCCGGAGAGGGAGCGGCATGACAGGCCGCGCCGATAAGCCCTCCAGGCAGCAAGCCCGCCGTCTGTGGCGGGTTTTTTCGTCTCTCTACGCCTGCCTGCCAGAAGAACGCACGCGAAAATACGTCTCCCGCGCCCGGCAATCTCTATACTCGGCCCAAACATCAAAGATTCCAGACCGGGTGGCCGCCAGACGCCGCCGCCGTTTTTCTTCTTTTTTCCAACTCTCCACGGAGGCACGACTATGCAAGGCAACATGATGGACGTTCAACTGACGGTTCCCACCATTCTGGAGCGGATTCGCGGGCAGTACAAAACCCGTGAGGTGGTCAGTCTGCTGGCGGCGGGCCGCGACGAGGCGGGCAATCCGGTTGCCAAGAAGCACCGCATCAGTTACGGCGAGGTGGCGGACCGCTCCCTGCGCCTAGCGAACGGTCTGCTGGGCCTGGGCTTGCAGAAGGGAGACCGGGTGGCGACGCTGGCCGTCAACTCCTTCCGGCATCTGGAGGCGTATCTGGGCGTGCCCAGCGCGGGTCTGGTGCTGCACACCGTCAACATCCGGCTGCACCCCGAACAGGTGGCCTGGATCCTGAACGATGCCGAGGACCGCGTACTGATGATCGAGAACGTCTTCGCGGCCATGATCCCGGCCCTGAAAGATGCCTGCCCCAAACTGGAACACGTCATCGTGATGGGGCCGCTGCCGCAGGCGATGCCCGGCGTGCAGGACTACGACACCTTCGTGACGGAGGCAGAGCCGTTGCCCCGTTACCCGCGCCTGGACGAGAACGACGCGGCGGCCATGTGCTACACCTCCGGCACCACGGGGAACCCCAAGGGCGTGGTCTACACGCACCGCTCCACCGTGCTGCACTCGCTGGTCAGCGCCCCCAAGGACGCCCTGAACGTGGGCGAGGCCGACAGCGTGCTGCCCATCGTGCCGATGTTCCACGTCAACGCCTGGGGCCTGCCCTACACCTGCGCCATGTACGGCGCGAAACAGGTCTTCGCCGGGGTCTTCAGCGACGGTAAGAGCATCGCCACGCTGCTTCAGGATGAGGGAGTGACCGTCACGGCGGGCGTGCCCACCATCTGGATGGGCCTGCTAGGCGAGCTGGACCGCGCGAAAGAGGCTGGAGAGCCGTACAAACTGGCGGGGCTGGAACGCCTGATCGTGGGCGGCAGCGCCGCGCCGGAATCCATGATCCGCGCCTTCCAGACGCGCCATGACCTGACCATGCTGCAAGCCTGGGGCATGACCGAAACGCACCCGCTGGGCACGGCCAGCAGCCTGCCCTTCGATGTGGACGCCAACAGCGACGAGGGCTTCAAGCTGCGTGCCAAGCAGGGCCGCACCGTGCCGCTGATCACGCTGGATATCGTGGACGCGGGGCGCAAACGTCTGCCCCACGACGGCAAGACGATGGGCAACCTGATCGCGCGCGGCCCGTGGGTGGCCAACAGCTACTACAAGGGCGCGGGCCAGGACAACTTCTTTGAGCTGGACGGCGAGCTGTGGTTTGACACCGGGGACATCTCCACGCTGGACGAGCGCGGCTACATGCACATCCAGGACCGCAGCAAGGACCTGATCAAGTCGGGCGGCGAGTGGATCAGCAGCGTGGACCTGGAAAACGCCATCATGGCGCACCCCGCCGTGGCGCAGTGCGCCGTCATTGCGATGGACGATCCCAAGTGGGACGAGCGCCCGCTGGCGGTGGTGGTCCCGCGCCCCGGTCAGAGCGTGACCCATCAGCAGTTGATTGAATTGCTGGAACCTCATTTCGCCAAGTTCTGGCTGCCCGACGCCACCGTGCTGACCGACAGCATTCCCATCGGCGCAACTGGCAAGTTCCTGAAGCGCGAACTGCGCGAGGAATACCGGGGCTACTCGGCAGGCAACTCGCCGGAGCGGACCGAGCAGCCCGGATAACCCACTCAACATTTCAGCGCCGCCTTCCAGCCTAGGGGCGGCGCTGAGCTTTTTGGCCCATGTCGGGAAGAGGGCAGCATGTCAAGCTCTGGTCATGTCTTTTGAAACGGTGCTAAGCGGGGTCCTGCCCGAACTCCAGCAGGAGCAAGGCATACAGGCCATCTTCCTGACTGGCAGCGTGGCGCGCGGCACGGCGGACGGGTTCAGCGATCTGGACATCAGCGTGCTGGTGGCCTCCGACAGCTTCGTTCGTAACACCGTGAGCTACCGCGATGGCGTGCTGCTCAGCATTGAACGCTCCACCGCCGCGCAGCGGGCCAGGGCTTTCGCGGAACCGGAAACGGCGTTGTGGAACCTCGTCTCGCTGCAAACGGGTCAGCCGCTGCACGATCCGCACGGCATTTTTGCTGATCTACAAGCGCGGGCGCGGGCCGTGCAATGGGCCGATCTGGCCGCCAGAGCCGACGCGCGGGCTGCCGAACTGCTGGCCGACAACGCCGAGGAACTGCACAAGGTCATGGGCGGCCTGCACAGCGGCGACGACGCGAAGGTGGCCTATGCCTGCCTGCTCCTGACGTTCTCGCTGGGCAAAGTGGCGCTGCTGGTGGCCGGAACGCCGCTGCCCAGCGAAAACGTCTTTCTCAGCCGGGCGCGGGATGCCTGGGCCGATGCGGAGTGGACCAGGGCCTACGGCGTGCTGGCGGGGCTGGAAGAGGGCAACGTTCAAGTGAAAGGTTTTGCAGCTCTGAGTGCTTACTGCCGCGCGGTGGCGCTGATTCGCTGGACGGAGGGGCCGGAGCGGGAGCTGGCGCGTGGGGCAGCGGCGCGGGCGGCGGCTTTTCAGGCGCGGTAGACTGAGGCCATGTCCCAGCGCATCATGATTGACCCAATGGTCTGCAATGGCCGCCCAGTGGTGCGCGGCACCCGGATCACGGCGCAGACCATCGTGGAATTTCTGGCGGCGGGCGACAGTATTGAGGACGTGCTGGAGGAATACCCAGTCCTGACCCGCGAGGACGTGCTGGCGTGCCTGACGTACTCCTCGCAGGTGATGGGCCACCGCTTTGCCGTGGACCGCATGGCTTGAACCCGCACGGGTATCTGCTTGACGAGAACCTCTCGCCGCGTCTGCGCCTGGGATTCGCCGAAGAATGGAGAGTCGTCCATGCACGCGAACTGGGCGATCAACCCACCGATCTGGCCCTCTGGGAATACGCCCGCGCCGAACGTCTTGTTCTGGTGACCAAAGATGCTGATTTTACCGACATGGCCCTGCTGCAAGGGCACCCGCCGCCCTGGGTGGTGCGCCTCCACTGCGGCAACCTGCGGGCGCGGGACATGCGGCTTTTTCTGGAAGCGCACTGGCAGACCGTGGAGGCCAGATTGCCAGAGTGCGGCGTAATCAACGTTTACCCAGACCGTGTGGAAGGACTGATCCTGGCGGCTGGACCGTAGAATCCCCCCTATGGCCGTCTCCGTCTCCGGGCAACTCGTGACCTTCAGCCCCCCACCCGGCGCAGTGGCCCTGGTGGGGGATTTTACCGACTGGCGCAAGCAGGAGCCTTTGCCCGTGCTAGCGGGGCAGCCCATCACCCTGAGCCTGCCGCGCGGCGCGTGGGTGGAATACGCCTGGCTGGACGCGGCGGGCGTGGCGTTTGCGGACCCCGACAATGCCCAGAAATCCCTGAATCCGTGGTGGCCCTACCCGCGCGCGGCGGTGGTGGGCGAGTACGCGCGCCATCCGCTGTGGCTGGCCCCGGAAGCCACGCGGAAGGGGACCGCCCAGCGCCTGACCTGGGAGGGCACCGTCTTTCCCGGCACCCGCCGCGCCATCGTCTACACCCCGCACGGCTACACGGCTGGTACGCCGATTCCGGTGTATTACGTGCAGGACGGCGTGGCCTTCTACCGCACCGGCAAACTGGGCGAGGTGATGGACCGCGCGGTGGAGGCGGGGCTGGCAGCGGGCGCAGCGCTGGTGTTCGTGGAGCCAGGGGACCGCAACGAAGAGTATTACCTCAATGACCGTTACCTGGACTTTCTGACGCAGGAGGTTTTTCCGCGTGTGGAGGGCGAACTGGTCACGGTTCAGGCGCGTGGTCTGTGGGGCGCGAGCCTGGGCGGGCTGATCTCGCTGTATCTGGGGGGGCAGCACCCGGAACTGTTCAGCCGCGTCGTGAGCCACAGCGGAGCCTTCATCGCCAGACCTGGGGCAAAGGACCCAGCAGGCGTGATTGACACCACCGGGGCTGGGGAATGGCTGCTGGAGGAGTTGCGCCAGACTCCGCCCACGCACCTGAAAACCAGTCTGGATACCGGGGTGCTGGAATGGCTGACCGGGCCAAATCGCCGCATGGCGGGCCTGTTCGCGGATCTGGCCCTGCCGCACCAGTACCGCGAATACCCCAGCGGCCATAACTGGGTGACGTGGCGCGAGGCGCTGCCAGAGGCGTTTTTATACATGCAGGGCTAGGAAGCGTCTGAAGGCCAGAAGTCAATCGCCACTGCTTCTTTGTGTACACATCGCGTACACTCTGAAGAGGAGGCCCCACATGACTGACTCTCCCAAAATTGCCAAATTTCCCGGCAGCCTGACCCGTATGGGCGTGCGGCAGTACCGACAGGACATCCCGCGTGTGATCCGTGCAGGGCAGGCCATCGTGATTGAGCGGCATGGGCAGCCGGTGGGCATTTACATTCCCATCAAGCAGCGTGACCGTGAAAAGGAAGCGCGGTTGATGGCGGAGCTGGCCGACTCGCTCAAGGAACTGCGAGAAGAGACTGGGCTGTCGGAGGAAGAGTTGGCTCAATTGATTGAAGAAGAGCTGCGGACGCCGCTGGACCCGTGAGACTGGCCGTGGATACCAACACCCTGGTAGGTGAGTTGTTGAGAACCAGGGGACGCGACTACATGCTGCAAGCACCGCACACCTATTTTCTCAGTGAGCGGGTTCTCAGTGAGACCCATTATGAATTGCCGCGCCGGGCCACTCGAATGATTGCCGGGGGTGCCGTTGGGCCAAGAATACAGGCCAATCTGGCCCTGGCCCTGCGAATCGTGGCTGAGCAAACCACCGTCATCTCCACTGCCCTCCTGCGCCCCTACGAGCAGGAAGCCCGGCTACGGATTCCCCGCGATCCTGACGACTGGGAACTGGTGGCCGTGGCCTTGCTGACCGGGGCAGACATCTGGACCAATGATGCAGTCTGGGTTGTGGGCTGGTGACCTGGGCCACCGACGTGTTGCACGTCCTGCATCCGCCGCCGTCCTCACCACCGCCCAAACCAGACGCGGCATAGTCGCCCCATTCATGCGGAATTGTTTTAACGGTTTTCTTCTGGCTCTTGCACTCAGCGGCGGCGCGGGGGCGCTTACCATGACCTATCCGGGCAGCACCACCACCATCCACGAGCGGGCCGCCGACTGGGCAGGCGCGGAAGTTCAGGGCGCGCAGATTCACGCGGAGGCCGTCTCGCTGGCTCCCGGCGTCACGAATGGCACGCTGATCTCTGCCCCACAAAACGTTGCGGCCTTTGATGAACTGGTGCCGTCGTGGAACGCCCTCACGCCGGGCGCGGGCAGCGTGAGTGTGGAGGTCCGGGCGCAGACGGGAACGGTCTGGTCCCGCTGGTACTCGTTTGGAACGTGGAGCAGCGCGGAAGGCCGCAGCAGCCAGAACGGCCAGAAGGACAGCGCCGGGCAGATCATGACCGACACCCTGCGCCTGACCAGAAAGGCCACGGCCTACCAGTACCGCGTGACCCTGCGCGGCGAGGGAACCACATTGCGCCTGTTGGCCTTCAACACCTCGGACAGCGCCCGCCGGAGCGCGGGGCTGGGGACGGTCAGTGACAGGGCGGCGTGGGGCAAGATCAACACCGTGCCGCAGCGTTCCCAGATGATCTACTCGGACGGCGGCGAGGTCTGGTGCAGCCCCACCAGCGTCTCCATGATCCTGGCCGCGCGTGGCGTGGATGTCACCGTGCCGCAGGCCGCCAAAGCCACCTATGACCGCGCCTACGACGGCACCGGCAACTGGTCCTTCAATGCCGCCTACGCCGGGGCGCTGGGCCTGCGGGCCTATGTGACCCGCCTGCCCAGTCTGGCCGCCGCCGAGAAATTCACGGGCGCGGGTGTGCCGATTGCTGTCAGCCTGGGCTGGAAGAAAGGCGAATTGCCCGGCGCGGCGATTGCCACCAGCAGTGGGCACCTGATGGTCTTGATTGGTTTTGATAAGGCAGGCAATCCGGTGCTGAACGATCCTGCCGCACCGAACAACGAAACCGTACGCCGCACCTACCCCCGCGCCGCCTTTGAAAAGCTATGGCTCTCGCACAGCGGGGGGCTAAGCTACGTAATTGGGGAGTAACGCCTACGGCGTGGTCTGAGAGTCAAGGGTGTAAGCGTCTAAGGCTGGGGCGAACTCTGAGCTTGACCCTTAGACGCTTAGACCTTTAGACCCCTACACTCAACCCACGCATGGACTTTCCCACCACCTGCCCCACCTGTGGCCGCGAGAACCGCGCCGAGTACGCCGACAGCAGCGTGCATGACCTGAGCTGCGCGCACTGCGGGGCCGCCTACTGCGTGCTGGTGCGAAAGCAGAAGTTCGAGGTGCTGTTCGACCTGGGCACCCGCGCCCTGATGGACGGTTACGCCCGCGAGGCGGTGGCCAGTTTCGCAGCGGCGCTGGAACGCTTTTTCGAGTTCTACGTGCGTTCGTATGCCCTGGAACGTGCCTCGGATACGGCATCGGATTTTGGCGCAGCGACGGCGGCCCTGACGGCCACCTGGCGGCACGTCGCCAGCCAGTCCGAGCGGCAACTGGGCATGTTCGCGCTGGCCTACCTGCTACGGGAGGGCAAGGAGCCGGACTTCCTGACCCCCGCCGCTCTGGGCGCGGACTTCCGCAACCGCGTGATTCACCGGGGCGAGTTGCCCGCCCGCGCCGATGTGGAGGCGTACGCCGCACAGGTCTTCGCACTGATCGACCGCCTGCTGACCGAGCTGGGAGACGGCGCGAAACAGGCCGAACTGGCGCAGGAACAGGCGTTCGCCTTGCACATTGCTGGGCTGCCAGACGGGGTGACCGCCGTGTTCGAGGAACATCCCGGCATGTTCCGCGCCCGCCGTTTCGGAACACTTGCACCCATGCCCAAGCCCGGCAAGACGGCCACGCAACCCGCCCCGAAAAGTGGCATGAACAGCAGTGGGATGAACAGCGCCCGCGCCTATCAGCAGGCGCAGCAGCAGGCCCTGTTTCAGCGGGCGCTGGAGGAACGCGGGAAGTTGCTCAAGGGGTTCAAGGGCGGGTAGCGCCAGAAGGCGGCGGCGGTTGGACGCCTGAACCCCTGCGCCCCTAGACTGCCCCATGCAGTTTGAAAGTGATCGGCAGGGGGACCGGAGGCGACTGGTCCGGGTGGCGCGGGGCGAGGAGGCGGGCGATCTGCTGATTCGCGGCGCACAGGTGGTCCAGCCCGCCACGCGCGAGATTTTTGAGGCCGATGTGCTGGTAGCGGACGGGCGGGTGGCCGCGCTGGGCGGCGCTGGCATGAATTTCAAGGCCGCGCGGGTGGTCGAGGCGCGCGGCGCGTTCCTGGCCCCAGGCTTCATCGACGGCCACATCCATATCGAGTCCAGCCTGTTGACTCCGGCAGGTTTTGCGCGGGCCGTGTTGCCGCGTGGTACGACGGGCGTGGTGGCCGAGCCGCACGAGGTGGTCAACGTGCTGGGCGTGCGTGGTCTGGAATGGATGCTGGAGGCCGGGCGCACATCGGGCCTGCGCGTGTGGGCCTCTGCGCCGTCGTGCGTGCCTGCCAGCGAATTCGAGGACGGCGGCGCACATGTCACAGCGGCGGAAACGGCCCGGATGCTGCGCGTCCCCGGTGTGCTGGGGCTGGCCGAGATGATGAATTACCCCGGCGTGCTGGGCGGCGACGCGGGCGTGTGGGACATTCTGGAGGCCGGACGAGCGGCGGGCGGGCGCATGGACGGTCACGCCGCCGGGGTGCGGGGCCGTGACCTGATGGCCTACGCGGCGGCTGGAATGCACTCGGACCATGAGGCCGCCACGCCCCAGGAAGCCCGTGAACGCCTGCGCGCGGGCCTGTGGCTGATGGTCCGCGAGGGTTCGGCGGCCCGCAATCTGGACGCCCTGCTGCCGGTGCTGCTGGAGCGCCCGCGCCGCGCCATGCTGGTCAGCGACGACGTGAGCGTGGACGAGTTGCTGGAACTGGGCCATCTGGACCGCCTGCTGCGAACCTGCGTGGCGGGCGGCCTGCACCCGGCGGACGCGGTGGCACTCGTGACCTGCAACCCGGCGGAATACTGGGGCCTATACGACTGCGGCCTGGTCGCCCCCGGTTATCACGCCGACATGGTGCTGCTGCGCGATTTAAAGAATTTTGAAGTGCTGGAAACGTTCATCGGCGGCACAGAAGCCCGGCCCGGCGAGGTCACCCCGCCCCTGGACGGCGGCGGCGTGGACCTGGGAGCCGACTGGGATACGGCCACGTTTGACGTTCCCGCCCACTGGCCAGTGATGCAGGTCAGCCCGGATCAGATCACGACACACAGAGGCGCACCCGGCAGCGCCAATTCAGAGAGTGGAGGGGCGCGCATGGTGGTGGCGGACCGCTACGGGCGCGGCCACCGGGCTGCCTGCTGGACCTCCGGCACGGGCATGGGCAGCCGGGGAACGCTGGGCATCAGCATCCTGCACGACGCCCACAACGCCGCATTTTTGGGCGGTAACGACGACGACGTGCGGGCGGCAGGCCACGCCCTGCGCGAGATGGGCGGCGGCGTGGTGGTGGTCTCGGGCGGCGCGGTTCAGGCCAGTCTGCCCCTGCCCTACGCGGGCCTGATGACCGATCTGCCCCCGCAGCAGGCCGCCGCCCGACTGGGCGAGGTCACCGCTGCTGCCCGCGCCCTAGGTTGCGTGCTGCCGTACCCGGTCACCACCCTCAGCTTCCTGGGCCTGAGCGTGATCCCATCCCTGAAACTGACCCCACGCGGCCTGCTGGACGTGGAGGCCTGGAAGTTGCTGGCACCCACACCCGATCCTTTCTAGAACACGTATCCCGGAAGAGGGCACCCTGGCTTGCAAATCTCCGCTGGAGAGTGCAGCCAGGGGTTCCAGTTCTGTCACTGATGATCCCCCGGTCTTCGCCCAGTATGCCAACGCTTTCGGCGCATCTGGCAACTTCATCAGGTGACGGAGGTGCATGCCGTCGGGTGGTGCAGCGGAACCGCACAGAGCAGTACAGAGCAACCCTCCAAGTGCGGGTTCCGTCTCAAGCCATCTGCTCCCCAATTCCAGTGGTGGAGCGTCTTCGCGCGCCTCACTTTAATCTCATATCTCATTAAAAACACATAAAAAGGGAAATAGATTCTAAATCCTTGACGCCAATTCCAATTTTTTATACGGCATCTAGAATATTGAAAATATAATATATATTATTAAAATGACTTTAAATTTTTAAAATTGATTTTACCGCTTGTTTTTCTACTTTATCTATTTGAAATGGGCTAATTTATTCTTACATTTTCCTTACCCAGAGAAAAATAAAGAAATTTATGCGAAGGGCGGCAGCTTTGCGCCAATCTTCAAATTTTTCTTACAGACCTCATACCAGATGGCCTTTAAAGGGAATGACCCTCCCCCTATACACCCGTTAAAAAGACGTTAAATCTGAATTTCTGTTAAAAATTGAGCAAAACGAGGCTTTTTGCTATGGATATTTCATAGATGAAGGTCTGGCCAAATCTGTAGCGTGATGGCAGCCGAGAAGAACACCCCATCCCCCGGCGACCCACACGCCATTTTTATAGATCCTCCGAATCTGCCCCTTCCGTCGACGACGCGCCTTTCCCAGGAGAACCCACATGTCCCCCATCCACTCCACTGCTCCGCTGTCCCCGCTCGCCAGAACCGCCCGTCCCCTGCGCTGGCTGGTGTGGTGTGCGCCCCTGATCCTGGCAGCCTGCTCGGGTCCCAGCGTGCCCCAGGAGCCGGTGGCCACGGTCACCACGCCGCCCGTCCAGGAAAGCGTGGCGCAGGACAGCGTGTATGACGGCACGGACCGCTCCTGGACCGACACGGAAGCGGGCACCCGGCTGACCCAGGAGTCGCTGGGGACGGGCAACAACATGCTGAGCAACTCGCCCTGGACGGCGGCCAGCAACGGTTGGGGACCCATCGAGCGCAACATCAGCAACGGTGAGTCCGGGGCCAAAGACGGGCGCATGATGAGCGTGAACGGCAAGAAGTACGACAGCGGTTTCGGGACGCACTCCAATTCCTCGATGACCTTCAATATCGGCGGGGTGTGCAACCGCTTCATCAGCGACGTGGGCATCGATGATGAGGTCGGCGACCAGGGCAGCGCGGTCTTCCAGGTGTACGCCGACGGCGTCAAACTGTTCGACAGCGGGAAGATGACTGGCAAAGACGCCTCCAAGACCGTCAACATCGACATCGCGGGTCGCAAGGAACTCAAGCTGATGGTCACCGACGCGGGCGACAACAACTACTACGATCACGCCGACTGGGGCGGGGCCATTCTGGTGAACTGCAATATGGCTGCGCCTGCCCCTGCACCTGCCCCTGCAACTTGGACCAGGATCGCCGGCGAGGGTGAGTCTTTCTCTGTCAGCGGAACGCAGAGTGTCAGATACGGCGCTGGCACCGCGTGGATCGTAAAAGACGTCACCTCCAGTGGCCAATGCACCAACGGGTTCTTCGGCAACGATCCGGCCTATGGCACGACGAAATCTTGCGAGATCAATGCACCAGCACCTGCACCCGCTCCAGTCCCTGCGCCCATTCCCGCTCCAATCCCTGCGCCCATTCCCGTACCTGTTCCTGCGCCCATTCCCGTACCTGTCCCTGCTCCGGTGCCTGCCCCCATTCCCGTGCCCGTCGTCAATGGGCCGCTGGTGATCACCAAGGGCGGTACCTACAGCGGCGAGTACCTCAGCAACGATCCTTCGGTTCCGGCCATCCAGATCAAGACCTCCGAGCCGGTCATCCTGGAAAACTGCACGCTGCGTGGACGGGGCAACCTGATCGACGCCTCATGGACCTCGGCCAACCTGACGGTCCGCAACTGCAAGGGCTACGGCCTGAACCCCAATGACCGTACCCGTTACCCGGGCCGTTTCCTCCAGGCCGAGGGCGTCGTCTCGCTGCTGATCGAGAACAACTTCATGGAAAAGACCAGCGGCATCTATATCAACAAATGGCAGGGCAACAAGGGCCTGCCCGTGACCATCGTCATCCGCAACAACCTGGTCCGCAATATCGAGGGCCGCTACAGCGACGGCAACGGCGGCTTCCAGGACAAGTTCTACCGGGTCCAGTTCGTGCAGTTCAACGGCATGCGTGACATCAGCGGGGCCGAGATCGCCTGGAACCGCGTGGAGAACACGGCCCGCCAGAGCCATGTCGAGGACGTGATCAACATCTACGATTCCAATGGCACGGCCAGCAGCCCGATCCGCATTCACGACAACCTGATCAACGGTGCGTTCTCGGGCCGCCCCGACGACTCTTACAGCGGCGGCGGCATCATGATGGGCGACGGCTGCAACTCCGGGTACACCGAGGCCACAGGCAACACCGTTCTGGAAACCAGCAACTACGGCATCGCCGTGGCGGGCGGCCACCACCAGAAGATCAGCGGCAACACCATGCTAGCGCTGGGCAAACTGAGCGACGGCACCCTGCTGGACGCAGACAGCGACTCCGGTTTCTACCTGCGCAACTACTGCCAGGCCCCCAACGACGCCAGCACCGTGATCGCCGAAGGCAACACCGTGGGCTGGGGCACCCCGACCGCCAGCAACCCCGACGCCCGCTGGGACTGGTCCGTGACTGCCGGTGTGGAACGCAACAACACCAGCATCCAGGCCGCCAACCGCGCCGTCAACCCGCAGCTCCTGGCGCAGGCCGTCACCGCCTGGGAAAGCCGCGCCAAGGCCGCCGGAATGATTGCTGGCCCGCGCTGATCCTTACCGCCCGACCCAGGTCCCTCTCCGTTCGGAGGGGGGCTTTTTTCTGGTGCCTGCCTGCTGGTCTGCTACGGATTCGGTTTGTCACGCGCCCAGACCAGAACAACGCGCGTTCAGGACACCGTCGCGAATAGAGGCCCATGAAGAAGACTCTCTGCGGCGCAGCTCTGCAAGTCCCACTCGGAGTTCCAGATATGCGCGACACCTTATCAACCGGAGTCCGTCGCATAGCAAGCGAAGAGAGGAACGCCTCGTGGCTGTTCAGCAGACGCTTCAGCCTGGCTCCACGGAACATGGCCCTCTGCTGATGAAATCCTCTCCGAATGGTGCCAGGAATCAAAAAACCCCCTGCACGAGCAGAGGGTGGAAAGATGTTCTTTGCCTGGAGTTGAGGCGAGTCTTAGCCTTCCGCCTGGCCCAGATAGCTTTGCAGCACGGCGTCCACGAACGCCTGGGGGGAGTGGTCCTTCTGAAACCGGGCAGTTTCAGGGGCAAAAGCGGACACGTCGAAGTCCTGCACGCAGCGGGCCAGCGCCACCGGGTCTTCCGGTGCAAACAGTGCGCCCAGACTGTACGTTTCCACCATCTCGGCCAGCACGCCCACGTCGGCAGCCAGCACGGGCAGACCCAGCGACGCGGCGATGATCAGCGGCCCGCTCTGGCCCGCGAAATAGCGCCGGTACGGCAGCAGGCAGGCGTCGGCGGCCAGAAAATAGCCCTCCACAGCCTCGTCGGCGATGTATTCGAGGTGCAGGTGCAGCCGGTCCGCGAGGCCCAGCCGCTCTCCCCGCTCACGGAACGCCTCGGCATCGAAGGCGTACGCGGAACCCGCCACCAGCAGATGAACATGGGGGGGAAGCAGGGCCAGGGCCTCCAGCGCAAGATCACTGCCCTTATCGTGCCGGGTCCCGCCGAAGGCCAGCAGCACTGTGGCCTGGGGCGGAATATTCATCTGCTGGCGCACCGCCTGCCCGACCTGCTCACGTTCCTCTAGCTGAAATTGCAGCGGATGGGCGGGATGCGGCACGGCGTCCAGCTCTCCGGCCTGGACGCCCCTGATCAGCGCCCTGGAGTGCATCATCACGCGCAGGCCCAGAGCGCCCAGCGTCCGCAGCAGCAGGCGGTGGACCGGCTGGCTGAAACGGCGTGCCTCGAACTCTTCCAGGAAATAGGCCCAGTGCAGCGTCCCCCGCACCGCCATTGCGCGGTTTTTTCGGCCTGCCAGCGCCGCCACCAGCGGGGGTAAAAAGCTGTCCAGCCACAGCAGGTGCGCCGTATCTGCGCCCAGACCGCCAGCCATCCGCAGCGCCGCGCGCAGAAACCGCAGGTTCACACGGTCCCTTGCCACGCGGTTCAGGCGGTAATACGCCGGGCCGCTGTCCGGGCCGCTGTCCGGCCCACTGCCCGGAAATAGCGGCAGAACGTGGCCTGTGGCCTGTGGCACGGCCCGGCAGACCTCCTCCACGAAGGGTGCAGGTCCGATGATATGAACCTGGATGCCCTGATCCGTCAGGCCCTGGGCCAGCGTGACCGCGTAACCGCCGTGATGCCCTCCCCACAGGGGATCGATCAGTGCCACCACGCGCACGGCCCGGCGGAGTGCCGCTTCCCCACCCGCTGGTTTCTCAGGTTCCGCTGGTTTCTCAGATTCCGCTGGCATCACGCCTGCAACACCTGCTGGCGGAAGCTCTCCACCGTGCGCGTCAGGCCCGCGCGCAGGTCTACCCCCGGTGCCCAGCCCAGCAACTCGCGGGCGCGGGAAATATCGGGCTTGCGCTGGCGGGGATCGTCGGCGGGCAGCGGTTCGTGGATGATCTCCAGGCCCGGCTCGATCAACTCGCGGATCACCTGCGCGAACTCCAGAATGGTGTACTCGTCGGGGTTGCCCAGATTGACCGGGCCGTGGACCGCCTCACTCTCGGGCAAGCCCATCAGGGCCACGATGCCGCCCACCAGATCGGTCACGTACTGGAAGCTGCGGGTCTGCTGGCCGTCACCGTAGACCGTCAGCGGTCCCCCGGCCAGCGCCTGCATCACCAGATTGGTGACCACGCGCCCGTCGTCGGGGCGCATACGCGGGCCGTAAGTGTTGAAGATACGGATGACGCGGGTGTCCACGCCGTGGTGCCGATGGTACGCGAAGGTGATGGCCTCGGCGTAGCGCTTGGCCTCGTCGTAGCAGCTCCGCAGGCCGTTGGGGTTGACGTGGCCCCAGTAGCTCTCGGGCTGTGGATGCACCTGCGGATCGCCGTAGACCTCGGAGGTGGAGGCCAGCAGAAAGGTGGCCCCATGTGCGTGGGCCAGTTCCAGCGCGTTCTGGGTGCCCTGCGCGCCCACCATCAGGGTTTTGATGGGAAACTGCTGGTAGTGCGGCGGGCTGGCCGGGCTGGCAAAGTGCAGCACGAAGTCCAGCGTCTGGCCATCGAACGCGGCGGCCTTGTACGGAATGCCCTCGCTGACATCCGCCTGGATGAATTTGAAGTTCGGGTGATTCGCAAACAGCGCCGTGTTGGCGGGCTGCCCGGAGATGTAATTGTCCACGCCGATGACCGTGTGGCCGTCGGCAAGAAACCGCTCGGTCAGGTGACTGCCCACGAATCCGGCGCTGCCCGTGAGCAGGATGTTCTTGGGAGCCACGGTCACTTTTTCGCCTGAGGCGCGACCTGCTCGGAGCTGACCTGGCTAGGGCTGACCTGGCTGGAGCTGATCTGATGCTGGCTGACCTGGCTCTGGCCGCGCCGTCCGATCTGCTCCAGCGTGGCGGTGGGGATGGCGCAGCGCAGGGCATTGCGGGTGTCGATCACCAGCGGCTGGCGCATGGTCCGCACGGCCCCGTTCCAGTCCAGCTCGGTGTAGTCCTTCCACTCGGTCATCAGCAGCACGGCGTCCGCGCCGATCAGGGCGGCTGCGGCAGAACTGGCCTCGGTGTAATTCAGGTGGCCCCACTCGCGGCGGGCGCGTGGCATCGCCACCGGGTCATGCGCCACCACCGTCGCGCCCAGCTCGTTCAGGCGGGCAATGGCGTCGTGCGCCGGGGCGTCACGCAGATCGTCTGTGTTGGGCTTAAAGGCCATGCCCAATACCGCCACGCGCTTGCCCTGAAGCCGATGCAGGTGCTTTTGCAGCTTGGCAATCACCAGTTGCCGCTGGCTCTGGTTGACCGCCACAGCGGCGCGCAGAATGGGCATGTCGTAGCCGTATTCCTCACCAGTGCTGATCAGGGCGGAGGTGTCCTTGCCGAAGCACGAGCCGCCCCAACCTGCCCCAGCCGACAGAAACTGCCGCCCGATGCGCGCGTCGCTGCCGATGCCGCGCGCCACTTCCTCGATATCGGCGTCCACGCGCTCGCACAGCCCGGCGATCTCGTTGGCGAAACTGATCTTGAGGGCCAGAAAGGAGTTGGCAGCGTACTTGATCATCTCGGCGCTGCTCAGGCTGGTGGCCACCACTTCCGGGCGGGTGTAGCCCTGGGGCCGGGGCACATGCGCCGGGGCCTGAAAGTCCTGCTCGATCAGCGGGGCGTACAGTTCCAGCAGGCGCGCCACGCCGGCACCGTCATTGCCGCCCAGCACCAGCCGGTCCGGGTACAGGCTGTCGAATAGCGCCGTGCCCTCGCGCAGAAACTCGGGGTTGCTGACCACGTTGTACTGGTGCTGCTTGTAATCCGGGGCATTTTCCTCGATGATCCGCGCCACCCAGTCCCCTGTGCCCACCGGCACCGTACTCTTGTTGACCACCACCTGCATCTTGCCGTTCAGGTGCCGCGCCACGTCCTGCGCCGCCGCCGCCAGATAGCGCAGGTCCGGCTGTCCGCCCGGCAGCGGCGGCGTGCCGACGCAGATAAAGATCACGTCCGCATCTGGAATGGCCGCCGAATAGTCGGTGGTCCAGTGCAAGCGGTCCCCGCACTCGGCCATCAGCTCGCCCAGCCCCGGCTCGTAGATCGGCAGTTCGCCGCGCACAAGCATATCCACCTTGTCCTGATCGATGTCCAGTCCCATCACCTGATGGCCAAAATAGGCGAGCAGGGCGGTAGTGCCCAGGCCGACATAGCCCGTGCCCACGACGGCGACTTTCATGGGGGTGCGCAAGGTAGGGGTATATGGCATGTTCAGAAATCTCCTCGGAGGGTGGGGGGAAAGCACGGAGGGCGCGGGGAAACGGCGGCAGTGAGAACAATTGGATCGACACAGGAGCGGTCTTCAGATGATGGAACAGACCAGATGGGGAATGCATCTCCCAGAGTCTGGAGGCGGAAGCCACCCGTGGCGCGGGCCTTAGGTCCTGAGCATAAGGCCAGATCCATGTGACCGATTCCCACATGTTGAACTTAATCGATTGGGCGCTAACGAGAAGTAAATTGTCCCGACCAGTCCGGCAATGCTGGCAACCCGTTTCAAAGGACCAGTCTCTCCGGTGGCCTATTGGGAGAAAGCAGCGCCCCACAGCCTTTCTCTGCTCTGAACCTACCCCCTCAATGCTTGCTTTTCCCTGTTCTGACATCTTCATGAAGAGAGAGGCCACACGGAGAAAGTATGGGAACCTGCTCCCCGAAGCGTTTTCGTCTAGACAGCAGCTCTAGTCTTCACGAGACTGCCCGCCAGAAAAGAGCCGCCAAAAGCACTGGCCTTCGGCGACACTCAGGGAAACGCTCTGGCGCTAGCGGTGTGGCACGGTAGAGGTCACGTTGCGGCTCTCGCTGGCCTCGTGCCGGTACAGGGAGGGGGTACCTTCGGGCGTGCTGTCCCAGTCCAGCACCTCGGACTCCGTGGGCTGGCGGCGGCTGCCCAGCAGCACTGCGCCGCCGCCCGCGAACAACAGCGTCAGCAGGGCGGCCAGCGCTCCTGTACGCAGGGGCCGGGGGGTCAGGGGCCTGGCGGGATCGACGGCCTCGGCGATCACGTCCAGGGTGCCGGCCACGCTCTGGCGCGAGGAGGTAATGACAGCCAGATCACGCACGATGGACGCGCGGGCCTGCCTGTTGACGTCGTCGGTGCTGAGGCCGCCGGTCTGCGCGGTACGGTCCAGCACGTCCAGTTGCAGCTTCAGGGCGGCGCGGGCCTGCTCCGAACGCTTCTGGGCGCGCTGGATGTCCCACAGTTGCAGCGCGGCAACCGTGGAGTCGGCCAGCACGCGGGCCAGTTCGGGGGTGTTGGCCTGAGCGCTCAGGATATAGACGACGCCGCTGTTTGAATTGCTGGGGCTGTTCTTGTCGGGAACGATCTGCAACTTCTTGAAATTGCCGGTACTCAGCTCGGTTTCAAGGTCATTCCTTATCTTGGCCACCGCCACGGGCGCGATGCTGGCGGCCCGCAACCGGTTGATGACCAGCTTGACCACTGCCGGGCTGTGCAGGGCCTGCTCCAGCCCACCACGCGGCAGGGGCGAGGGCCGCAGCAGACTGTCGTTCAGCGCGCTGCTGCCGTCCTGCTCGGTGAACATGCTGCTGGTGGCCTCGTAGACCTTGGGTTGCAGACCGGACAGCAGAAACGCGCCCACCCCCGCCAGCACCGTGACGCCCAGAATGGGCACGGCGGCGCGGCGCAGCAGACGGACCACCTGTGGAAATTCGAGATCGGGGCGGGTGACAGCAGGGCGGGGTGAGGGGCTTTGCATCATGGGTTTTCCTTTTGAAAGAGCGGGGCTTTAAGAATCAGGGCCGATGGCAACTAGAAGCGTGTGGTGATCAGGGCAGGACACAGGCGCAGACTCGGAAAGCGTGGCAGCAGCGATAGCGTCAAGGCTGTGTGGGAAACGCGCCTGCTCCGTGGCTCCCACCGCGTTCCTCCAGAAGCAGGCAGATCGCTGGGGCTGTTCCACTGCTCTGTCCATTGCGCCGCCTCCTGTCTCAGAACACCCGCCCTGCTCCCGGTCACATGGTCCTCAGCGCACGATCTCGATGCCTGCAATGGAAGGGTAGTCCACCGAGGCGCTCAGGGTCAGGTTCAGCGCGCCGCCCGTGACCTGCACGTTCACGGTCTTGACCAGCGCGGTGTTGCCGTTCCCGGCCTGCTGCACGATATCCAGATTGGGCAGCACGTTCTGACCCTCGGCCACCACGTCGAAGACCCGTTTGCCAGCGGTGGTGTGCGCCAGATCGGCGAAATGCAGCCGGAGCGTCTGCGGGCCGTTTTCCAGCGGAATATCAAAGTTGATGGCGCGCGGCGTCAGGCTGCCCACGTTGCCCCGGTAAGTGCGGTACAGCGTGTCGTTGGTGGTGCCCAGAATGTCGAGGGCCGTATTGGGACCGCCGTCCGGCTCGTTCTTGGCCGTGTTCGGCGTGAACAGCGCGTAATTGTTGCGGTCCCGGTCCGAGAACCACACGTTGCCCTGCGGATCGGTGAACTGCCCCCCGGCAGGCGTGAGACCCACATCGATCAGGATGGAGGCGGGCTTGAGGTTGCCGATCAGGTAGACGTTGTCGTTGTAGTCGTAGTTGATCCCCGAGTAGTCCATGATCAGCAGGTAGGTGCCGGGCATGATCTGGCCCGCCCGGTCCCTGGCTTTAAAGAAACGCACATGCTGACCGCAGGGGTCCACGCACCCGTTGCCACGGTCCGCGTTCTGATCGTTCAGTGTGGCGTCGCTGTTCTCGCTGTCCACCCTGAACCCAAAGGTGGTGGCTGGCGAGAAGGTGGCCACCGCCGGATCGTTCGTGCCGTTCTTGCGGGGCAACACCGACTGACCGTCGATGCCCGCCTGGGTTAGGATGGCGGGACCGTCAGTGTCGCCCTTGGTAAACCATTTCAGGGTGGCCGCGTCGCCCTGGGTGTGGTAGGCGGCCAGTTGCTGAACGGTCACGGGCGCGGCGGCATCGATGCGCTGCCAGTACGGCGCGATCACCTCGTCGCCCTGCGGGGCCACCCGGCCCTCCTGATTGACATCGCCGCCTGGCGCGAACTTCGTCTGGAACCCGAAGCCGCCTTCCACGATCTCTTCCAGCGACGGCTCCTGGCCGCTCTCGGACTGGCCCTGCCACACGCCCGCGAGCTGAATGACCTGTTTGGGGGCTGCCGCGTCGCTGGATTCCACGGTCAGGGTGCCGCTGTGGACCTTGCCGACTGGCGAAGTGCCCTGCGCCTTGAAAACCACCTGCACGTCCTGGGTCTTGCCCGGGGCGAGGTCCAGCGGCAGGGTCAGTTTGGGGTCCACCTCCCAGGCCCCCGTGATGGGCAGACCCGTGACCTGCAAGGCACCGCTGCCCGTATTGGTGATCCGCAGCGTGGCGCGGTCATGTACGCCGTTGCTGGGTGGGCTGACCAGCGAGCCGATGCGGCTGAAGACCAGCCGGTCCGCAAAGGGGCCACCGTCCAGACTTTGCAGCTTGGCGCGGCCCAGCGACGTGTTGGGCTGGGGCCGGGTGGCGCTGGCGCTGCTGGGGGCCGAGGCGTTGCCGCTCTTGTCCACCGCCACCACCTGATAGTACGAGGGCACGCCCTGCGGCGCGGCAGCGTCGGTGTAGGCGGAGACCGTCAGCAGAGTGGTGGTCAGCACAGTGAATGTTCCACCGACGCTGGTCGAACGCGACACGCGGTAGCCCGCCAGATCGGCTTCGGAGTTGTCTGCCCAATCCAGAGCAATGCCCCCGCTGCTGGCTGTGGCGGTCAGGCTTTTCGGGGCCACCGGCGGCGTGACGTCGGCCCCCGGAAGCACCTCGCAGCTCACCTGCGCGTCGGCCCAGTCGGCGTGGTCATACGCGATGCCGTCCCCGGCGTCCGTGACCACCAGCTTCAGTTCCTTGACGCCCTTGACGGAGACCGAGAACACCTTGGCCGCACTGACGCCCGTCATCGTTCCGCTTGCAGCCAGCAGTGTGTCGTCGCCGTAGACCTGAAAGACCACGCTGCCCCGCGCTCCCACCTCTGCGTCTATACCCACCGTGGCGCTGAAAGTGGAGCAGTTGCCGTTCAGGGTGTAGGTCAGCGTGCTGCCCGCATGCACGCCGATGCCCTTGGCGAAGGTCTGGGTGCCGATCTTGAGGGCCTGACCGTCGCCGGGCAATTGACTGCCGTTACTTTTATCCAGCTCGATAGGCCCCCAGGCGTTGCTGGCCGAGCTGTAGCTCAGATCGGACAGGTAATTCCGGCCCTGGGTCAGGGGTCTGGGGGAGGCATCTGCCTTGCCCGTCCAGGGATAGGACTGGCCACCCGCGTAGGGGTCCGTGGGTTTGGGAGGATCGGACGGCTTGCAGCCGATCAGCAGTCCTGTTCCCAGCAGCGCCAGCGCCATTCCTCTGGCCCATCTGGCCGGCCTCTTGTCCTGTCTTCCCTTCCTCATGGTCTCCCCTTTCCTTCCCTGTCCTGTCTGCACTTCAGTCCTGCCCTTGCCTTCGGTTCCGTCTCGCCTTTCTGCCCACCCACCATGCCCCATGCGCGGCAGGCCGGGTGCCTCAGAACTCCTCTTTAAAGGTTCATGTCATCGATATTTGCTGGACCACACTGACGTGACCCATCCGAAAGCCAGAATGCGGTCTGGGGCGTAAATGTTTCGTTGCGCGCCTGTTCCACCCGATCCGTCTGCACCGCATGGCCCGGAAGGCGGTAGACCGCCCCAGCCCCATTACGGGAGAACACCTGTCCTCCAGGCAGACCGTCGGCCCCCTTTGCGCCCGCAACCATTCTGCCCCTGTCCTGGGATTCAAGACTTCCGCGTTCCTTTCCAGACTGCTCTGCTTCCCCCAGCCCAGCCGAGGAGGGCTTGCTGCACAGCCTGTTTGATACGGACTCCGATGGGCAGGCCATCCACACAGAACCTCCGCCCCAGGCTGGATGATGCAGACATCCCACTCATAAAAATGATGATGCCGCTAAACACGGCGTTTTTGGCTCCTCCCTCCTTGCGGGGGACTGGTACAGCTCGCACCGCGAGAGGCTGGGAGGGGGGAACCGCAAACGCCGTCCCAGCGCAGCCAGAGAAAAAAGACATCTTGCGAAAATCAGCGCAAAGCCAAACATGAGAAACTTGTCCGCATCACCCAGCCGCCCCAGGCTCTGCGGACCTGGGGTTTACTTTCGGGTAACGCGCACGCGCCTATGCTGGCCCGCAGATGATGGTCCCTCCCCTCCGCCGCCCTGCTCGACCTACCCGCCTCCACCGGCCCATCACCCGATGAAGGTGCTGCACCTGAGTACCAGTGACGGCGGCGGCGGCGCGGCGCGGGGCGCGTTCTGGCTGCATCAGGCGCTGAACGCGCACCTGGATTCGGCCATGCTGGTGCAGAACAAGGTCACGGATGATCCGAAGGTGACGCAAGCCCGCCCAGCACTGGCCTCGAAGCTGGCGCGGCGGGCCGAGCGCGTGGTGCGCGAGCGCCTGGGGCCGCTGGAATATTTCTCGCCCGCCGCCCTGAACCTGCCGCTGCACCATCAGATCAACGCCCTGCGGCCCGACGTGGTCAACCTGCACTGGATCAACGACGGCTTCCTGAGTCCCGAGAGCCTGGCGGGGATTCACGCGCCAGTGGTGTGGACCCTGCGAGACCTGTGGCCCATGACCGGCGGCTGCCACTACGCCCAGGACTGCACGCGCTTTGAAGCCGAGTGCGGCCATTGCCCGGCGCTGGGGTCCACGCGCCCGGACGACTATTCGCGCACGCTGCACCGCCGCAAGTCGCGGTCCTGGAACCGCCGCCCGCTCACGCTGGTGGCCCTGAGCCACTGGCTGGCCGACGAGGCGCGGCGCAGTTCGCTGTTCGCCGGACGCCGCACGGTGGTCATTCCCAACGCCCTGGACACGGCGGTTTTCCGGCCCCTGGGGCGGCAGGCGGCCCGCGCAGCCCCTGGCCTGCTGGCGGGGCTGGGCGCGGCGGCAGACCGCCGACTGATCCTGTTTGGGGCCATGAATCCACTGAGCGACACCCGCAAGGGCTTTGCAGAACTGCGCCGCGCCGCCGAGATCCTGGCCCGGCGGCCCGATGCCCACACCCTTGAACTGGTGGTCTTCGGGCCGCTGTACGGTCAGACCCCGCCGCCCATGCCCCTGAAGACCCATTTTCTGGGTTCCGTGGACGATGACCACGCCCTGGCCACCCTGTACGCGGGCGCGGACCTGACCGTGATGCCCTCTCTGGAGGAAGCCTTCGGCAAGGTGGCGATGGAATCGATGGCCTGCGGGACCCCGGTGGTCTGCTTTGATGGCAGCGGACCCGCCGACATCGTGGACCACCGCGTCAACGGCTACCTGGCCCGGCACGGTGACGCGGCTGATCTGGCTGCCGGGATCGCCTTCCTGCTGGACCATCCCGAACCCCGCGCGCTGGAGGCTGCCGCACTGGCGAAGGTCACGGCGCACTACACCTTCGAGCGGCAGGCCCGGATGTATTCGGACCTGTATGCCCAGGTGCTGGAAGAGGCGCGGGAGCGCGGCAAAACGGACGTCCGCACGTGACCAACCTCAAAAGCAGAACCGTCAACGCCATGAAATGGAGCTACCTGACCATGTTCATCGTCGCGTTGATGGGCCTGGTCTTCTCGGCCATTCTGTCGCGCCTGCTGACACCCAAGGAATTCGGCGTGGTGGCCATCGCCTACGTCTTGCAGCGCTTCGGCCAGTTCATCGGCGATCTGGGCGTGGGTCAGGCACTGGTGCAAAAGCCCGAGCTGAGCGGCGAGGACGTCCAGGCCGGGTTCACGTCCTCCATCGGGCTGGGGCTGCTGGCCACCGTGGCGGCCTGGCTGCTTGCTCCGCTGGCCGGGGCGTATTACAGCATGCCGGACCTGCCCATGGTCTTCCGGGGCTATGCCGCCGCCTACATGCTGACCGCCATGGTGGTCATCTCGACCAGCCTGCTGCGCCGCCAGCTCAATTTCCGGCCCCTGCTGATCGGTGAGGTGGTGTCGCTGGTGATCGGTCACGGGCTGTTCGGGCTGGGAGCCGCCTACCTGGGCTTCGGCGCGTTCAGTCTGGCGATCAGCGCAGTGGCTCAGGCCCTGATCCAGATGATCATCCTGTACGCCTACACCCGCCACAGCCTGCGCCTGACCTTTCGCCCGGAGTCCTACCGCGCGCTGTATGCCTTTGCCACCCGCGTGACCGTCATCAATTTTCTGGAATTCGTGAGTTCCAGCCTGGACACCCTGATGCTGGGACGGCTGTATCCCCAGGCAGAACTGGGCATCTACAAACGGGCCTACAACACGGTAGGCGTTCCGGCCCTGGCCTTCGCGACCAGCCTGACCCGGGTGCTGGCCCCGTCGTTCAGTTCGATCCAGAGCGAATCCGAGCGTCTGCGGCGTGCCCACCATTCGGCCCTGGTGGCCCTGCTGATCGTCATGTCCTGCGTGGCAGGCGGCATTTTCGTGGCGGCTCCCGAAGTCGTGGCGGTGCTGCTGGGATCACAGTTCGTGGGGGCCGTGATCCTGGTCAAGATTTTTGGCCTGCTGGTGCCGTTCATGGTCTCCAGCAATCTGGCCGGGGTGCTGGCCGAGGCCACCGCGCAGCTCCGGGTCAAGACCAATATTCAGGCCGTGTATCTGGTGGCCCTGGCGCTGAGCTTCTGGACGGCTTACAGCCTGGGCGGCAGCGTGGAGGTCATTGCACTGGTCATGCTGGCCGCCATCATCGTGCGAAACCTGGCCTTTGAACTGATGGTCCGTTCCATCGTGGGCGGTGGGCGCGACATCCTGAAATCCTATGGTGTCGGCGTGTTGTGCGGCCTGGGCACGGCGGCCCTCTTTTGCGCCGTGATCGTGCCCCTGCGCGGTCTGGGGCTGTCGTTGCCCCTGCTGTTTATCGCTGAACTGCTGCTGGGCGGGCTGGCGCTGGGCGTGGCCATCTTCCTGGGGCCACCTAACGAGCTGAAATCCCTGGCCCTGCGCGCGGTGCCCGCCGTCACCAGCCGCCTGCGCCGCGCGACCGGAAAGGGAAGCTGAAGCCGGAGTTCATTCCACCTGTGCCTCACCGCGCGTCGCGTCCGCCAGGGCTGCCGTGAACGCCTGCACGTCTTCCGGGAAGAGGCCCAGCGACATCTCTATTCCCGACACGGTGTACTCCTCCTCGCCGCGCGCGGTGTCGAAGGTGTCCAGCAGGTGGTACAGGGCACTCAGGTGCGGGAACGGCACGCGCACCCGCAGCGGCTGACGCGGGCGGACCTCCAGGCGGGGCGCAGTCCGCAGACATTCCGCCGCCGCTCCGCCGTAGGCGCGCACCAGACCGCCCGTTCCCAGTTTGACGCCGCCGTAATAGCGCACCACCACGGCCATGACATGGTCCAGCCCCTGACCCCCGATGGCCCGCAGCATCGGAGCGCCCGCCGTGCCCCCTGGTTCACCGTCATCGTTGAAACGGTATTCGGCCCCAATCTGATAGGCCCAGCAGTGGTGCGTGGCGTCGGGGTAGCGCGCTTTGACCGTTTCCAGGTACGCCAGGGCTTCGGGCGGCGTGTCGGCGCGCGCGGCGAAGGCCAGAAATTCGCTGTTCTCCACCACGGCGCTGTGGCGGTGTTCCCCGGCCAGGGTGGTGAAGGGGGAGGGGAGGTCAGGCAAATCCACTACAGCAGCCCGCGCTCCACCAGATGCCGCCGCGCGTGGAACAGCGTCAGGCCGCTGGGGCCGTCCTGAATTTCCCCGGCCTCCAGCATGCGGTATGCCTCTGGGAGCGGCAGCACCACGCGCTCGATGGTCTCGGTGTCCTCGTGGTGGGTGGCCCCCAGGGTCACGTTCAGGGCCAGCGCAGCGTAAAAGACCACGCCGCTGATGCTGGGCTGCGGGTAAAAGCCTGGAAGCGGCACCCAGTCGTGGCTCACGCCGCCCACCTCTTCCAGCAGTTCGCGGGCAGCGGCGGGCAACAGGTCCTCGCCGCGCTCCACGCCGCCCGCGACGACCTCCATGATGGTGGCGCGCAGCGGGTAGCGGTACTGGCGGATCAGCACCGCCTCCCCTGCCACCGTCACCGGCAGCACGAACACGGCGCGCGGCCCACGCGGACGGTACTGGTACAGCGTTTCCACGCCCGCCTTGACCCGCACCCGGTCTTCCAGCACCACCCGGTAGCCGTCCACCAGTTGGCGGCTTTCCAGCGTGTCCCAGGGCTGGGCGGCGTCTTCGGTCAGCGTGGCCCAGTTGGGATGAACGGACAGGGGAAAGTCAGGCATGGGTCCAGGCTAGCGCGGCTTTACCGTGACTGGCTGAGCGGGCGGCAACACCCCGTCCGCCTTCAGGGTCACGCGCAGGTCTCCACCTGCCACGGCGGTCAGTAGCAGCGCGTCAGGAGTGACCTCAAGGCCAGTCACCGCCAGTCGCGTAACCGTCCCGGCCACCTCTATGCCGTCCACCGGCGTCAACGGGAGGCGGTCTTGTGCCTGAGCGCGCAGTTCCGCCATTCGGGGGCCGAGGTCCACGCGCGCCAGCCGCGCCAGATACGCCGTCACACGGGCATCGGCCAGCAGGCTCAGCAGCCGTCCGCTCAGGCCGTCCTTGCGGGTGTTCAGGGCCACGTCCTCCAGCGTCAGCACTTGCCCGGCCCGGTCCAGCACCGGGGTTCCCGACAGATCGAAGGTGGCCTTCAGGCCCAGCAGCCCATTGCTCTGGACTGAAACTGCGGCGCTGAGACGCGGCCCAGCGGCGCGGAGCAGGATATTCGTCACGCGCAACGTGGGCGCAGTCGGCAGTGGCAACGTGAACACCTGCTCTGCCGCCCAGGCGGTGCCCAGCCGCGACAGTTCCGAATACGGCAGGCGAAGGGGCAGGGTCAGCGAGGCGGCGGGGTGCAGGTCTGGGGTCATCGGCCCCCCAGAGATAGCGCAAACGGTACCTGCCACGCGCTCACGACAGACGCTGCACGCTAGACTCTGCGCCATGCGAAACGCGTATCTCACGGCGGCCCGGTCCCTGCAACTGGGCCGCGAGTGGGCCGTCGAGGGCGATCAGCCCCGCGCGCTGGAAGCCTACGCCGACGCCCTGGGCCTGCTGCGGACCCTGCCCCCCGAGCGCACCCGCGACGTGCTACTGGCACACACCCACCTGGCCTTCTACCAGACCCTGGAGCTGATGGGCAACTCCGGCGGCCAGTCTCACCTGCATCTGGGCGTCAGTTACGCCCGCAGCACCCGCGATCCGCTGGCCCGCGCCATCGCTGAGGAATGCCTGAGCGGGCTTGATGTGGTGATGTGACGGGTTGTGGGGCGTAGGTTGTGGGGTGTAGGGAGAGACAGGAGGCGAGAAACTGGCCATGTTTCTCGCCCTCCATGTCGGTGGGGATCGACTGCTTTTTAGCGCATTCCGTGAGTCACGCAATCACATGCCCGCTTTTTCCACGACCTACAACCCACAGCCCACAACCTTCACTGCCCTGGCAACTGCAACTGCGCCTGCGTTTCCTGGCCCTTGGGGTGAACGCACTGCATGGGCAACTGGCCCAGCGCACGGGTCTTGCTGCCACTGTGGACCGAGATGGTGGCGGGCGCGGTCAGGGTCCAGCCGCCGCCCTCGATGTTCTCGGTGGCGCGGATGATCTGGGCGGGTTCGGCCTCCAGCTCGGCGCGCAACTCATCGCCCTTGGCCAGCGGGGCGCTCTGTTCCACCAGTGTCTTCAGGGGAATGGCCTGACCCTGCGCGCCCACGGTCAGCTTCTCAGTGTCCGTCAGAAGTTCACGGCATTCCTCGATAAACTTGTATTTGCTGACGCCGTTGGCCTCGCGGTCACTGTAAATCGGGTTGCCGCGGACGGCCACGGCGGTCACGAAGCCCAGCAGCGCCACGGTCAGCACGATGGCCACCCACAGCAGCGCGCGGCCCACGCCGCCATGACGTTTGTTGGAGGTCAATTCGCTCATATCGCTTCGTAGCATAGCGCCGCAGCGGCCCGCAGACGGTAGGCAGCGGTCAGATTCATGAAAAACTGAGCCAGTCCGTCGCCTCTGCCTGAAGGCCCGACCCGTCCATCCGCGCCAGTGCCTGCCCCACCGTCTCACCCGTCTGCGGGTGCGCCAGCCCCACATTCAGGTCCGCCAGGGGAGCGAGAACGAAGGCCCGCTCCCAGGCGCGCGGGTGCGGCAGGGTCAGGGGCGGACCCGCCTCAATCCAGTTGCCGTACACGATCAGATCGAGGTCCAGCACCCGCGCCTCCCAGCGCTCGCGGCGTTCGCGTCCGGCGCGGGCCTCGGCGTCATGCAGGGCCGCCAGCAGTTCCAGCGGTAAGAGGCGGGTCCGCAAACACAGCGCCGCATTCAGATAGTCCGGCTGACCCGATGGGCCGCCGACGGGAGCCGTCTGGTACAGCTTTGAGACGCCACAAACCTCGCCCAGCGAACTGACCTCGGCCACGGCCCAGCGCAGTGTTTCCAGCGGACGGCCCAGATTCGCGCCCAGAGCGATGTAGGCGTCCACGTATGAGTCGCCTGGGGCCGAGTCGCTCAAGGCCAAGTTCCTCAAGGCGCAGGCTGCTCCAACGTCAGCTCGGCAAAAACGTCGCGGAACACGCCGGGCAGCGGGGCAAACGGCTTATGCACGCGCACGGTCACGCGGGCCAGTCTGGGCTGATCGTTCAGGATGCGGCGGGCAATCCGGTCCGTCAGCACCTCAATCAACTGATGGCGCTTTCCCGTGACTTCCTCCTGGATAGCGGTGTAGACGGCGGCGTAATTGACGGCGGCACTCAGCTCGTCGGGCAGTCCGGCGAAATCGTAATACAGCTCGGCGTCCACCACGAAACGCGCGCCCAGCACGCCCTCGGTGTCGTAAACGCCGTGCCGGGCGTGAAATTCCAGCCCTTCCAGTATCACGCGGCTCATTCTCGGTTCCTCGTCAACGCCGTCATCCCGGCAAGTCTAGCGCTGCCTGTACCCGCAGCGCCTGAACGTGCGCCGCCGCCGCATGCGCCCGCACCAGCGCCGCGCCCGTGCTGGCCGCGTGCAGATGCAGGGCCAGCGTGCCGGGGTCACGGTCTTCCGCACGTGGAACGTCGGCCAGATAATCGATCAGGCGTTTGCGGCTGGCCCCCAACAGCACGCCGTCCGGCCCAGCCGTCAATTGCGGCAGCGCCCGCAGCAGCGTCAGATTATGCTCCCGCGTCTTGCCGAAACCGACCCCAGGATCGAGCAGCACATCCGGCACACCCGCCGCCCGCGCCACCGCCGCCTGTTCGCGTAAAAAGGCGAAAACCTCGGCCACCACGTCGTCGTAGCTGGGGTTTTGCTGCATGGTGCGCGGCTCGCCCTGCATGTGCATCAGGGCTGCCGGTGCGCCCGCCTCAGCACAGACCCGCCTCATCTCGGGATCGCGCAGACCGCCGACGTCGTTCACCAGATGCGCCCCGGCCCGTAGCGCGGCCTGTGCCACCTCCGGCTTGAGGGTATCCACGCTGAGCAAGACGCCCTCTCCAGCCAGCGCCCGGATGACGGGGAGGATGCGGTCCAGTTCGGTTTCGGCGGGCACAGGTTCTGCGCCGGGGCGGGTACTCTCGCCGCCGATATCCAGCACCAGCACACCCGCGTCCCGCATCCGGCGGGCAGAGGCCAGGGCCTCCGCCAGCTCAAAGTGCCGTCCACCATCGCTGAAACTGTCCGGCGTGACGTTCAGAATGCCCATCACCGCCGTACCTGTCCATGACACACGCCAGCCAGCCGAACCTTTCTCGCCCCCTGGCACAGGAAAGCCGAAGTTCAGGCCGTGCAGGCGGTTCAGATCTCGTCCTTGCCGGCTTTGAAAGGCAGTGTGAAACTGACCAGCACACGGTTCCGTTCTGGAAACACATCCACGTAAGCAGGCATCTTGCGGCCAGACCGGAAGGGAATGTAGCTGTCCTGCGTGATGGGAATGCCGGTGTCCAGCGCCACCGCCACCGGATGATCGTCAGGAATGGGAGTGCCCGGGCGCAGGCTGTATTTGACCCCAGCGGCGGCACTGCTGGCACGAACGGTCAGGGCCTTGCCGGACAGATGCTCCTCTTCACTGTCTCCAGGCTCGGCGTCGATGCGCGTCACAGCGCACACCGCGTAGATCACCAGGGCATCGCTGCGCTCGGCCAGCGTATAGATGGCGCTGGAGGCACTCACATCGGCACGGCGGGTCAGCTCCGCCAGGGCGCGTCCGCTGGGGCCAAAGCGGGTCAGCAGTTCCGCTGTCAGTGCCTCGGGCATCAGGATCGCCGCCGCCGCCACGTTGCACAGCGTCTCGATCACTTCCTCCAAGCGGTCCCCCTCGAAACTGTCGTGCAGATCGCTCAGCAGGTCGTCATCCCCCAGCAGCAGCGCATGACCGATCTCGTGGGCCAGGGTAAACCGCTGCCGTTCTGGACGCACCCGGCTGTTGATCAGGATGACGCGGTGTTCGGGGTCATACGCGCCGTCGCGGTCTCCCATCGCCATGAAGGTCAGGGTCACGCCGTCCAGCCCGGACATCAGGCTATGCGTATCCAGGCCCGGCAGCGCCTGGGCATAAGCAGCGGCCAGCTCGCGCATTCTCGTCTTGGCCGGGGCCAGCACGGAGGGAGAGCCAGCCGCATGGGGGCCAGAGTCGGGAACGGGGGAATCCGTCACCCGCCCAGCTTACTTCAGCTCCCGGCCTGAAGTGACCTGACCAGTTCGGTGTATTCGCGCTGGGCGTCTTCCGTGGACTTGCCGCGCAGGGCATCCCAGGCGTCGTATTTGGCCGCACCCACGAAATCGAAACCGCCTGGACGCTCTGTGCCAGCGTCACCCCCGCTGCCCTGCTTGTACAGCCCGTAGAGCCTGAGCATCACATCGTTGCCAAGCTTTTTAGGAAGCGCCTGTGCATCCTGCTGTGCCCGCACGAAAGCGGCCTGAATATCAGAGGTCATATTCACAGTCTATCTGTTTCCGGGCAATTCCGCGTATCAGACGACAAAAAGCTGTCCCCCAACATAAGTTGGGGGACAGCTTGGGGAGATGAGCGACACTTCTGCACAGGGCAGAAGGAACACACGTAGTGAGGAGCTTGTAAAGGAGGTGATCCAACCGCACCTTCCGGTACAGTTACCTTGTTACGACTTCACCCCAGTCATGAACCACAGCCTAGACGCCTGCCTTTCAGCTCCCGGCGGTTTGAGCTGCAATTTACTCCCGTGGTGTGACGGGCGGTGTGTACAAGGCCCGGGAACGTATTCACCGCGGTATGCTGACCCGCGATTACTAGCGATTCCAACTTCACGGAGTCGAGTTGCAGACTCCGATCTGAACTGGGGATGGCTTTTGGCGATTCGCTCACTCTCGCGAGTTGGCTGCGCGTTGTACCATCCATTGTAGCACGTGTGTAGCCCAGGTCGTAAGGACCATGCTGA
>NZ_MSTI01000132.1 GCF_001949125.1 Deinococcus marmoris
TGCGGTCTCTGGACTACACACATGGGCCGCTGTTTCAGGCGCAGAAGAACGGGCGTGGTGGGCCGTTGCGGTATCAGAGCGTGCAGGAGCGCTGGCAACGCTATGCGGCTCTCGCTGGTGTGACCTGCACCCTGCATCAGTTGCGCCATAGCCACGCGACGGAATTGGTCAATGGGGGCGTGAGCCTGGGAACCATCCGCAAACGGCTGGGCCACCGCCACATTCAGACCACGTTGCGGTATGCCGAGATCAGCGACGCTTCAGCAGATGCCGAACTCCGAATCTGGCGGCGCAAACAGCGCTGAATTCCTTAGCGCAGGTTTCGGTTCCTAGTCTCAGGTCACCCCTGCTTCTGATAGCCATCAAACTCAAGTTGCAAGCGTCCATTCAGCGTGCCGATGCTGACCTTGCCATCTTTTTTCCACGAGTAGTCGCGCCCATGCTGGTATTCCAGTGTGCGGGACACAAACTTCATGGGATTGTCCAGGCCCTTGTAACGACGCTTGGTAAACCCCTTCTCGCGGGCCTTCTGGTTTTGCTTGGCCTTCGTCCACTGCGTTTTGTACGCGGCAGTCACCTGACGTTCAACTGTGCAGGCCAGTTGCGCCCCCAGGCCAAAACGTTCCCGCAAGACGCCATAGGTTTCCTGGTGGAGCTTGGGAACTGAAGTGGTCTTGCCCAGGTCAAATGCTGCTTGAGATGCGAAGTTCAAGCCGTCACGGTAGGCCAAAGTCACGGCGTCCAGAGCAGCTTTCTGCTCCGGGCTATGCCGCAATTTCAGTTTCGCGCTCAGCGTGATCTTCACACAGCGAGTTTGGTACATATGAGTAAAAAAGATTGTAGCGCTTTAGCCTTTATTGCCCCTAAGGGGCAGCGCCCATTTCTCCCACGACTGAAGTCGCGGGTTTCCGGGGCGCGCGAATGAAGAGCTGACTTTGACGGTAGTGCGAGAACTGCTAACCGCGCTCCGGAGTCCGCCTCTCAAGGCGGCTGATCTGGCTGAGGCTCTCAACCGCTTGATCCTTCCCCGTGCCGCTGACGCTCTTGGGGCCTTGTGAAAGGAGGAGTTCATACCAGCTCGTTGACAGGTCGTTGATCACCGTGCAGGCCGACGGCAACAGCGTCAGCTCTGGCTGGGACAACGCAGTGTCCAACTCTTGGGCAGATTCTATCCTTCGCGATTCTGCGCAGGATCCATTGTCCCCCGCAAGCAGCTCCGTACGCGGAGCATGATTACTTTCTTCCTCGCAGATTCACCATCCAAATCGAGAGGCCAGCAAACGTTCTAACAATCCGCCAGCCAGGACGCATCCCCCTGCTTGCCAGAGCCGAATGCTGGTGAGGGCCCTGGCAATTCTTACCTCATCTGCCAGGATGATTTTCACCGGTCGCTCCCTTCTGCTGAGGCGCTCCAGCTCTTGGACGACAGTGCGGAGCTCGCCAGGAAGTTTGAGCAATTGGTTGGTATTAACCACGGCCTTTGCCAGCTCGTTTAACCTGAAACTGTACCCGTCGCCTAGTGCCTGTCTCATCGCGGTGGTGGGCAGGATGCCTTCAACTCGCGACCACATCACGGCACGCTGAAAGAACTGCAAAAAGTCCTCAGGGATCTGTTTGTTTCCTTGAGGATCTTTGGGCAGATACGTTCCTGACTGCCTCTCAAATTCACCGACGTATTGCCTGAAATCCTGACGTGAAATGCCGCATTCGTCTGCCGCCTTATTCAAAGAAAAAAGTTCTACTTTTGTGGGCATGGCTTGAAAGTTCTCCTTGTGGATTGGGAGAGGAATCCCAACCACATTGACCCAAACGGGCAGTGTGGCTGGAACCCATGAGAGCGCCCGGAGACGCAGCTGCCAAAGCAGCGATAAAAGTTGCTGAACGTCAGTTCAGCATGTCTTGGCCCGACCCGGCCTGTCATGTTTTGAACCCCATGCAGAGGGTGTTTTGCAATATTGACCACGCCAGGAACAGGAGTCACCCTGTTCACGTCGCTGACACCTCGGGGGCCAACCCTGAGTGTCCTGGTGCTCGGCATTGCACGCCGGAAATCCTCGCAGATGTTCCCAGATGGACGTGAAGTCCACCCTGTAACCGATGGCGGTTTTCGGCCTGGACAAGCCAGTACGCCGGGCTTATGGAACTGCTCCCACTTGACCGGTTTGAACCTACTCACTGCCGCTCCCACTCCTGGCCGCTCACCCCAAAAACAGGTGTTCGATGTGTAGCCAGCAGCTTCCCACGTTATCCAAATCTTCCGTCCGCTTGCGCGGAGGTACAGCCCGATCAGCACCCATGCAGCGCTCGCTGTGCAGTCGACTCCGAAGGAGTCTTTAGCCGCCCAAATGTTCCGAACTGGCGGTTTACCCTGCTGCATGTTGCCCACGTCTCTCGACGGCCCTGAACTGTCGCTCAGGTTCTGACCACTTGTACCCAAGACCCGCAGGTCTAACACCCCACAGCGAGAGTTCTTCTCGCCTTGACTGGCTTGAGCTATTCGCCGATCTCTCCAGGTTGCCCCGAGGAGTACCGCAGCACCCTTTGCGCGTTGGTCATCACCCAACGTCGCGCCGTTACTGCTCATGCCGTTACCGACATGCTGACGCCCACCAGTGGGGGAGAGGTTGCACCGTTCCCAGCACCCCCTCCCGTCATTCCAAAATGGCAGGGTTGCACGCGTCACCGCGTGTCCCGTGTCCGTGTCGCCCAACATCACTTTCAGATTAGGTAGAAGGAGGGGATTGCACCCTCCAGCCCCTGTTGCAGCCGCACCAGCGAGGTTTCCCCAGCATGCAGCTACGTCGGTCGGATCACGGTGGCGAGCCGCGTCCTTGGTTGTCTGCGAGGACAGCACCATGAAAAAAGAGTACCTGCGTCCTTGCCCCAAAGAGGAACATTCATTATATGTACTGAAAGAGGCTCTCCCAATCGTGGTTTTCCGGATTCACCCAGCCGTCGTCACTCTGTCTGTACCGAGTGCAAACTTCGTAGGTGAACCACCACTCCACCCACGCGCGATGAGTCACATCCGGCTGGAGTGCCTAGAAAAGTTAAGCGCAACTGTACTCCGCTTCTCTGCATTTTGAGGGGCAATTTCCGTCAACACCCACGCGCCAAGACGAGCAGGGGGACTTAACGCAACACCCACGCGCAACGTGCCAGTCAGCTTTAAAAATTTTGAAGAGCCAGGTGTGCATGTTCTCATCTCGCTCATACCAGGGGTAGCCCCTTGGGGGGGTCTTTTCAACGACACCCACGCGCCACTATCAATAGAGGGGTGCGATACCACACCATTGTTACCAGCGCCCTGCAAAAAGTCGCCTGTCTCGCACGGGCCTCCCCCTGCGTTGTCGTCATCACTGTCCCTATCAATCAGGCTCTTCGCGTTGCTCAGCGACAGGAGGAACGCTACCCGAGCATCACGCAGAGTGATGGCACCCGTACAGCGCTGAGGCGCGTAGGAATGCCCGCCATCCAACAGGTGATTCTGCCGCCCACCCAGGGGAACGTCACGCTGCTGCTGATGAGCAACGTCGTGCCAGAACCCTCGCGTGAGCAGTGGCGTCTGGCACTGGATCCCGATGAACCCCTCCGTTGGAGAAACTACGAACTCTACCGCTCGCCTGAAAACGCCATCACCTGGCGGCTGAGCGAGCAGGTGAGGGCGCATTACCGAATGCGGATCACCCGGTCCATCACTGGACGTGGGGGACGTCCGAAACCGGGTGAACGCCCCTATCAGTTCCCTCCAGAAACCGCGCGGCAGCAGGTGCTGCAACTCGCCGCACATCTCTCTCACTACCCAGGCTTCTCTGGCGTTCGAGAAGACGTGTATACGCTCGCTCAGCACAGCACCAAGGTGTGGCGCAACACCCACCCGCACGAACCCTTCCCTGTATGGCCAAAAATGCCCTATTTGCGGTTTGGAAAATACCGTACCGCCCCTCTCGACGATCTCCTGGAGGAGAATCATGACGAAAAATAAAGTCACCCCAGCCGCCAACCGCACCCGCGTTCTGTACGAAATTACTGGCCCTCAAGGCACCCACGAAGTGGTTGTCACCAGTACGAAGGAGTTCAAGTCCCTGCTGGCATTCCGTCTACCCAAACTGCCCCCCTATAGCGTCAACGCAGTAGCCTGCCTCGTCCAGAAACGCGGAGACGATGTGCAGATTGATGGTTGGCGCGTCCGATGCCTCGGTGTGCTGGCGTTGCAGATCGATCAGAGCGAACAGACTGCCCCCCAGAAGCGCCGTGGGAGGGGGGTGGGCGTTCAGCCCGCCCCCGAACACCTGCAAGCTCAGGAAGAGCCTATTGAGAACTCGGCAGAGGGGGAGAATCATCTGACCCGACTCCTGTAAGCCGCAAGTGAAAGGACGCGAGGTATACCTTGCGTCCCCTGCTCTCCGGCGCGCAGCGATCGCTGCGCGCTTTTTGAATGGTGTTACAGCAGCACAGAGAGGTCACGCGCCTGCTGGGTGGCAGGCTCAATCTCCAGAACGCGGCAACGCAGCTCATCTTCATGGAGCCACGTCAAGAGCAGGAGAAAGCTGGGTGGGCCGCTACGTTCAGACGGGATGCTGTACCGCTCAGGCTGCGTCTGCAAACGGTTCAGTTCCGACTGTTGCAAAACGTCGCTAACCTCCCACGGCGGGGCCTCTTCGCAGTGCCACCACCACCCCAGATGGTTCAGCCGAGCGAACTGGAGTCCTGCCCGGTAGCCGTCATACCAGTGCTGCAGATCATCGCTGCTCCCGACATCCAATTCACCGTAAGAGACATCTGCCCGCTTGAGCGGGCCGTCCTGCACGTCAGTGATCCAGGCCCGGTCCAGTTGAGCCACGCCCACCAGGGCACCGAAGGCGGCAACTGACCGGGAGCGGATGATGTTCATCGCCTGCCGCTGAGCAAGGGAGTTGAGGGTGACCGTCAGGGCGGCATCTGGTGCGTGGGTCATGCTTGGGCCTCCGGTTCAGCGGTGAAGTGGAGCGGCAGCCAGATGCAGGGTTCGAACTCGTCCGGCCCCATATGGCAGGCCAGCAGCGTGAAGCTCTCGTCCATCCAGCCTGCGAACACCAGGGGGTGTTCGGGCGTGACCAACTGCTGCCCGGCGGCCCGCTCGAACCAACGCAGACAGTTCGACACGTTGGGGAACTGCCCACCACGGGCCGTGAGCCACTGGCCCGTCCAGTCCAGGCGGGGGTCCGTCTGTCGGTATGCATCGGTCAGGCCCAGGAGGTACAGGGGGTCCATGGCCAGAGGATCCGGGGCCAGAGCGGCGCTGTAGCCGCGCGCCGCCGCGAAGCGGACATGCAATTCACTCTGATCGCGGTAGCCGAACAGCGGGCCGCTGTGGGGGCCGCCTTCCCCCAGGGCATTGAGCAACGTGTTCTTCACGGCTGGGCTGACCAGGAGGTTGGTGAGCGGGATTGCCTCGTCATCAGGACGCCGCTGGCGCTGACCGATCAGCGGCAGGAAGCGCTGGTGGGCGCGCAGCAGCTCAAACTGCATGGAGGGTCCAGGGCAGATGGGACTGCGGGATGTTCAGGGTATGCTTCATACGATCCACCTCAATGAGTTACGGATCCTGAAGGGGCTCAGGCTTCCTAGGGCTGCCCTTTCAGGTGTTGCATATAGTAATTAAGCGACAATGCGCTAAGTTGTATACCGCGCAACTATTGTCGCTTTCTTGGCACAATGAGTTATGGCAGCGGTACGGTGGCGATTGAGTGATGTTCTTGAAGAGCATGGAATCACGGCGTATGCGCTAGCCAAGGCGGGGGGTATTGATCGTATGGGTACGGTTTACCGAATCGCGCGGCGTGGCCATGAGCCTTCCCGGATTGACCTGCCCACCCTCGCGCGCATCGTCACCGGTCTGCGTCAACTCACGGGTCAGGAAATCCAGATTTCGGATATCCTGGAATACGTCTTTGATCCGTCGGAGGAAAGTGGTCCGGTCAATCTGAGCTGACGTCCGCTTCCGGTGACTCCATGCCCGCCAGGGCCTCCTGATCGCGCTCGCGCAGCTTGACGCGGCTGAGGCGGCTGAGCTTGCCCCTCAGTACCTCCAGGGTGTACTCCCCTTCCCCGAAGAGCGCGCCGTCCATCTCCTCCGGCAGTTCGATGATCACCGCATGCTGCCCAGCGTCGTAGCGCACCTGTACTTTGCCCTTGGAATGACGCTCCTTGAGGGCTTCCAGTTTCTTCTTCCCAGCGTTGAGAAAGACACCCTTGCGGCGGCGGCTGTCCTGCAACTCGATGACCTCGCCCGCCTTAGGCAGGGCGACTTCGTATTTGCCGTTCAGGTAGCCGGCCATGTTGGTGCGGGGCGCGACGTCCCCATGGGTCAGCAGCACCTTGCCGGGCGCATACCGCGCGATCATGCCCAACATGCCGCCCCGGTCCGCGTGGGCGGACAGGTAGAAGCGCTCAATGCGCGAGTAGGCTGAAACGGGTTCGCGGCCTCCCCGTCCATCGGGCAGCATGACATCTCCACCCTGCTGGAGTTCCAGCAGCCGTCTGCCTGGACTCTCGGCATCCTGGTAGCCGACGACGGACAGGGCGTTTTCGGCCTAGGGCAGCCACGCGCGGGCGTCTTGCGGGCTGGCCCCCATCTCATCGGTTCCGCCCACTCCCTGGAACGCGAAACTCATGGGAGGCAGTGTAGAGAAAGCCGACTGGGCTCACATCTGGCCTGACTTGGACAGGCTAGACTCTCCATGGAGGTGCACCATGCAGACCATCAACCTGTACGACGCCAAGAACAAGTTCAGCCGGCTGGTTGATGCCGCAGAGGGCGGGGAGATCATCATCATTGCCCGCAATGGACGTGCGGCCGCGAAACTGGTGCCGCTGTCCTACGGCGAGCAGCAGCGCCCCTGGAGTGACGCCCTCCAGGGACACATGCGAGAAGCCGTCTACGATCCGCAGGGCTTCACCATTGACCGGAGCGATCTGCTACCGCCCGAGGAGCGTGACCTGTTCTGAGCCGTTACCTCCTGGACACGAATGTCGTCAGTGACTTTCTGAGGGGGCATCCGGGCGTGATGGCGGCCTTTGCGCAGCACACGCCAGGTGAATTGGCAATCAGCACCGTGACGGTGATGGAGATCGAGTACGGTCTGACGGGTCAGCCTGCAGCCCGCGAGCGCTACGGTCAAGTCTGGACGGCCCTGCAAACCGAATTGACCGTTCTCGATTACCAGGCAGCGGACGCGCAAGAGACCGCCCAGTTGCGTCAGCACCTTCGGCAGGCGGGGACCCCCATCGGTCCGTATGACCTGCAACTCGCGGGGACGGCGCTGGCCAGGGGCTTGACGGTAGTGACCAACAACACCCGCGAGTTCACCCGCGCGCCGGGTCTGACCTGTGAGGACTGGCGCACGGATGCAGACAACATATCGAATTATCTTAGACCTTGACAAATCAAAGATCAGTTCAGATTTACCTAAGCAGAGATTATCATGGTGGACAGTGTTACAGACGACTCATCTGCGGCAATACCGCTTTTTCCTTCGATCAGAGCATGGAAAACTGCTAATTAGTAAATTATCCCCCCAAAAAGTATTGGTGCAAGCTTAATTTTCCTGCTAACACTGCTCTATCTTAGAATTATAGATCTGTAAATCGTAATTGCCCATTTATTTTAAATCTAAGATAAAATTCCTCCGAGTATTAAAAGCTGTGACCGATTATAATTTTTTTCTAGTTAAGCCATCTTACCGCATCTATATATCTCTTAATATTTCGCTTATGTGATATGCGCAGAAAAAGCATTAGCGCCTTGGGGTCTCCATTTTCTCTATGAAATCGTGCCCCTGCAGACAAACGTAGACCTTCAATACCGATGTTTTCGTAATTCACGCCTACTCTTTTACAGAGTCGCCGTAATCTATCTTCGACATATTCACCGCGTTTCCCAGCCAGAACATTTTCGATTGGGGCTACTGGACATTCCTCAAACCAAGCTTCAAAAGCGTACTGTAAATCATTAGAAAGGGAGAGACGAAAAGTCTCCTTTCGAGCACTGACTATATCTAACACCGGAGGGATATGAGAGAGTAAAACATCCTGTCTACGCAATGCCATCATCTCACCAGCTTTAAGGCCAGCGTCTAATCCCAGAAGGATGATGAGTCGCTCCTCATTATTGGCCAGTTTTAAGAGCAAGTCGATTTCAGCTTCCGTGTAGGGTCGACGTTGACGCTTTGCCCGTGACTCGGACGGAAATTTCGCTGAAGGCGTGGCATTAGTCTGTTCCAGACCAGCCCATATCAGGGAACTGATCAAATGCTTGGCTGCTGTGGACCTTGTGCGAACTGTCATGGATGCCAGTTTCTGTCCCTGGAGCCAGTCCACATACTGCTGCTGCTCTGGGAGCTGAGTCCCATCAATCTGTATGCTTTCCAAAAACTTCAGAAATTTCTGCACCCCCATGCGATAGGTGTGCAAGGTATGGACACTGAGGTGCTTGTCGGGTGTAGGTCTGAGCCACAGAAAGGCTTGAACCAACGACCAGAGCAGGTCGGCATTCCGTTCCCGTAATCCACGCTCTGCTGTGGCTCGCCGATCTTCATCTGTGGCATACAGCCACTGCTGCCAGTTGTCAAGTTTTGTGGTCATTCTTTTTTTGCCCCCTTGCAATCTAGGTTGCGACAGGATATTACCTGGATTTAGTTGGCATCAGCAAATGTCTGAGCCGCTGCACAAAACGAGGGGCCCGACTGCCAGCAGAACATACGGTAAATGGTTTCCCTCTCAAGGAGACCGTATTGACTTGACCATGAGATGAAGCCGCAATTCCTGCACGGCTAAAGCGAAATCAAGGTATGCTAAGCGGGTCCCGGAGGTCACCGAGCAATTGACCCAAGGGAACACCCCCCGCGCGGCCTGCAAGTCGGTATTCGCAGAGGGTGTCCGATCCGAAGAATTCGATTGTTTTGCGAACTGGGGAGTTCGCAGGCATTGCCTTATGCACAGGATACGCGCCTGAGCATGTCCGGGTCAACAGACCCGGAGGCCCCGAGAGGGGGAGTGAGGAACGCGTAGGAGTTCCATCCATGAAAGCCAAACTCTCTCGGACGCCACAGCCAGCGCACACGCGCGGCCCTGAAACATCTGGGGATCAGGCATGAGCGGCGCAGTTGTCACCAGCAGCGGTGATCATCACCGTGGATTCCACCAGTGTCCCAATGTCATGCGCGATAAGTATGCCAGCAAGATCGGCGTGGACGGCTATGGATTCATCAACTACCTCATGAGCTGGGCCAACACGAATGCCACGTTGTCCGTTCGCCGGATGATGAGCGATCTGGGCGTCAGCCAGAGCAAGCTGGGACGCATCCAGACGGGCGTGCTGGAGCATTGCGGCCACTTCATCACCATGACCCCAGGAGACCGCGTAAACGCCAACCGCTGGCATCTGGACATGGAAAGGCTCTGGGCAGAAAACGCCCTCCATCTGGCCCAGTCCTACGCTGAGCGCATGGCCGCAAAGGGTGTATCGGAAATCAATACACCCCCAAAAAGTCCAGCAGGGGTGTATTGAAAGTCGATACAGGAGGTGTATCGGAAATCAATACAGGGGGTGTATTGAAAGTCGATACATATAAAGACAGTATATAAAGACAGTAAAGACAGTGTTTTAAAGACACTAGAAAAGACAGGTGGTGAATACAACGTTACTGAAAACGCGCGTGAGGCCAGCACCCCGGAGGTACAGGCGAGTCAGATCAGCAGCGTACCGTTCACCACCACAATCGCTTCGCGTTCAGAAGATGAAGGCGGGGTAGACAGCCCAGCCGCAAGCGTGGCCTTGCTGCCGCCTGACGGCGGGGACGCTGACGCGTCCATCACAGACGCTGATCTGGCACTTCTGTTTGGGGATCAGGATCAGGCGAACGAAGAATCGGCAACGATCACTTCTTCTAAAAATGTTCCGCCCACCGCGCCGCCCGTCGGGGCCATACCGATCCCGGCCCCAGACGAGCCGCATGACCCGGTGGAAACCCGCGCCTTGCTGGTCCCTGCCCTGGGCGGTCAGAAGAAACTCAACGACCTGATGGACGAAACACCGCCCGGCCTGCGCTGCGGGCAGCGACAGGGCTGGATTACGCAGATCACGCCTGACCGGGCCGCTGAGGTGATCACCGAGGCACGAAAGACCGCCGGTTCGGACAACCCTTGGACGTACATCATCCGGGCGCTGGACAAGGAGGTGGGAGCGCAGCTCCAGGGCAGAAAGAGTGGCACCATGACCGCTGTGACGCCGATGCCTGGGGCGTACCTGACCCCGGGGGAACAGGCCGCCCGCGAAGCCGCCTTGCCTCCGGTGGCCGAGGGGGAAACCTGGTACGGCAGGCGCTCCGGCAAAACTTACCAGATCGCAGAAGTCAGCAGCCGCAGCGTTTTCGTCGAAGGTCTGGGCGAATACCAGTTCCAGAAATTCCACAGCGAATTCACCAACGAGAAGCGCGGATGAACTGCCAGGACTTTGACGGGTTGTGTTGCTCTAACTGGCACCGAAGCAGCCGAAGGGCAGGTGTGGCCTGAACCACACCTGCAGCAACCGTCGACCACGTCTGAAACGCCTGTTTCTGGTTGTCTCTTTGAATCTTGGCGGAAACGCTGGTGTGGGAGTGATGGTGGAGGTTCTCGATCCGGGCATGCATGCGGAGGAATTCTTGCGCGCGTCTTCGTCGCTTGAATTCTTGTTGCTGCCACTCTTGACGTCGTGTGGGACAGTGAGGCTGCTCAACCATGTTGTTGCAGTGCGCGGTGCTGATGGTCGACATGGACCAGGTTTGCGAACTCCCGGATCGCGTCTCCATAGCTCCGCAGCTGGTCGGTACAAATCGTGTCTGGGTCATTGTATTCGCCGAGTAACTTGATCAGGAAGATCCTCGCGGCTTCGGTATCTTGGTGGCGCTGAAGGAAAATATCGAGCACGAAACCGCGCTCGTTGACCGCCCTCCACAGCCAGTGTCGGACGCCATCCACCGTCGTGCAAACCTTATCCAGAAGCCAGCTGGAACCCCGGCGGGATTCATCGGTGAACAGCGGCCCGAACTTCAGGTACCACTCGCGGAGCGTCTCGTGACTGACCTCAATACCGCGCTGGTGCAGCAATTCCTGAACGTCTCGGTAGTTGAGCGGGAAGCGGTGGTAAAACCAGACAGCGTGCTGGATAATCGTCATGGGAAATCGGTGGCGGTAGGGTTTGGCATCGGTCACAGCAGGTCACCGGTTAAGGCAACACGACCTTGCCATAGCGCTCGCTTATGCGCTTCAAAAGACAGCCGATTGCTCCATTCATGGTGGCTTCCTGATCCAGCCTTCGCCTTCACCAGCCTTTGACTGGACTGTCCTTCATCTTCCTGGCGTACTCGACATAGATCTCGGAACTGGTGATGTCGGCGTGACGCAGGTGGTCGCGTACGGCGAGCAGATCACCTGTATCGGCATAGATGCGGGTGCCCGCGCTGTGGCGCAGCCCGTGCACCTGGCGGCGCGAATAGGGGACCCCGCTGCGCTCGCAGACCGACTTGACCCGGCCCTGCACGTAATCGCTGCTCTGTCCGCTGATGACGTAAGTAGACAACTGCGGTGTGCCCGCCAGCCAGACCTTGAGTGCCTGTTGAAGCGACTGACTAAGAACGACACCCTGCCGTTTCTGCCGCTTCCCGGTGACCATCAAGTGTGGATGCTCGCCTTGGAGGTGAATGTCGGCCCTGCGCAGCCCGGCGATCTCGCTGACGCGTAGTCCGGCATGCGCGCCCAGCAGAAGAATGACCTTCTCTTCCAGATCGGCGTGTCGCAGCAGGGTTTCGACCTCGCCCTGAGAGTAGGGCTTGCGTTTCTCGGTGCGCGGCACAGGATCGGGTGCGGGCCGCACGTCGGCAAACGGCGTGGCGTCGGTCGCGCCGGCCCAGCGCAACGCCGCGAACAGTTTACGGGAGGCGGCGAGCCTGACCCGCACGGTGGAGGTGTTGTAACCCTGACCTTCTAGCCAGCGGGCGTACGCCGCGCCGTGGTTGGGACGAGGGCGCAGCAACTGGACCCCGGCCATCTGGGCGAACTCCAGGAACGTGCTCAGGCCCTTGCGGTAGGCCCGCAGGGTGTGCGGACTGACCTTTGCGCCCACCACCCCATTGAGAATCAGGTTGGCCTCCAGAAGATCCCACAGGGCGGCGGCGTCCATGTCTCGCGCGGCAGTCACGGCCCGGCGGCGGATCTCGCCCTCGTCCTGCGCGGCCCAGGTCTGGGCATTGCTCTGGAGGTCAAGCCGGTAGGCCATCACTTCGAGCCGGCCCTCGCCCAGCGGCGGCATGAGTATGGTCCTTGCCACCATCACTGGCGCAACAGTCTGGCTGTGTTCGTGCCTGAACTCCAGCAGGGGTTCGTCAGGGATATCCAGGTGAGCCGCAGAAACGTCTCGGACTGGGATGGGTTGGGCGTTGTCTGCCAGGGACCGTTCCCAGAGGAGCGTGAGCCGATCTAAGCTTTGTTTACGGTGCATAGTTGCCCTCAGAGCGCTTTGACGGATTGGCCAGCACCAACACAAAGCGCGTTCAGGTGAAATTCTTCAGTTGCACTTGGAGCAGCGCCGCCTGGTGGTCGCACGTCCCCGTGGCCAGGGCGCGGGCGGCCTCGGCGCGCAATGCAGCGGCGTCTAATGCCTCCACCTCCAACACCTCGCCGAGCTTCCGGTACTCCTCAACGTTCAAGCGACTACCGTATACCACCTTCAGGGACCGCACCGTTTCCTGGGAACGCTCCGTGGACGACAGAGTCGCAAACCGCTCACGCGCCGCCTGATCCGGATCAGGTTCCATGTCCAACAGACGCGGCTGCTTGGCTACCCTAATCTTCGCCGGTGACTGGCCCTGAGCGAGGGCCGGACGTGGGCGGTAATCGTCCGGCGAGCGGATGAAATTCACGAAGAAGCCTGGCCCTGGGACCTTCTTGCCCGCAATCAGCCGTTCCACCTCATCCAGGCGTTCGCGGACTGTGTCCACACCCATACCCTCCATCAGGCCACGGGCCACCTTGGGCGCGATGCCGCGTCCCGTCAGACGGCTGAGCAGCAGGGGATCGAGGGCCACGACTTCCCGCTCGAAGACGTAATGCACGCTCTGCCCCTGCCCGCGTCCCTGATAAGTGACCGATGCCAGGTAATGTGCCCGCAGCAATTCCTCGTGGGCCGGATCGAGAACGCGGCGGATCTTGTCCGGACTCAGGTTCAGGATGCGGGCCTTGCGACCCCATCCCACCAGGCCCACCGTGAATTCCTGGAGACGCTCTTCCGGAGCAGTGAGGTTGTGGCGGTGACCGTCCAGCAAGCGGTACAGGGCGCGGGCCGTTGGCTGGCTCAGCTCGCCCAGCACTCCTGAACTCAGCGGCTTGAGAAAACCCCGGCGCAGGCTCTCAGCAATGATCGGGGGAAGCACCACCGTGATCGTACTGTCCTGATCGATGGTCCCACCGGACTGGGCCGTATCGAACATGATCTCGTGCAGGTGGCGGAAGATCACCGTCCGGTAACGCTTACCATCGTGCCAGCCGCGCTCGATGTGGAAATTGGTGTGCGATAGGCGCATCAGCGATTCGTGCAGGTTCTTGTGATAGCGCCCGGAGGTGTCCAGGCCCGAGGCCCTCAGGAAGTGGTTGGCGGTGCCTGTGACGGCGTTGCTTGCCGGGAACCCCTGCGCTGCGAACAGGCAGAGGATGCCGATGATGACGTCATTGTCCACCCCAAAGGGCACGAGATACTGCGCTGTGCCAATGCACTTGACGCTCATCCGTTCGTCTCCCTCGCCGTATTCGTCCTCCCAGAACGTGCTGCCCGCACCCACCCGGCTCTGCATGCTGATCAGACCGAGCCGAGCCAAATTTAGTTCGTCGACGTGCTGGGTCAGCGCACGCTTTTCGGAGGCCCGGGGCAGAAGGATCATGTTGTTGATGTTATTTGTTTTTAAAGAGAAAGAAAAATAATGTTGTCAACAACATAGGAATCAGAAAAACCCGCCTGTGGACGGCGAAAAAATCTTAAATCCCCCAAAGTGTCCGTGGATTTTGTACCCCAATCCCCCAAAGTGTCCGTGGATTTTGTACCCCAATCCCCCAAAGTGTCCGTGCAACACACCCTGTTTCCCCCAAAGTGTCCGTGGATTTTGTACCCCAATCCCCCAAAGTGTCCGTGATGTTCCCAAAAGTGATCGGCAAAGTGGGAATACACCTAAAAAGCTGACCAGCACGATATTTAGGGCAGCTTGCCTAGCTCATCCTTCAGAATGCTCTCTCTTCTCAATCCCCCAAAGTGTCCGTGGAAAATACTGTCAATCCCCCAAAGTGTCCGCACGGAAAAAATTCAAGATAAATGCCGTGCTATACAGACTCAAAGCCTTCTCCCCCCAAAGTGTCCGCTGCCTCTCCCCCCAAAGTGTCCGTGGGTCTGGCCACTCTGTTCTGAGACGTGGAAGTGCAGCGGAAACGCACCCATGCCCCTCCTCAAACAACCCTGGAGCTCGGCTGGCAGCTCGCTTTCCGTTCACTCTCATAAAATCTGTCAGGCCGCCAGGGGCTAGGTGACATGCGTTCAGCTTTGACAAGGTTGAGGGTGTGAAGCTCACTGACAAAAGTTCTGCCACTTTCAGCCTAAGGAGGTGTCCAGACCAGCCCTGAGTCCTATGTAGACGAAAGAAACCCACGTTCAACATGCCGTCAAGTCGAACAGGTGAAATAAGGCTGATACACCTGAGCCAAAAAGGCACGGTGGAGACCAAAGGGGCCATGTCAGGCTTTTATCTCAACCAGATCCAATTCCCAAGACGTTCAGCGCGGCCAGAGGATCATGCCGTAGGCGTCTGACCAGATCGGTGAGGTGTCGTGTTCGCGCGTGCAAAAGGGTCAACAGTATGCCGTGCAGGACAGCCAATCCTTGCGCTCCTTGGCGCAGTCGGTGACGATCTTTATGGAAGATCGTGTCACGCCGATGGTGGCTCCGATTCTCGATACTCCAGTGTTGTCGCCAGATGTCCTCGGCTTCCCTTGCTGTGAGCAGCGTGCTGCTCACGGCAAACCGCACCTCATGGGTCACGCGCCCATCTCGGTGCGTGACCTGATGCTCCCGACGAATCAGGGTCTGAG
>NZ_MSTI01000157.1 GCF_001949125.1 Deinococcus marmoris
TCCCAGACCGCCATTCACCCTGAAACTGAATTGGTTGCCGATGCTGGCTATCAGGGCGTTCAACACCAACACCCGCTGTGCCATACACCGCACAAAGCGAGCAAGAAACGCAAGCTCACTCCGGCACAGAAAGCAGAAAATCTTCGACTGGCACGCTTCAGAATCGCTGTTGAGCATGTTATTCGTCGGCTCAAGATTTTTCGAGTGTTGAAGGAAACGTATCGCCATCGGCGAAAGCGGTTCAGCCTCCGAGTCAACCTCATCGCCGCCATCTGCAACGCCACCGCTAAATGTGCCTGACTTTCGCAAGAGGTCTAATGAATGAAAATTTCCCCGTCATCACCAACAGGGCGTGTATATCTTCTTACTATCTTGCCCTTCTTGGTTTGTGTTCTGATTTTATTCCCAATTCTAATCTTATTCATTATGCAATCTCCTAAAGGTATTGCAAAGCGCTCATTGGCAATCAGACAGAGGATACGACATTAGGATTCCCAAATAGTGAGGACATTGGGCATAACTATTCATGATGGTGAGTTATTCTACGTGATTAAGTTTCTGAAATCGCCTCCGGGCAACATTTGGCGAGTTTAAGTTGAGTTTCATCATCTACACGTCCCAAACCTTGCCAGCCCCTCCCGCCCCGCCGCCGTTCCCCCACCCTTCTCCAACCCGGCCAGCGACAGGAAGTACCAGCCGTCTGCCGCGCCGTTGTCCACCACCAGCGAATACTCCCCGCCCCCCAGCGTGCGCGCCAGCGTCTGGCCCTTGCGGGCGGTGACGCCGTGACCGCTGTACGGCGTGTAGGTGTTCGGCACGCCCACCGCACCCACCCCAGCGGGCAGAAAGGCGGGACGCGGGGAACCGCCGCTGCCGTTGCCCAGGCCAGGGCCAGCCAGCCACAACTGCGGGCGGTAGCCAGCGTTGCACCGCGCCCCCACGAACACAGCCACATCCAGCGCGAATCCCGCCGGAACCTTTAGCGTGTACCAGTCCCGCGTGCCCCGTTTGCCCTGCGCGGTGATGACCTGCGACACCTCCGGTTCGGCAATGGCAAAGGCGGCGGCACGGCTGCCGGAACCGGGATTGAACACGGGCCGGTGTGCCAGCGCGGCGGGGAGCAGCAGGGCGGCCAGCAGGGACAGGGCGTGGCGGGCCGGTTTCATGGGGTCAGGATACCAGCGGCGGGTGGTGTGGGGCGGCTTGGTTTCAAGTTGGGACGGCTATGCCCGCCACCCCCCTCCCAACCCTTTCGTACCGAGCTGTGCCAGTCCCCCGCAAGGAGGGACTTTTTGCTGCTTGGTACGGCGTTTGCGGTAGGACTGCTGATACTGAATTGAAGAATCTTCCAACTTGCCGCCAGCGAGAGGCAATGGCCCTTGGCTCCTCCCCCCCTGCGGGGGAGGCTGGGAGGGGGGCGACGGGCGAAGCACGCCCAGGCGTTCAGCCGCTACGGCCCCAACCCACTCACCACCGCGTCTGGTGAATCGCGTGACAAACGCCTGTTGGAAGTGTGGAAGGGCGTGGCCTAGACTGGCCCCATGACGAAACAGCCGCCCAACCGCCCGCCGCGCGCGGGACTTCCTTCGCAGGAACGCGATTCGGTCAACCACATAGAGACGCAGGAGTGGCTCGATTCTCTGGCCTATGTGTTTGCCGACGCGGGCGACAACCGCGCGGCGGAACTGCTGACCGAACTGGACCACTACGCCTATTTTCAGGGCGCACCCATCGAGTTCAAGCAGAACACGCCGTACATCAACACCATCGATGTGGACGCGCAGCCCGAATACCCCGGCAACGAGGCGCTGGAGCTGAAGTTCCGCAACGCGATTCGCTGGAACTCGGTGATCATGGTGCTGCGCGCCAACAAGGCCAGCGACGGCATCGGCGGCCACCTCGCCACCTACGCCAGCGCCGCCGAACTGCTGGAAGTCGGGTTTAACCACTTCTTCCGGGGGCCGGAAGCCGGGCCAGACCGCGACATGGTGTTCTTCCAGGGCCACGCCAGCCCCGGCGTCTACGCCCGCAGCTTCCTGGAAGGCCGCTGGGACGAGGGCCGCATGAACCGTTTCCGGCGCGAGCTGTCCCCGGACGGCCCCGGCCTCGCCAGCTACCCCCACCCCTGGCTGATGCCCGACTACTGGGAATTTCCCACCGTCAGCATGGGGCTGGGGCCGATCCAGGCCATCTATCAGGCGCGCTACATCAAGTACCTGGAAAACCGCAGCCTCAAGCCCAAGGGCGACGCCCGCGTCTGGGCCTTCCTGGGCGACGGCGAGATGGACGAGCCGCAGAGCATCGGCGCGATCCGCTTTGCCGCCTACGAGAACCTGGACAACCTGATCTTCGTCTTGAACGCCAACCTCCAGCGGCTGGACGGCCCAGTGCGCGCCAACTCCAAGGTGATTCAGGAGTTCGAGGCGCTGTTCCGGGGCGCGGGCTGGAATGTCATCAAGGTCATCTGGGACGGCAAGTGGGACGAGCTGCTTCAGAAGGACTACAACGGCACCATCGTCAAGCGCTTCGAGTTGCTGGTGGACGGCGAATCGCAGCGTTACGCGGCCTTCGGCGGCAAGGAGCTGCGCGAGAAGTTCTTCAACACCCCCGAACTCAAGCGCCTGATCGAGGGCTGGTCCGATGCCGATCTGGAACTGCTGAACCGGGGCGGCCACGACGTGCATAAGATCTACGCCGCCTACAAGGCCGCCACCGAACACAAGGGCAGCCCCACACTGATCATCCCGCGCACCGTCAAGGGCTACGGCCTGGGCGAGAGCGCGCAGGCCCGCAACGTGGCCCACAACGTCAAGAAGCTGGACGTGGCCAGCCTGATGGCCCTGCGAACGCTGCTGGAACTGCCCCTGACCGACGAGCAAGTCGAGCATCTGGAGTACTACAACCCCGGCCCCGAAAGCCCGGAGGTCAAGTACGCGCTGGAACGCCGCGCCGCGCTGGGCGGTCTGGTGCCCTCGCGCCACGTCGAGTACCCGCACCCCACCGTGCCCACGGGCGAGTTCTACGAGGAATTCGCGGGCGGCAGCAAGGGCCGCGCCGTGTCCACCACGATGGCCGCCGTCTCGATCCTCAGCAAGCTGCTGCGCGACAAGGAAATCGGCAAGTACATCGTGCCCATCGTGCCCGACGAGGCCCGCACCTTCGGCATGGACGCGCTGGTGCCGCGCATCGGCATCTACAGCCCGCGCGGCCAGACCTACACGCCCGTCGATAGCGGCTCGTTGATGGTCTACAAGGAAAGCATCGACGGCCAGATGCTGGAAGAGGGGCTGACGGAGGACGGCGCGATGTCCTCGTGGATCGCCGCCGCCACCAGCTACGCCAACCACGGCGTGCCCACCATTCCCTTCTACGTCTTCTATTCCATGTTCGGCATGCAGCGCATCGGCGATCTGGTGTGGGCTGCCGCCGATCAGATGGCGCGCGGCTTCCTGCTGGGCGCAACCGCCGGGCGCACCACCCTCAACGGCGAGGGTTTGCAGCACCAGGACGGCAACAGCCACCTCCAGGGCTACGTGGTCCCCAACATGAAGACCTACGATCCGGCCTTCGCCTACGAACTGGCCGTGATCATCGAGGCGGGCATCCAGCGCATGTACGTGGACGGCATCAACGAGTTCTATTACATCACCGTGGACAACGAGAACGAGATCCAGCCCGCCATGCCCGACGACGGGCGCACCCACCAGGAAATCCACGACGGGATTCTCAAGGGCATGTACCTGTTCCAGCGCAACGCCAATAAAAAGGCCAGGCTGCGCGCCCAGATTCTCGCCAGCGGCCCCGCGATGGACGCCGCGCAGAAAGCCGTGGACATGCTGGCCGATTACGGCGTGGCCGCAGACCTATGGAGCGTCACCAGCTACAAGGAACTGCATCAGGACGCCCTGCTGACCCAGCGCCACAACATGCTGCACCCCACCGAGACAGCCAAAGTCAGCTATGTGGCCGAGCAACTGACCCCCGAGAACGCCCCCGGCGTCCTGATTTCGGTCAGCGACTATGTGAAGCTGGGCGCGGACGGTCTGAACGGCCACCTGGACCGCAAGCTGTGGACCCTGGGCACCGACGGCTTTGGCCGCAGCGAGGGCCGCGCCGAACTGCGCGACTTCTTCGAGGTGGACGCCAAGCACGTCGTCGTGGCAACCCTCTACGCCCTCCAGCGCGATGGCAAGGTCAAGGGCGACGTGGTGGCCAAGGCGATTGCCGATCTGGGCATCGATCCCGAACGCGCCGCGCCCGTCCTGCGTTGATGGGTGATGGGGATGGGTGATGGAAAACGATTTTCTGTCAGCCCTCCACCATCAACTTTCAACCATCAACATCTTTACAAAGGAGCCTCCAAATGGCGACAGAACTGAAACTCCCCGACGTCGGGGACAACATCGAGAAGGGAACCGTCGTCACCGTGCTGGTCAAAGCGGGCGACACCATTGCCGAGGGCGATCCGATCATCGAGATCGAGACGGATAAAGCCGTGATCGAAGTCCCGGCCAGCGAGGGCGGCACGGTGGAAGCCGTGTCGGTCAACGTAGGCGACACCGTGAACGTGGGCGGCGTGATCCTGACCCTGAGCGGTGGCGGCGCGGCCCCGGCGGCGGCAGCTCCCGCTCAGGCTGAAGCACCCAAAGCCGAAGCGCCCAAGCAGGAAGCAGCGGCCCCAGCACCAGCCGCCTCTGCCCCGGCCCAGTCGGGCGGCGGCAGCACCGTCGTCGCGCTGCCCGACGTGGGCGACAACATCGAGAAGGGAACCGTCGTGACCGTGCTGGTCAACGTCGGCGACACCGTGAAAGAGGGCGATCCGGTCATCGAGATCGAGACCGACAAGGCTGTGATCGAGGTTCCGTCCAGCGCGGGCGGCACCGTGGAAAGCATCGGCGTGGCGGTGGGCGACACCGTGAACGTGGGCGGCACCATTCTGACGCTGTCGGGCGGCGCAGGTGGCGCGGCGGCTGCGGCTCCAGCCCAGACTTCAACCACACAGGGCGGCGGCGATCAGGCGGCCAACGTGGAATCCAGCGGCACGGCTGCCGACGCGGGCACGGCCAACCGCGTGGCGCAGGCCCAGCAGGAAGCGCAGAAGGCGCAGGCCGCTCCACAGGCCCAGCCTTCCCTTCCCTCCGGCGCGCAGGCGGGCGGCGAGCAGCCCAAAGCGCAGTTTCCCGGCGCGCAGGGCACCTACAACACCCAGACCTATGACGGGCGCACCGTGATTCCCGCCGCCCCCAGCGTGCGCCGCATGGCCCGTGAAATCGGCGTGGACATTCACACCGTTCACGGCACAGGCATCGCCGGACGCATCAGCGAGGAAGACGTGCGCCGCACTGCCGGAACACCCAGCGTGCAACCTGCTGCTGCCGCCGCTCAGGCCCCCACAGCCCACAGCCCACAACCCACAGCCCCCTTGCCCAATTTCGAGAAGTGGGGCACGGTCAAGCGCGAGGACATGTCCGGCATCCGCAAGGCCACCGTGCGCTCCATGACCGCCTCGTGGACCACCATTCCAATGGTCACGCACTTCGACAAGGCCGACGTGACCGCGATGGAAGAAACCCGCAAACGCTTCGGCGCGCGCGTGGAAAAGGCGGGCGGCAAGCTGACCATGACCCACATTCTGATGAAAGTCGTGGCGAACGCCCTGCGCCAGTTCCCCAAATTCGGCGCGAGCCTGGATCTGGGCGCAGAGCAGGTGGTCTTCAAGGACTACATCAACATCGGCGTGGCGGTGGATACCCCGGTGGGTCTGCTGGTCCCGGTGGTCAAGGACGCGGACCGCAAGAGCATCACCGAACTGGTGCTGGAGCTGGCCGAGCTGGCGGGCCGGGCGCGCGAACGCAAGCTCAAGCCCGACGAGATGTCGGGGGCCACGTTCACCATCTCCAACCTGGGCGGCATCGGCGGCCACGCCTTCACGCCTATCGTCAACAGCCCCGAAGTCGCCATCCTGGGCGTCTCGCGCGGCGGCCTGGAGCCGGTCTGGAACAAGGAGAAGGGCGAGTTCGAGCCTCGCAACATGCTGCCCCTGAGCCTGACCTACGATCATCGCCTGATCGACGGCGCAGACGCGGCCCGCTTCGTGCGCTTTATCGCCGAGGCGCTGGAAGATCCCTTCCTGATCTCGCTGTAATCGAGGTTAAAAGGAGAGTCCCTGTCCGTTGTGGCGGGGGTTTTTCATGGGTAGGCCAGATGGCGCAACCTCGATGCGTGCTGGCCTGCCAGACTGCCAGCGAGGAGAGGAAGATGCAAAAAATCTTGAGCCTGTTTCAACGCAATTACGAAACCGACCGTCTAGTGCGGGACGAGGTGGTCCCTGGAGCCGAATGGGTGAGGGACGGCGAGGGCATGGCCACCCGCAAGTGGGACGGCACCAGTTGCTTGGTCCGTGACGGGCGACTGCTCAAGCGTTACGACGCCAAGAAGGGCCGCACACCGCCACCCGGTTTCGAGGCCGCACAGGAACCCGACCCAGTGACCGGCCATCATCCCGGCTGGGTACCAGTGGATGACGGACCGAATGACGCCTTTCACCGCGAAGCCTGGGTCAGCGCCAATGCCGCTTTGCCAGACGGCACCTATGAATTGATCGGCCCGAAGGTTCAGGGCAACCCCGAGGGGCTTCAGAAACACGTTTTGATCCGGCACGGCGAGGAACACCTGAATGATGCTCCACGCGATTTTGCTGGCCTGAAATCATATCTGGAAGTGCGTCCAGAGATGGAAGGCATCGTCTGGCATCATCCTGATGGACGACTGGTCAAAATCAAGCGTAAGGATTTTTTCAAGTCAGAACGCCGCTGAGACACCTGGGATGGCCTTTCAATCGAATCCCCGTCCACTGCGGCGGGGATTTCCGATTTCTGAACGCTGGCTGCCAGGATCGCCGTCGCCGTGTGGCAGGGGTACCGAGAGCAGTGGCATAGAAACCACCCTCTTTACTTCCATCTGAAAACAGTTCAAGAACCGCCCAAGTGAATCCGACTATTTCTTATCCCTCAACACAATTCCGGGCTTACCGTAGTCTATGACCGCCTCACCCCGCCCTCCTGTCCGTCCCGCCCCTCGCCGCTCTGGCACTGCTCCAGCCCTGCTGGCCGCCGCCGGACTGGGGGCTGGACTGCTGGTCCGCAATGCCACGAGGCCGCCACCCACCCCGGCCCAGAAACGGGAGACGGCGCTGAAGATCATGGAGGTGATGCTGCCCGAGAAGCGTGCCTTCGACGTGCGCCTGTGGGACGGCACCGTGCTGCACACGCCCCGGCAACCTGCACGCGCCACGCTGGTGATCAACAGCGAATACGCCCTGAACCGCATGCTGCGTTTTCCGCTGGACATCAGCATGGGCGAGGCGTATCTGCGCGGCGATTACGACATCGAGGGCGATGTGGGAACCGTCGCCAACCTGGGCGACGATCTGGAGCTGACGCCCACGACGCTGCTGCGCTTGCTGGCGCTGCTGCCTGCCCTGCGCCGCACGGGCGAGGGCGCGCCCGATCCGCTGGCGATCACGGCCAAACTGGAAGGGCCGTCCCACAGCCGGGGCCGCGATCAGCAGGCCGTGCAGTACCACTACGACGTGTCCAACGATTTTTACAAGCTGTGGCTGGACCGCCGCATGGTCTATTCCTGTGGCTACTTTCCCACTGGCAGCGAAACGCTGGACGACGCGCAGGCCGCCAAGCTGGAACACATCTGCCGCAAGCTGCGCTTACAGGAGGGCGAGCGGCTGCTGGACATCGGCTGCGGCTGGGGCGGCATGGCGATTTACGCCGCGCAGCACTACGGCGTGCGGGTGCTGGGCGTCACGCTCTCGGAGGCCCAGCTTGCAGAGGGCCGTGCCAGGGTGCAGGCGGCGGGGCTGGAACATCTGGTGACGCTGGAACTGCGCGATTACCGCGACGTGCTGAGCGACGGCGAGGGCAGGTTCGACAAGATCAGCAGCATCGGCATGGCCGAGCATGTGGGCAGCAAGAACCTCCCGGCGTATTTCGCCACCGCCTTCGCAGCCCTGAAACCCGGCGGGCTGATGATGAACCACGCCATCGCCAGCCCGCCCAACCCGCGCAAGCTGCCGCAGTGGGTGGAGGGCGGCAACTTCGCGGGCAAGTATGTCTTCCCCGACGGCGAACTTCAGCCCATCTACGAAACGCTGCAACGCGCCGCCGAGGCCGGGTTCGAGGTCCGCGACGTGGAGAATCTGCGCGAACACTACGCCCTGACGCTGCGGCACTGGGCCGACAACCTCGAAGCGCACGGCGAGGAGGCCCGAGAAGCCCTGGGCGAACAGCGTTTCCGGCTGTGGCGGCTGTACCTCAACGCCTGCGTGCCCGCCTTCGAGCGCGGCAACCTCCAGTTGTTTCAGAGCCTGCTGGCCAAGCCAGACGCTGAGCGCAGGGCGCATGTGCCATTCAGCCGGGGGGATCTGTACAGGTAAGCGTGTGGTTTCAAAAGGGTCTCGGATTTCAACCACTTCCCAGAAACATGGGCTTTTTGCTCCTCCCCACCTGCGGGGAAGGCTGGGATGGGGGAACGGGCATGGCGTCCCAGAGCAGTTCTCCGAATTACGTCGCCGGAATAAAAGACTTCCGGCGACTCCATTCTCTCGTTCCGAGCTGTACCAGTCCGTCCTGCTCAGTAAAAGTCACTCGCTGTCTTGGGCAGAACAGACGCCCTTGAGGACGCTTGCCCGCTCCGCTCGGTCATAAAAATGGTCTTTTTATGACAACTGCTTTAGAAGCCCTGTTCGGGTGTCCCTCCAAATCTTGGTCAACACTGTCCGAACCCGTATGAGAGCCAGGGGAGGAACAATGGACGCACAGGGCAATCGGCCAGGGATGCAGCCTGCGCCTGCTGCGGTCCCTGTTCGCGCTAGCGTGGGCCATGTCTTCATCTTCGCCTCGCCCTTTACGCCCTGGCCGCCGCCGCCTGCTGACCGCTGCCGCACTTGGCGCTGCCCTCGTGGTGCGCCGGGCCACACAGCCCCCGCCCACTGCACCCGAACTGCGCGCCGCCGCGCTGCACCTGCTGGGGGCCGTGCTGCCCAGCGGGCGTGCCTTTGAGGTACGCCTGTGGGACGGCACGGTCATTCCCGCCACCCGGCCCAGCCGCGCCACCCTGACCCTCAACAGCGACCAGACGCTAAGCCGCATGCTCAAGCTGCCGGTGGACGTGGCACTGGGCGAGGCGTATCTGCGCGGAGATTTCGAGATTGACGGCGACATCGGCACCATCGCCGGGATTGCCGACGATTTTGATGCGGCTTTCAGCGCCGCGCAGGTTCCTGGGCTGCTGGGGGCCGTGGACACCCTGCGCCGCGCTTCCGGGCCAGCCGCCGCCCCCGTGACGGCCAGCCTGGACGGTCAGCAGCACAGCCGCGAACGCGATCAGCAGGCCGTGCAGTACCACTACGACGTGTCCAATGACTTTTACAAACTGTGGCTGGATCGGCGGATGGTGTATTCCTGCGCCTACTTTCCCACCGGCACAGAAACGCTGGACGAGGCGCAGACCGCCAAGCTGGAGTACATCTGCCGCAAGCTGAGGCTGAAAGCGGGCGAACACCTGCTGGACATCGGTTGCGGCTGGGGCGGTCTGGCAATTTATGCCGCGCAGACTTACGGCGTGCGGGTTCACGGCGTCACGCTCTCGGAGGCGCAGCTTGCAGAGGGCCGTGCCAGGGTGCAGGCGGCGGGCCTGGAACATCTGGTGACGCTGGAACTGCGCGATTACCGCGACGTGCTGGGGGCCGGGGAAGGCCAGTACGACAAGATCAGCAGCATTGGTATGGCCGAGCATGTGGGCCGCAAAAACATGCCCACCTACTTCCGCACGGCCTACGCGGCCCTCAAGCCCGGCGGACTGATGCTGAACCACGCCATCAGCGACGGCATCGGGCAGGCGCAGGTGCCGATGTGGCTCCAGAGCGGCAATTTTTCGCGCAAGTACGTCTTCCCGGACGGCGAACTGCTGCCGGTGTGGGAGACCCTGAAACACGCCAGCGAGGCCCTGTTTGAAGTGCGCGACGTGGAAAACCTGCGCGAACACTACGCCCGCACGCTGAGCCACTGGTCCGGCAATCTGGAAACGCACCGGGCCGAGGCGCTGGCCGCACTGGGCGAACAGCGTTTCAGGCTGTGGCGCATTTATCTGGGGGCCACGTCGTACTACTTCCAGAAGGGCCACCTGAGCATCTTCCAGAGCCTGCTGGCCAAACCGGATGAGGACAGGCAGGCGAGTGTGCCACTGAGCCGGGCAGACCTGTACGGGTGAAGCAGCACCGGGCGACCTGAACGGCTTTACTCTGCCGACGCCGCTTCCACCTGCGCCGCCTGAATCGCGGTCAGCGCGATGGTATACACGATGTCGTCCACCAGCGCCCCGCGCGACAGATCGTTGACGGGTTTGCGGAGGCCCTGAAGCATCGGTCCCACGGCCACCACGCCCGCCGCACGCTGCACGGCCTTGTAGGTGGTGTTGCCCGTATTCAGATCGGGGAAGATGAAGACGGTGGCGCGGCCTGCCACGGGGCTGTCGGGGGCCTTCTGCCGGCCCACGCTCAGCACGCTGGCAGCGTCATACTGCATCGGGCCGTCCACCATCAGGTCCGGGCGGCGTTCCTGCACCAGTCTGGTGGCCACGCGCACCTTTTCCACGTCCTCGCCGCTGCCGCTCTCCCCTGTGCTGTAGGACAGCATGGCAATGCGCGGCGTGATCCCGAAGGCCAGGGCGCTGTCGGCACTCTGGATGGCGATGTCGGCCAGTTCCTCGGCATTGGGATTGGGATTGATGGCCGCGTCGCCGTAGACCAGCACCTGTTCGGGCATCAGCATGAAAAAGACCGAGGAGATCAGCGCCGCGCCGGGGGCCGTCTTGATCAGTTGCATGGCCGGGCGCACGGTGTTGGCCGTGGTATGAACCGCGCCGGACACCAGTCCGTCCACCTCGCCCAGCGCCAGCATCATGGTGCCCAGCACCACAGCGTCTTCCAGTTGCGCCTCGGCCTGCGGGGCGGTCAGGCCCTTGCTCTTGCGAAGTTCCACCATCGGGGCGATGTACCTGGAGCGGATGGTGTCCGGGTCAATGATTTCCAGGCCCGGCGGCAGGATCAGGGCCAGCCCGTCGGCCACCTGACGCACCTTGTCGGGCACGGCCAGCAGCAGCGGGCGGGCAATGCCCTTCTCCACGCAGCGGATGGCGGCGCGGATGGTGCGGGGTTCGTCGCCCTCGGGCAGCACGATGCGCCTGTTGGCGGCGCGGGCGCGTTGGATCAGTTCATAGCGGAAGGCGCTGGGGGGCAGGCGGCGCTCGCCCACCACGTCCGGCGTGCGGATGCGGGTTTTCAGGGCGGCCAGATCCAGGCGGTCCGCGATGAAGTCCAGCGTGTGGTCCATGCGCTGGGTGTCGTCGTGCGGCACGCGGGCGTCCATGCGCGAGAGCCGTGAGGCGGTGTTGAAGGAATTGGTCTTCACGCGCATAACGGGCAGGCTGGAGGTCAGGGACGCCCGGCACAGTTTTTCAATGCTGTCCTCCGGCCCACTGTCCGAGGTGTACATCAGGCCCGCCAGCGGCACGCCGCTCAGGTGCGCCAGCGACGCGGCCATGATCACGTCCTCGCGGTCTCCGGGCGTGACCACCAGTGCGCCGGGCACGAACAGATGGGCCATGCGTGGCACGGTGCGAGCGGTGACCACCGTGCTGGTGACGCGCCTGAGCTGGGCCTCGCCCTCGTTCAGCACCTCGGCCTCCAGATAGCGGGCCACGTCCAGCGTGCGCGGGGCAGCCAGCGCGGGAGACTGCGCCACCACGCCCAGCAGCGGCAGTTCCCCACTGGCCAGCAGAGGGCTGCGCGCCCGCAACTCGGCCATCAGGCCACCAAAATCCAGCTCTCTGGGCGCAAAGTTCAGCACGTACCCCGACAGCCCGGTGCCGTCGCTGCGGCGGTAGTTCTGTGCGGCGATTTCCAGTTCGTCGGCCAGCGTTCCCGCCGTCACCCCCGCCAGACTGGAGACCAGAACGGTGCTGGCCTCCAGATTGCGGGCCAGCGAGGCATTCAATGCGCCCGCGTACACGTTGCGCTCGGTCAGGGCCAGCCCCTCGGCGATCAGCACATCTGCGCCGAAGCCGTCGGTGGCCGCCCGTGACAGGGCGATCACGTTTTCCATCAATTCCTCTTCCGCGCCGTGGCTGAGCTGGTCCTCGGCCCTGGACAGGGGAATCGGATCGGGGGTTTTCAGGTGGGCCAGCACGCGGGCAAAATGCACGCTGTCGTCGGTGGCGCTCTCGTGCGTCTGGGCGATGGGCTTGAGAAAGGCGACTTTCAGGCCCTGCCGTTCCAGCGCGCGGGTCAGGCCCAGCGCCGTGCTGGACAGGCCCACGGCGTTGCGGGTGGGGGCGATGAAGAGGGTTTTCATTGGTGGCTCCTTCGGAGGGGTCTAAGGGTCTAAAAGTCTGAGGACAGAGAGTGTGCGCTCAGCGCGGCGTCAGCGACAGGACTTCCGCCGTCTCGCGGGCGATCATCCATTCCTCGTTGGTGTTGACCACCAGGGCGGGGAGGCTGTCCGGGGCGCTGATGGAGCCGCTCTGGCCGCGCACGGCTGCCGTGTTGGCGGCGTCATCCAGCCTGAACCCCAGAAAAGGCAGGCGGGCCAGCGTCGCCGCGCGCACCGTGGCGCTGTTCTCGCCGATGCCTCCGGTAAAAACCAGACCGTCCACGCGGCCCAGGGCCACGGCCATCGCCGCGATACCCTGCGCCAGACGGTAGACGAAGATTTCCACCGCCAGCCTCGCGCCGTCATGTCCGCGCGCCGCCGCTTCCTCCAGTTCGCGCATGTCGTTGGTCAGGCCGGATAGAGCAAGCAGGCCACTTTCGCGGTTCAGGGCCGCCGTGATCTGGGTCAGGGTCAGGCCCGAAACGCGCGCCAGATAGTCGTGCAGGCCGGGGTCCACGTTACCGCTGCGGGTGCCCATGACTAGGCCCTCCAACGGCGTCAGGCCCATGCTGCTGTCCACGCTGCGCCCGCCCGCCACCGCGCTGACGCTACAGCCGTTACCCAGGTGGGCAGTGATCAGGTTGAGGTCTGAAACTGGACGGTCCAGCATCCGGGCCGCCTCTCCTGCCACAAACGCGTGGCTGATGCCGTGGAAGCCATAGCGCCGGACGCCGTGCTGCCGGTACCACTCCTCCGGCACGGCGTAGCGGTAGGCGACTTCGGGCAGGGTCTGATGAAAGGCGGTGTCAAAGACAGCCACCTGTGGCAGGCCCGGAAAGGCGTTCATGGCCGCCTCTATGCCCGCGATATTCGCCGGGTTGTGCAATGGCGCGAGCGGCACGCACTCGCGGATGGCCTCCAGCACCTCGGGCGTGATGACGGCTGGGGCGCTGAAGCGGCTGCCACCATGAACGACGCGGTGGCCCACGGCCCGCACGTCCTGGCGCAAGCCCAGTGCGTCCAGCTCGGCCAGCACCAGCCGCATGGCCTCGGCGTAGCTGCCGCCGTTCAGGGAATGGGTCTGCCGCACACCATCCGAGTCCAGCCGCATGGACGCCGCCTCCGCACCCAGCCGCTCGGCCAGCCCGGAGATGCGCGTTTCACCGGAGGCCGGATCAATCACGGCGAATTTGAGGCTGCTGCTGCCGCTGTTGAGAACCAGAGTCCACATATGGGGCCATTCTCTCAGACGGGGAACGGGACACGCGGGAGCCGCTAGGTTTTCTTCAGGTGGTAAGGAATTTCAGGGGCTGGTGCTGAAGCGCAGTCCTATCTACCCTGCAAGCAGCCTTGCCGCTCTGCGCTGGGACGCTTGGCGCATTCAGCCGCTGACTTGATGAATGCAGGGATATCGCCCCCATTGCGCTCCAGCAAACCCAGGAAATCCGGCACCAGCGTCGCATAGGCGGCCACCGCGCCCAGCGAGGCGTTGTTTGCCCCGCGATTGAACCAACCGTCGTAGCCCGCGTAGCCGTCCCAACTGGCCTTGAGGGCAGCGTAACGGTCATTCAGGGTCTGGATGACCTGTGCCTTGCGGGTCTGAACTTCGGCGGCGGGCAACTTCTGGGCATACAGCGCTTCCAACTCGCCGCGCGTCTGGAGCAGCAGCTCCTGAAAGCCCGCCGCGCGTTCCTGGGCCAGCCGATCCGCATCGGCCAGTTCGGGGGTGCCGTACTTTTTGAGCCAGCGGCGCATCCCCGCCTCTTCAACGGCGGTGGCAAAGGACTCGTTGAACACGGTGTCGTCTTTCACGTACAGCGCCGGGTGGGCCAGTTCGTGAATCACGGTGCGGATCAGATTGGCGTCGCCAGCATTCAGCATGGTGGACAGAACCGGGTCTTTCAGATAGCCCAACGTGCTGTAGGCGCTGACGCCGCCCACGCTCACGTCGTCCCCTGCCGCGCGGCGCGTGTCGGCATAGGCCCGCGCGTCGGCCTCGTGGAAGTAGCCCCGGTAGGTCACACAGCCCGCGATGGGAAAGCAGGAGGTCAGCAGGTGAATGCTGTCAGGCGGCGCGGAAAACACGTTCCAGACGACGGCGGGCCGCCCCACGTCCACATATTTCAGGAACGAGCCGTGATCAGGCAGGCCCAGTTCGCCTATTGCAAAGGCACGCACCCGGCCCACCAGCTCCAGCTTGCGGCGCACCTCCGCGTCGGTGGCGGAATCGGCCAGCACATCGGCAATGGGCCGCGCCCGCTGAAGCAGGTCCAGTTGCCCCCCCGCCGCCTGCGCCAGATAGCGCACGTCCGAGCAGGCGGAGAGTGCCGCCACCAGCGCCACAACTCCAACAGTGATCAGCGCAACTCTAGCGGGCCGCATGACCCACCTCCCGGACCTCGGCCACCAGCGCGGCAATCGCCCCCGGCCAGGATGGATAGTCAAATTGGAAGCCCGCTTCCAGCAAGCGCTCCGGTACCGCATAACGGCTCTTGAGCAGCAACTCGGCCTCGGAGTTCATGACCCTTGCGCCCAGCCCGATCAGCCCGGCGGTGGACGGAATACCCAGCGGCATCCCCCAGGCGTTGCGGTAGGCGCGCAGGAAATCGCGGTTGGGTAAGGGATGAGGCGCACTGAGGTTGACGGGGCCGCTCAGGTCATTCCCGATCAGAAATTCCACCGCCCGGCAGAAATCGCGCTCGTGAATCCACGACACGAACTGAGCGCCCCCTGCCATCGGCCCGCCCAGGCCCAGGCGCATCAGCGGATCGGTGGTGGCCATCACGCCGTCCGCGCCGATGCCGTAGACCATCGCGGTTCGCAGGGCCATGCGGCGGGTCTGGAGCAACTCCCCTTCCATCAGGGCCGCCTCCCAGCGCTGGCCCACGTCCACGCTGAAGCCGTACCCGATCTCGCCCGCCGCCTCGGTCTGGGGAGTCTGCGCGTCTTTGTAAATCGTTCCGGTACTGCTGTTCAGCCACACGGGCGGGGGCTGTGCGGCGTCGCGGATCGCCGTGCCCAGCGCCCGCGTGGTGTCCAGGCGCGAGGTGTAGATGTCCAGCATGTTCTGCGCGGTATAGCGGCAATTCACGGTGCGCCCGGCCAGATTCAGCACGGCGGCGGCTCCATTGATCTCATGGCTCCACGCACCCTGCCGCAGGCCGTCCCAGCGCACCCAGCGCCCCGGCATCGGCACGGCGGAGGGTGAGCGCGAAACTGTGACCACATCCCAGCCCAGTGTGGAGAAATGCCGGGCCACCGCACGCCCCAGAAAGCCGGAACCGCCTGCGAGGACCAGCCGTTGTGGAGAGGTCATGCGGGCATGCTAGCTGAGTGGAAGTGTAGGATTGTTACCGTTAAAGCATGAACGCCGAGAGATCGAATTTTACACAAGATATCCTTTTCACACCGCAGAGTAAGACTTGGGGGCTAAGTTGTCACATCTTATAGACAAATATGCTAAAGAAACGAAAATAATTCTCTATAACAATGTGGGCACATACAATGGTCATCATGGGCGATTGTCGGCTTCGTATAGTTTAAACGGTAATGTAAGAATAGAATGGGAGTTTGAATCTCTGACCGAAAGGTGGAATAATTTTAGCCTATTCTTCGACGCTTCCGATATAGATTTAAAAGGGCTTGAGTTTGTAATTAATCATGTAAGAAGCTTTAACTTTGGTGAGACAGGTGGTGATGGAATAGCCGGGACAGCTAAACAAGGAGACTATGAAGAGAGATTTCAATTCTGGCGCGCATTCTATCTGAATGCCTTTTGTGAAACGAATAATGAGCTAAGACAATATTGGAGATGGACATACGATCAGGATGGTAGAAAATCTAAGTTTGATCACACTCAGGTGGAGATTAAATACAGGTCAAATTGGAAAATTATAATTTCAACTCCTAAATATAGAATAGATCAAATGAAGTCCCGTCAAGATTCAGACTATATGATAACTACGTCGATATCGCTGAGCAATCCAAAGGCGAAGCTAGGCATGAAATTTCAAGACGCCTTGCCCGTATTTAAATCGCTAACTTTTATGATGCAATTTTGCTGTGGTGGACATACCTTTCCAGCAATAGTCGAGGCATATGGTTTAAGAGAAGATAATGTAAGATACGAAGCTAAAATGTATTCCTCGGGGCGCGCTACTAGACTTTTTGATTTTCAAGCAACATGGTTCTCGGGAGGATCAGATCTTGGGGCTTATATATCTGGCGTAAGTAGAGTAGATATGATACAAGCTTCGGAAGAGAATTGGCTAGACCTAAATATTTGTCTGTCTTGGTACATACAATCACTCCAGATAAGGGATATGCCCATCAAAGTTAATTCTTTGGGCGCTGGATTAGAAAAAATTGCCTTTTTATACTTGGTAAAACTGACTAATAAAGTTACAAATGAAACATAGAAATCAAAGAAATCCCTAGACGCAAGGATATTCCTGCTCTGTCTCCATTTAGGGACATTAAAATTAATAAACAAGGAGAATATTAAACAATTTATGCACTTGAGGAATAATGCTACGCATGCCGAAAGGGTAGTTGAAGTGTCAGACAAGGGCGCTGCATTCCGTGAGGCTCTTCTAATATTCGAGGAGGCAATGTTAAGCATTTGTGGTTATCCAAGAAGCTATCACAATAGAACAGATGGTAATATGATTTCCAATCCACGGTATGAAATCTTGGATATTGAACGAATATAAAAGAGAGGCGGATCATCGTTGATCCACCTCTTATGCTCACATTTTAAAGTTTTAGTCGCCTGCTTCCAGACCTTTTGACGTTCAGACCTTCAGACAGCGAAGCCTCAGTTAGTCGCGCCCTCGGGCATCGGCTTGGGCCGCAGGTCCTCGGTGTAGTTGGCCAGCCACGCACCCACCGCGCCGCCCAGGACCGGCCCCACGAAGTAGATCCACATGTTGGCCCAGGTGCCGCCCGCCACCGCCGCCCCCAGTGCGCGGGCTGGGTTCATGGTTGCGCCGCTCAGCGGTCCCACGGACAGAATGCCCACCACGATGGTCAGACCCACGATCAGGCCGCCCAGCACGCTTTTCTGGTGAATGGCCACCTTGACCACCACCAGCACCAGGAATGCAGTGGTGATCGCCTCGGCCAGCAGCCCACCGCCCACGCTGACGCCGCTGCCCAGCGCCCCCGCGCCGTAGCCCACCTTGCTCATGGCGGCCTGTCCGGCCACCGCCACGGCAGCAAAGGCCCCCAGGATGCCGCCCACGAACTGCGCGGGAATGAAGGCCAGCGTGTCGCTCCATTTCTGGTGGCCGGTCAGGCTCAGGCCGATGCTGATGGCGGGGTTGAACTGCCCGCCGCTGACGGTGCCCAGCGCCATCGCCATCACGGCAATCGCCAGCCCGTGCGCGAAAGCCACGCCCAGCAACGTTGCGTCGTTGGCGATAGAGAGCATGCCCGCGAACAGCAGGGCAAAGGTACCGATGGCCTCGGCAATGAGCTTCTTGGTCAACATGAGAGGAATTCTAGTAGACTGTCTGATTTTTCACAATCTAATGCTTAGACGACTTACTATTTTGTCCCGTGCTGCTGGACGGGCAGTCAGTTCTGTCCTTCCTGCAAGACCCGTTCGCGCGAGTACGGTTTATACCCTGGCGGAGTTCCAGTCTCGTCACTGAAGAGCGCGGTGGTCAGATAACGCGCCCCGGTGTCGCAGGCGATGGTGGCGACGCGCTTGCCCGCCCCCAGTTCGCGGGCCACCTGCAACGATGCCCAGGCATTGGCCCCACTGCTCATGCCCACGAACACCCCTTCCTCCTGGGCCAGACGGCGCGCCAGCGGGTAAGCGTCTTCCTCCCAGACCGTGATCACGCGGTCAATGATGCCCCGGTCCAGGTTGTCGGGAATGAACCCCGGCCCCATGCCCTGAAAGCCGTGTTCGCCACGCTCGCCACCGCTAAGGACGTTGCTGCGCGCGGGTTCCACGGCGATTACCTGAATGTCTGGATTCTGGGACTTGAGGAACCGCCCCACACCGCTGATGGTGCCGCCCGTGCCGCTGCCGTACACGAAAGCGTCGATGCGTCCGTCCATCTGCTCCCACAGTTCCGGGCCGGTGGTGCGCTCGTGGACGGCGGGGTTGGCCGGGTTGGTGAACTGGCCCATGACCACGGCCCCGGTTTCCTCGGAGATGCGCCCGGCTTCCTCAATGGCGGCCAGCATGCGGCGTTCGGGATCGGTCAGGACCAGTTCCGCGCCGTAGGCTTTCAGCGTCCGCTTGCGCTCCTCGGACATCTGGGCGGGCATGCACAGGATCAGTTTGTAGCCCTTGGCCGCCGCCACCTGTGCCAGCCCCACCCCGGTATTGCCGCTGGTGGGTTCCACGATGGTGCCGCCGGGCTTCAGGCGTCCGCTGCGCTCGGCGTCCTCGATCAGGCCCAGCGCGGTGCGGTCCTTGATGCTGCCGCCGGGGTTCTGGCCCTCCAGTTTCACGAACACGTCCGCCATGCCACTCTCTGTCACGCGGCGCAGTTGCACCAGCGGCGTGTTGCCAATCAGCGTTTCAACCATGCCCGCCAGCATAGGCCCGGTCTGCAATGGACGGGAGGATGTGTCTCCCATTCGCCGCCGGGAAGCCGCTTTCAGGTTCTCGATAGAAAAACCCCCCTCACCGTGGGGAGGGGGATTCGGGCAGGCGAGGGATGTTCAGCCCCGCGCCTGTTTAGCCCTCTGTCTTGTTAACCCTGCGTCTTGGGATCGGTGACGGAACTGGCGGGCAGGTTCTGCTTCCCCAGATCCGGCTGGCTGTCCAGCGCACCCTTGCCGTGTTCGGCGGGACGGCTGTTCATCGGATTGATGTCCGGCGTTTCCATGCTCACGCTGTCCAGCAGAATGTCCAGCACGTCGCCTCCGGTGGCCAGTTCCACGGCCTTGTGGGTCACGATCTCGCCCAGATTCAGGATGATGCTGTCGTCGGGGGCCAGGATCACGCGGTTGACCGGGCGGCCCAGGGCGTCCTTGATGCGCTGCTCGTGGGCGGCCTGCTGGCGCTCGTCCAGCGCCGTTTCGGCATCTTCACGGCGCTCGCCCAGCCAGCCCCTGGCACGCTCGAACAGGTTGCTGGCCCCGCTGGACACGTTCTCCAGGCCACCGGCCAGGGCGGCGCGGGTATCGGTGCCACCTGCCTGTGCCGGGCGGCCCACCGTGGCGGCCAGCAGTTGCTCTTCGACACCCAGGTGCTGGGCACGCTCCAGAATCGCCGCCGTGACGATCTGGCCCTGTGCGGCCACCAGACTGCCGCTAGGACTGCGAACCTCCGTCCTGGCGCGGCGGCCAATGGCGGCCTCGGGGCTGCTGGGGTCCACGGCGACGGCACTGTCGCCGCGCAGGCCGCCCGCAATCGCTCCGCCCGTGGCGACGGCAGTCAGTGCGCCCAGCTTGCCCACCTGCTCGGCACGCTCGGCCTGATACTCGGTGATCACGCCGCCCTTGTACACGATGGCCTCGCCCGCGTCGGAGGCCACGTCCTGGCTGGCGGTCTTGCCCACCACGTAGGTCTTCTGGCGCTCGGCGGTGGCGTCGCGCATGTCGTCGAAGCCACCCTGCACGCGGTCACGGGCGTTGCCGTAGCTGGCGACGATCACGCCGCCCGTGGCGTTGGTGGCCAGCGTGGTCAGCTTGCCGTCCTGCTCGGCGCGGTCTGCCTGCTCGGCGGTGATGATCTGCCCCTTGGTCACGATGGTAGAGCCGTCCTCGGCCAGCAGGTCACTGCCCGCCGCCTTGCCGATCACGTATTCCTTCTGGCGCTCCCTGGAGGCGTCGGCGATATTGCCGTAAGCATCCGAGATCGACCCGCCCGTCGCGGTGGTGGCCAGTGCGCCCAGCTTGCCGTGCTGCTCGGCCAGATCGGCCTGCGCGGCAGTAATCGTGTCGCCCCTGGCCACGATCACGGTGCCGTCTTCCAGGGTCACGTCGCCGCCCGCCGTCTTGCCCACCGCGTATTCCTTCTGGCGCTCCTTAGTGGCGTCGGCGATGTTGCCGTAGGCGTCCGAGATCACGCCGCCCGTCGCGGTGGTGGCCAGCGCGCCCAGTTTGCCGTGCTGCTCGGCCAGATCGGCCTGCTCGGCGGTAATCGTATCGCCCTTGGCCACGATCACCGTGCCGTCTTCCAGGGTGATGTCGCCGCCCGCGTGCTTACCCACCGCGTACTCTTTCTGGCGTTCCTTGGTGGCGTCGGCCACGTTCTCGTAAGCGCCCTTGATCGAGTCGCTCGCGCTGCTGAAGGCACCCTTGATTCCGCCCGGCTCCTGCTCCTGCATGGCGGCGGCCACAGACACCGGCACGATGGCGGCGTGTTCACCGATCTGCACGTTTTCCGGCGCGGGCACGAAGGTCCGCCCGTTGCTCAGGTCCGAGAACAGCCCGCCCGTGGCCTCGTAGCCCTCCACCTTGCCGGTCTTCTCGTCGAAATACACGTCGGCGATCTTGCCCAGGTCCTGCCCATCGGTGGTCAGCAGCGTCATGCCGATCAGGCTGATCTTGCTGTCCAGCACGTCGGCCAGACGGTCATCGTCGCGGGTGGTGGTCACGTGGTCCGCCGAGTCGATCATGATGGCGTCCTCGCCAATCGAACGGATCATCTCGAAGGGCACCACCTTGGCGGCGCGGAACCAGCCGCCCTCGTCGACCAGCAGGCCCAGCACCTCGTTGGCCTGATGATCGAAGATCAGGTCATGCACGTTGTCGATACGCTGGCCCGAGTCGATGGCGACGATGTGCCGCCCCAGAATGTCTTTGCCTTTAATCATGGGTCACGCTCCAATGCGGGGATGGGGAAGTTCAGAAAAAGAAGAAGGTTGAGGAAAAGAAACCGGGCGGCTTTAAATGAAGCCCAGATTGAGGACGCCCTGCGGCTTTAGATAGAGAAAGTACGCCAGCAGGAAAACGACGATGATGACCAACAGGATCAGCAACCAGATGCTGCCACCGCCGCCACGATTGCCTTTGAGTCGGGTCATGTTGCCTCCACCCAAAAGTGTAGAGATGAACGCCGGGTCAGTGATGGCTGAAGTCCTCAGCGGCACTTGTTTTAATCTTGCGGTGGTCTTTATAAAATTTAACAGAGGGCGGATTGGCAGGGAGGAGTGGCTGTCTGTGTCCGTCCTGCTTCCCGTCAGCCTGTGGAGAGTTGCAATAGAAATCAGCGAGGGAAGGTGCAGGCCCCGCTGGCTGCACCACCCCGAACGCCCCTTGTGGCCGCCGTGTAGCCTGAGCGGTGTGAACGCTCCCCCGAGCCTGCCTTTTCTCCGTGCCGACGTTGCGGCTGATGCTGCGCCTTCTGAAGCCACGTCTGCCCGGACGGGTGAGCGCCTGCTGGGTGAGTTGCCGCTGACCGTGCTGGTGGGCGTGACCGGCGTGGGCAAAAGCACGGCGCTGGACGCGTTGCAGGCGCTGGGTGGCCAGAAGGTGCTGCCGGACCGCCGCGAGGTCACGGACGCCGTGATGATCTGGCCGGCGGTGGGCCGCGCCGTGACGGACCGTGAGGAACGCTTCGCCCTGACCGCGCAGTACCGCGCCGCCCACCCCGGCGGCATGGCGCAGGCGCTGGGATCGCTGCTGGCCGACACCCGCCACTGGGGGACGGCCCCGCTGTTCGACGGCCTGCGCGGTCTGGACGAGGTGACTTACGCTGCCCGGAGCTTTCCAGCATGGCGTTTCGTGGCGCTGGGCGCACCCGACGCCGTGCGCGTGCGCCGCCTGCTGGGCCGCGCCGACGCTTTTGACCGGGTGGTGGAGACCGGAACTGGCGGCGAACTGCGGGCCGAGCTGGACGGGCTGGCAGGCGTTTCCGAGGTCTTTTCTCCTGCGGAACTGGATAGTCTGGCCGCGCTGGAAGGACCGGAGTGCGCGGCAGCCGAGGTGCTGGCAAAGGTGCGGATCGTGCTGAGCGAGCGCCGCCAGTACGATCCCGCCGCCGCCGAAGCGTTTTTGCGCGGGCTACCGCCGGGGCGGGCACTGATTCTGGACACCGTGGCCCTGAATCCAGCCCAGGTGGCGCGGGCCATACAGGAATGGGCATGAGCGACTTTGAACTGCCCAGCGGCGTCACAATCAAACAGATCAAGGCCATTCCCTACCGGCTACCGCTGACCTCCGCGCTGGCGTGGGGCGCGCATTCGGCCATGAGCGCCGCCGAGCATGTGCTGGTGCGCGTGACCCTCTCTGACGGCACGGTGGGGCAGGCCGAGGCCACGCCGCGCCCCACCATCTACGGCGAGACGCCCGCCAGCGTGGGGGCGATCCTGGCCCACCTCTCCCCGGCGCTGAGCGGGCTGGATATTGCCGACGAGGACGGCCTGAACCGGGTGCGAAACAGCGTGGCGAACAACCACACGGCGCGCGGCGCGCTGGACATGGCGCTGCACGACGCCCGCGCCCGCGCCGGGGGAAAAACGCTGTTCGATACGCTGATGGGGCCGAATTCCCGCGTGCGCGTCAGTTTTATCCTGGGTCTGGGCACCCCCGCCGACATGCTGGCCGAGGCCGAACGGGTGGTGGCGGCGGGCGTGCGCTGCCTGAAGGTCAAGGTGGGCCGCAACCACGCCCGCGATCTGGCGGTCATTTCCGAGTTGCGCCGTACCTTCGGCTCTGAGGTGCTGCTGTACGCCGACAGCAACGAGACGCTGACCCCGGAGACCGCTCCCGCCGCCCTGAACGCCATGTGGGAGGTCGGGCTGCTGTACGTGGAAGAACCGTTGCCGGTGCGCCAACTGCGGGCACGCGCCGACCTGCACGCCCGCAGCCTCCTGCCCATCGTGGCCGACGACAGTTGCTTTACCCCCGCCGATCTGGAACGCGAACTGGACTTTGGTACCTTCGACGTGCTGAACGTCAAGACCGCCCGCAACGGCTTTACCGACGGCGCGTGGATGCTGCGCGAGGCGGCCCGGCGCGGCAAACGCGGCATGGTGGGATCGCAGGCCAGCACCGGGCTGGGGACCCTGCACGCCGCCCTGCTCTCCACCCGCGCCGAGGTGACCGAGCCGTGCGAACTGAGCTTCGTGCTGAAGTTGCAGGATGATCTGCTGAACCTGCCGATCACCTTCGAGGACGGCTGGCTGGACGTGAATGGTCTGCGCGAGCATGCGGTGGACCCGCAGAAGCTGGCGCGTTACCGCCTGTAAACCTCTGCCGAACTGCTGGGGGTGACGGGCATACCCCATGCGCCCTGCGCTGTTTCGCCGGAATTCTATGCAGGTGACAGACCTGTCAGAAAACGGCGCGGATAATGAGGCATGGATCAAGGAATGCTCAACGCTCTGGCGCTTCCTCTACTGTTCAGCATCTGCGGCGGCCTCTACCTGTACCTGCGTTTTCCCGAACGCCGCCCACGCGCCCTGCTGGTCATGACCCTGTTTCAACTGGTGGGAGCCTACGGCTACGCCACCGCCCCAGAAGAGGGCCTGTTCGGCCTGCTGATCCTGCACGCGGCGGTGGTCTTTGTGCTGCTGGTACGCCACCTGCAAGCGCCCACGCTGCTGCCGGGCAACATTCCCCAGTAATGCAAAATTGAGAGGAACCGAAGACCAATCCAGGCGAGGCTTGCAGAGCTGCGCCGCTGAGAAGTAATCCCATACGGGTGCTATCTCACGCCGAGCGAAAGAACAGGAAAATACCAACAGGCGACGAGGTTGGCGGCTCCCATCGGAGGCCGCCATTTTTGATGCTCCAGCGCTGTCGTGCTGGCGTTTAGTGTTGGACGGACTTGAGCCAACACCCGGAAATCCGGGCCGCACAGAGACAGCAATCTCGTCCTGAACAGCCTTCAGAGAAAGTGTCGCAGACTGAGCTACACCGGCAAAGTCAACGCCTGCCGCCGCGCCGGACGGTACAGCCCCAGATAAATGGCGATCACGCTTCCGCCGTACATCAACAGGGTCCAGCCGAACAGCACCTGAAAGGCGAGGGTAAACGGCAACTGACCGCGCACCACGCCCGCCAGCACGCTGCTGATGGCCCAGCCCGAATCCCAGGCGATGATGTTCAGGGCCGAGTACATTGGGCGGTCATCCTCGTCCAATGAGGACATGGCGTATGCGCCGTACACCGGTCCGGCGGCGTTCATCAGCGCCCCGCGCGTGAACAGGGCCAGGGTGACCATCCACAGGTGGGGCGCGAAACCCAGCAGGGCCAGAAACGGCAGGCTGCTGGCCTGGACCAGCAAGACCACCTGCAATTGCCCCAGACGGCGCACCAGCAGCGGCTGAAGCAGCGCAGTGGCCGCCGTCGCCAGACTGGCCCACGCGAACAGTTGGCCCAGGCTGGCGTAATTGATCTGGAATTTGCCCTCGATAAACACGTTTAGAAACGGAATGGTGGCCCCGGCCCCCAGTCCCACCAGCAGGTTGGGCAAGATCAGCCGGAACATCGCCCGTTTATCGCGCACGGCAAAACTGCGCCCGGTCTGGGACGTTTTGCCGCTGGGCTTGAGTTTCAGGGCGGGAAGGAGGCCCAGCAGTTGCAGGAAGGTGGCGACGAGCAGAGCGGTTCGTAAGGCCCCCAGGCCAGTCGGCTCGGTCTGGGTGAACAGCGCGTAGGCTTCCGGCACGCGCCCGCCGATCAGGTTGCCCACGAAGCCCGCGCCGGTCATCAGGGCGCTCTGGACGCTGAACAGGGTGACGCGGCTGCTGTCGTCGCTGTTGTTCGCCATAAAGGGCGATCCGGCCACCATGATCAGCGCCGAGCCTGCGCCCTGCACCAGCGCGCCTATGACGATGCCGAGTGGCCCACCTGCCAGCGCCAGGATCAGCGTGCCCAGGAGGCTCAGGGCCACCCCGATCTTGATGGTGTGCGCGTTGCTGATGCGGCGGGCCAGCGCCACGGCGGGCAGGCTCAGGAACACCAGCGTCAGCGCGGGCAGCGCGTTCATGATGCCCTGCCACTCCGGCCCCAGCCCCAGCGCCCGCAGGTAGAAGTTCAGGAACAGGGCCAGAAACGCCTGTGCCAGTCCAAAGGAAAAAGAGGTGGTCAGGAACAGCCAGACCTGTGGCGAAAAGCGCCAGGTCATACGGACTCCGATTGAAAAGTGTTGAAAACACCTGGAAATCCGAGCGGGCGTCCAAGCGTCCTCATGGGCGCTGTTCTGGGCAAGACAGTGAGAAGGAGAAAAACGGGTTCCGGGCGTGGAGTGCAGGAATCGGCGCTGTCCCGATTTCTGCGCGAAACAGACGGAATCTGTATCACAGGCGGCCCCGTGAGGCGTCGTTGCTCAACCCTCCACCCCCACCTTCGGGCAGAACGCTGCCATCTCGCACACCGCGCACTGCGGGTTGCGGGCCATGCACACGCGCCGCCCGTGCAGGATCAGCGCGTGGTGCAGGAAGATCCAGCGTTCACGCGGAAACAGTTTTTGCAGGTCCAGTTCCACCTTGTCGGGGTTGGTCTGCGTGCTGAGGCCCAGTCGGCGCGCGAGGCGGCCCACATGGGTATCCACCGCGATGGCCGGATAGCCGTAAGCGTTGCTGAGGACCACGTTGGCGGTCTTGCGCCCCGCGCCGGGCAGGGCCACCACGTCCTCAAAATCGTTGGGCACCTCGCCGCCATGCCGCTCGATCATCAACCGCGCCAGCGCCGCCAGATTGCGCGCCTTGCCCCGGTACAGGCCGATGCGCCGGATGAACGGCTCGATGTCTTCCGCAGATGCCTGACTCATGGCCTGGGCGTCCGGGTACTGCTCAAAGAGGGCGGGCGTGGCGGCATTCACGCTGACATCGGTGGCCTGGGCGCTCAGGACGGTGGCGACGAGCAGCTCGAAGGGTGTACTGAACTCCAGTTCGGTGCGGGCGTCGGGGTACAGGTGTTCCAATGCCAAGAGGACCTGTGGAGCGCGCGCCCCGGCCCCCCTTGGCAGGCGAACTGAGCCGCGCCCAGCGGGTTTTTTGGGGGCAGAGGAAGTCACGCTTTCAAACTAGCGCCTCAGGCCGTGAATCGTCCGCCCGGAACGGACGCAACCTTTCTTCTGCCCGCCTCGTACAGTGGGGCATGAGAGTCGTCTCCCTGATCTTCGGCATCCTGGCTGCACTGGGCCTGTTGCTGGGCTTCCTGCCGTTCTTTGGCTGGCTCAACTGGATTTTTGTGCTGCCGCCCGCCGTGCTGGGCCTGATCTTCGGAGCCATGAGCCGGGACCGGGGCGCGGTGACGCTGAGCGCCGTCGTGGCCGTGCTGGGCGCGCTGCGGCTGATGCTGGGCGGCGGCGTGATCTGAAAAAAGGTCCACTTATACTGGACAGTTGGTTGGTTTTTTACTTTCCGGGAAACTTGACTGGGTGACTGTTAGGACCCCTCACTTTTAAGCCTTAGACTTGAGCTGAATGCAGAGCGCACCTCCCAGCCCCGTGAATGCGGATCAAATTGACCTTCGACAGGTTTTCGGCACCCTCAGGCGGTACGCGCCGCTGCTGATCCTGACCCCGCTGGTGGTGGCGGGCGGGACGTATCTGCTGTCCAGTCGGCAGGCCCCGGTGTACGAGTCCAGTGCCAGCATCATCGCGGTGGACAGCAATGCCCAGAACTCGCTGATCAACAACACGCTGGTTACGGCCCCGCCGCTGCCACAGGGCGCAGTGGAGCAGGTGCTGCACAGCCGCAATCTGGTGGCCACCATCATCGGACGGCTGGAAAAGAGCAATTTACCGCCGGAGATCATCCGCAAGATGCGCGCGGACCTGAGCAAGGAACTCTCGGCCAACGTCTTCAAGCGCCTGACTGTACTCGCCCGCCTGGACACCCAGCAGCGCGGCGTGTACGAGATCCAGGCGCAGGCCGAGACCCCCGCAGCGGCCATGCAACTGGCTCAGGACGGGGTGGCCGCATTGCTGGACTGGGACAATGCCCGCGCCAAGCAGAGCGTGACCCGCTCGCGCCAGAGCCTGCAAGGGCAGCTCCAGAATCTGACGGCGCGCATTGATTCTATTCAGGACCCGCTGGAACGCCAGAGTCTGGTGGCAGCGCGCGGCCAGGTGCTGCAAAACCTGTCGCAGATGGCGGTGCTGGAAACGGCAGCCACCGGCACGCTGATTCCGGTGGCAGATGCAGTGGCCCCCAACCGGGCCGTCTCACCGCGCCCACTGCGCAATGCGGCTCTGGCCGGACTGCTGGCGCTGTTCCTGGCCACAGGTGTGGTGCTGCTGAGCGACAGCCTGCGCCGCCGGGTCAACGGCACCGAGGATCTGCTGCCGCTGGGCCTGCCGGTGCTGGCGCAGTTGCCGCTGGTGCGCCGCCGCAATCTTGCACAGGGTTTTCTGCCCGCCAGCCACAGCGGCCCGCTGTACGAGAGCATCGGCTTCCTGCGAATTAACGTCATGTCCATGCTGGGCGAGGGCACCCACCGCCGTCTGGTCATTTCCAGCTCCTATCCCGGCGAGGGCAAGAGTTCGATGACGGCGGCGCTGGCCGAGAGCCTGGGCGCGGCTGGACAGAAGGTGCTGGTCATTGACGCGGACTTGCGCCGTCCCACCCAGCTCAAGGTCTGGGCACCGGACCGGATTGGCACCCACCCCCTGTCCAGCACCGACGCCAGCCTGCCGCCCGCCAATACTGTGACTGAAATGTTCCTGCGCCCGAACGCCGCCCACGCCACACGTGTCGCAACCAATGTGGACCTACTTCCTGCCGGGCCACCTCACCGTGGAGACGGCGCGGGCAGCATCCTGAACCAGCCCGCCTTCCGCACATATCTGGACCGCTGGGCGCAGGGCTACGATTACGTGCTGATCGATACCCCGCCCATGCTAGGCCTGCCCGATACACTGGCCGTGGCCCCCTACACCGATGGTGTGATTCTGGTGGTAGAGGGCGGTAAGACCCGCCTGAACGATGTGGAGCGCAGCCTGCAAAACGCGCGCGTGGCCAACGTGACCATGCTGGGCATCGTGCTGAACAAGATCGCCCGGACCAACGACTCGTATTACGCTTACGCCTATGGCACGGCAGACCAGAAAGCGGACGCGGCCCCCGTATTGCCCACAGGCCGGGGCTGAGCGGCCACGGGGCGCAAATCAATCGCCGGGAACTTGAGGGGAAGAGATGATCTCTTCCTCTTTTGCACGTTTCCGCCCCGCTCCAGCCTTCCATGACGACTGAAGACACCACGACCCAGCCCCAGCCCGTCGCCCCGACCCGGCTCTGGATTCGCGTGTGGCTGGCGCTGCTGGCCCCACTGTATTTCTTCGCACCTGTGGCGGTATTTGCCCTGCCCGCACTGCGCCGTCTGCCCCGCCTGGTGTGGTGGGTGCTGGGGTTTTACGCTGTGACCCAGCAACTTCCGGCGCTGCTGACCCCGGAACCGCTGATCAACTCCGGGCTGGCGCTGACACGCACGCTGCTGATGTTCGGGTTTATGGCGCTGGGCACGTCCCTGAACAGCACCCGCCAACTGGCCCCGCTGGGCGTGGGGCTGGCGGTGGTGTACGTCACGGCACTGGGCCTGACAGGTATCGATGGCCTCAACCCCCTGAGCCAGCGCCTGGGCCACCCCTATATGACCCCCATCACGCTGGGACTGGCCGGGGCGGCAGGGATCTGGATGGCGCTGTTCGCCGGGGGAAAATTGTGGTGGCGCGTGCCGCTAGGGACGGTGGCGCTGGGCATTCTGTTGCTGTCGGGCAGCCGGGGACCGCTGCTGGCGGCGCTGCTGGGCACGGCGCTGGGCTTCGCGGTGCGCCAGAGCCGCCGGGTGGCGCTGGGTATCCTGGCTGGGGCGGCGCTGCTGGCCGGAGGCTTTTACGCTGGTACCCGGCTGGATCTGCCCGCCATCAACCGGCTGAGCAACTCGGATACCTCCGGGCGCGATCTGGTCTGGAACAACGCCCTGTCGGTGATCCGCAGCGAGCCGATCAGCGGCGTGGGCAGCTACCGTCTGGGCGCGCGGCTGTCCCCGCCCGGCGAGAAATGCACGCTGTGGCCCGCCCCAGACGGCACCCTGGCCCCCTGTCCGGCCTGGATAGACCGCCTGGGCCAGCCGTGGTTGATCGCCCACAACGTCACCCTGCAACAACTGGCCGAGACTGGGCCGCTGGGCCTGCTGGGCCTGTTCGTGCTGCTGGGCGTGGGCGTGGCGGCAGCGTGGCGACAGCGCGATCCGCTGGGCATCGCGGTCCTCGCGGGCCTGCTGGTGGCCACCGCCAACGACAACACCCTGATCGTCCCCGGTCCCTTTGTGGGCGAGCTGTTCTGGGTCACCATAGGCTCCGTGCTGGCGCGCATGCCACAGCGTTCTCCCGCCGTGGGCTGGGCCGGGGGCGCGGCAGCGGCGGGATTGCTGGCTGCCCTCTCGTTTCCGCTGCTGGTGGGGGCGCTGCGGCCCGCGCCCGCGATCAAAGCCTCGCTGGACGCCCTGATCGCCCCGCGAAACGTTCAGGACACCCAGAACTATCAGGCGTTCGTGCGACTGAACCTGCCGCCCGGCCCCTACCGCGTGTCCCTGCGGGCCTGCCAGAGCAGTTGCTCCACCATCATCACGCTGCCGGTCACCGCCCCCGCCAGCGGACCCACGGCCCTGCTCAAGCTGAGCGGCAACCTGTATGACGCGGCAACGCAACGCGTGGAATTGCTAGTTTATCCGGGCGAAGGCTCGGTGCGTCCGCAGCCGCTGGCGCAGACCTCGTGGACAGTGACGCGCACGGCGAAATCACCCTGAACAGCAGGGGTTGACCATCAATGGTTCGGACGTTCTCGGCAACGACTTGGGGGCGAGACCCGAAACGCACTTCTCCGTCCCTAGTCAACTGGCAGATGGACAGAGCCGCGCCTCAGCTCAGCCTTGATCGGCTCAGAGACTTCAGGGCCGTCGCCACAAAAGGCGAGGCCGCCATTTCCTTGCCGTGCCACACGTCGCCTGCAACCTGCTACGGCTTCTGGGTTTTGATCAGACGGACCCTAGCGCAATGCGGCGCGCACGGCGGCGGCGGCGTCCAGCACGGGCAGGCCGCTGGAACGGTTGACATTCGCCAGCAGAAGGGTGCGGGTCTGTTCCGCGCTCAGACCGGGGTTTGCGCCGCGCATCAGGGCCACGACGCCGCTGACCAGCGGGGCGGAGAAACTGGTGCCCGCCTCCAGCCCATAGCCGCCGCCAGATGCCAGCACAGGAATGTCCAGTTCCGGCGTGCTGCCCGGACAGATGCCGCCTACCCCACCCGGCGCGACGATGTCCAGCACGCGGGGATGCTGGGCATTTGGGCGGGCACTGTAGCAGGCCAGTGCGTTGTCGCTACTACCTAGCGCCCCGACGGCGATCACGTCCGGGTGGCTGGCCGGGTAATAGACCCCTTCACTGGCCGAGTTGCCCGCCGCCGCGACGATCACCGCCGTTTTTGCCGCCGCCGTGAGGGCCGCATCCAGCACCGCGTCCTCGATTCCCGGCGCACCCAGACTGATGTTGATGACTCTGGCTCCCTGCTGAACGGCGTAGTTCAGTCCGGCAGTCAGGTCCGCTGTGCTGCCATTGCCGCTGCTGTCCAGCACCTCGATCCCCATGACTGGCCCGCTCCAGACCACGCCCGCGAGGCCCACGCCGTTGTTGGTCCTCGCGCCGATCAGACCCGTGACCTCGGTGCCGTGTTCGCTGGCCGTGACCTCACCCGTAGCGGGGCCAGCCGCCAGACAGGACACCCCGGCTTCCAGGCGGCCCTGCAATTCGGGATGGCTGCGGTCCGGGGCCGAGTCCAGCACGGCGATCCTGGCCCCCAGCGGCGTTTTGCCCGCCGCCGTCAGTGCGTCCCAGGCCGCCGGAACGCGGGCGCGCACCAGATAGTTCTGGAACACGTTGACGCCTCCCACCTTCAGGCCTGCGTTGCCCGGAAAGGCGGGATCGTTCGGCAGGGCCAGCGCCCGGTACACGTAGTTGGGCTGGGTCCGCAGACCCGCCGCCCCCAGGCGCTGCGCGAAGGCCCGGTCATCCTCGCCCGCCGGAGTCCGCGCCAGTTGCACGCCGGGCACCACGGCCTGCGTCTGCACGCCGGACAGCGCGCTGAGGGCCTGGGCACTCAGGTTCGTGGCAGCGCCGCCCTGCAAGATCAGCACCTGTCCCGGCACATGCGCGGCGCTCCAGTCGGACGTGGCCTGTGGCCAGCTCAGGGGCGCGGCCTCCAGTGAAGCTGCGCCCACCCCGGCGGCCCCCAGGGTGCGGCAGGCTGCCGGGGTGGGCGGCTCAACCGGGTCTGGCCTGGGCATCGGCTCCGGCGTGACCGGCTGGTCCAGACAGGCGGTCAGAAGCAGCGGCAACAGCAGGGCGGACATCAGCACACGGCGGGGCATGATTTCAGGGTACAGGCCCCGAAGCTGAGACGCGTGGGGCCGCCGCTTCCCCGGCTGGACCGCTGCCCCAGATGTGTGGCGCGGTGCGGGCCGTCCAACCCCCGATCACCCGCGCCACGTTGTGCAGCAGGGCGTCCCCACAGTCGATTTCCAGGTCATAGGCGCTGAAGGTATGCACGGTCCGGGCGTCGCGGCGGGCCTCACCCGTCTGGCGGTCCCCACGCGCCGCCTCGCGCCGTTCCAGTTCCCCCACCGGGCAGTGCAGACCCACCAGATACACGTCGTGCGGGGCCAGCAGTTCGCGCAGGTGGTCCCGCTGCGCCCTGTTCTCAATGATCAGGTCCACCACCAGATTGTTCCCGGCCTCCAGCAACGCGGGCAGGCAGCGGTAGAAGCCGCCGAAGACCTGCGGGCGGATGCGCGGCCAGTCGCGGACCTTTCCCTGGGGGGTGCGCGGCAGCACGTCGGCACCGAACATAAAAAAGTCCAGCGAGAAATGCAGAAAGGGGATGTCCAGGGCGTCCCGCAGCGCGCGGCAGAGGGTGGTCTTTCCGGCGCTGGACGCCCCGTTGATCAGGATGATGTGGCCGGGCAGCGGGGTCATGGCCCCAGTCTCCCATTCAATTCCTTCTCTTCAATCCAGCTTCAACCCACCCAATCCAGCGCCCGTGTTAATCCAGCGCTCGTGTTAATCCAGTGCCCGTACTCATACAGCGCCCGTGTTTCGGTACGGCCCAGCACGCGCGGTAATGCGCCCGTAATGCCGGGGGAAGAGGCTGTTTCCAGTCCAGAAGCCTGCACGCACGCACGTCTAGCACTCAGCCCAGTCAATCAGCCCGGAGGTTCGCCCCATGTCCGATCAGACCACGTCCCAGAACTCAGCTCCCCAGGCCGCAACGCCTCAGCACGCAGCCGCCCCCAGCTCCACGCCCGCGCTGACGGTGCAGGACGCCATGCATCCCCGCGCCGTGAGCATCGGCGCGCACGAAACGCTGGCCGACGCCGTGGTCGCCATGCAGGAACTGAAGGTCAAGCGGATGCCGGTGACGCAGAACAACAGGGTGATCGGCATCCTCACGGACGGCGAGGTCCGCCGCAACCTGCCGCCGCTCAAGGAAGGGCTGACCCCCTGGGACTTTGCGGGCCGGGTCGGGCGGGTGCGGGTGCGCGAGGCCATGCGCCAGCCTGTGCATACGGTCACCCCTGAGACGCCGCTGGCGACAGCGATCCACACCATGCTGGAACGGCATATCGGCGGGCTGCCCGTGGTGGACGGGGACGGCGTTCTGCTGGGCATGCTGACCCTGACCGACGTTCTGCGTGCCGAGGCCAGAACCCCCCGCCTGCGCTGGGGCGCGGTAGAGCAGCACATGACCGTGGGCGTGGTGACCACCCCCGCCGACGCCCCGGCACACGAAGCGGCAGCCAAATTAAAGATCTCGCGTCTGCGCGTGCTGCCCGTGCTTCAGGACGGGGTGCTGACGGGCCTGCTGCATGAGGTTGATCTGGCCGAGGCCATAGACCGCGCCAGCGCTGGCCACGGCGACACGGTGATGGGCGGTCAGTTCTTCCTGGAAGGCAAAACGGCCCGTGACCTGATGCGCCCGCCCACCGGCCACATGCGCGACGGCACCCCCATGCGCGACGCCCTGAGCCAGATGCTGGCGCTGGACGTTCACGGTCTGCCCGTAGTGGACGACGGCGGCAGACTGCTGGGCGTGGTCACCATCAGCGACGTGCTGAAAACCGTGCTGGGGCAGGCGCAGGAGGGGTAGAGCGGGAATGGGTTGGCGACGAGGCGCTGAAGGATACCTTCCTCAACGCCTCGTCGCCAACCCCGTAACCTCCCTCTCCCTCTGATTCCGCCGTCTGCCCCAGACTGAGGGGGATGTCCGCCCCTGCCCCACCGACGTTCTCACACCCCTTCCGGGCGTACTCGCCTGCCGATTTCCACTTTCCACTGCCGGAAGGCCACCGCTTCCCGTATTACAAATACGCCGGGGTGCGCGATTTGCTGCGCCCGCATCTGCCCGTGCCGGACGCGCCCGCCCTGCGCTGGGCCGATGCGGCGCGCGTGCATGATCCGCACTGGCTGCGGCGCTGGCGGCGGGGAGAGGTAGGGAAAAACGAGGAACGCGCCCTGGGATTGCCGTGGTCCCCGGAGATGGTGGAGCGTTCGCGCCGCGCGGCTGGCGGCTCACTGGCAGCCCTGCACGACGCCATGAATACTGGCTGGGGCGCGAATCTGGCGGGTGGCACGCACCATTCCTTCCGCGACCGCGCCGAGGGCTTCTGCCTGCTCAACGATGCCGCGCTGCTCACAAAGGTGGCGCTGGACGACGGACTGGCCTCACGGGTGGCCGTGATCGATCTGGACGTGCATCAGGGCAACGGCACGGCGGCCATGCTGGGCGCGGAGGCGCGGGCCTTTACCCTCAGCATTCACGGCGAGCGCAATTACCCGTTTCGCAAGGAGATCAGCTCGCTGGACCTGGGCCTGGGCGACGGCGTGACCGACAGCGAGTATCTGGATGTGCTGCACAGGCAGGTGCTGCCCGCCATAGAGGCGTTCCGGCCCGATCTGCTCCTCTTTCTGGCGGGGGCGGACGTGCTGGCCGGGGACCGCTTCGGGCGCTTTGCCCTGAGCCTGGAGGGCCTGCGCGAACGCAACCGCGCGGTACTGAACTGGGCGAAAATGGCGGCCATTCCCGTGGTGACGGTGCTGGCCGGAGGCTACAACAACGACCACGATCTGACCATTAAAGCCCATGCCAGCGTGGTTTTGGACGGTCTGGAAGTGCTGGGCTAGGCGAGGGATGAAAGCGGAAATTTGGTCAGTCTTCATACTGTGTGGCCTGAACGTTCAGAGGTTGTTCAAAGCTTGTACAGTGCTGGTACGAAAGGCTGTTCAGAGAAGTTGCGTCAGGTGCAGTACGCGGGTCCGACTCGAGTGAGCCGAACTTTTTTCTGAAATGCCCCTTGTCCCCACAGGAGCGTCCATGACCTACGTAACCCCCACCGCCGTTCTTCCCGTGACCCACGCCGATCTCTCCGCCCGTCAGGTCCGCCGGGGCCAGACGCTGTACTACGCGGGCGACAGCTCGCCCAGCCTGTACCGCCTGGAAAGCGGCCTGATGCGCGCCGTGCGTCTGACCCCGCAGGGCCGCAACCTGACCGTGCGCCACATCCACCCCGGCGACATCTTCGGCGAGGAAACGCTGCATGGCCAGACCCGTGCCCATCAGGTCGTCGCGCTGACCGACGCTGCGCTGACCCCTATCCACCCCGAACACCTGTCCGCCACAGAACTGTGGGACCTGACCCGCAGCCTGAGCGCGCAGCTTCAGCGCATGATGACCGACGGCGTGCATATTCAGGACGGCGACCTGCGTGAGCGCATCGCCCGCTACCTGCTGAATCTGGCCGACAGCACCCTGGGCGGCCAGCACGCCGACGGCGCACGCTATGTCCGCGCCACGCACGAACTGATCGCCGAGGGCACCGGGGCAACCCGCGAAAGCGTGAGCAAGCTGATCGGTGAGATGCGCGACGACGGCCTGCTGTTGCCCGCCTACCGCTGCCTGACCCTGATCGACGAAACCCGCCTCAAGGGCCTGAGCGGCTACCACGGCTGAATCTCTTCAGTTCTGATCTTCCCTCTCCACAGTTTTGGAGAGGGATTTTTTCTGGCTTCACCACCAGCCGCGCCGCTTGAAATAAAGGGCCAGCAGGCCGCCGATCAGCAGGAAGCTGCCCCAGGCCATCACGTACCCCAGGGGCCATTCCAGTTCCGGCATGGCCTTGAAGTTCATGCCCCACACGCCCGCCAGGAAGGTCAGGGGCAAGAAGATCACGCTGACGGCGGTCAGGGTCCGCATCACCTCGTTCATGCGCTGGTTCTGGAGGTTCAGGTGCAGGTCCAGCAGGCTGGTCAGGAAATCGCGCAGGCCGTCCAGGTGGCTGGCCGCGCGGGTGAAACTGTCCTGGGCGTCGCGGTAACGGACCAGATCGGCGGGGGTGGCGGTGGCGTGGCGGCCCAGCAGCGCGGCAGCCTCGCGGGCGTCGCTGGCCAGGCGACGGCCCTGAGACAGCAGGTGTTTGACCTCAAAAATATCGGGGACCGGGTTGTCGCGCCTGTTTTTGAACACCTGCTCCTCCAGCGCGTCGGTGCGCCTCTCCAGCGCCTCGGCCAGCGTGAAAAAGGTGTCGGCGGTGTGGTCCAGCAGTTCGTAGGTGACCTCGGCAGGCAGGTTGACATTCTCGCGGCCCACCATCCCCCAGACGTTGTGGAGCGCCATCGTGCCCTTCGTGCTGAAGGTCAGCGCCGCGTCCGCGAAGCCGAAAATACTGATGCGTTCGGTGTCCTCGTCCTCCTTGTCGGGGTGCGAGAAAGACCGGACGGTGATAAAGGCGTGTTCGGGGTACTGCTCGGCGCGGCTCCAGTGGCCGTGTTCCAGCACGTCTTCCAGCGCCAGCTCGTTGAGGGGAAAGGCCGCCTGCAAGCGGGCCAGCTCGGGGGGCGTCACGTCCTGAACGTCCACCCAGACGCCGGAGGTCTGCCCCTCCCATTCAAAGGCTTCCCCACTCGCAAGGTGCTTGGCACGGATCATGGGGGAATGGTACGCGGCCCAGACAGACAAAGCGTCACCCTGTTCACGCACTATCCTGTTGCCCATGACGCCCGCGCTGTGGATTTCGTTGATGCTTGGAGGCGCGGTGGGTGCGGCCTGCCGCCAGGGGACGGTGCTGGCGCTGATGCCGCTGGTGGCCCGCACGGGTTTTCCCTACGCCGTGCTGATCATCAACGTGCTGGGATCGTTCCTGCTGGGCCTGACGCTGGCCCTGGCCGGGCGCGGCGTGGTGCCGGAAGCGGTGCGGGTGGCCTTCGGCACGGGCGTGCTGGGCGCGTTCACCACCTTTTCCACCTTCAGCACGGAGATGGACGGGCTGTTGCTGCGGGGACAGGCCGTGTCGGCCCTGCTGTACGCGCTGGGCAGCGTGGGTTTGGGGCTGACGGCGGCCATCTTTGGCAGGCTCCTGGGTGCCAAACTGTGACCCGCAAACGCAAAAAGACCGAGCCGACGCGCCCGCCCGAGCAGTTTCTGGAACTCTCGGAGGTGCTGGCCTACATCGGGCAGGTGATCTCGCGCGGGATGCCGGGGGCCGTGTGGGTGCGGGCGGAGGTGGCCTCGGTGACGGACCGCCGACACCTGTATATAGATCTGGTGCAACTGGGCGAGGACGGCGAGGTGGCCAAATGCCGCGCCACCGTCTGGGCACGCGAACGCTTCAGCCTGGAGGGCAAATTCAGGCAGGCGACGGGCGGCACGCTGACGGCGGGGTTAAAAGTGCTGCTGTTCTGCCAGCCGGAATTTCACCCCCAGTACGGCTTCTCGCTGAACGTGCTGGACCTGTCGCCTGAATACACGCTGGGAGACGCGGCGCTGCGCCTGGACGCGTTGCGGCAGACGCTGGTGAAAGAAGGGGTTTATGGCCTGAACCGCCTGCTGCCCGCACCCACCGACTTCGCGCGGGTGGCCGTGATCTCGCCCACAGGCGCGGCGGGTCTGGGCGACTTCCGCCGCGAGACGGACCCGCTGGAGGCGGCTGGGGTCACCGACTTCACGTATCTGGAAGCCACTTTCCAGGGCCGCGAGGCGTCCGCCAGTCTGTTGCGGGCGGCAGAGGCGGCGCTGGAGTTGCACGGTGAAGCTCCGCTGGACGCGCTGGTGATCATCCGGGGCGGCGGGGCCGTCACCGATCTGGCGTGGCTGAACGATCTGGCCTTCGCCCGCGCCCTGGCGACGTTTCCCGCCCCGGTCATCACCGGCCTGGGCCACGCCCGCGACGACTCCCTGCCCGACGAGGTGGCGGCGATCCGCACCGACACGCCCAGCAAGGCTGCCGCCCTGATCGTCCGCACCGTAGCCGGGGCCGCCGCCGCCGCGCAGGAAGACATCCGCACCGTCCGCGCCGCCGCCGCGTCCGTACTGGTGGAAGCCGACGCGGGGGCATTGTGGGCAAAGGACCGCATCCTGGGCGCTGCCAACCGCCAGAGCGACACCGCCCGCGCTGACGTGGATGCCCTGATGCGGCAGGCACTGGGCCTAACCCCCGAACGCACCCTGGCCCGTGGTTACGCCCTGGTGCGGGATGCGGAGGGCCAACCCGTCACGCGGGCGGCGGGGGTAATGACGGGGCAGCGGCTGACGCTGGAGTGGCAGGACGGCAAGGCAGACGTAACGGTGAAGAACGTCTCCCCTATTCCAGCACCCTGAGCATGGCGATCTCGTTGCAGTTCTCAAAGAACGCGCAGCGCTGGCACTCGCTCCAGACCTTCGGGTGCAGGTGGGTCTTGTCTATGCGCGTGAAGCCGCACTTCTCAAAAAAGACCTGCTGATACGTCCACGCGAACAGCGCGGGCAGGTCAATCTCGCGGGCTTCCTGTTCGCAGGCTGCCACCAACTGTTTGCCCAGGCCGCGCCCCTGCATGTTGGGATGAATGGCCAGACCGCGCACCTCGGCCAGATCGGGGGCCAGCAGATGCAGGCCGCAGACGCCCGCCAGACCACCGACCTGATCCTCATGGGCCTCGGCAAAAATTAGTTGGAAGTCGCGGATGGTCTCGGCCAGCAGGGCGCGTGAGCGCACCAGCATCTGCCCACGCGCCGCCCAGTAGCCGATCAGCTCGTGAATGGCCTCAATGTCCGACAGCTTCGCCTTGCGCCCACTCAGGGGAGCCTGCTGGTGGATGTCGGGAATGGCGATGGAATCCAGGGAAAGGGTCATGCGCGCCCCTGGCGCGGGTTGTGGTGTGTGGACTGTGGGTTGTGGCACAGATCACCCACGACCCACAACCCACGCCCTACAACCCTCCTTAAGCCTTGCTGGCCCCACTGGTCAGATCGCGCATCCAGGTGGTGTCGCCGGGGCGCTGGCCGCCGGAGCGGTAAGCCTTGACCTGCGGGGCGTCGGGAATATCGCCCATGACCAGGGCCATCGGCACCTGGGTAAAACCGAAGGTACTCCAGTCGCCACCACTGCTGAACATGTAGACCGCGCGGTCCCCCCGGCCCTGGGCGTACTCGATGGCGCTCATGATCAGCCGCCGTCCCAGACCCCCACCCCGCGCGTCCGGCATCACGGCTGCGCCGCGCAGCAGTGATGCCCCGTCGCCGTGTTCCAGGCCAATCGCGCCGATGGGCTGGCCGCCGCGCTCCATCACCCAGTAGGTGGTGCCCGTCGCCATCGCCTCGTCGGTGTCCAGCCCGGCGTCGTGAAACACGCGGACGACGGTGTCCTTGTCGCTGGCAGTGGCCAGCCTGATCTGAATATTCTGATCGGTCATGGGAAATTCCTCCGGAAAAGAAAAGGGCAATGAACTGAGATTCGCCGAGCGGTCCCGGCGCACTTGAATTGAGAACGTGGGCAGAATAGCGCACGGCCCGCGCCCGTGGCAGGCGTCCAGCGTTCATTTCCGGCCTCCCCCATTCAACTCGCGCTTCCACGCCTGCTCACCGTGAATCCAGCCTTTCAGCAGCCCACTGCTGACCTGGGGCGTGCCCGACAGCGCGGCACTGATTTCATCTACGCCCACCGGGACAAAGCCGAAGCGCAGCCAGTAATCCCCGGCCTCCTGGCTGAACAGATACACGGCCCGGTCCCCGCGCAGGCTGGCATGCGTGAGCGCCGAGGTCACCAGTGCGCGGCCCAGCCCCTGCGAGCGCGCCGTGGGCAACACGGCAGTCGAGCGGATCAGCGACACGCCGTCCCCGTGTTCCAGGCCGATGCAGCCGCCCGGCACGCCGTCGAGGTCCGCAATCCAGTAGGTGCTGCCCTCGGGGGTCACGCTCTGGGTATGCAACCCGCAGCCCTCCAGCAGCGCCAGGACGGTAGGAAAGTCCTGTGGCGCGGCCTGGCGCAACTTGACGTGCATCTGGGAAAGAGGAGGGTGGGCGTTGGGAATCTGGGTGGGGGTCATGGGGAAACCTCTGGGGGATGGGGGGCGGTTGATGAAAGTTGAGCTGAAGGCAAACCCCTCAGTCCGCTACGCGGCCAGCTCCCTTTAAAGGGAGCCAAGTGGTTGTTGTCGTCGTTCAGCCGCCTGTGCCGCCGCTTTCAGGAAATAGCGCAGGCCCGCGCCCGCCGAGGCGTCCGTGTTCCAACGAGGAATGACGTGCAGGTGAACGTGCGGAATATGCGCCCCGCCCGCCGGGAAGACGTTCCAGCCGACTGTGTAGCCATCTGGTTTAACGGTGGCCTCTAAATGGGCGCGGACCTCGGCCAACAAGTTATGGATGGAGGAAGCCTCAGCGGGGGTCAGGTCAAAGACGGTTTCGCAGGGACGGCGCGTGACGATGATTCCTGAATTGAAAAGTCCCTCAGCATATTGAGGCTGGAGCTGGCTATAGATGCACAGCTCATTTTCAAGCGTGAATCCCGTTCCGCCGAGCTGCCCAGTGTCGTCTGGCACGAGTGGATTCTTCTCCGGGTGCGCCAGCCAGTGCGCCCATTCCTCCTGCCGCTTACCCAGGAGGGTGCCGTCCAGATTCACCATCACGTCCACTCCTCAGTCCTCCACAGCCATGCCCAGCTTCGCCTTGGCGGCGTCCACCGCCTCACGCACCCGTTTGGGCGCGGTGCCGCCGTAGCTCAGGCGGTTCTTGACGCTCTCCTCGACCGTGAGCGAGGCCGCGACTTCAGCATTCAGCAGCGGATGGGCAGCTTTCAATTCCTCGTCAGTCAGCTCCCACAGTTGCCGATTAGAGCGTGAGGCCACGCCCACCAGACCGCCCACCACTTCATGCGCCTCGCGGAAAGGGACGCCCTGGCGGGCCAGGAAATCGGCGACATCGGTGGCCGTGCTGTAGCCGCGCGCCGCTGCCTCGCGGGTTTTATCGGCGTGCCACTCGCATTTGGGCAGCATGTCGGCGTACAGACGCAGCACGATTGACAGGGTGTCGTAGCTGTCAAAGACGCCTTCCTTGTCCTCCTGCAAGTCCTTGTTGTAGGCCAGCGGCGTACCCTTGACCACCGTCAGCAGGCCCATCAGGTTGCCGAACACGCGCCCCGCTTTGCCGCGCGCCAGTTCGGACACGTCGGGGTTTTTCTTCTGCGGCATGATGCTGCTGCCCGTGGTGTGCGAGTCCGGCAGCGTCAGGAAGCCGAACTCGAAGGTGCTGTACAGGATCAATTCTTCGCTCAGGCGGGAGACGTGCGCGGACAGGATGGCGCAAGCACTCAGGAACTCCAGCGCGAAATCCCGGCTGCCCACGCCGTCCAGGGAGTTAGCGGTGGGGCGGGCGAATCCCAGCGCGGTGGACACCGTATGGCGGTCAATCGGCCACGGTGTCCCGGCCAGCGCCGAGCTGCCCAGCGGCGACTCGTCCATGCGGGCAGCAGCGTCCAGAAAACGGCCCTCGTCGCGCTCCAGCATGGCGGCGTAGGCCATGAACCAGTGGGCCAGCAGGATGGGTTGCGCCACCTGAAGGTGCGTGTAGCCGGGCAGGATGACGCCCGCATCCAGCGCCCGCTCGGCCTCAGCCACCATCACGGCACGCAGGGCGCGGGTCTGAGCGGCCAGATCGTGCGCGGCTTCCTTGGTAAACAACCGGAAATCCACCGCCACCTGATCGTTGCGGCTGCGGGCGGTGTGCAGCTTGCCCGCCACCGGGCCGATCCGGTCCCGCAGCGCCGCCTCGATGTTCATATGTACGTCTTCGCGGTCCAGTCGCCACTCGAACTCCCCGGCGCGAATCTCGTCCAGCACAGCATTTAAGCCGTCGCTGATCTGGGTGACTTCCTCGGCGCTCAGAATGTCCACCTGCCCCAGCATGGCGACGTGCGCCAGCGAGCCGCGAATGTCCTGCTCGTACAACCGTTGATCGAAGGACACGGAGGCGTTGAACAGTTCCACGAGGCTGTCGGTAGCCTCAGCGAAACGGCCTCCCCAGAGTTTCTTGTCTTTAGTGTTGGTCATTTGTACACCTCAGTAAATTCAAATGAGCATCAAGTTCCGATTCATACCAAGTCAGGAACGTCACTTTCTCACCATGAATGAGATAAGGAGATAAGCCCTCGTCAACGTGTCTGACATCCTCCCAGATGTGTCCCCTCTCCTCGCCCGAAACAATTAGCTGAAACTCGTAATCCATCCTCGCTACAGGAAAGCAACCACTCAGGTGGTCATCGCTGAAATAGTCAGCCATCCAGATTTTCTCGGAAGAAGACAGCCGTGGTTCAAAATGCGGCTTTTCTAGGTCCTCAGCACTTATGACCGCCGAAGACCCGTCATATTCCGTATTCCAAGCGGACTGATGTGGGAATGGAATATCCAGCCGTCTCGTTTTACAAATTTTCAGGCTATGCGAAACTGCATATAAACCTTGGTACGGATTGACGCTTCCGTTACCAATCCTCTCCAGAAATGCGACATATTCTTCCGGTAGACTAAATCCAACCTGATCTTCAATAGATTTTATTTCATCATGAGATAAGCAAGGCCAAAACTTATAATCTGCAATTTTATAAGCCTCAGAAGTTTGAGACTCCAGAAGTTTAATTAGTACTGCAATCGCACTCTCTACAGAATCCAACTTCCTTTCAATCTCACTTGAAAATATCATCTCGCCATCACTTTGACTAAAACCACTGGCACCGGACTCCCCGGACTGGCGAACGCATAAACCTCATTGGACTGCACGTATCCCAACCGCTCGTAATACGGCACAACCTCTAAATTGAATTGCGAGACGGCCAGCAGCACGCGCCTGAAGCCTCTTTCAAAAGCAGTCTGTTCCACCGCCCGCACCAGCGCTACGCCGATGCCCTGGCCGCGATGCCGGGGTAGGGTGGCAAGTTTATTCAGCGTCAGGGTGCCTTCGCCATCCGGGCGGAAGCCGACGCAGCCGCAGACCTTTCCCGCATCGACGGCCACGAATCCGCCTGAACCGGGAGCAAACAGCGATTGCTCCAACCCCTCCAGCGTCGTGCGGTTCCAGCTTGAACGGGGGTCCATCCCTACCGCCAACATGACCGTGTGGAAGGCGGGCAGATCGGCGGGAACCACACGGCGAATCACGATGGCTCCAGCGTCAGGCGCATCTCGTTGGTGGAGACGAAACCCAGCTTGATATACGTGGGTTTCCCCGCGTCGGAGGCGTGCAGGCTGACCTGTTCCACGCCGCGCGCCCGGCATTCGGCCAGCAGCACCTGCATCAGATACCGGGCCAGCCCTTGCCCCCGCTGTTCCGGGGCCACATAAACGTTCTGGATGTATGCCCGGAGCGGGGTCACGGTGCGTGGGCTGGGCGGCAGCATCTGCCAGGAAACGCCTGCACCCGCCACAACCTGTTCCCCCCTCTCAATCAGGATGCCGGAGTACGTGTCGTTGGCCAGTGCGCCGCGCAGCCACTCCAGACTGGGGGCAGAACTCGCACGCACCCGCGCCACGTCGCTGCCCATGTCGGTGAACATGGCGTCACGCTGGGCCTGAATAAGTTCGGCGTCGGCCAGAGTGGCAGGGCGTAGGGTCAGGCCATCAGGCAGAATCACGCGCCCGTCCGCTCCCAGATTTGCGCCAGATGGTGCAACTGGTGGCACACATAATCCGCCGCCACGAACTCCAGTGTCACGCTGTCGCCGCCGCCGATGCTCAGGGTGTGGCCCAGACTGGCGGGCGGCAACTGCGCGATGACATGGGCAAACTGAAGCTGATACGCGGCCCACAGTTCCACGATCTCGGACCAGGGGCGCTCCTGCCAGCCGCCCACCTCCACCCAGACATCCTGATCGTAGCCAGGCAGGGCGAGGCCATCCTCAACGGAAGCGCGAACAAAGCGGGCGTGGTTGTTGACGCCACTGTCTATCAGGTGGCCCAGAACCTGTTTCCCGCTCCACACGTCGGAGGCAGGCTTGCGGGATGCCAGCTCTTCAGTGATGACTTGAAGGCGCAGCAACGCTCCAGCGACAACTTCCGCGAGGCCCATCATCCTCAGACCTTCGCCGCTTCTTTCTGCTCCGCCCTGGCCTGAACCCGCGCCTGCACGCGCATCCGCAGGGCGTTGAGCTTGATGAATGCTCCAGCGTCGTGCTGGTTGTAGTCGCCGCCCGCCTCGAAGGACACCAGATCCTTGTCGTACAGGCTCTGCGGGGCTTTGCGGCCCACCGTGTCGCAGTTGCCCTTGTACAGCTTCAGGCGGGCCGTTCCCGTGACCGACTGCGCGACGTGATCGATGTAGACCTGCAACGCCTCGCGCTCGGGGGCGAACCAGAAGCCGTTGTAGACCAGTTCGGCGTATTTGACGCCTAGGGCGTCGCGCTGATGCAGCACCTCGCGGTCCAGGGTCAGGCTCTCCACGGCGCGGCGGGCGTGGTACAGCAGGGTGCCGCCGGGGGTTTCGTACACGCCGCGCGATTTCATGCCCACGAAGCGGTTTTCCACCAGATCGATGCGTCCGATGCCGTGCTTGCCCCCAATCTCATTGGCTTTCTGAAGCAGGTCAGCAGGCGAGAGCTTCTGGCCGTCAATGCTGACTGGATCGCCATTCACGAACTCCACTTCCACGTATTGCGCCTCATTGGGGGCGTCCTCGGGAGAGACGGTCAGTTTGAACATGTGCGCGGGCGGCTCGGTCCAGGGGTCTTCCAGAATGCCGCCCTCGTAGCTGATGTGCAGCATGTTGGCGTCGGTACTCCAGGGGTCTTTCTTGGTGGTGGGGACGGGAATGTTGTGTTCATGCGCGAAGGCTTCCAGATCGGCGCGGCCCTGAAACTCCCAGTCGCGCCAGGGGGCCACAGTCACGATGTCGGGGTTGAGGGCATACGCGGTCATCTCGAAGCGCACCTGATCGTTGCCCTTGCCCGTCGCGCCGTGCGACACGGCCACCGCGCCCTCTTTGGCGGCGATTTCCACCATCTTCTTGGCGATCAGCGGGCGGGCAATTGAGGTTCCCAGCAGGTAATAGCCCTCGTACAGCGCGCTGCTGCGGAACATCGGAAACACGTAATCGCGCACGAATTCCTCGCGCAGGTCCAGGGCGTAGGCGGCCACCGCCCCCGTATTCAGCGCCTTGACGCGGGCTTCTTCCACCTCGTCACCCTGGCCCAGATCGGCGGTAAAGCACACCACGTCGTAATTGCGCTCGGTCTGGAGCCACTTGAGAATGATGCTGGTGTCCAGACCGCCACTGTAGGCGAGGACGATTTTTTCGCGGCTGCTGGCGGCGGTGCTGTTGGGGTCAGTCATGGGGTGATTGTCTCCTAGAAAGGTCAGGCAACGCAAAAGGCCCGGCGCATGCAGACGCCGCCCATTCCCACAGTGTCGGTCAAAACCTGCGGGTCAGGCGGAGATTCAGCGTCGGGAAATCGAGTCAGGCATGGTTTGTATTGTTATGCGCTATTTACGCATAGCTATACATAATCTAGCAAGCGGGGTGCGGGGGGTCAAGCTGTTTCAGAATATCTGCACGGACAGACGGGGGCTTGCGACATCGATTCCATAATCGTCTGGCAAAACGAGAAGGGACGCCATCCGTGCTTCAGCGCCCCTCCTGTTTGCCCTGCCGTTTCCGCAGAGTGTTTTTTAATGCAGCGAACGTGGGTCCAGGCCACCTGCACGCGTCCGCATCCAGGATTTGACGCCGCTGGCTGCTGGGGTGTCTTGGACCAGGGCCGTCATGACGCCCGCGCCGAAGGGGCAGACCACCAGCACCCGGTCCCCGAACTCGATCTGCACGGCCTGCATGGGTTGCTGGCCGCCCAGATGCATGCTCAGGGACGCCGAGGTGCTGCACAGAAAGCCCAGGTAAGCCCCGAGCTGGGCAGGCAACTGGGCCGAACCCGCGATCAGCTCGCCCTGTTCGCCAAACACGCACGACGACAGCACGCCGGGCAGCAGGTTGATTCCGCCCACACACGCCTGCGCGGCCTGAAAGCTCAGTTCGGGCGCTTGCAACACCGGGGTGCTGGGCAGCAGGCCATCGTCGCCGTCCTCTTTCAGCGTGGCCATTGTCTCGTCCAGGCCACCGTTTAACCAGCCTTGCAGCGACGAGAGCAGCACTGCCGATTGCAGGGGCTTACGCATCACGTCCAGCACGCCCAGTTCGCGGGCCTGACGGCGCAGGCTGTCCTCCACGATCCCGCTCATCAGGACCACGCCCAGTTCCGGGCGGCCCTCGCGCAACCTGCGCGCCAGTTCCAGGCCATCCATACCCGGCATCTGCACGTCGCTGAGAACCAGCGCGGTGTCGGAGGTCAGCGCCTCCAGCGCGGCGTGGGCGCTGCTCGCCATCTGCACGCTGACGTGAGGCGAGAGCAGCCGGTGCATGGTGAGCAGAACACCGGGACTGTCGTCAACGATCAGAACCGAGGGATGGGGGGAGGAGGCGGTCATAGTTCCCAGAGCGTAAGCAGGTGGCTGTATCGCGCGCCTTACGCCTTTCACCGATAAAGGTGAGAACTTCACAGGGATTTCTTAAGATGCAGACTTCTTCATGAAACCGGGGATGTTCTGGCGCTGAAGCGCTACAGCCCGCCTGGGATATCTACGTCCGGCTCCGAAGTTACAGGAGGCAGACCCCTCTGCCTGTCACCTCGCGGCTGTTCAGGGCCGGGCCTGATGATCCGGCTGGGCGCTGGGCGTTTCCTGGCCCTCGGGCAGCGGTGGCACCGGGCAGGGCTTGCCCGCCTCGTCCACGGCCACGAAGACGAACGTGCCCGTGGTGGCCAGTGCCTGCTCCCCGGTGGTCATGGTCTCGCGGTACACGTCCACCCGCACGGTCATGCTGCTGCGGCCCACCCGGACCACCTGCGCGTCCAGCGCCACCGCGTCCCCCACCCGGATCGGCAGCCGGAAATCCACGCCGTCCATCCGCGCCGTGACCACGTTGCCGCCGCCGTGCCGCACCGCCGCGACGCTGGCGGCCTTGTCCATCAGGGACAGCACCCAGCCCCCGAAAGCGGTCCCCAGGTAGTTGGTGTCCTTGGGAAAGACCAGTTCCAGCATGCGGGCGCGGCTGCGCGGGGCCGGGGTGATGGGAGGCGGGGCTGTGGAGTGTGGGGCGGCATCTGTCGGGGAGGGATCGGTCATGGCCCCGAAGTGTAGTGCGGCGTGGTGGATCAGGCGGTTGTGGGCGACTTTGAGACAGTCCGCCCACCTCGGGCCTCTCAACTGAGAACTTCATCAATTGGGGGCAGGGCAATTGACACCCCCGCCCGCCCATGACAGCATGTGTTCCACGCACAACTTGTACTGCGTCCAGCGTATTTGGCACCGTCCACTGCGTTCTGGATCCCGGAGGTTCACCCATGAAGACCAGACTTCTGTTCCCTGCCCTCGTCCTGGCCCTCGCCGGGTCCGCCTACGCCGATAAGGTCGTCAACATCGGTTATTCCGGCCCCCTGTCGGGCGGCGCGGCCTCTTACGGTAAAGATGTCCAGAGCGGCATCGAGATGGGCATCAACGACATCAACAAGGCGGGCGGCGTCACCGTCGGCGGCGAGAAGGTCACCTTCAAGCTGGTCAGCCTGGATGACCGTTACCTGCCCAACGAGACGGCCACCAACGTCAAACGCCTGACCTCTCAGGGCATCGATGTGATCTTCGTGCCGCACGCCGGGGGCATCCTGACCGTGCAGCCGATGACCACCCGCGATCCCGCATTCCTGCTGGTGGCCTACTCCAGCGAACCCAAGATCCTGGAGGCCAAGAACCCGCTGACCTTCATGCTGCCGCCGCGCTACGACAACTACCTGCAACCCTTCGTGAGTACCCAGATCAAGGCCTTCGGCAAGAAGCTGGGCATGGTGGGCACCACCAGCGCCTACGGCAAACAGTGGGCCGACGCCGTGACCGAGGAGTGGAAGAAAGAGGGCGGCACCGTGGGCAGCAACAACGGCGTCGATTACGGCACCACCGTGGATTACAGCGCCGCCGTGACCAAGGCCCTGTCCGAGAAGCCCGACGTGCTGTTCATCGGTGGCCCCAGCCAGCCCACCGCGCTGGTGGTCAAGGCCGCCCGCGAGCAGGGCTTCAAGGGCGGCTTCATCGTGATGGATCAGGCCAAGTTCGAGCAGATGGATCAGATCGTACCCATCTCGTACCTGAACGGCTCCGTGGGCGTGCTGCCTACCAAGGAATTCGCCGGAACGCAATTGTTCGTGGCCCAGTACCAGCGCCTCTACAAGAAGATTCCCACCAGTGAAGCCGCGCTGAACTACATGGGCATCAACGTGATTGCCAAGGCGATGGAACTGGCCGGGACCACCACTGATCCAGCCAAGATCAAGGGCAGCCTGGACGCCGCCGCCAGGGCGCTGCCCCAGAGCAAGACCATCTTCAAGATGAAGGGCGTGTCGGCTCTGGGCCATGCCGACGCCGATTTCATTATCGCCAGCGTCAAGGACGGCAAGTACACCAAGCTGCGGTTGGATACGGTCTTCAAGTAAGGCGGGTGGGGCAGCGCTCAGGAGCTTTTGCTGAACGCCGCCCCGCTGCCCGCGCCCCGACGCAATTTTGCCGGGGCGCGTTTTGATTGCCTGAAGTGGTCGTTCGTGTGGGTCAGGTTCGCTGGTCCGTCCCCTCACCCCAGCCCTTCCCCACAGAGGCAGAGAGAGCAGACCAGAAAACCTGCCGCTTCTCAATCGTTTGAGTTCCCTCTCCATAACGGGACCGCCCCCCTCTCGCCCCCAACTTTCCTGGAGGACCATCCCCTTGACCACTTTGCTGCAACAACTTTTCAATGCCGTGGCGCTGGGCGGGGTCTACGCGCTGGTGGCGCTGGGCCTGACCCTGGTGTACGGCGTGATGCGCGTGCCCAACTTCGCGCACGGCGGGCTGTACATGCTGGGCGCGTACCTCACCTACGCCTCGCTGACCGGGCTGGGCATCGGCTACGTGCCGTCGCTGCTGCTGGCTGCCATCGGCGTGGCGCTGCTGGCCGCTTTAATGGAGCGGGTGATCTTCTATCCGCTGCGAAACGCGCCGCATGTGTCGCCGATGATCGCCGCGATTGGCGTGCTGTTCTTCCTGGAGGCCGCCGTGCAACTGATCTGGGGGCCGGATTTCAAGCAGATTCCCGCACCGATTAATGGCATCGTCGAGATCGGCGGCGTGATCGTCACCTGGCAACGCCTGATCATCATCGCGGCCAGTGTGGTGGTGGTGCTAGCCCTGAACTACTTCTTAAAGCGCACGCTGACCGGCGCAACCATTGAGGCCATGTCGCAGAACCGTGAGGGCGCGCGGCTGGTGGGCATCAACACCAACCGGGTGGGCATGCTGACCTTCGCCATTTCGGGCCTGCTGGCGGCGGCGGCGGCGGCACTCATTGCCCCCACGCTGCTGGTCAGCCCCAGCATGGGCGAGGTCATGAACCTCAAGGTCTTCGCCATCATCATCCTGGGCGGCATGGGCAGCGTGCCAGGGGCAATTGTGGGCGCGTTTCTGCTGTCGTTTGCCGAGACCTTCGGCGGCGCGTTCATCAGCCTGGACTTTGCCGACGTGATCGGCTTTGCCATGCTGGTGGTGGTTCTGGCGATCCGGCCCCAGGGTCTGTTCAAGAGGGGCACATGAAGGGCTGGATGGGCTGGGTGGCCGTATTCGTGCTGGCTGCCCTCGTCCCGCTCTTCGGCCCCTCCGGCTACATCCTGGACATCGGCGTGAACATCATGATCTACGCGATTCTGGCGTACGGTCTGAACGTGCTGCTGGGCTATACCGGACAGTTGCCGCTGGCGCACGCCGGGTTCTTCGGCATCGGCGCGTATGCCACCGGGATTCTGACCCTCAAGGTGGGCTGGAGTTTCTGGCTGGCGTGGCCGGTGGCCGTGGCGATTACCGCCGTGGCCGGGCTGCTGCTGGGGCTGGTGGCCTTCCGCACCAAGGGCGATACCTTTGCCATCTTCACGCTGGGCGTGGGCGTGATCATCATGCTGGTGATCAACAAGTGGGATGCACTGACCGGCGGCAACGACGGCCTGAACGGGATTCAACCTCCCGGCGGACTGGAGGCACTGTCCAACAGCGTGGGCCTGAAACTGTCGAGCGGCTTCTATTATCTGGCGCTGATCAGTCTGGTGCTGACCGTGATCGCCGTGGCGCGGGCGCGGGGCAGCGTATTCGGGCGCTCGCTGATCGCCATTCGCGGCGGCGACGATCTGGCGCGCAGTGCGGGCATCGACGTCTATTCCCACAAACTGCGGGCCATGATGCTGTCCACGGCCATCGCGGGCTTCGCGGGCGGGCTGTACGCCACCTACCTGGGATTCCTGGGTTCGGCGGCCACCGGGCCGATCCAGACCTTCACCATCCTGCTGTACCTGCTGGTGGGCGGGCTGGGCACACTAGCCGGGCCGCTGCTGGGCACTGGGCTGATGTACACGCTGGCGCAGAGCCTCAAGGGGTTGCAGGACTACCAGTACATCATCTTCGGGCCACTGCTGATTCTGCTGATCATGTTCGCGCCGCAGGGGCTGGCCGGGCTGTGGATGCGCCTGACCGCGCGGCGCACACCGCCACCCGCCTCACCGCCCACCGCGCCACCCACAAAGGAGGTCACCCGTGTTGGAAGTTAAGGGGCTGGGCATCCGCTTCGGGGGCAACCACGCCGTTCAGGACGTGACCGCCAGCATCGAGGCCGGAAAGATTACCGCCATCATCGGGCCGAACGGGGCGGGCAAGAGTACCTTCTTCAACCTGATTTCCGGGTTTTACCAGCCGACTTCGGGCAGCATCCAGTTCATGGGCAAGGACATTACCCGCCTGCCCACGCACGACGTGGTGGCGCGCGGCATTGCCCGCACCTTCCAGACCACCACCATCTACAAGGAATTGAGCGTGCTGGACAACGCCATGATCGGCCACCGCGTCCGCACCCGCGCCGGGCTGTGGGACGCTCTGCTGCGAACCGGGCGCGAGAAGCACGATGAGAACGAAAGCCGCGCCGGGGGCATGGCGGCGCTGGAACGGGTGGGACTGGCCGCGCAGGCTGGCCTTCCCGCCGGGGCGCTGACGCAGGAAGGCCAGAAGCGCGTGGGCATTGCAATGGCCCTGTCCAGCGATCCCAAGTTGCTACTGCTGGACGAACCCGCCGCCGGAATGAACCCCGAGGAAACGGTGAATCTGATGGCCCTGATCCGCGAACTGGTGGCCGGTGGCCTGAGTGTGGCGCTGGTGGAACACAAGATGAGTCTGGTGATGGGCCTGGCCGACGAGATTCTGGTGATGCATCACGGCCAGAAAATCGCAGAGGGCACGCCCGCGCAGGTCAGCCGTGATCCCGCCGTGATCGAGGCGTATCTGGGCAGCCACGCACACGGCGGCCAGATGGGGCAGGCCGGGACCACTGAGGGGGAAGCGCCACATGCTTGAAGTCCGCGATCTGAGCGTCAATTACGGCCACTTCACGGCCCTGCACGCCATCAGCCTGACGGTCAACCCCGGCGAGATCGTGGTGATGCTGGGGGCCAACGGCGCGGGCAAAAGCACGCTGTTCCGCACGCTGTCCGGGCTGCAACGGCCCAGTGGCGGCAGCGCTGCCTGGAACGGCACGCCGCTCACCGGGGGCAAGCCGGAATACAACGTCGAACACGGCGTCGCGCAGTGTCCCGAGGGCCGCCTGCTGTTCCCCGACCTGAGCGTGGAGAAGAACCTGCGGCTGGGGGCATTCGTTCACCGCAAGGACCCGGCAGGCACCAACAAGGAGCTGGAGCGCGTCTACACGCTGTTTCCCGATCTGGTGCAGAAGCGCAACGCCCCCGCCGGAAGCCTGTCCGGGGGGCAGCAGCAGATGGTGGCGATTGCCCGGTCACTCATGGCCCGCCCGCAACTGCTGCTGCTGGATGAACCCAGCCTGGGTCTCGCGCCGATGGTGGTGGAACAGGTCTTTGCCGCCGTGCAGCGCGTCAACGAAGCCGGGGTCAGCGTGCTGCTGGCCGAGCAGAACGCCTACGCTGCTCTGGGGGTCGCGCACCGGGGCTACGTGATGGAAAGCGGCGTGCTGACCTTGCAGGGCACCCAGCAGGAACTGATGACCGATGACCGGGTGCGGAGCGCATATCTGGGGGTGTAGTCAGAACATGGGGAGAGACAGATTTGCCTCTCCCTCCCAGAACAGCAAGAAGCAGGCGGGCCTCAAACGAGGTTCGCCTCTTTTTCTTCCTCTACATTGCCCTTTTGCCCAGCCCACAGCCGCCCGGCCACCGCCAAAGCCACCACTGCCCCCAGCAGCGTGACCGCGAAGGCCAGCGTAAAGGCCCCATCCAGCGGGCGCACGCGGGCGATCAGTGCGCCGCCGATGCCTGCGGCCAGGGCCACCATCAGCGACTCGATGTTCGCCAGTTGCCCGGACAGTTGCCCCGCACCCTGCGCCTTTACGTTGGACATGGCAAACAGGGAAACGCTGGTGTAGCCGATGCCCATGCCCAGGCAGGCCAGCACCCAACTGGGGTAGATCACCCACAGCGGCACCACGCCCAGCACGCTCAGGGCGGTCAGGCCCACTCCGACAGTTACGCCGCTCAGGCCAGCTCGGATGCGGGCGGGCCGCGACGATTCGCCGCGCGCGTCCTCTATCCGCGCCTGAATCCACGAACCCAGGGTCCAGGTCACGCCGCCCAGCGACAGCACGATACCCGCCCCGGTCAGCGTCAGGCCGCGCAGCTCGTTCAGGGCCAGCGGCAGAAAGGAACTGGTGCCCATGATGGCGAAGGCCGCCAGCCCCCGGACCATCAGGGCGCTGGGCAGGCCACTTTTAAAGCGCCACAGGCCCGCCGGGAACAACACGCGGGTGCTGAGGCCCACGCCAATCAGCCCGACTGCGCCCAGCAGCAGCCCCAGAATGTCGGCGCGCCGCAAGCCTTCCACCAGCGCCCCTGCCGAGACGGCCAGTGCCAATGCGGCCCACAGGACGCGGCGGCTGCCCAGCGCGGCCTCACCCTTTTGCGGCTGCCGGACCCGCACCCGCAGGGGCAGCACGCACATCGGGGCGCTGACCGCCAGCAGCGGCACCAGACCCCAGAAGACCACCCGCCAGGACCATGTATCGGCCATCACGCTGGCAATCAGCGGGCCGATCAGGGCGGGCAACAGCCACGCGCTGGAAATGGCGGCGAGCATCTTCGCGCGGGCCTGCGGGGGGTAGCGGGTACTGATGACGGCCCACGGCAGAGCGGCCAGCCCGCCTGCCCCCAGACCCTGGATCAGACGGGCCAGCACGAAGATCAGCATGGTGGGAGACGCCGCCCCCACCAGCAGACCGAAAGCGAACAGAACCAGCGCCAGAATTGCCCCGTAGGCCAGTCCGCGACGGTCCGCCAGCACGCCGCCCAGCACCGCGCCAAACAGGCTGGACAGCAAAAACGCGCTGGAGGCCCAGCCGTAGAGGGCCAGACCGTTCAGTTGCTCGGCCACCCTGGGCAGCACCGTGCTGACGGCCATCGACTCGAAGGCCACGATCAGGACCACCAGCACCAGCCCCAGACTCAGGGTGCGCGGCACAGCCGGAAGGGGATCTGGACGGAGGTGGGGGGGCGCGGCGCTGCTCACGGGGCGCATCCTCGCACAGCCGGGGGCGGCGGGCTGTGGCCATTGCGGCGGTAGCAGGGAAATGCGGCCTCTGCCGTCCAGCCAGTCCGCGCACCCCAGGCCCAGGCCAGAGGCCCAGTATTTTCAGACCCGTTTTTCAGGCACGTGTCCGGCAGTCCCTGCCCCGGCCCTGTCTGACCCGCCCTCTCCTGCCCCCTGTCCCGCAGGCGCACACTGAACCATGCCCGAACTGTTGCCCCGCGCCCGCGCCTCGCGGGAGAGTGTGTTTGCCCGCATGAGCCGTCTGGCCGCGCATTACGGGGCCGTCAATCTGGGCCAGGGCTTTCCCGCCGATTCTCCCCCGGCCTTTCTGCTGGAGGCGGCGCGGCGCGCGGTGGGCACGCTGGACCAGTACAGCCCCCCCGCCGGATTGCCCGCCCTGCGCGACGCCATCGGCGTGGACCTGGGGGTGGACGGCGCGGACGTGATCGTCACCAGCGGCGCAACCGAGGCCCTGAACGTGCTGGCCCTGTCGCTGTACGGGCCGGGCGACGAGGTGCTGATGCTGGAGCCGGTTTTCGACGTGTACGTGCCCCAGACGCTGCTGGCCGGGGCCGTGCCCGTCACGGTGCCCATGCAGCTTTCCAGTGCAGGAGGCTGGTCCCTGGATCTGGAGGCATTGAAAGCCGCCGTGACGCCACGCACACGGGCGCTGCTGCTGAACAGCCCGTACAACCCGACTGGCACGATCTTCTCCCGCGAGGAACTGGCCGGGATCGTGACCCTGGCCCGCAAGCATGACCTGTGGATCATCAGCGACGAGGTCTACGACGAACTGTATTTCGGGGAACGGCCCGTCTCCCTGCGGGAACTGGCCCCCGAACGCACCTTTACCGTGGGCAGCGCGGGCAAGCGGCTGGAGGCCACCGGCTGGCGCGTGGGCTGGATTGCCTGCCCGCCTGGGGAAGCTGGGGCGGGTGTTGCGGCCAATATCGCCGGGGTGCGCCAGCAGGGATCGTTCTGTTCGCCCACACCCTTGCAGGCGGCGGTGGCCTCGGCCCTGCCGATAGCCCGCGCCGAGGGCTTTTACGAGGGCCTGCGTGCCGAATACAGCGCCCGGCAGACCTTGCTAGCAGACGGTCTGCGCGGTCTGGGGGCCACCGTATTCATGCCGCGCGGCACCTATTTCCTCACGGCGCTGCACCCCGACTGGAGCGCCGAGACGCTGGTGGAACGCGGCGTCGCGGTCATTCCCGGCGAGGCGTTCTACTGGCAGCACCCCGCGCCGCAGGGCCTGCTGCGCGTCGCCTTCTGCAAATCACGGGACGAGATCGCGCGGGCGCTGGAGCGGCTCTCGGCGGTTACAGCCGCGTCTTAGAAAAGCAAGACAGGCCCCAAAGAATAAGTAAGCCCTAAAGGCCACTGTTCGTTTCTGTAAAGGTCCTCACCTTTTACAACCAGGGCAACCTCGTTATGGTGAGCTTATGAAGAAAGCTGCCCTGACCCTCCTGGCGCTCGCCGCCGTTTCCTCCGCCTCCGCCGCCACGTATGTCGGCGGTTCCGTCGGCTCCGGCCTGAGCGTTCATTACCAGAACGATCTGACTAGCAACTCGGCCATCCGCTACGGCCTGAACCTGGACGCCATCAACTTCAACTTCAATGCCCTGTCCGTCAACGCCAGCGTGGACTACCTGGCCGACTTCGCCGCAGCCAGCTCGCTGGGCGGCTTTACCCCGTACTACGGCGTCGGTCTGGGGGCGGGCGCGGGTCTGGGCAGCAACGTGGGCCTGAGCGTCTATCCGCACGCCACCCTGGGCCTGCGTTACAACATCTCCGCGCCGCTCAGCGTGTTCGTCGAGGGCAATGCCGGAGCCTACGTGCGTGTGGGCAGCGGGGCCAACACCACCAATGTCGGTCTGGGCAGCACAGCCCGCATCGGCCTGAACTACCGTCTGCCCTGAGCGCCCCCGGAACTTTTTACCCCCACCCAACTTGCGGGTGGGGGTTTTCAATTGAGCGGACGTATCAGAAATTCACTTGACGGTGAGGTTTCCCTGTCCCACCGTCACGGTCAGATTGACCCGGTACTTGGCCGTCGCGAAGTTGGCGCTCTGGTACGTGCCGTTGAAGTCCTGACCGTCGGCCACCTTTTTGCCATTCATGACCAGCGTTCCCTGGGTAAACTTCCTGACCTCCAGACTGATTCCGGTGTTCGGCGGCAGGGTGATGGTGGTGTCGCCCTGCGCTTGCTGCAACGTCGCCTTCAGATTGGCGGCGGGCAACTTTAATTGCAGGTTGCCGAGTTCCTGGGTCACTTGCAGGCCCAGGAGCTTCAGCGCCCGTAGATCCAGACTGCTCTCGCCCTGACTGGCCTGAACCGTCAGACTGATCGGCAACTTTGGACTCAGCCCAATGGCCCAGTCGCCCAGCGAATGCGAGGCAGACACGTAGGCCACGCCGTTCTTGATGGTGGGGTTGCGGACGCCCATGACGGGTGAGGCGCTGCTGCTGCCAGCCAGCGTCAGGTCCCCCAGCTCCTGCTTGAGCGTGATGTTGACGCTGCTGTAGCTGGCGGCCAGGGCAAAACTGGCGGTGGCCAGGGCCATCAGGGCGGGGGCGATCAGAGCAGGGGTATTTCGTTTCACAGGTCACATCCTTGAGGAGATTCAGTCTCCAGACGGGGCCGCAGGATGGGGCCTGGGTCCAGCCAGCCATCCGGGGTGGCGAATTGGGTTGCCCTCTCTGGGCAGGACGGTCATAGTGGGAGGCGCTACAAATCAGAATAGAACATCTTCCCCATTCACCACCACTGGAGGTCCGTCATGAACCGAATGTTGCCCCTGACCCTTGCCCTGCTGGGTTCCGCTGCCCTGGCCGCCGCGCCCAAGGACACGCTGGTGATCCAGCAGGCCGCCACCGTCACCACGCTGGACCCCACCGCCGCCTACGACACCTTCAGCCTTCAGGTGCTGGAAAACGTGTACGAGACGCTGTGGACCTACAAGGGAGCCAGCCTGACCCAGATGACGCCGCTGCTGGCCTCGGCGCTGCCCACCTACACGGATGGCGGCAGGACCCTGACAGTCAGCCTGCGAAAAGGGGTCAAATTCCACAGCGGCAACCCGATGACCTGCGCGGACGCCCAGTACACCTACCGCCGCGATCTGGTGACCAACAGCGCCGAATCGGCCAACTGGTTTATCAGCGACTCGCTGCTGGGCACGCGCGACAACGCCAGGACCGACAAGAGCGTCACCTGGGCGCGCATTGCCGGGGCCGTGAGCTGCAACGCGCAGGGCCAACTGGTCTTCAAGCTGCCCAAGCCGGACCCGGCCTTCATGGCGAAGATGGCCTTTGCCGGAATGGGCGTGCTGGACAGCAAATGGGCGACCAAACTGGGCGAGTGGAATGGCACGGAGGCCACCTGGCAGGCGTGGGTGGGCAAGGACGTGTCGGGCAGCAAGCTGAGCGCCCAGCCCAGCGGCACCGGGGCCTATCAGTTGCTGCGCCGCGACGCCGACAACATCCTGCTGACCGCCTTTCCCAGTTACTGGGGCGGCAAACCGGCCATTTCCAACGTGATCATGCAGAAGGTGGGCGAACTGGCCGTGCGCCAGCAGGCGTTCCTGCGCGGCGACGCCGATCTGATCGAGGCTGGAACACGCACCAACGTGGAGGCGCAACTGAAGGGCAAGCCCGGCGTGACCGTGCTGGACAACCTGCCCAGTGCCGGGGCACAGGCGCTGTTCATGAACAACAACATCAAGGGCGGCGCGGCGCTGGGCAGCGGCAAACTGGACGGCAAGGGCATTCCCGCCAACTTCTTCGCCGATACCGACGTGCGCCGGGCCTTCGCCTACGCCTTCGATTACGACGAATACATGCGCGACGTGCAGCGCAGCAAGGCCGTCAAGCGCACCATGCTGCTGCCCGACACCTTCCCCGGCTATTCCAAAGCGACCAAAACCTATAGCTATGACCCGGCGCAGGCCCAGGCCCTGTTCAGGAAGGCCCAGGGCGGCGAGGTCTGGAAGAACGGCTTTACCATCAACGCCAATTACCGCACCGGCCACATCGCCGGGCAGGTGGCGCTGGAGTTGCTCAAGCGCAACGTGGAGGCCCTGAATCCCAAATTCCGCATCAACATCATCGAGGAACCGTGGGCCGAGCAGTCCAAGAAGATGCAGGAGGGTCTGGAAATCATGCTGCCGATGGGCTGGAGCGCGGATTACGCCGATCCCGACAACTTCGTGTACACCTTCTACAGCTCCGAGGGCTTCTTCTATCCCACCAACAACTGGAAGGACGCGGACGTGGACCGCTGGCTCGTCCAGGCCCGCGCCACGGTGGACCCCGCCGCCCGCGCCAAACTGTACAAGCAGGTGGCAGACCGCGCCTACCAGCAGAGTCCGTTTATCGTGCTGCCCGCCGAAACCAACATCCGCCCCGTTCGCAGCAACCTTCAGGGCGCGTCGGCGGCCACCTACAACCCGATGCGCTCCTTCGGCTTCACCGGAACGCTGTGGCGGGAGCTGAGCAAGAAGTAAGGGGCAAGAAGGAGGAGGGGCAGAAAGCGGCCCCTCCAGCGCCTTGCCTACTTCTTGCAGGTCAGGTCGAAGCGCATGTTGGGGTCCGCCACGGTGTACTGTCCCACCTTCGGCTTCTCGCGGAACAGCACCAGCATCTTGACCGGCGGGTTGTCCTCCTGCAAGTTGGGGCGACTGAAGAAATAGCTCAGGGTTCGCGACGAGGCCGGGGCAAATTGTTCGGTGCCGCCTGAGCTTGAGCCGTTGCGCGTGAGCTGGCTTCCGTCTTTCAGAACCAGAATGATCGGATCGCCACCTTCCAAGCTGTTGACAAACAGTTTGTTGGGCTGGGCGCTGGCGTTGGCGTATTTCACGTCCACCGTCCAGCCTGTGTTGAAACCAGTTCTGGCCGGGGCGAACGCGGCGCTCTGCACGGTCACGCGCCAGTTGCCGTTGAACAGCTCCTGTTTCAGGCAGCCCTCCAGCGCGCGGGTCTGGGTGGCCCCGCCCGTGATCCCGACGCTCAGGGTGCCGCCGCTGACCGCAGAGGCGATGCCCAGTTCCTTCAGGACACTGAGGGGAACGTAGGTCTGGCCGCCGATCACGACGGCTTTCGTTGCGTGCGCCTTGCCATTCACGACAATCGGCAGGGAACTCTGCACGCTCTGGGCGCTGGCGGATGTCCCGAGGCCCAGCACGATCAGGGCACCAAGGACAGAGCTTCTATGCTGGACAGATGCGGATTTCATGGTCATAGACGGCTCCTGGGGCGGCCAGCCGGAGAGGAAAGCCGGGCGCTGATCTGAAGAATAGACGGGAAGGCATGATCGGCCCGTGACCAGGTTTGTCGTTTTGCCTCTGCTCAGCGGACTGGAAAGCTGGACGGACCCCGCCTCTCCCCTCTTCTACCAGCCCAACCGTCCATAAAACTCACGGTGTCGTTCGTGTCCGGCTGACACAATGGGGCCATGAATCTCGCCCCCCCCTCTGATCTGTTCGATGTCGCCATCGTCGGTGCTGGCCCGGTGGGGCTGGCCGCCGCCATTGCCTGCAAGCGCGCGGGCCTCAGCTACGTGGTGCTGGAAAAGGGCTGCGTGGTCAACGCCATTTTCGAGTACCCCACCTACATGTCGTTTTTCACCACGGCCCCTGAGCTGGAAATCGGCAACCACCCGATGGTGACGGGCCACGACAAGCCGGACCGCCGCGACGCGCTGATGTATTACCGGCTGGTCTCCCAGCGTGAGGCGCTGAATGTGGAGCAGTACACCTCGGTGACGGCGGTTCACGCGGCCCCGGCGGGGTTCACGCTGGAAATCGAGCGCCGCGACGGCACACCGGACACTGTGGAGGCGCGGCGCGTGGTGGTGGCCACCGGCTATTACGACAACCCCCTACATCTGGGCATCCCCGGCGAGGACAGCGACAACGTCAGCCACTATTACACCGAGGCGCACCCCTTCATGGGCCTGAACGTGACCGTGATCGGCGCGGGCAACTCGGCGGCAGACGCGGCGCTGGACCTGTGGCGCGGCGGCGCGAAGGTGACGATGGTGGTCCGCGCCCCCGAGCTGAAAAGCACCATCAAATACTGGGTGCGCCCGGACCTGGAAAACCGGATCAAGGAGGGCAGCATTGCCGCAGAGTTCAATTCGCGCGTGGTGGATATCGGCCAGGACACGGTAAGGGTAGAGGGGGAGGATGGCGAAACCTTTGAGCTTCCCACCCATTTTACCTTCGCCCTGACCGGCTACCGCCCAGACCTATCCTTTTTAGAGGGCCTGAATCTGGCACAGCAACCGGACGCGTGTCTGGTGCTGGACGAACACTATGAAAGCAGCGCGCCGGGCCTGTTCGTGGTGGGCAGTGCGGGTTTTGCAGGCAAGACCAATCAGGTCTTTATCGAGAACGGACGCCACCACGCGAATCTGGCGGTGGCCGAGATCGAGCGGCAACTGGCCAGGCACACGGAATTACAGACGCACTGAGGCCCTCACGGACGGTCAACAGGGGCGTGGAATACTGACGGCATGAGGTCAAAATTTCGCCTGTCCCTGGGTCTGGGTGCCGTACTTCTGACGGCGGCGCTGGGTCAGGGTGTCGCCCAGATGCCGCCCATCCCGGCGCTGCCGCTGCCCGCCCAGCCCACGTCTCCCGAACCGTTGCCCGCCCCAACACCGGAGCCTGTGCCCACTCCAGAACCTACACCCGTTCCAGAGCCAGCACCCGTTGCAGAACCTGTACCGACTCCCGAACCCTTGCCAGAGCCGCCAGCACCGGAACCCACCCCCACGCCCGAGCCAGTGCCTCAGCCTGCGCCCGTCAAGGCTCCCACCTTCCGAGCGCCGCTGCTGATCAACGTGGAAACCACCATCCCGGCGCTGGTGGACGGCAAGAAGACCACCGTGCCCCTGACCCGCACGCTGACCATTCCCGGCCCGCGCATGGCCCTGATCCGGCAAAAAGGTGGGGTCTCGGCCAGCCTGGATGCCGATCTCAAGACCTTCGTGAACGGATTGGCGGGCAAGGCACAGGACGCGCGTTTCGAGGAACTCTGGGATGGGTGGGCCGTGGTCCAACGCAACGGCCTCCAGATCGACCTGGAAGCCACGCGCGCCAACGTCTTGGCGGCCATCAAGGACCCCAGGGGCGTCAAGGCCAGCGTGGTGGTGGCGGGGCAGACCCCACCGACGCGCACCCTGGACTACTTCGTCTCCAGAGGAATCACCGCCCACCTGGGAACAGGCGAAACTAACTATTACGGCAGCAGCGAGGACCGCGTGACCAATATCCACGCAGGGGCGAAGAATTTCAGTGATCGGCTGTTCGAGGGCAAGACCTTCTCGTTCAACCAGTTCGTCGGCCCCGTGACCTCCCGCAACGGCTATGTGACCGGGCTGGTCATCGCCGGGGACCGCACGGCCAGCGGCGTCGGCGGCGGCATCTGCCAGGTCAGCACCACCCTGTTCCGCACCCTGTACGGGGCCGGGCTACCCATTGCACAGCGCCAGAACCACTCGTATCAGGTGCATTACTACGATCCGCAGGGCCTGGACGCCACCATCTACCAGCCCAGCCTGGACCTCAAGTTCGCCAACGATACGGGCGGCGCGCTGTGGTTCCAGACCGAGTGGGACGACGAGGCCGCCAGCCTGGACATCAGCGTGTTCGGCAAGGCGCGGGACTTCACGGTGGAGATCGGCAAGCCGAAAACACTCAGCTCCACGCCCTCGCCCGCCGACCGCCTGATCCCCGATGCGACGATCCCCGCCGGGCAGCGCAAGCAGATCGACTGGGCAGCCCCCGGCGCGGTCCTGGAGGTCACGCGCAAACTGGTCAGGAACGGCAAGACCATCAAGCAGGACACCTTGAAGAGCAGTTACCGTCCCTGGCCGAACATCTTTCTGGTCGGCACAGGCCGCTGAGCAAAGCTAACAGGAGAGGGACAGGCGTTGCGTCCTCTCCCTCTCCCCCTTTTGTGATGCCTATTCCCCGGCTTCAAGGCCCAGCAGGCCCAGCACCCGGTCCAGTTCCTCGCGGGAGGAATAGTTCAGCTCTATCTTGCCCTTGTCCTCCCCGGTAATGCGGACGCGGGTGCCGGTGCGGCGGCTGAGGTCCAGCTCCAACTGGCGGTAGGTGCGCGGCGGATTGACCTTGATGGGCGCAGCGGTGCGGCTCTCTCGGCGTAGCGCCTCGGCCTCGCGGACATTCAGACCGCGCGAGGTGATCTGCTCCAGCGCCCAGGCACGGTCCGCATCCGGCTGGGCCAGGATCGCGCGGGCGTGTCCGGCGCTTATCTGGCCGCCGTCCAGCGCCCGCAGAGCGCCTTCCCCCAGGGTCAGCAGCCGCAGGGCGTTGGACACGGTGCTGCGGCCCTTGCCCACCGCCTGCGCCACACGCTCCTGATTCAGCCCGTGGTCCAGCAGCGCCTGATAGGCCCGCGCCTCTTCCAGCGGTCCCAGATCCTCGCGTTGCAGGTTTTCCACGATGGCGATTTCCAGCGCCTCGCGGTCCCCCAGATCACGGATGATCACCGGCAGTTCACTCAGCCCGGCCAGTTGACTGGCCCGCCAGCGCCGCTCTCCGGCCACGATCTCGAAGGATTCGCCGCGCGGGCGCACCAGCAGCGGCTGCAACACCCCCTGCTCGCGGATGCTCTGCGCCAGTTCGGCCAGCGAACCCGGATCAAAGACCTGACGCGGCTGGTAGGCCGCCTGCACAATGCGGCTGATGTCCAGCGTCTGCACGCCCCCGGAGCTGACCGTGCCCGCTGCCTCGGCCACCGGACGGGCCAGCAGGGCGTCCAATCCACGGCCCAGACTAGATTTTTTCGACACGCGACATCACCTCCTCGGCCAGCCGTTTGTAGGCCGCCGCACCGCTGGACAGGGGCGCAAAGGCGTTGATCGGCTTGGAAAAGCTGGGCGCTTCCGACAGGCGCACGTTGCGTGGAATCACGGACCAGAACACCAGATCCCCGAAGTGCTGGCGCACCATCGTCTCGACTTCCTGGGCCAGATTGGTGCGTCCATCGAACATGGTCAGGACCACGCCCAGCACCTTCAGGCGCGGGTTCAGGCCGCCCTGCACGCGCTCCACCGTTTCCATCAGACCTGCCAGCCCTTCCAGCGCGTAATACTCGGCCTGCAAGGGAATCAGCAGGGCGTCGGCGGCAGCCAGTACATTCACCGTCAGCGGTCCCAGCGAGGGCGGCGCATCTACCAGGATCAGGTTATAGCCTTGAATACTCTTGAGCAGGCGGCCCAGGGCGTCAGGATCGTCGGCCAGTTCCACCCCTGCTCCGGCCAGATCCGGGGTGGCGGGCAGGATGTCCAGGCCCGGCTGATCGGTGGGGCGAATGCATTCGGCAGCGCGGGCCGGGTCTTCCAGCGCCTCGTACAGTCCCACTTCCGCGCCGCGCAGTCCCAGACCACTGGTGGCATTCCCCTGGGGGTCCATATCCAGCAGCAGCACCCTGCGCCCCCCTGCCGCCAGATAGGCCGCAAGGTTGATCGCGGTGGTGGTCTTCCCCACGCCACCCTTCTGGTTCACCAGACCCAACACCTTCATTGCGCTGCCCTGCTTTGTGGCCTGCAACCGTGCAGCCCTCTGTTTCGCCCGTCTTCCATCAAGTCAACCTCACCTTTGTGGTCCACTTTAGCGTGCCTGCTTTGGCGCTGCATTCCAGAACAGCGGTTGAGCCGTGGGAAGGCCCTCGCGCCGGGGATACTTGGAGGACGTGGGCTTGAGTTTCTCGATAATAATCAGGGTCCGCGCGTCGCCCAGAATGGGCAATTCAAACGGGTCTACTACCTGAACCTTGCCGCCCACCTCGCCTGCCGCGCGCCGTCCGGCATTCAACTCTTCGGCAGTGATGTCCCCTTTCTGGGCCACCAGCAGCCCTCCCTCACGCAGCAGGGGCAGGGCCAGCTCAGCCAGCACCGGCAGCGAGGCCACGGCGCGCACCACCACGCGGTCGTACTGCTCCCGGTGTTCGGCGTCCCGTCCCAGCGCCTCTGCCCGGCCCACCAGCGGCACGACCTGATCCAGACCGAGTTGCGCCGCAGTCTCCCGCACAAAATCGATCTTCTTGCGGGTGGAATCTACAGGCGTGAAATGCAGTTCCGGCCTGACCAGCGCCAGGGGGAAGGTGGGAAACCCCGCCCCCGTTCCCAGATCGAGAACACTGAGCGACCCCTCCAGGTAATTTCCTCGCAGGCAGGTCAGCGAATCCACGAAATGCTTGAGAACGATGTCCTCTTCTGTCTTGAGTGCCGTCAGGTTAAGACGGGTGTTGCCTTCCTGAAGCAGCTCGAACAGGCGCTCGAAGGCGGGAAGCTGCGATTCGATCTTCAGCCCCAGTTCGCCTGCGCCCTGCCGCAATAAATCCAGTCCCTCGCGGTTCATAAGCCGTACCTCACTTTCATGTCGCTGTAACGCTCGAAAACATGCCCATCGATGCTCTCCAGCGGCAGGCGGTCCAGCAGGGGCAGCAGCGTTTCCCGCAGGACCTGCCCCCGCGCCATCCACTGGTAATAACTGCGTCCGCCGTGTTCGTAGGGGCCGTACAGCTTGGACCCTGGGCACAGCCGCACCATCGTCTCAAACAGCTTTTGATGCCGTGTGTGCATCCGCAACGTGATCTGGGGCTGCTTGCCGTCGCCCCCAAAATGGCCCTCGCCGATCAGGATACCCAGCAGCAGTCCCTCTTCAAATGTATTCAACCGCGCCTCCCCCGTTTGTTTCACCGTCAAGTTTCCCGTGAAACATAGCGGGCGTCAAGAGGCAGCCAGAGTAAAGGCGAACCGAAGTCCGCCAGGAGTGCCCTTCTTGTTTCACCGTCATGTTTCCCGTGAAACGCCCTGCTTTTTCAGATGCACCAGCAACGCTCCAATATCGGCATGTCGCACTCCGGAAATGCGGGCAGCCTGCTCAATGGTGCCTGGGCGGGTGCGCCCCAGCTTCTCGCGGGCCTCATTGGACAGCGACAGAACGGCGGCGTAATCCAGCCCCTCCAGCTTGAGGTCTCTGGCACGGGCATCTGAATCGAGCTGGAGGCGAGCGCGCTGGATATAGCCCGCGTACTTCACACGGATTTCCACTGCTTCACGTTCTGAGGCATCCAGATCTGCTGGCAGTGAGATGCCCAGTGCCTCGACATCCGCCAGATGGAATTCGGGGCGGCGGAGCCAGGCGTCACCCGTCTGGCCGTTGCTTCTCTGCGCAGCAAGAGCAGCGATACCCCCAGCAACACGCTGATATTTGGCCTCCACCCGCGCCAGCTCGGCGTCCAATACCAGACCCAGACCATGCCCAAGCGGCGTCATGCGTTCGTCGGCATTGTCCTGTCGGACCAGCAGGCGGTGTTCCACGCGGCTGGTCATCATGCGGTATGGCTCGTCGCTGCCCTTAAAGACCAGATCATCGAGCAGCACGCCGATATACCCTGTTTCCCGTCCAATGGGTTCCGTCTTCAGGTCCAGCGCCCGCCGCGCGGCTGCGGTTCCGGCCACCAGACCCTGCGCTGCCGCTTCCTCATAACCACTGGTGCCGTTGATCTGGCCTGCAGTAAACACGCCGGGCAGCAGGCGTGATTCCATGTTCAGGGTCAGCTCAGTGGAATCCACCACGTCGTATTCGACGGCGTAGGCGTACCGCTGCACAACCGCGTTCTCGAACCCTGGAAGGCTCCGTACCAGTTGATCTTGCAGGTACGGCGGTAGCGAGGAACTGAACCCCTGCAAATACACCTCGCTGGTCTGAATTCCGTCCGGCTCCACGAACAATAAATGACGGTCATGGTGGGCAAAACGCACCACCTTGTCCTCGATGCTGGGGCAGTAGCGCGGGCCTTTGCCCTCGATATCGCCGGAAAACATCGGGGACTCTTGCAGATTGTCGTGAATGAGTTGATGGGTCTGGGCGGTGGTGTGGGTCTGCCAGGTGGGCGACTCCTGGGCGCGTGGGCCAGGCGTGCCGGTGAAACCACGCGGCTGAGGATCGGCAGGAATTTCCAGCAGGGCAGAGAAGTCAACCGAATCGGCCCGCACACGCGGAGGCGTTCCCGTCTTGAAACGCTTCAGCACATGCCCAGCCCGCTCCAGTGGGGCCGACAGAAAACGCGATGGTGGCTCGCCCTGCCGCCCCTCCGCACGAGACTGACGCCCATACCAGGTGATGGCCCGCATGAACGTTCCCGCCGCAACCACCACGCTGCGGCAGGGAAGACGGCGGCCATCGGTGGTGATCACCAGCCAGCCACCCTTGCCATCGGGTTCCAGATCAGCGGCCTCGCCACGGATCACGTCAATTTCGGGATGACCGAGAATCACATCCTGGGCGCGTTCGGCGTAGGCATCGCGCTCGTTCTGCACGCGCAGGGACTGCACGGCTGGCCCCTTGCTGGCGTTCAGGACACGGGTATGGATCGCAGTATCGTCGGCCAGGCGGCCCATCAGACCGCCCAGGGCCTGAACCTCAAAGACCAGTTGACTCTTGCCAGGGCCGCCCACCGCAGGGTTACAGGGCATTCGCCCCACCGTCGCCGGATTGCCCACCAACAGGCCCACCTGCGAGAACTTGGCCGCCGCCCACGCCGCCTCCAGGCCAGCGTGGCCCCCACCGATCACGATCACATTCCAGCCATTCACCGTGCGAGTGTATCCGGGGTGATGGGCATGAACGGTGATCCGTATTGCGGGACGTGAGAGTTGGAATGGCCCAGATGAACGTCTGGACTGTTCACCTTCATCTGGTCTTCAAACTGAGAAACTCTTACAATCCGGCATGGACTTCGCCACTCTCCGGGCCGACCTGATCGGAACTGACGCTGTGATCAACACGCCTTTCGGGGAGCGGCGGGTGACCTACGCGGATTACGTGGCCTCCGGGCGGGCACTAAGGAGCGTGGAGGAGCGGATCAACACGCTGGCCTTGCCGCTGTACGCCAACACCCACACCGAGGACAGCGCCACCGGGGCGCACAGCACCCACATGTCGCATCAGGCCGCCGACTACATTAGGGGCCAACTGGGCGGGGACAAAACCTGCAAGCTGGTCTTCTGTGGTTCGGGCAGCACGGCGGCGGTGCGGCGTATTCAGGACATTCTGGGGCTGACCGTGTGCGGAGACCACCGTGCCACGGTCCTGGCCTCCATCCCCGAAAACGAGCGCCCGGTGGTCTTCGTCGGCCCCTACGAACATCACAGCAATGAAGTCAGTTGGCGCGAAACGCTGGCCGAGGTGGTGGAGCTGCCGCTATGCGACAAGGGCAATCTGGATCTGGACGCACTGGTTCAGGCGCTCAAGTCGCCGCAGTACGCCCGCCGTCCCAAGATCGGCTCGTTCAGCGCGGCCAGCAACGTGACCGGCCTGCTGACCGACACCCGCACGGTGGCGCGCATTCTGCACCAGCACGGGGCCTACGCCTTCTTCGACTTCGCGGCCAGCGGGCCTTACGTCAAAATTGACATGAAGCCGGGCAAACCGGACGGCTACGACGCCGTGTTCCTCAGCCCGCACAAGTTCGTGGGCGGGCCGGGAACGCCGGGATTGCTGTGCTTTCAGGACCATCTGTACCACCTGAACGTGCCCAGCACGGCGGGGGGCGGCACGGTGCGTTATGTCAGCCGCACCAAACAGGTCTATATCGAGGACATCGAGGCGCGTGAGGACGCAGGCACGCCCGCCATTCTGGGCAAACTCCGCACCGCGCTGGCCTTCAAGGTCAAGGAGGAACTGGGGGTGGACGAGTTGACGGCGCGGGAGCATGAGCTGTTCGCGCGTGCGCTGGAGCGTCTGGGAACCAACGAGCGGATTCAGATTCTGGGCAACCCGCAGGCCGCCCGCCTGGCCTTTCTCTCGTTTCTAGTCAAAACGGCGGACGGCAGTTACCTGCATCCCCGTCTGGTGGTCCGCCTGCTGAATGACCTGTTCGGCATCCAGGCGCGTGGCGGCTGCGCCTGTGCCGGACCCTACGGCCATGTGCTGCTGAACATCGACGACGAGCGCAGTGAGCGCTACATGCAGTGCGCGCTGTCCAACATCGACGGCCTCAAACCCGGCTGGACGCGCCTGAACCTCGCGCCGTGGGCCAGTGATGAGGAAGTGGAGTTCCTGCTGGGGGCCATCGAATTCGTGGCCGAACACGGGGCGCGTTTTCTGCCGCTGTACGACTTCGACTGGATGACCGGAGCGTGGACCCACGCGCAGGACGAGGCCCCGATGGACCTGTTCGGCGATCAGCGCCCACAGACGGGTGAGGGTGAGGTGCCGTTCGCCTTCTATCTGGCAGAGGCGCAGCGAGTTTTAGAGACCCTGGGACCGATAGGGGAGGGGAGAGCTGTGCCCGAATACGTCCCCGGCGATCTGGTGTTTTTCGCGCACTGAACGAGATCCAGACTCTCTCTATCAATTCTGAACCCACCTGTCGTCCAGACCCACTGGACGGCCTCTCCCCCTGCCTTCCTCACCCGCAGCGGCTAGAATGCCTAACGCCCGTTAGTTTAGACATCAGTGAGACAGATTCCGCCGATGGCAGAGAACGTTTCAGCCTCTGCCGCCCGCTCAGGAGGCCCGCCCCAGATGACCACATTACCTCTGGTTGAACCCTTGCCCGTTACCGGGATTCAACCCTTTACCAAAGAACCCATCCGCTATATCGGCGAGGACGGCCTGCCCGTTCAGCCCCTGCCCGCCGCCTACACCCCCGAACGCCTGCGCGAGCTGCACGGTGTGATGCTGCGCGCCCGCGAGTTTGACCGCAAGCTGATCACGCTGCTGCGGCAGGGGCGCACCACCTTCTACGCGCAGTCCAGCGGGATGGAAGCCACGCAGGTGGGCCTGGCGCATTCGGTCCGGCCCGGCCACGACTGGGTCTGGCCGTATTACCGCGATCACACGCTGGCGCTGGCGCTGGGCGTGCCGATGTTCGAGCTGATTTCTCAGGTGCTGGGCAGCAACTCCGATCCCAGCCGGGGCCGCCAGATGCCGCACCACTTCGCCGCCCGCAAGCAGAACTTCGTGTCCATCAGTTCCTCGATTGCCAATCAGGTGCCGCCCGCCACGGGCACCGCAATGGCGCAGAAGTATCTGGGCACCGACGAGATCACCATCTGCACCTTTGGGGACGGGGCCACCAGCGAGGGCGACTGGCACGCCGGAATGAACATGGCCGGGGCGATGGCCGCGCCGTGCCTGTTCGTCTGCGAGAACAACCAGTGGGCCATCAGCACCAACCTGCGCGGTCAGACCGCCAGCGAGAACATTCATATCAAGGCCAAGGCGTATGGGATGCCCGGCTTCTACGTGGACGGCAACGATCTGGTGGCCGTCATGGAAGTCTGCACGCACGCCGCCGAGTGGGTGCGCGCCGGAAACGGCCCCGCGCTGGTGGAATGCCTGACCTACCGCGTCGGCTCCCACAGCAACGCCGATGCCGACGCCGAGAAGCACTACCGCACCCGTGAGGAGGTACAGGAATGGCTGGGCCGTGACCCGGTGGTGCGCGTCGAGAAACTGCTGGAACACCTGGGCCATCCCATCGGGTCCGAGGAACGCGCCAACATGATTTCCGCCGTTCACCGCGAGGTGGATGAGCAGGTTATTCGCGCCGAGGCCACCGGACAGCCGGACTGGCGAATCATGTTCGAGGACGTGTACGCCGACATGCCCGCCCATCTGCGCGAGGAAGCCGCCATGCTGCGGGCCGAGCAGGAAGGGGGGAGAAAATGACCGCCACGCAGGAGAGGAAGGCCGTGGTTGCCACCCCCGAAACCCGCACCATTAACCTGATCACCGCCATCACCGAAGCGCTGCACGAGGAAATGGAGCGCGATGAACGCGTGGTGCTGTTCGGTCAGGACGTGGGCGCACGCGGCGGCGTATTCATGGCCACCGCAGGACTCCAGGCCACCTTCGGCAAGAAGCGGGTGTTCGACACCCCCCTCAGCGAGGCGGCCATCGTGGGCGCAGCCGTGGGGATGGCGGTGCGCGGGTTGCGGCCCGTCGCCGAGATCCAGTTCGCCGATTACATGGGGCCGGGCTTCGATCAGATCATCAGTCAGGCCGCCAAGATGCGCTACCGCAGCGGCGGGCAGTACACCTCGCCAATGGTGATCCGAACCCCGTCGGGCGGCGGCGTCAAGGGCGGCCACCACCACAGCCAGAGTCCCGAAAGCTATTACACCCACACGCCGGGCCTGAAAGTGGTGATGCCCAGCACGCCCTACGACGCCAAGGGCCTGCTGAAGGCCGCCATTCGCGGGGAAGACCCGGTGATCTTCTTTGAACCCAAACGCCTGTACCGCGCGTCTAAAGGCGAGGTGCCGAACCACGACTACACCGTCAGGATCGGTGAGGGCGCCATCCGCCGCGAGGGCACAGACCTGAGCCTGATCGGCTACGGCGGTGTGATGCCCGATCTGGAACGCGCCGCCGACGCGCTGGGGGCCGAGGGCGTCAGCGTTGAGGTCATCGACCTCCGCAGTCTGGTTCCCTGGGACAAGGAACTGGTGATCGGCAGCGTGCAGAAGACGGGCCGCGCCGTGCTGGTCAGCGAGGCCCCGCGCATCAGCAACTTCATGGGCGAGGTGGCTTACAGCATTCAGGCCGAAGCCTTCGATTCGCTGCTGGCCCCCGTTGGGCAGGTGGCAGGCTTCGATATCCCGTATCCCTACGTGCAGGACAAGATCTACCTGCCCGGCCCCAACCGCATCACGGCGGCCTGCGTGCAGGCGCTGAATTATTAACAGCCGCCTGCCGCCCCTACAGAGTGCCCGCGTTAAGCTGCGTCCATGAAGCTCAAGCTCAACCCTGACCTGCTGCGTCCGCTGCTGGGCACCATCGGCCTGATGATCGGCTTCGGTGTGTACGCGGTGGCGGGCGACTTGCCCCAGCCGTGGCAGCGCCTGAGCATCGGCGCGATGTTTGCCCTGCTGGGCGTCAGCGCCGTGATCTACGGCAGAGGCGAGCGCTGGATTCAGGTGCTGGGCGGCGTGCTACTGCTTTACGGCGTCCTGCGGATGTTCGTGATCGGTTAGGCAAGCCAGATTCTCAAGTTGTCCCACAACCCACATCCCTACAACCGAGGTAATCCGTGAAAGAAATTCTGCTCCCTGAACTGGCTGAAAGCGTTGTCGAAGGCGAAATCCTCAAGTGGCTGGTGGAGGAGGGCGACACCATCGCGCTGGAACAGCCGCTGTGCGAGGTCATGACCGACAAGGTGACCGTGGAACTGCCCAGCCCGGCGGCGGGCATCCTGCACAGGCGCATGGCGCAGGAGGGCGAGGTGGTGGCCGTCCACGCCGTGATCGCCCTGATCGACGAGGGGGGAGAGGCAACAGTCACACCCAGCCACACCCAGGCCATTCAGGACAGCGGCGAGAATCCCACGACAATCGACGCCGGGTTGCCCCCGCAGGCGCAGGAGGAGCGCGAGCAGATCGCGCAGGAAGAGGATGATCAGGGCGGCAGCATCGTGGAGGCGGGCCACATGAAGGGCGGGGCCGACGACGATTCCAGCAGCCTGTTCAAAGCCTTTGCCTCCGATGAGCAGGTGAAGGTTCAGGGCCTGGGCAACCGCAGCGGCAGCGGTGCGCCGGGCAGTTCAACCGCCGGAACGGGCACGCTGAACCGTGAGCCTGCGCCTGCCGCCCGTGCCGATGGCCGCGTGCTGGCCGTTCCCGCCGCCCGCCAACTGGCCCGCGAGAAGAACATCGATCTGGCACAGGTGCAGGGCAGCGGCCCCAACGGACGCATCCGCGTGCAGGACGTGGTAGAGCATGGGCAGGGCGGGGGAGAGCAGGCGGCTGCGCCGCAGTCGGCAGTTCCAGCGCAGGCGCAGGCTCCCCAGACCCAGAGCGCACCTTCACAGCCTGCCGCCAAGGTTGCGGGTGGAATGCCCGTCGCACCCGTCCAGTACCGCACGCCCAAGGGCTACGAACATCTGGAAGACCGCGTGCCGCTGCGGGGCATGCGCCGGGCCATCAGCAACCAGATGCAGGCCAGCCACCTGTACACCGTCCGCACCCTGACCGTGGACGAGGTCAACCTGACCAAACTGGTGGACTTCCGGGGGCGGGTCAAGGGCGAGGCGGCGGCGGCGGGTGTCAAGCTGTCGTACCTGCCGTTCATCTTCAAGGCGGTCACGGCGGCCCTCAAGAAATACCCCAGCCTGAACACGTCCTTCGACGAGGCCAGCGGCGAGATTGTGCAGAAGCGCTACTACCACATGGGCATGGCCGTCGCCACCGATGCGGGCCTGACCGTGCCGGTACTGAAGGACGTGAACCAGAAGAGCATCTTCGAGCTGGCGCGTGAGGTCGTCGATCTGGCAGGCCGCGCGCAGAACGGCAAGCTGGCGGCAGACGAGCTGGCGGGCAGCACCTTCTCGATCACCAACATCGGCTCGATTGGCGCGCTGTTCTCGTTCCCGATCATCAACGTGCCGGACGCCGCGATTCTGGGCATCCACAGCATCGTCAAACGGCCCATCGTGGACGAGAACGACAACATCGTCGTGGCGCACATGATGTACCTGAGCCTGTCCTTCGATCACCGTCTGGTGGACGGCGCGGAAGCGGCCCGCTTTTGCCGCGAAGTCATCCGCCTGCTGGAAAACCCGGACCGGCTGATGCTGGAAGCGATGTGATTCCAACGATGCAGTTCGCCTGATCCCGCGCAGTTGGCCTGATCCCGCCGAACCCCAAGCCGAGATAAAGACGCGCCTCAGATTCATCAAGGGCGCGTCAGTTTGAAGGCTTAAGGTGGGGCATCCGGGGCCAGCCGTATAGCCCCGTCCATTTCATTTCCCCCCCCCCCCCCCCCATTCAGGAGACTCCCCTACACTGCCATGATGACCCGCATCCTCCTTCCCCTGCTGTGCCTGACGGCCCTGGTCCCTGCGGCTGGGGCGCTGAAGGTGCAGGTCTGGGACCGGGAATTGCAAACGAAGGTGGGCGACGGCGAGAGCAGCGGCAGCAAGCTGGTCATGCAGTTCGTGGGCGACTACGACGGCCCGGTGGTGGTGCTGTTCGCCCAGACCGACGAGGAAAAGTCGCGCGTGATGTTTCCCGGTCTCAAGAGCAGCTACAACGGCAGCCTCAGCAAGGGGCAACTGACCTTGCAGGTGCCGGGTGTATCCGGGGCCAGCGTGACCAGAGACAGCGCCGCCAATACCTCGCTCACCCTCAGCAAATTCCTGACTCCCTTCAAGCTGACCCTCAGCGCGCAGCCTGCTGGACTCTCCCTGAGCCTGCCGGGCCTCAAAACCACGGACACGGCGGCCAAGGACAGTCCGGGCAAAAGCGGCGCGGGCAAGGACAGTTCCGCCAAAGACGTCAAATAGACTCACCCCATCCCCAAGGAGACCGCATGCTGGCGCAGATTCTGGTTGTAGAAGACGATCCACACCTCGGGCCACTGCTCAAGGAATACCTGTCGGGCGACTATCAGGTCCATCACTCCGCCACCCTGCGGGACGCGCAGTCGTGGCTGGGCATGCACAGCGCACAGTTGATCCTGCTGGACCTGAACCTGCCCGACGGCGACGGTCTGGATCTGGTGCAGTCCCTGCGGCAGTACAGCAGCACCCCCGTGCTGGTCCTGTCTGCCCGCAGCGGCGTGCAGGAGCGCGTGGCCGGGCTGAACGCCGGGGCCGACGACTACCTGACCAAACCCTTTGCCATGCCGGAACTGGACGCCCGAATTACCGCCCTGCTACGCCGCACCGCCGCCGGGACCGGGGTGAATCTGGGCAACACCAGCCTCAGCACCTCCAGCCTGCTGCTGACGGTGAACGACAAGAGCATCAACCTGACCGAACACGAGGCGCGCATTCTGGAACTGATGATGCGGACCCCGGAGCGCGTGTTCTCGCGGGCCGATATCGAGTCTCACCTGTACGGCTGGGAAACGCCCAACAGCAACAGCGTGGAGGTCCGCATCTCGCAGCTTCGCAAGAAACTGGAGCAGTCGGACAGTGACCTGAAGATCAGGACCATCCGCAACGTCGGCTACGTGCTGCAAGCGTAAAACCGATGTTGCCAGAGACCCGCCCCGCCCCGAATGCTGCGCCCGCCGCACCACACAGGCGGGGCGCGGTGCTGACGCCAGGAGCCGGGGTGGCGTCGGCGCGGGTGGCGTGGCGGCACAGCCTGCGCTTTCGGCTGGCGGCCACCTACAGCCTGCTGGCCCTGGCGTTGATCATGCTGATCAGCCTGGGCGTGGTGTCGCTGCTGCTGTCGCGCATGGATCAGCAGTTCAATGCCCGCCTGAATGACCGCGCCGACACGCTGGCCGAGGCGTTCTCCACATCTGGCGCGGGTCTGGGCAAGACGGCGAGTGGGGCCAACGCCTACACCATGCTGATCGACGAGGACGGCACGGTCAAGGCGGCCAGCCCCATCCTGCGGAATTTTCTGAATGCCCCCTACCCCTATGGTGATCAGTCGCAGGTCAACATCGGGGAGACCTCTGTGCGGGCGGTCAAGCGCGAGGCGGGGGATTTTGGAACCCTGTGGGTGGGTCTGCCCGAGGACGACCTGATCGCCGCCCGCCAGAGCGCCGCAAGTGCTTTGCTGATCGCGCTGGTCTTCACGCCGCTGATCCTGCTGCTGGTGGGCTGGTGGGTGGGCCGCCGGGCGCTGTCGGGCCTTCAGGGGGCAGCGAATCTGGCGGACCAGATCGACCCCACGCTCAGCCTCGCCACGCTGCCCCTGCCTGCGCGCGAGGACGAGGTTCACCGCCTGCTGAGCGCCATCAACCGCCTGCTGGTCCGTATCGAGGCCGGGCAGGCGCGCGAGAAGCAACTGCTGGGGCAGATCGTGCATGAGCTGGGTGCGCCGCTGACCGTGTTGAAGGCCAGCCTGCGCCGCGCCGAGGAACGCACCGACGACCCCGAAGTGCGCCGCGCCGCGCTGGTGGCCGACGAACTGACCTTTACCACCCAGGACCTGATGCAACTGGCACGCGGGCAACTGGAGCTGAAACTGGCCTGGCATTACATCCCGGCACGCACCTTGCAGGAAAGGCTGGAACGGCTGGTTCCCGGCACGCTGTACGAGGGCGACTGGACTGGCGGCATCCTGTGTGACCCGGACCGCCTGACTCAGGCCGTCCGCAACCTGCTGGCGAACGCCCGCCGCGCCGCCGGACCAGAGGGCAGCGTGAGGCTGACGCTGGAAGAAACGGCGGAGCAACTGACTTTCACCGTGCGTGACAGCGGTCCCGGTCTGCCTCCCGAACTGGGCGAGCGCATCTTCGAGCCGTTTATCAGCGGCGCGGGCAGCAGCGGCCTGGGCCTGAGCGTCTCGCGCCAGATCGCGGTGATGCACGGCGGCCACCTGAGCGGCGGCAACCATCCAGGCGGCGGCGCACAGTTCGTGCTGGCCATTCCGGGCGCGGCGCTGGGGGATGATGATTAGAGCATTTGTCCAAATCAGTACTCCGGAAGGTTTTTGACGAATGGGGTGGGGATCGTCCATGTTGATGTGTGGCAACAAAACGGACGACCCCCAGCCAGATTCTAGCGGCCCTGCTCCCTGGAACCAGCCTGCGTTCCACCCAGGCCGCCTATCTTCAGGTGCTGTTGGTGCTGTGGCTGGTCGTTCCTGGACGACTGAATTTCACCAATCTGGCCCGCTATGGCGGGCCATCTGAGCGAACCCATCGCGCCTGGTTCCAGAAACCAATGCCGTGGGTGGAGTTGAACACCAGTTTGATCTTGCAGATGCAAGATCAGCAGTGTCTGGGCAGGGAGAGCATCATTGGGATCGACGCAG
>NZ_MSTI01000187.1 GCF_001949125.1 Deinococcus marmoris
CCGTGGCCAGGTACAGCCAACCCTCCTGGGTGGGTAAATACGTGATGTCCGTCGCCCATTTCTGATTCGGACCGTCGGCGGCAAAATTCCTGGCAAGAAGATTTTCTACGAGTGGATGCGAAGATTTCGCTTTGGTGGTTGTGCGGAACTTCCTCTTCCCACGCGCGACAAGCTCAGCTTGTCGCATGAGCCGCCCGATCCGCTGACGACTGATCTGCTCTCCCTGTTCGCACAAATCAGCTTTGATTCGCAGCGCACCGTACGTTCCCCGACTATCCTCAAAGCTCGTCCTGATTTTGGCCGTCAACACGCGGTCTTTCGTGATTCTCGCGTTCTCCAGCTTTCCCCGCGAAGCGTAGGACCCACTGATGCTGACTTCAAGAACCCGGCACATCAGTTCCACTGGAAACTCGTCCTGGTGCTGCTTGATGAAGTTGAAGATCAGGGCTGCTTGGCGAAGAAGCGGGCAAGCGTCCTCAAGGGGAGGAGTAGCCCCATGATCTTGCTAGGGTTTTGTGGAGGAGGGGTTCAGTCTGACGGACAATGGAGACTGACATGACTGCCAGCAAACACGAGTACACTGCCGAGTTCAAGGAAGAGGCCGTCCGTCTGGTGATCAGCAGCCAGAAGAGCTGCGCGGAAATCGCCCGAAATCTCGGCATCCCTCCCTACCTGGTGGTGCGCTGGAAGCAACAACACGAACAGAAGGGGGCGGCGGGCCGCCCCCAGTTCACCGGACGGGGGGTCCCGGCGCTCAGTGAGCAAGAAGCGCGCTTCAGGAAGCTCGAACGAGAACTCGAAATTACCCGTCAGGAACGCGATATTCTGAAAAAAGCCGTGGCCTTCTTCGCCAAAGAAAACTGATCTACCAGTTTATCGAGCAGCATCGTCATGAATTCCCGATCGAGTTGATGTGCAGGACGCTTGGCGTCGGGGTCAGTGGCTATTTTGCGTGGTGGAGAAGGCCAGAGAACCGCTACGTCCAGGCGGACGTGACCCTGACGATGTCGATTCACAAGATTCATCAGCAGAGCCGGGGCACCTATGGTGCCCCCCGCGTCCAGGCAGTCCTGGCAGACGAGGGGTTGCAGGTCAGTCGGGCGCGGATCACCCGGCTGATGAAGGCGGCAGGTCTCAGGGTACGCTGCAAACGGAAATTCCGCTCGACGACAAATTCCAAGCACCGCCATCCAATGGCCGAAAATCTCCTCAACCGTGAGTTCACTGCGGACCGGCCCAACCAGAAGTGGGTGACAGACATTACCTATTTGCCGACCCAGGAGGGCTGGATGTACCTGGCGGTGGTCATGGACCTTTTCTCCAGGAAGATTGTCGGTTGGGCGATGCGCAAGACGCTCCACACTGAGCTGGTCGTGGCCGCGCTTACGATGGCCCAGCGGATCCGACGCCCAGGACAGGGGATCCTCCACCACTCCGACCAGGGGGTTCAATACGCCAGCAGCGAGTATCGACATGCTTTGGAGCGCCTGGAGGCGCTCCAAAGCATGAGCAGAACGGGAGAATGCTGGGACAACGCCGCGATGGAGAGCTTCTTTGCCACCCTCAAGATGGAACTGGATCTCCACAAGGCACAGGGGAACCGCACTGACACGCGCAATTTGGTCTTCGAGTGGATCGAGGTGTTCTACAACCGCGAGCGGCGCCATTCCAGCCTGGGGTACCGCTCACTCACTCGATTTGAAGAACACCGGGCCAGACCGAACTGATCCTCCACTGACCCCTTGCAATATCAGGTGGCCTCTATGCGTCAATTAATCGGAATCCGTATTAAGCCCTAAATCAATAGCTGTCCGTCTGAGGTCTGACCAGTTGGGTAGAACGGTGTGTGCATCACGCTGCTTTTCAGATGTCAACCCGCGGCAATGACAGCTTGCGATCCCAGGTCATACTCAAGCTCCGGAGTCCTGCATGCGATGGTATCGGCGCGCTCCCAGGGTCGCTCGTGGGCGAAGAAGGGAAATTCCTCGACCATCCACCCATCCCAGAACGCCAGCATCTCTGCCGTGCTGCCGTCCCGCACCAACGCCCGCGCTTTGGACTGCTCGGTATCTGCCTGCACCCAGACCACGGCGTCAATCCAGGGCATCAGTTCGGTGCGGGCCGCGATGACCCTGCCCTGGAGCAATGGGCCGACGGGAGGGACCGTCAATAAAATCAAGCTGATCAAGCGCCAGATGTACGGGCGGGGATCATTTGAAACGCTCCGCCAACGTGTTTTGTTCGCGAGCTGACACGCTGCACGGAATCAACGGAAGAACCGCAAAACTGGGTCACCCTCCCCTTCTGCCTTGGAGAGCCAGATCCATATAAAATTCAGGCTCCAAGAAGCCGTACTCTCCAACGGGGAACGTCCACACCTTTAACCAAGAGCCACAGGGGAAACGCGACTTCCGCGATGGCGATAGGCAACGCGATGAACGGTGGTGTGGAAACGTACTGCGCGGTGAGCAGCAGCGCCGCGCTGTCAATCAGGTAGCCGAGGCCCGCCAGCACGAACAGTACGCCCAGGACGCGGGGCAAAAACCCGCACGTGTAAATCAGGTAGGCCAGTGCCAGCGCATGTAAGGAAAGAAACGCCGTTCCGATGGCAAACCCGTACCGGTGAGCATCCAGAAAAAGCATTCCCAGGGCCAGGCGCTCGCCTGAAGCCACCGCGCCGACAGACATGTTTCCGGTGAGCAGTGTCAAGGCGAAGAAGGAGTTCAGCAGGTTCAGGCCGTGAATCCCCGTCATGATCAGCCGGGCCACCGTAGCGATGAGGGCCACCGTCTTATTCACATGCCGGAAGAGCATGAACAGCATCACCGTCAGCACCACCTCGCTTAGAAGAATGATCAGCTCACCTCCCATGCTGCCCACCCGGTACAGAGCAGGTGAGGCAAGCAGATTGGCCGCCGTGGCCTGGGCGTCACCAGGAACGATCAATCTGGACGGCAGATAGAAATGAGTGAAACCAGCAACCCCGGCAATCAGCAGATACAGCAGGGCGATGACACGGCCATAGACCTTGAGGTTAAGGGGCGTGTCCCGTCCTGCGGATGGCAGAGCGGAAGATGTTGGCTGCGTCAGGGTCATGAAATGCTCCTAGAGGTGGGCGGTGGAGAGATGCTGGACAATCCGGTTGGACGGCGCGTCAACAGGCTGATTCGGCGGAAGCGCCGCCTCACTGCCAGCGATGACGCCACCTGAATGGATGACCTGTTCGCGGAACTGTGTCCGGAGAGACGCGTGTGAGGGATGGCGGGCTGACACACGTACGAGTGCTCTATCCCTACGGCATTATTAGGGTGATTGGCGCAAAAGCTGCCTGCGTGTTTACTACCAGCATGACCAGCAGGAGCACTCAGTGAGACGCTGAGCAGGGCTGGGAGGAGCAGTGACAAGATTCGCTTGGATCTGGGTTTCTCCTTCAAGCGGCGATTGACTGAGCGGCCTGCCAGAAATGAACGGACTGGGGGAACGTAGCAGCGGTGTTTATGCGCCCAGTAGTGTGGTGTGGTGGGTGAGGGCCGAGGCGCTGAGGCGGCCCACGATGGCTGGAGCCTGCCGCATCAGCGCCTCGTTCCCGATGGCCTCGATCATGAACAGGGCGAAGTCGGTGCGGCGCGTCAGGTTACTCGCAAGCACAGCGTCCCCAACATGTCCGCTCCACACGGGGACGCCCTGGCTCTCGCCTTCCTCCAGATCGCTGCCCCGCACCACCGTCCAGCGCGCAGAACTGGCGAAAACGTGATTGCACGCCTGCACCTGATCGTTTAGATCGCCGAAGCGGGTGAGCCGTCCCAGAACACCGAAAACTTTGACGATTGCCCGGAATTTCAAGGGATAGACATCCTGACCGTCGCGGCTAATATGCCACCCGCACGAGAAGATCAACCTCGCCTCTGGTGGGGCGTGCGCCAGGACAGCCTGCACGGTTCTCAGAGCGTACTGACGCATGCCGAAAGGCACCAGCACGGTGAGCACGGCGTCACAGCCCGCCACGGCCTGCCGGATGACGTTGGAATCGTCGTTCGGGCCGGTGATGATGCGAATGCGCGAACCGAAGTGGGCCAGCTTTACTGCGCTCTGCTCCCGGCACACGCCCACCACCTCGTATCCACGGTTCAGGGCGTGCTGGATCAGATACTGACCAAGTTTGCCCGAAGCGCCGACAATGCAGATCTTTTTGCGTGTTTCCGTTGTATCCGGGACGTGCTTGATTGAAATACCTGTGTCTACAGGGCCTGCTGCTAGGGCTGTCTCTTCCAATGATGGAGCCGGGTCTGTGCTGCTGTTCATCAATGTGCCCTCCTTGAAACCAGTGACCTCACTCGGCTCAATGTTCGGCATTTCCGCCTTACGCTGTAAGGTAGGGCTTACGGCGTAAGTCTGTCAAGTAAAGAATGATTACGCGCCCTGGCCCTTACGGTGCAAAACGGTTCAAACTGGAGAAGAGATGTTCACCCCACAGCCCACGACCACTGCACGCCGCTCACCTCTCAGTCGGGAAGAGGTCTTGCACGCCGCCATCCGCCTTGCCGATGAGGGCGGTATTGCGGAGCTGACCATGCGGAAGCTGGCTGATAAACTGGGCATTCAGGCCATGTCGCTCTACCACCACGTCGCTAACAAGGATGAACTGCTCGACGCGATGGTGGACGCCGTCTTCAGAGAGATTGAGGTGGTGACAGAGAACGCTCCCTGGAAACCCGCCATGCGCCAGCGGGCTGTCTCTGCCCGCCAGACCCTCCTGCGACATGCCTGGGCGCTAGGCATGATGGAATCGCGGGCCAATCCGGGCCAGGCCACCTTAGAGTGCCATGATGCGGTACTCGGCTGCCTGCGCCGCGCCGGGTTCTCGGTAGCGCTGGCGGCCCACGCTTTCTCGGTTCTCGACAGCTATATCTACGGCTTTGTGTTGCAGGAACTGAATCTGCCGTTTCAGAATCCAGACGATCTGCAGCGGGTGTCCGGAAGCATCCTCCAGAATCTGCCCGCCGACACCTACCCCCACTTGATGGAGATGATGACGGCGCACGTCTCGCAACCAGGTTATGCCTATGCCGATGAATTCATGTTCGGATTGGACCTCATTCTTGATGGGCTGGAGCAGGCCCTTGGAGTGCGTACGCAACCAGACGGTTGTGTTGCCTTAACTGGATCGGGATAGGTTAGCTCACCATGACCGATGCCAAGCCCTTTCGACACCGGTTTCCGATGTCGATCATCCAGCACGCTGTCTGGCTCTACCACCGCTTTCCCGTCAGCTACCGTGATGCCCAGGAATTGCTGCACCAGCGCGGCATCGAAGTCAGCCATGTGACGCTCCGCGAGTGGAGTCTCAAATTCGGCCCACTCTCTGCTGAAGGACTTCGACAGCGGGAACCCCGACGGGGTTCCCGCTGGCCTCTGGATGAGGTCTGTAAGAGCGTTGACGGCTTCCGGCATTGGTTATGGCGGGCCGTCGACGAGTACGGCTTCATGCTCAACATTCTTCTTCAGCGACATCGGGACACGGAAGCTGCAAAGACTTTCCTGACCCGGCTACTGGGTGAGTATGACGTCCCAGAGGTCATTCATACGGATCAGCTCAGGAGTTACGGAGCCGCGATCCGGGAGATCCCGAGCCTGGCTCACATCGACCACCAGCAGGTGATCTCCACAGATGACCGGACTGCACTGTGCTGGGGCGGGATGGCCAACGGGGTTGAGGTGATCGGGATCGGTGCGGCGGCGGAGCACCTCGGTACAGCGGCCAGTCACAGGGGCGGCCGACTCGGTGCAGCGCACGGCGCGCCTGTCACGTCCGCTCACTTGCGCCAGTCACCGCTCCACAGTGGGCCGCTGCCGGGTTCCACCGTCAGCTCGTCAATGTAACAGTACAGCCAATCCTCGCCGCGCTCCGCGCTCTGCATGACGGGGTGCCGTGTGGCGCGGAAGTGGGCGGTGGCGTGCTTGTTTTTGCTCGAGTCACAGCAGCCCACATGGCCGCACTCCAGGCACAGGCGCAGGTGAACCCAGGTATCGCCCAGTTTCAGGCACTCCTCGCAGCCGTGGGCGCTGGGGGCTACCGAGTCGGCGGTCACCGTGAGGTCAATCTGATCGAGGTGGGCGCAGGTCTGGGTCATGGGGAAACCTCCAGTAAAGGGTGAAAAGACGAATGGACTCGGGATTACGAATGGACTGTCTCGTCTTGGGCGGCCAGGTACTGATGGACCAGCGCAATGCCCATGCTGCCCTCGCCCACACTGGCCGCCACACGCTTGATGGACCCCCGCCGCACGTCACCCGCCGCGAAGATGCCAGGGACGCTGGTCTCCAGAAAGGAGGAACCGCGCTTCAGCGCCAAGTGTCCGGGCGCGGTCAGATCCGGGGCGTCTGCATCATTTCCGGTGTAGATGTACCCCTGCCCGTCTCGCCGCACCGCGTCTGGCAGCCAGTCCGTGTGGGCATCCGCGCCGATGAACACGAACAGACTGTCGGTTTCAACCTCCTGCTCCTGGCCCGTGCGGGTGTCGCGGATGGTCATGGCCTCCAGGTGCGCCGCGCCGCGCAGGGCCACCACTTCCCGGCGGGTACAGATGTCGACGTTGGCCTTGCCGCGCAATTGCTCGATCAGGTACTGCGACATCCCCTTCTCCACGCTGTCCGCACGGATCAGCAGCGTCACCCGTGCGGCGTAACTGGAAAAGTACAGGGCCGCCTGCCCTGCCGAGTTGCCGCCGCCGATCAGGTACACGGCCTTGCCGCGTGTACCGCGCGCCTCGGTGCGGGCCGCGCCGTACCACACGCCGCGCCCGGTCAACCGCCTGGCCCCGTCCAGGGCCAGCGTGCGCCACTCCACGCCCATGGTCAGAAGGACACTCCGCGCCCGCAGCGTATCGCCGCCGTCCAGCACGACCGTCTGGAAGTCCTGAGCAGGGCGCAGTTCCACGGCCTGGCGGGTAATGACCACTTCCGCGCCAAACCGCTTGGCCTGCTGCAAGGCCCGCTCACTGAGTTCGCCCCCCGAAATTCCGTTGGGAAAGCCCAGGTAGTTCTCGATGCGGCTGCTGGTTCCGGCCTGCCCGCCGGGGGCCTGCTTTTCTAATAGCAAGGTGGACAGGCCCTCAGAAGCTCCGTAGACGGCGGCGGCCAGACCCGCCGGACCGCCGCCCACAATGATCAAGTCGTATTCCCCGTGTGCCGGAGTCACCTGCAAGCCCACCCGCCGGGCCAGCTCACGCACGCGGGGCCGAACCAGCACCTCGCCGTCAGGCAGGACGGCCAGGGGCAACGGCTGTCCAAGTGCCTGTTCAGGAATCTGGTTCTTCAGCACCTCATCCATCGGGTCAAGCCAGCGAAACGGCACGCCGTTGCCGGACAGAAACTCCCGTAACCCAAAGCAGTCCAGATCGTTGTTCTGGCCCACCAGCAGGGTCATGGAGACGGGGGTTTCCAGAATCACGCGCTCCAGGGTGTCCACCCGCCGTGTCAGATTCGCCATCACCGCGCCCGCCACCGCGTCCGAGTGGGACAGCAGCGCCCTGAAGTCGGGCGCGTCCAGTCGGAGGACCCGTGAGGGCAGGGTGGCCTGAAGGCTGGCCGTCGCTGAAGATCCCAGGAGCAAGGGCAGCTCGCCAAACGAACTGCCCGTCCGGTAGGTTCCCAGGTGCTGAGGTGCTCCGGCCACCTCCTTGATCACCTCGATCTCACCCTCCAGTTGCACGAAGAAAGCGGCGGCGTCGCCCTCCCGGATCAGGTATTCGCCGGGATTCAAGCGCACATCCGCCGACACCTGCGCGATCTTGTGCAGGGTGGCGTCACTCAGGCTGGCGAACAGGTCCAGCGAGCGCAGCAAGTCGGGGGTGATCAAGGGGAGCCTCCTGGAAGAAATGTAGAAGAGCAGAGTACCAAAAGGAGCTTCCAGACGGGTGGAGAGCCTGGCAGGCCGTCACGCCTGCCAGACCAGGGTGACACCGGGAAGGTGATGCCTGGGCCAGGCCAATCAGCACCGAGCGACAGCGTTCTTAAACCGCCCTGCTCTGTTCTGGCCCCCGGCGTTGAACGGGTCGGCCCCGTGCAGTGCCTCTTTCCGCGTGGGAACGCCAGACCTGGCACGCTGGGTATCGGTGGTAGCCGGGGCAGACGGCTTCAATTGTCCATGCTGGCAACAAGCCGCTCGCCCTGCCCAGGAAACCTCCGGTGTTGGTCTCGGAAGTGCTGTCCCGACAGGTGCCAGGGATACACCATCTGACCTTGAGTTACAACGCCTCAGCATCATTGATCGCCACCGGAAGCCGTGGCTCCCCGTCGGCCGTCAGATCACTGGGCATGGCGATCGGGTGTGGGAGCGGAGGGGCAGCGGCGGTGGGAAGCGCCATCGGAATTCGCCAGATCTGATCAATACCTTCCGGTGTGAGGTCAACAATAGACCTCTTGCGAAAGTCAGGCACATTTAGCGGTGGCGTTGCAGATGGCGGCGATGAGGTTGACTCGGAGGCTGAACCGCTTTCGCCGATGGCGATACGTTTCCTTCAACACTCGAAAAATCTTGATCCGACGAATGACATGCTCAACAGCGATTCTGAAGCGTGCCAGTCGAAGATTTTCTGCTTTCTGTGCCGGAGTGAGCTTGCGTTTCTTGCTCGCTTTGTGCGGTGTACGGCACAGCGGGTGTTGGTGTTGAACGCCCTGATAGCCAGCATCGGCAACCAATTCAGTTTCAGGGTGAATGGCGGTCTGGGA
>NZ_MSTI01000011.1 GCF_001949125.1 Deinococcus marmoris
GCTGACGGCCTGACAGAAAGTATGAGAAAGCGTCCCCGGTAGGGGACACTTTCTAGTTGTGAAGACTAAAAATGCCGCCGGGGACGCACCCCGACTCTACCAAGCCGTCCTCACCCACATCCAGCATGGGTTGTGGAACGACGTCCGTAACGCCCACACGTTGGCCTGGATGGTCACGGGCCTGGTGCTCTCAGGGCGCAGTTCTATCCCTGCGTGGCTCCCCTACATCCATTCCCGTGCCACGTTCGCGCAAAGCAGCGAACGCCGCGTTCGTCGGTGGCTGGAGAATCCAGCCATAGACCCCACGAGCATTTACGGTCCACTGGTCACCCGTGCCCTGCGCGACTGGGGCAGTCAAACCCTGATTCTGGCGCTGGATACCAGCGTCCTGTTCGAGAAGTTCTGCCTGATCCGTGTCTCCGTCCTCTTTCGAGGACGCGCAGTCCCCCTGGTCTCGCGTGTCCTCGAACATCCCAGCGCGCAGGTCAGCACCGATCACCTGCTTCCTGTCCTCGCCGAGGTCAAGGGCCTGCTGGATTTCGTGGGCATCCATCAGGTCCGCCTCCTGGCGGACCGAGGGTTCTGCGACACGCAACTGATGGCCTGGCTCGGAGTCTGTGGATGGCATTACCGCATTCGGATCAAGTCCAACCTGATTCTTGCTGCTCCAGATGGCCAGCGGCTGTGCCGGGTGAATGAGGTGCAACTCGCACCACGGGAATCCCGCTGTTTGCACAACATCACCCTCACCGGGCAGCGTTTTGGTCCCGTCCATGTTGCTCTGGCCCGTCCGACGGACGGGCCAGAGCAATGGCAGGTCGTGAGCGATGAACCAACGAGCGTGGAGACCTTTGCCGAATATGGCGAGCGATTTCAGATTGAGGAAGGCTTTCTGGACGAGAAAAGTGGTTTGTTCGGGTTGGAAGGTTCCAAAGTGCGAGATGCACCCAGTCTCGAACGCTTGGTGACCGTGCTGGCCGTAGCGACCGTGCTGCTCGTGTCCGAAGGCATTGAGGTGGTGCAGCGTGGGGATCGACGACACGTCGATCCCCACTGGCAGCGGGCGCTGAGCTACCTCAAGATCGGTCTCCGGGCGGTTCATTACGCGCTGAGCCGTGGTCAGGTGGTGTTCGCGCGCCTGACGCTCCAAGGGGGGCCTGACCCTGAGCCACTGGGTCAGCGGAAACGCCCCCATGCCCCTCCTCAAACCACTCTTGAAGTTGGCTGGCAGCTCGTTTTTCGTTCACTCTCATAAAATCTGTCAGGCCGCCAG
>NZ_MSTI01000147.1 GCF_001949125.1 Deinococcus marmoris
GGTAGAAGGCTGGAATCATGACCGACATGGGTTCTTCATGACCACGGTGCTGAGCAGGCGCAGCACGCTCCACACCGTGTCCGTGATCCCGATGGCCATTGCTGGCGTCCGTTGCGCATATTGACGACGCCCCACCGGTTCATTCAACTTGACTCGCAGGCTCCGGTTCACCCGACAGAAGTTATGATCCCATTGACCAGATCACTGACCGTCTGACGGACGTGGGGAAGCCTCGCAAACGCGAGGCTTCTGCGGACTTGGTGCGGATTCATACGCCGGGCCGTCCCGTTGTGCCGTTCCACTGCCGAGGTGTTGGGGGTGTTGTATCCGAGAAAGGCCAGCTCCTGATTGACGCGCCGCTGGCTCCCAGCGGCGCGTTCGATGCGGATGTCCACGACGCGCTTGCCTTGATACGTCTTGATGATGCGCACGTGCCCTGAAGTCCGGGGAATGCGGTACTGAAGTTTGGGGAAGCGTCCACGCTTCCCTTGACGCTGGGGCTGGAAGGGGCGTCCAAACACGGCTGGGAACAGCGATTCATATGGAAGCCAGCCATCGGTGAAGAGCACGATGCCATGTGGATCGTGCAGCCGTGAACGGGCGCCGAACAGCAACCGCACTGCCAGATCAGTCGTTCTCGCCCCCAGAGCGTTCTGGACGATGAATTTTGAGCATGGGTCGATGACCGTAGCCTCCCAGCACGGCTGATCCTTACGCCCCACGAAGCCGTGCCGTTCATCGGCCTGGAGGCTCGTCACGTGTAGATCCTGGGCGTGTTGATCGTGAACACGCTGCGCGTGTTCACCTGCGATGCACGCCAGTCGGGAGACGGTAGTGCGGTGAGTGTGGGTGAGTTCAGCGGTCTGCTTGAAGCTGTTCCCGCGCGTCACGTGCTCCACGATGCTCTCCACCCGCTCCCAGGGGAGTTTCACGTTCCACAGGGCAGTGCCTTTGAGTTCACTAAATTCCCGGGTGCAGGTCGAGCAGCGGAGCAACCGGCGTGGCCCCGAGCGCGTGTTGTACCACTTGCGGTGACGAATATTCCCGAGACCTGACTGTCCAGCGGCTGGACAGGCGGGGTTAAGGCAGCGGAAACTGTCGAGTGAGGGTGATTGCATACGTCCGGGGATACGCCCCGGACGCCCCTCATGTCAGGCATGTCGGTTATGATTCCAGCCTTCTAC
>NZ_MSTI01000008.1 GCF_001949125.1 Deinococcus marmoris
CGCTGGGAGCCAGCGGCGCGTCAATCAGGAGCTGGCCTCTCTCAGCTACAACACCCCCAACACCTCGGCAGTGGAACGGCACAACGGGACGGCCCGGCGCATGAATCCACACCAGGTCCGCAGAAGCCTCGCGAACGCGAGGCTTCCCCACGTCCGTCAGACGGTGAGCGATCTGGTGGGCGGGGTCTACAACTTCTGTCGGGTGAACCGGAGCCTGCGAGTCAAGCTGGATGAACCGGTGGGGCGTCGTCAATATGCGCAACGGACGCCAGCAATGGCCATCGGGATCACGGACACGGTGTGGAGCGTGCTGCGCCTGCTCGGCACTGTGGTCCTGCCGAACCCATGTCGGTCATGATTCCAGCCTTCTACCCAGCATCTCCGTGCAAACTGGAAGCCCTGGCCTCGGAGAGCCGCATCTGCTTCGGCGTTAATCATCCTGTCAGGCATCCGTTTCAAGATCTCAGATGGCTGGGAAGCTCCAGTCCGCTGCTTCACAGAATCAACAGCAGCCCCGCGAAACTGGGTCATCCTCGGTCATCACGGCCCAGTGCGCGGCTCAGGCGGTCTCGCAACGCTGGGCGAAAGCCCAAGGCCAAATTGGTCCAGGCCGATGGACGTGCAGGTACCCTATCCTGACTCATGCTTCTCGATGAAGAAACAGATCCTGTCGATTCAACTGATGTTGATCTGGTCTCAACGGAGGAGCTGCGGCTGGCGGCGCTACGCCGCTACGGTATTCTTGACACACCTCCGGAGCCGCAGTTTGACCGCCTGGTAGAGCTGGCTGTCCGCGTCTTTGATGTGCCCATGGCCCAGGTCAGTTTCATCGACAAGGATCGGCAGTGGTTCAAGGCCAACCACGGACTTGAAATATCAGAGGCACCCCGCAGCGAGTCGTTCTGTTCGGTGGCCATCGCTCAGGAAGGCGTGATGGTTATTCCGGACGCCACCCTGGACGAGCACCTCCGCACGTACCCCAACGTGCTCGGCGCGCCACACATCCGGTCTTATGCTGGTGCGCCCCTAATCACGCCCGACGGGTACAAGCTCGGCACCTTCTGCTTGATCGGGACTGAACCTCGGGAGTTCAGCGAGAGAGAACAGGAAATTCTGACCTTCTTTGCACAGATGGCGATGACCGAGCTCAAGCTGCGGCAGGCCATACACAAGCTCGGGCACATGGCGATGAATGACGCCCTCACTGGCCTCCCAAACCGGGTGCAGTTCCGACAACATCTTGCAGAAGCCTGTCGGCGCGCCAATATCTCTGGGGAGAAGGTTGTCGTGGGGTTGATGGACATCGACCGCTTCAAACAGATCAACGACACCTTCGGGCATGCCGAGGGTGACCAGCTCCTTAAAGGCATCGCGCGCCGCTTGAAAGAAGCCACAGCGACCGGCGACGTGGTGGCCCGCATGAGCGGCGACGAATTCATGATGCTGCTAACGGATGTTCGGTCGGTCGAGGATGTCGCCCCGGTCACCAAACGTCTGGAGAAGAGTTTTGCAGCGCCATTTTTGATCGCAGATCAGGAGGTGTTCGTTCGCTGGAGTCTGGGGTTAAGCGTGTATCCGGACGACGCCTTAGAAATGGATGTTCTGCTCAGCCATGCGGACGCTGCCATGTACCGGGCCAAGCGGGCGGGTGGAGGCCACGCTACCTTTCAGCGGCAGGAGGACGAGCGCATCACCCTTCATGTGGAGCGTCTGACGGCGCTGCACCGGGCCATCGAACGGGATGAGCTGCGGCTGTACTTCCAGCCGAAAGTCCATGCCGAGAGTCACGCTGTGGTGGCGCATGAAGCGCTCCTCCGCTGGATCAGACCTTCCGGGATCGTCAGTCCACTCGACTTCATCCCGTTGGCCGAGACCTCCGGGCTTATCGTGCCGATCGGCCGCTGGGTCCTGCGGCAGGCGGTTGCCACCCTGATCTCACAGCGGCTTCAGAAGGTTTGCGTGAATGTCAGTGCTCTAGAAATCAGGCAGCCAGACTTTGTGGATCACCTGCGGTGGATCCTGAGAGAAAGTGGGATTAAGCCTCAGCAAGTTTGTTTAGAACTCACCGAGAGCAGCATGCTTGAACCCCGTTTCGCCGCAACGCTCCAGGAAGTGCACGCGCTGGGGGTGCAAACGGCCCTGGATGACTTTGGAAGCGGCTACAGCAGCCTGACAGCGTTGGCGAACCTGCCGATCCAGATGGTGAAGATCGACCGGAGCTTTACCTCAGGGATTGGGCAAGACACTGATGCTGGGAAGAGGGCGCTGGAGGTGGTCCGTGGGATCGTGACGCTCGTTACCGCGCTTGGACTCCCGACAGTCGCGGAGGGTATCGAGACCGCTGAGCAGGCAGAACTTTTGTTGAAAGCAGGTTGCACTTATCTTCAGGGGTACCTGTTCGGACGCCCCGAGCCTTTTGCCTGATTGTCAGGGTGACTGACACTTGTTCTGGAGGCTGTCCAGGACGAGATTTCCATCCTTGTTCAGACGAGGGACACGGCACTGCACTGCCGCAGACCTGCGTGCTCCCAGCTTGTCATGAATGTTGTCCTCACGCCGCGCTGCACGAGACGGGGGTTCTAGAGCATTTGTCCAAATAGAAGCAGCAGAAAAAAGGACTTCTGCTGCTTCTATCCTTCTACATCCTCCCTTTCATTCGCTCACTCCGTTCGGTCAAAAGTGAATAACTCTTTTAAAAAATGCTCTAACCCTGGTACCTCAGTACCTGACACTTTCAGATTCAGGCTGACTGGGTGAGGGAAAAGCGGTCATCAAGAGTGCGAGAAAGGTTTGGAAAAGGGGACGCTGCCAGCGCAGGGCGTCACACGGCAGATCCCAGCCATATTGGGCCAGACTCATGGCCCTGCGCCCGTGGGCTTTGACTGCGATGGGAAGCGCATCTGCGCGCCATGCGCCGATCCGCACCATCCAGGCATACGCGAGACTGAGCAGAAGAAAGAGGCGTCCAATGCGGTCTGGCGCGGTCATGTGGGTGTCCTCCAAACCCAGACCGCGAGACTTCATACCGCTGAATGTGCATTCGATCCCCCAGCGCATTCGGTAGACCTGCAAGACGTCGTAAAGGGGCAGATCAGAAGCGACGATGACGCGCTCTCCCTGTGGGGAAAGCGTCGCCACCACCTGCATCAGACTCCCATACACCCACGC
>NZ_MSTI01000178.1 GCF_001949125.1 Deinococcus marmoris
GCGAACGCCTGATCTGGTGGGCGTATTTATGGAGTTGCTCGACTTGCCAGCGCCACAGATGGCGCTGGCATGGTTGCAGTGGCCCCCCAGCATTGAGGTGACGGCTTGCGGTGCTTTTGGAAATGCCCGTCATGTTCTTCAGGAGCGTGGCCCGTTCTGGATCAAGGAACGATCCGAGAGCAGCATCCCAGCTTCGCCAGGCGGTGGGGGTAAATTCCCGCTCGATATCACGGTACAGTTGCAGGGCGTCTGGGACAGCTTCGATTGCGTTGTTCATACCAACAAGAGAAGCACGTTCCAGACGTGCTTTTTATCGATATACACACATTGCAACTCATGAGTAGAAGAGGAAGATGAAGCAAAGTCAGTAGTACGGGTAAAATGGTCATCGGGTCTCCTGGGGGCAGTCTTGAGAACTTCACCCTAGCGGAGACCCTTTTTTTGGTCCATTTCAATTTTTCGTCAAAACTGTCCGAATCATTGATGAATTCCCAGCGCCTGAAGCGCCACATCCACCTGAGCTTCTAAATCCTCCACAGTGCCGCCGTTCTCGATCACAAAGTCAGCCTTCTGCCGCTTCTCGATGGCGGAGGTCTGGCGGGCGTCTCTGGCCAGCACCTCTTCACGCGAGAACTGGCTGCGCTCCATCACGCGCGCCACACGCCGCTCCAGCGGGGCGTCCACCACCAGCACGGCATCCATGCTGGCTTCCAGACCACCCTCGAACAGCAGCGGCACGTCCTGCACGGTCCACCGCGCGCCGTCCGCCACGGCCTGCTGTTCCAGCGCAGTCATGCGGGCGCGCACGCGCGGGTGGACAATCGCGTTCAGCTCGGCCAGCCGGGCCGGATCGGCAAAGGCGACGGCGGACAGGGCCGGGCGGTCCAGCACGCCGCCCCTGACCGTGCCGGGAAAGGTGGCCTCAATCTGGGCCAGCGTTTCCGGTTCCTCCGTGACTAGCCGGGCCTGGGCGTCGGCGTCCAGCACGGTCAGCCCGCGTGCGCGCAGCAGCGTCGCCACGGTGCTTTTGCCCGCACCGATGCTGCCGGTCAGGCCTAGACGGCGGGGGTGGGCGGCAGAGGTTTTGGGAGCCGTCATGGCGATGACTATACGGGAGTGGCTCGTCAGCCCCGCGTCAAAGAGGTGATGGACACTGCGGGCAGATGAATCCCCCGCGCGTCCCGCTGGCCTGCTCTCACTGGCCCGCTCTCACTGGCACTTCACCCCCGCGCGCCCGGCACTCCCGTATCATGCCGGGCGTGTCCCATGACGATCAGGACGTGGTTTCGGATGGCCAGGAGGGATCGGCACAGTATGATCTGTGGAACTTACCCCACCACCACCAACCCACGGAGGTTTTCCAAGTGAATCGACGCAAGAGTATTTCCGGCCTGCTGTTCCTGGCCGCCGCACTTCTGGCCGCACCGGGCCACGCGCTGGCCCAGAACCAGATGGCGCAGCCACCCGCCCCGGTCCAGACGCCGCCCGCGCAGACCACGCCTGTTACGCCTGCACCCGTCACGCCAACGGCACCTGCCCCCGCCCCGGTCACGCCCGCTCCTGCCCCCCCCACGCCAGCGCGCACCATTCCAGCGGCCAACTACGTGGCGCAGGGCGTGTTCAATTACGAGCAGGGCAAGTACGACGAGGCGTATGTGGCCTTCCGCGCCGCCTCCGAGCTGGACCCCAAAAATGTGGACGCCCTGCTGGGGCTGGGGCGTTCGCAGGTCAAGCTGCGTCTGTTCGGCCCGGCGCTGGACACGCTCAAGAATGCGCTGGAGCTGGACGCGGTCAACCTGAATGCCTACATCTACCTGTCGCAGGCGTATGTGCAGCAGTACATCGGCTCAGGCGATCCGCAGGCGTTCGTGGGCAACCTCCCCGAGGCGCTGAAGGTGCTGGACAGCGCCGAAACCATTGCCAGAGCGCAGACGGGCAAGCCGGGCGAGGTCAGTCTCAGCCGGATCTACAACGACCGGGGCTACGTGTACAAGTTGCAGGGCGACGTGGGCAAGGCCATCGAGGCTTTCAAGCAGGCCAACACCCTGAACCCCGACAACAGCGTGCTGCTGTTCAACCTGGGGGACATGTACTACGCCACCGGGGACCTCAAGGCGGCGCTGGATTACCTGCAACAGGCGGTCATCGCCGATCCGCGCGATCCCTACAACCGCGCGTACTACGCCAAACTGCTGGCCCTGAACGGCGACGCGGGCGCGGCCAAGTCCGAGGCGGCCCAGGCTGCCCGGCTGGCCCCCACCAACGCCTACGCGGTGGGGCAGTACGGCGTGGTCAGCTATCTGGCCGGGGACCGTGCCACCGCCAAGACCCAGCTCACCCAGGCCGTGACCCTGGATCCGCTGCGCAACCCCGAGTTCTACTACTATCTGGGCCGCCTGAGCCTGGATGTCGGTGATCTCAAGGGCGCGCGCGACTCGTTGACCCGCGCCGCCACGCTGGGCAGCCGCACCCCCGAATACCTGTATTACCTGGGCCTCAGCTACGAGCGCGGCGCGGGCGCGGTGGCCCCGGACCGCCTGAAGGCCCGCGACAACTACGAGCGCGCCCTGCAACTCAGCCCGGCGTACAAGGCCGCGCAGGACGGTCTGGCCCGCGTGCGCTAGAGCGTCAATCGGTTAAAGGGGGAGCCAGTGCCGTGTGCATGTGGCTCCCTTCTTCTGGCACAGGATGTGCCTCTGGCATGGGCTGGAGCATGTTTGCTATCATCACGCTCCACATCCCCCCTTCATCTTTTTCGCTGTCATCTCCTGGCAAGGCCAGCCGTCCTAGCCTGTGGAGAGTTCGGTATTTACCCGCTGGGCCATTCAAAAGGAGTTTTCTGATGCAGAACATCCCATCCTCTCCCCGTTTCCTGGGCGGCCTGCTGCTGACCTGCACATTGCTTCTGACTGCCTGTAGCGGTGGAGGAACGCCTGCCCCGGACAAGCAGGGCGGCCAGGGCGGGGGACCGGACCCCAGTCCCGCAGAAACCCGGATGCTTCAGGCGGTGAACACGGCCCGCGCCACCGCGCGCAAATGCCAGGGCAAGGATTTTGCGGCGGCTCCTGCTCTGGCCTGGAATGGCCTGCTGGGCAAGGCTGCCCGCGCCCACGCGCAGGACATGGCGTCTCGCAACTACTTTGACCATGTTTCACCGGATGGTGGGACCATGCAGATGCGTGTCGAGGCCGCCGGTTACACCGACTGGAAGAATCTGGGCGAGAACATCGCGGCGGGCTTCAGCGACACCCAGGTCCCGGAGGCGATGACCGCCTGGCTGGCCAGTAAGACAGGCCACTGCGAAACCCTGATGGACCCGGCCCTTAAGGAAGTGGGCTTCGGTTACGCCCCCAGCACGGGTGGCGAGTACAACGCCTACTGGGTGCAAGATTTCGGGAGCCGCTAACCAAAAAAGATCAGCCCCGCGTCGCCCTCTGCCGCGCCACGAACGCCAGAAACTCTGCCTGCCCCAGCGTGTTAATGATCTGATCCGGCCTCAGCCCCGCCTTGCGCGCCACCGCCACGCCGAAACGGGTATCGGACAGGCCGCTGGCAACGTGGGCGTCGGTGTTGATGGCGAAGGTCAGGCGCTCGCGCCAGCGCAGGGCGTCGCGCCAGTCCAGGTCCAGGCGGGCGGCGTTGGCGTTGATCTCCACAACTGTACCGTTGGCCTCGCAGGCGGCCAGCACGGCTTCCAGGTCCAGCGCATAGCCGGGGCGGCGCAGCAGCAGGCGGCCCGTCGGATGTCCCAGAATGGTAATGAGCGGGTGTGAGGCCGCCAGCACCAGCCGTTCGGTCTGCCTAGCCGGGTCCAGCGTGAACAGGCTGTGGACGCTGGCGACGACGTAATCCAGTTCCAGCAGCACGTCATCCGGGTAGTCCAGCGAGCCGTCGTCCAGAATGTCCACCTCGGCTCCGGCCAGCACGGGCAGCCCCTCGGCCTGCAAAGCCCGGATTTCGGCGATGTAGGCGTGCAGGCGCTCGATGCTCAGGCCGTTGGCGTAGTGCGCGGCGCGTGAGTGGTCCCCGGTGCCCAGATAGTGTTCATTGTGGCCGTGGCCCAGACCCACTGTCGCCCCCACCATGTCGCGCACCGTCGCCGCGCCGTCGGACCAGACCGAGTGGGTGTGCAGCATCCCGCGCAGATCGCCCACCGTGACCAGTGCCTCCGGCGGCGGCAGTGTCTGCCAGATTCCATCGTGTTCGGGTTCGCGGTACTCGGCGGGGCGTAGGGATAGGCCCAGGGCGTCGGTCACGTCCTGCTCGGTGGGGGTGGGGATCAGGACGCCATCTTTCTTCAGCCCACGTCCGCTGAGATCGAAGCCCTTCGCCTTCGCGTCGGCCCGCAGTTCCTCGCGGTACTTCGCCGGGCCGCCCATCATCAGATCGAGTGCGCCGCGTGTCCCGGCTGGCGCGTAGGCGATTTCCACGGGTACCCCATCCACCCGGCCCGCCAGCACCGGCTTTTTCTCCACCGGGGCCAGATCTTCCACCATGCCTGCCAGCCGCGCCGTAACCTCTTCAGACGTGCCAGTCACCGTCACGCGGGCCACCCGCACGGTGTCCAGGCCGCGCCGCGCGTCGCCCGCGATTCGTCCGTCCAGATCGGCCAGTCGCGCCGCCAGCGCCCCCGAGACGTCCAGCCCGGTGCTGAGGCTCTGGCGTTCCTGCGAGGCCAGCGCGAAATCCACCGCCTCCAGAATGGTGGCCGCGCTCTTTGCCCCAAATCCCTTGGTCCCCGCCACCCCGCCGCTCTGTGCGCCCTCGCGCAGGCGTTCCAGCGAGTCGAATCCGGCGTCCCACAGGGCGCGAATCTTCTTTGGCCCCAGCCCGCGCACCCGGAACAATCCCAGCACACCAGGGGGAATCTGGCTGGCAGCGTCCTCCAGCGGGCCAAAGGTGCCGCTCTGCATGTACGCGCCCAGCTCGGCGGCGATGTTCTTGCCCACCTTGGGAATGCCCGCAAAATTCTTTGCCGCCAGCTCGGACGCTTCCGCCTCCAGCCCCTCCAGACTGCGGGCTGCGCTGCGGTACGCCTGCGCCCGGAAGGCCTCCTCGCCCAGCAGGTCCAGCAGATCGGCGGTGGAATTGAGGGCGTGGACAAGGGATTTGCGGGTCAGGTCAGCCACGGGGGCAGTTTAGTGCAGCCCGCCTCCATTTTCCGTCGCCGCTTGCCGGGCGATGTTCATCCTGGGCAGAATACGGCCATGCCACTGACCCTGACCCAGTTGCGAAAGTCCACGCAAGAGATGGACGCCCCCGAATTGCGTGGCCTGATCGAGGAGCTGTTCAAGGCCAACGTGACCAACAAACGCCTGTTGACGGCGCTGCTGGAAGGCGACAGCAGCGACCTGCTCGCCAAGCTGGACAGCGAACTGCTCAGGGCGTTCCGCGATGAGGGCCGGATGCCTACCATGCGGGTGGGCGGGGCGAAAAAGGCGCTGGCCGCGTACCTGAAAGTCGCCTCGCCCATGCAGGCGCTGGACGCGGAACTGCGCTACGTGGAGGCGGGGATTCGCTGCCTGAACGCCTACGGCGACTGGCCGGAAAACAATTACAGCAGCATGGAAAAGGTCTTCGAGTCGGCGCTGAAGCGGGCGCGCACGCTGGACGCAGACGCCGTGCCACACAAACGCCTGACTGCGCTGGTCAAGGACGGCGGCGGCTTCGGCTACGGCTTTTCCGATCAGCTCCAATGGCTTTACGACGAGTTTATGGAGGAGTTGGAAGGGGATTGAAAAAGGCGGGAAGCATCACGCTTCCCACCCCTTTTTGTCTAAATCTAATCAGTCTGCGAAGCGCTTCAAAACGTCCCGGCTGATCACCAGACGCTGCACCTCGTCGGTGCCTTCTCCGATGCGGGTCAGGCGGTTGTCGCGCCAGAAGCGTTCGACGGGGTATTCCTTGACGTAGCCGTAGCCGCCCAGCATCTGAATGGCCTCGTCGCAGGCTTCCACGCCCACGGTGGTGGCAAACAGCTTGGCGCGGGCCACGGGCGTGGTGAAGTTCTCGCCCGCGTCCTTCAGGTCGGCGGCCTTGCGGATCAGCAGGCGTGCGGCTTCCAGCTTGGTGTCCATGTTCGCCAGCCGGAAGGAGATGTCCTGGTTGTAGGCAATCGGCTTGCCGAACTGTTCGCGCCCCAGCGTGTATTTGGCGGCAAACTCGAAGGCGGCGCGGCCCAGGCCCAGGCCCATCGCGGCAATCCCCACGCGCCCGCCGTCCAGCACCTTCATGACGTCCTTGAAGGCGTTGCCGCGCTCGCCCAGCAGGGCATCAGCCCCCAGGTGGATGTCCTCGAAGATCAGTTGCGCGGTATCACTGCTCCTCAATCCCAGCTTGTCTTCTTTGCGGCCAATCGAAAAGCCCTGAACCTCATCGCGGTTGAACACAAAGGCGCTGATGCCGTCGTTCTTGCCCTTGCCCTCGCGGGCGGCGTCGGTGCGGGCCAGGATCACGTAGGTGCCGCCCACGCTGCCCTGCGTGATGAAGTTCTTGGAGCCGTTCAGAATCCACGAGCCGTCCGCCTGCTCCACTGCCTTCGTTTGAAGGCCGCCGCTGTCGCTGCCGCTGCCGGGTTCGGTCAGGCCCCACGCGCCCAGCTTCTTCGCGCTGGCAAGGTCTGGCAGGAATTTCTGCTTCTGCGCTTCCGTGCCGCCGATCAGGATGTGGCCCTGACACAGCGAGTTGTGGCTGGCGACGGTCAGGCACAGCGAACCGTCCACCGCTGCGATTTCCTCGATGATCATGGCGAAGGTGGCGGTGTCCAGCGCCGAGCCGCCGTATTCCTCCGGCGTCTGCGCGCCCATGATGCCCATCTCGCCCAGTTCCTTGACGATCTGCATGGGGAACTCGCTGGTCTGATCGCGCTCGGCAGCGCCCGGCTCCACCTTGTTCTTGAGGAAGGACTTGAGGGCACTGACAATCGTGCGCTGATCGTCGTTCATAGGCTCGACGTTGGGGCTGATGGCGGCGGTGGTGCGTTCCAGGGTGCTGGTCATAATGTTGCCTCCGGCAAGGTCTAAAGGTCAAAGGGTCAAAGGAGAGATTGGGTGGATGTTTCTGGTGGAATTAGCGCTGAAGGTGCGACAGCACCACATCTAGGGCGTCGGGGTTTTCCAGGCTGCTCAGATCGCCCCTGACCTCGCCGTGTTCCAGCAGATCGCGCAGCAGGCGGCGCATGATCTTGCCGCTGCGGGTGCGGGGCAAAGTGGGTACCACATGCACGGCGGCGGGGCGGGCGTATTTGCCCACGCCACGCACGATGGCCTCGGCCAGTTCCTCGTTCAGGCCCGCGCCATCACCTACACCGGCGCGCGGCACCACGAAGGCCACCGGCACCGCGCCGCGCAGCTCGTCGGGGCAGGCCACCACCGCCGCCTCGCTGACCGCCGGGTGGGTGATTAAAGCGGCTTCCAGCTCCATCGTGCCGATGCGGTGGCCCGACACGTTCATCACGTCGTCCACCCGGCCCGTCACCCACAGTTGCCCGTCCGCGTCGAACAGGGCGGCGTCGGCGCTGGCGTAGCGGCCCGGAAACTCGCTGAAATAGGTGTCGTGATACCGCTGCGGACTGCCCCAGACCGTGCGCGCCAGACAGGGAAACGGCTCGGTCAGGGTCAGGAAGCCCAGTTGCCCGGCCTCCACCGGCTGCCCGCCCTCGTCCACAATCTCGGCGCGGTAGCCCGGCAGCGTCTGGCCGCAGGAACCGGCCTTGGTGTCGGTCACGCCTACGATGGCTGAGGCCCAGGCCGTGCCGGTCTCGGTCTGGCCATAGGTGTTGTTGACAAATGCGCCGAAGGTATCAGCCGTCCAGTGCCAGGTTTCGGGATCCAGCGGCTCGCCCACCAGCGAGATCAGCTCCACCTTGCTCAGATCATGGCCCTCCAGCGCGTCCTGTCCGGCGCGGCGCAGCATCCGCAGGGCGGTGGGGGCTGTAAAGATCTTATTGACGCCGTACTTTTCGATCAGTTCGTAGGGGCGGCCCGGCGTGGGGGTGTCGATGCTGCCCTCATACAGCACCTGTGTCACGCCGTTTGCCATGCCGCCCACCAGCGCAAAGATCGGCACCACCAGCCAGCCCACGTCCGCCGTACACCAGTAGCTGTCCTGTGGGCGCAGGTTCAGTGACCACTTGACGTTGGCGTAGGTGCCCACCAGAAACCCCAGCCCCGAATGCACCAGCCCCTTGGGCTTGCTGGTGGTGCCAGAGGTATAGATGATGAAGCCGGGATCGTTGGCCTCCAGCATCACGGGCGCGGCCAGGCGCTCGGTGCGGGCCATCAGCGCGGCCCAGTCGTGTTCGTCTGGCTGAGAAGTCACATCCAGATTCAGGCGGTTGATGACGATGACGTGTTCAATGCTCTCTATGCCGCGCCGCGCCTCGTCCAGCACGGGTTTGAGGGCCACCACCTTGCCGCGCCGCAGCGTGCCGTCGGCAACGATGACCACCCTGGGCCGGGCGTCTTCCAGACGGTCACGCACCGCCGCCGCCGAGAAGCCCGCGAAGATCACCGAGTAGATCGCGCCAATTCGGTAACAGGCGTGAATGGCGATAAACGCTTCGGGGATGTTGGAGAGCAGCAGCGACACCCGGTCACCTTGTCCCACGCCCAGATCCTCCAGCACTGCGGCGAAGCGGGCCGTCTCGGTGGTCAGGCGGCCATATGTCCAGGTTTCGGTCAGGCCGTCCTCGCGCTCGTAGTGCAGGGCCACCTTTTCGGGGGTCTTGGCCGCGTGGCGATCCAGGCAGTTGACACTGACATTGCCCCTCGCGCCCACGAAGTAGCGGAAGTCCCCCAGCTCGCCGTCCAGAATCTGTGTCCACGGCTCGGCCCACTCCAGCTCGGCGGCCACCCCGGCCCAGTACTCGGTGGGCGGCAGCGCCCGCAGACGCTGTGCCTCCTGCGCCGAGATAACCGCCTGACCTTTCAGGGCCGCATCCGGCGAAACGAGGGCTTGATCGAGCAGGGGGGGCGTTGTGGTCATGGGGGTTCCCTCCGGGAAGGTCTATGAGGTCTAAGGGTCTGAAGGTCAAAGGGTCTAAGAAGGGAGAAAAGCCAGGGATTGCAGTACGAAGTTCGTGTGATGGGGAGGAGGAAGGTGGCCGGGTCTGGTCTTTTCCTTAGACCTTTAGACTTTTGACCCTTGGACCCCGCAGCTCAGTCACGCGGTTTCACACCTGAAACACGCCCACCCGCAGTTCGTCCTGATGCGGGTTGCCCGCGCAGGCGTCCAGCGCACGGATCAGGCGGTCACGGGTATCGTTGGGCGGAATGATCTCGTCCACCCACAGGCGGGCGGCGGCATAGCGGGGATCGAGTTCGGTGTCGTACTTGGACTTGACCTCGTCGTAGAGGCGCTTCAATTCCTCGTCGTCCGGCTCATGTCCGGCGCGTTTCAGGGCCGCGAGTTGAATGTCCATCAGGGTTTTGGCCGCCGCGTTGCCGCTCATCACCGCGTACTTGGCGCTGGGCCACGCGAAGATGAAGCGCGGGCCGAAGGCCTTGCCGTTCATGGCGTAGTTGCCCGCGCCGAAGCTGCCGCCCGTGATGATGGTGATCTTGGGCACCACGCTGTTGCTCACGGCGTTTACCAGCTTCGCGCCCCGGCGGATGATGCCTTCCTGCTCGGAATCGCGGCCCACCATGAAGCCCGTCACGTCGGACAGGAAGACGAGGGGCACACCCGCCTGATTGGCGTCCAGAATGAAGCGGGCGGCCTTGTCGGCAGAGTCGCCGTAGATGACGCCACCCACCTCAATGCGCGTCCGCAGTCCCGGTTCGCCGCCTGACTTGAGCTTCTTCTTGATCACGGTGCGCTGGTTGGCGACGAAGGCCACCGGGTAGCCGCCCACCCGCGAGAAGCCGCACACGATGGTTTCGCCGTATTCCGGCTTGAACTCGTGGAACTCGCCGCCGTCGGTAATGGACGTGATCAGGTCCCGCACGTCGTAGGTCTTGCCGCTCTCAAAGCCGACAATCTCGCTCAGGTCACGCCCCGAAGCTTCCCGAACCTCCGCCCGGCGTCTGGCCCACGGCGCAACGTCGCCCTGCGCGTACAGATCGGCCAGTGCCCGCACCCGCCGCAGTGCGGCATCGTCGTCCGGCTCCTTGTAATCCACGGTTCCGGCAATCGCCGCGTGCATGTCGGCCCCGCCCAGTTCCTCGGAGTCCACCACCTGACCAATGGCGGCGCGCACCAGCGCAGGCCCGGCCAGATACAGGCCCGAACCCTCGGTCATGATCAGGGTGTCGCACATCACCGGCAGGTACGCCCCGCCCGCCACGCAGTTGCCCATGATGGCGGCGATCTGCGGAATGCCCCGCGCGCTCATGCGGGCGTTCAGATAGAACACGCGCCCGAAGTCGTCCTGATCGGGGAAAATCTCGTCCTGCATGGGAAGGTAGACGCCCGCGCTGTCCACCAGATAGATCAGCGGCAGATGGTTTTCCAGCGCGATGGTCTGCGCCCGGATCACCTTCTTGGCGGTAATTGGGAAGAACGCGCCCGCCTTGACGGTGGCGTCGTTGGCAATGACCATCCACGGACGGCCTGCCACAGTGCCAATTCCGGTGACCACGCCGCCGCTGGGGCAGCCGCCGACATCGGTGTACATCTCCCACCCGGCAAAGGTCATCAGCTCGTCGAAGGGCGTGCCTTCGTCGGTCAGGCGGGCAATGCGTTCACGGGCGGTCAGGCGGTTCTTGTCGTGCTGGCGGGCCTGGGCCTTTGCTCCGCCGCCTGCGTGAACCTTGTTCTTATCGGCCTCAAGGCGTGCCAGAGCTTCAGCCCACGCGGAGCTGACTGGCCCTGAACTGGCGGCAGACTGCGCCGGGGCGCTGGTGTCGGTTTCGGTCATCTGTACCGGACAGTCTAACAAACGCTCGTTAGGTTGTGGGGCAAGTGGAAACACAGTCTGGGGAGTACGGCCCGGTGGTCTGGACACGGTAAAGACGGGGCGGTGGCGGTATCGTTGGGTGTAAGGAGGACACTGCATGACTGAAGTTGATCCCAGAGTCCCCCGTGACCCGCTGGTTTTTCGCAAGGCGAGAGACGTGGTTGGCCCCCCTCAGCGCGAAAAAACCGACGAGGAAATTCGCGCAGAGATGAAAGACATCGTGCGCCGAAACGCAGCGGTCCTTCAGGCTCTAGCCAAGCTGTGAAGCGGCACAGGTCATGACTGGCCCTCTGGCTGCCACCTACTTCTATCGCTACCGGGGTCAGAATTTCCCCACCAAAAAGTACGTCCTGGAACTTCACGACGATGTTCTGGAGGTGTCTGAAGGGCGTTCTGGTGTGGCGCATGTCGGCGTGATTGAAAGTGCCGTCAACAAGCCCGTGACCTCTGTGATGGGTAAGGACGCCTATCCCACCTTTCTGACCAAGGTTGCCGCCATCGGCTACACGCTGGCCCATGATCACGGATTCAGCGACGGCAACAAGCGCACGGCGTTGCTGGTTATGCTGGCAACGTTGGAACAGAATGACCTTTACCCCGATCCAACCGAACGCGAAAAGCTGACCGCCGCCATCCTCGCGGCCATGAACCTGCTGGATGTGGCGGGCCTGCGCGTGACCCTGATGCTGTGGTGTGGCATTGATCCCGCCGACGCTGAAGCCTGAAAAATCTGTGCTGACAAAAAAAACATCTGCCTCCAGAGCTGTCGTATGGAGGCAGAGATTCACATGTAACCGAATGATGTAGATCTATGTTTATGGTTACAGGTGGCGTATTGATATAGGTAAGGTTATTTTCAGACCAGGAAATCAGTTGTCTTCGCGCGTCCAGGTGATCAGATATAACATGCGGCCCCGGTCATCTTCGATCTCGACATGGTCATCTGAGATTTCGGCCACGGTATAGCCGTAACCCTCCTGAGAAGCCGCGCGGATGGCACGGTAGGTTTCAAAGCAGCCGACGTTTTCCATGCCATTCGCGGTGGGTCTCAGGAGGGTGTAGGACATGTGCATAAGGTAAGAGGTTGGTTAATACAAAACACTGACAGTTATTGGGATGCGTCTGGGACCACAAATATTTGGTGAACACCAGATGACGCCGCCTCCAGCCTAACGGGCGTTTGGCCCGGCCTCCGCTTGTTAAACTGCCCCATGACCGTGACTGATACGCCCGTTCCCGCCGAGAGCGGGATGACCAGTGGTATGGGGTTTGCCCTGAACGACGATAGCCGCATGATCCTGCAACACGTCCGCGACTTCTGCCGCGCCGAGATCGCGCCGCATGCCGCCGAATATGACCGCAGCGGCGAGTTCCCGCACCAGCAGTTGCGCGGGCTGGCCGAGATGGGCCTGCTGGGGGCCACGGTGCCGGAAATGTGGGGCGGCGCGGCCCTGGACAGCGTGACCTACGCCCTGTGCCTGGAAGAAATCTGTGCGGCGGACGCCAGTGTGGGTGTGATCGTCAGCGTGCAGAACGGCCTGCCCGAGCAGATGATCTTCAAGTACGGCACCGATGCCCAGCGCGAGAAGTACCTCAGACCTCTCGCCAGCGGAGAGAAGATCGGTGCGTTCTGCCTGACGGAAGCCAGCGCGGGCAGCGACGCCGCCAGCCTGCGCCTGAAAGCGGTTCGTGATGGCGACGACTGGGTGCTGGACGGCGCGAAAGCCTGGATCACCAGCGGCGGTCAGGCCGAAACGTATCTGGTCATGGCCCGCACGGGCGGCCCTGGCGCACGCGGCGTGAGCTGCTTTATCGTCGAGAAGGACACGGATGGCCTGAGCTTCGGCAAGCCCGAGGAAAAGCTGGGCATGCATGCCGCACACACCACCACCGTCACCTTCGACGGCGTGCGTGTGCCCCACGAGAACATGGTGGGCGAGGAAGGCCAGGGATTGATCGTGGCCCTCGCCAGCCTGGACGCCGGGCGCATCGGGATTGCCATGCAGGCCATCGGCATTGCCCGCGCGGCGCTGGAACACGCCACTAAATATGCCAACGAGCGCGAGCAGTTCGGCAAGAAACTGCGCGAGTTTGAGGGCGTGTCGTTCAAGATCGCCCGCATGGCCGCCCGCATCGAGAGTGTGCGGCTGGTGGCCCTGAAAGCCGCGTGGCTCAAGGATCAGGGCGTTCCGTACGGCAAGGAGGCCAGCATGGCCAAACTGCTGGCCTCCGAGGCAGCGGTGGACTGCGCGAGAGATGCCATTCAGATCTTCGGCGGCAACGGGTACAGCCGCGATTACCCGGTGGAACGCCTGTTCCGCGACGCCAAGGTCACCGAGATTTACGAGGGAACTTCCGAGATTCAGCAACTGGTGATCAGCCGGGCCGTCTTCGCGGAACTGGAAGGCTGATGCTGGTGGCGCTGGCGCTGGGGTTTACCCTCCAGACCGCGCAGGGTCAGCCGTGGTCCCTGGCCGGGGTGCTGGGCAAGGAGCGCGTGCTGATCGTCAGCAACCCTCCTGCCGCCTATCTGGCCGGAGTGCGGCGACAGGACGCCGAATTGCAGGTGCGTGACCTGCGCGTGGTGGCGCTGCTGCCCCCCGGTGACGCCCGCCTGAACGGCCCAGCCGCATTGATGCTGACCCTGCTGGCCGATCCCGGCGGCAAGGTGGGCGCGCAGTATGGCCGCGCCGCGCTGATCGGCAAGGACACGGGAATCAAGGCGCACTACCAGACCTTCCCGGCCCTGAACACGGTGGCCGCGCTGGTAGACACCATGCCCATGCGGCGGCAGGAGCAGCGGGTGCGGGGGCGTTAGTGTAGGGAGGCGGAAGTTTTGTAAGCGGCCTGTCTTTTTGACCTCCATTAAGAGAAGGGGGTGGGAGGAGGGGTTGCTGTCTTCCTGACCCGGCATCTTCAATTAAGATCGGCTGTATGGCAAACCTCCGTTCTCCTGCCCGCCGTTCCCGCCTGCCCGCGCTGGGTGTGGGTGTTCTGCTCGTTGTCGGCGCATTGGCCGGGGCGACGGCGTACACCAGCAACCAGACCGCCCAGACCCAGCAAACCCTGGCCCAGACGCTTGAGGCCCAACTGGAGGCCACGGGCTATGCCAAAGTCAAATCTTCCACCTACCAGCGCGGCCTTTTAAGCAGCACCCAGACCATGAATGTGACGCTGGGCAAGGGAACGGAAGATGTGGCCCTGATCGTGGTCAACCACATTCAGCACGGGCCATTTCCGGGTTTCCAGGCAGTGGGTAATGCCATCGTCGATACCGAGGTCCGTTTTGCTGATCCGGCCCTTCAGTCCAGAGTCGAGAAGGCGTTCGGGAACCAGAAACCCACCATCCGCACTGTCGTGGGGCTGGGCGGCGGCACCTCCACCCACCTCGACATTCCGGCTGGCACGCTGCTTGAGGAGGGCGACGTGGGAAGCTCCACGTTGAGCTGGCAGGCCATGACCGGCGACATCGAGAACAGTGGCCTGAAGTCCAGCACGCGGCTGAGCTGGCCTGAATTCAAGCTCACCTCGGAGGACGGGGTGCTGACCATCAGCGGCATGGCCCTGAACGGCAACGCCGTCAAGCAGAACGCGGACGATCCGCTGGGGGTGGGCGAGCAGGTGCTGACGCTGGCGTCCGCGACTTACGGCGGTACATCTGGCGGGGCGCAGGATGGGCTGGACCTCAAAGACCTCAAGGTCAGCAGCGTCAGCACGCTCAAGGACGGTTTTTACAGTGGCGGCGTCCAGTACAACATCGGGCAGCTCGGATTCTCAGGGCTGGGAAGCGGCACGCAGAGTCTGAAGAATGTGCAGCTTCACCTGAGCATGGGCCACCTGAGCCGGGAACCGCTGGCCCGCATGGTCACCACCCTGCAAACCCTGGGCCAGCAACTCCAGGACGATCCCGACGCGGCGGACCTGAGCGAGGCGCAGAAAAAGGCCCTGACCGATGACGCGCTGGCGCTGCTGCGGGCCGGGCCAGTGTTCGCCATTGACCGCCTGAGCCTCACGCAGACGGGCGGCGATATCGTGCTGACGGGCAAGGCCGAGCTGCCTGGAGCCAGTGAACTGGACGCCGAAACCGCCCAGATGCTGGCGTCCAGCCCGGCACTGGCGCTGGGCATGGTCAAGGTGCAGGCGCAGCTCAAGGCCGCCGAGCCTGCGCTGCGCGAATTGCTGGGTGCGCTATCCCCCGACGCCGCCGCTGGCGTTCAATCCCTGATCGACATGGGCTATCTGGAACGCCAGGGCAACGATCTGGTCAGCACTCTGGCCTTTGGAAGTGGCGAGGCCACCATCAACGGTCAGGCGCTGGGTGGCGGATTCTAGAGGCTAAAGAGCCGCCTCCACATGTCCTGCCGTGTTAGTGGTTTGCTCAACGTATGGCGCGTGGCTACCGGGTCTTGCCACAGCTTCACGCATGTTGCCAGAGCATCGGCGTGGTGGGGCGCAGGGTGGGGCAACGTCAAATCCCTTCAAAGAAGTCGCTGTCTATTTTCTTGACCAGATACGTGCTGCGGGTGATCACGCCCACGCCGTACTGGATCATTAAGTCAGCCAGCGTGTCGCCGCCGATCAGAATGATGTTGCCGATTTGCCGGGCCGTATCCGTGGCGCTTGAGCTGAAGCCTGCGGTGGTGATCAGAACGCCCTTGGACGCCTTGTGATACGTCAGGCTGCCAGAGAAGTTGCGAACCTCCTGACTGCCCACGTTGTTGGTCCACTGTTTGGCCTGAACGTAAACCTTGTCCAGCCCCAGTGGGTCTTGCTTGACCACGCCGTCAATGCCGTTGTCGCCGCTGCGCCCTAGCGCCTGCCCCGCGTCGCGTACGCTGCCGCCGTAGCCCATTGCCACCAGAAGTTGCACCACCAGAATCTCAAATTGCTGCGGTGTAAGGGCACGCACCTGTGTGAGCAGTTCGTCGGCCAGGGCGGCGCTGAGTTCGGTGTACAGGGTGTCAAGTTGCTCATCCGGCGACTCGCTATGCACTGGAGCTATCGCTGGGGCTACTTCTTGAGTGTCAGATTTGCGATTGGCTGTGCGGAAAGACAGAAACTCTGGATACTCGTCAAGATCAGAGGTCACGATCTTTCCTGATTTCTGCTTCAGCAGTGCGCGGCCACGTTCTGAAATCTGCCCGTGGCCTCTTTTGGTAGAGGTGAGTAAACCTGCCTTGGACAAGTAGGTTACTGTCCAGTTGATGCGGTTCACGTATCTCGGTTCTGCGCCGCTTGGAACCAAGTCCTCCCGATCTTCCTGGCTGATTTCCATGAGGTCCGCGACAGTTTCCCGAATGTCGCGCCAGCGATACTCCCGCCCGTCTTGCAGAGCTTCGAGCGTTGGGCGGAAGAAGCTCTGAAAATCGGGAACGGTCATAGCCAACTTTAGCCGAACAAAAAGAGCCGCCCACCCCAACGGCAGACGGCTCAATTCTGAACTTTCCTCAATCAGTCTGTGTAAGCCCCCACCGCCGCGCTGCTTACCAGCTTGGCGTATTTCGCCAGCACGCCGCGCTTGTAACGCGGCTCCGGCTGGACCCACTCGGCACGGCGGCGCTCGATCTCGGCGTCATCCACATGCAGCGTCAGTTCGCAGGTTTCGGCGTTCAGCTCAATCGTGTCGCCCTCGTGAATCAGGGCAATCGGGCCGCCCACATACGCTTCGGGGGCGACGTGGCCCACCACCAGCCCGAAGGTGCCGCCCGAGAAACGCCCGTCAGTGATCAGGCCCACGCTGTCGCCCAGGCCCTTGCCGATGATCGCGCTGGTGGGCGACAGCATCTCGCGCATGCCCGGCCCGCCCTTCGGCCCCTCGTAGCGGATCACCAGCACGTCGCCGGGGTTGATCTGATCGGCCATGATGGCGTGCATCGATTCCTCCTCAGATTCAAAGACGCGCGCTGGGCCGGTGATCTTGATGCTTTTCAGGCCGCTGATCTTGGCGACGCTGCCCTCCGGGGCCAGATTGCCGCGCAGGATGGCGAGGTGGCCCTGCGCGTACAGCGGCTCGGCGTAGGGGCGAATCACGTCCTGTCCGGCGTCGGGCGTATCCTGCTCCTGCTCAAGATTCTCGGCAATTGTCTTGCCCGTCACGGTCAGGCAGTCGCCGTGCAACAGGCCCTCTTTCAGCAGCATCTTCATCACGCGCGGAATGCCGCCCACCTCGTGCAGGTCGGTTGCGACGTATTGCCCGCTGGGTTTGAGGTCACAGAAGACCGGGGTGCGTTCGCGGATGCGCTCAAAGTCCGCCAGGGTCAGGTCAATGTCGCAGGCGTGGGCAATCGCCATCAGGTGCAGCACGGCGTTGGTGCTGCCGCCCACGGCCATGATGACGGTGATCGCGTTCTCAAAGGCGTTCTTGGTCAGGATGTCCAGCGGGCGAATGTCGTTCTCAATCAATTTGAGAAGTGCGCGGGCGCTGTCGGCGCTGCTAATGGCTTTTTCGGCGTCCACCGCGCTCATGGTGCTGGAGTTCGGCAGGCTCATCCCCATCGCTTCAAAGGCGCTGCTCATGGTGTTGGCGGTGTACATGCCGCCGCAAGAGCCATTGCCGGGACATGCGCGGCGCTCGATCTCGTTGAACTCTTCGCGGCTGATCTTGCCCGATCCAATGGCCCCCACCGCCTCGAACATGCTCACGAGCGTCAAGTCTTTGCCGTTGTAGTGGCCGGGTTTGATGGTCCCGCCATACACAAAAATAGCTGGAATGTTCAGCCGCGCAATGCCGATCATGGCTCCCGGCATGTTCTTGTCGCAGCCGCCCACCACGATCACGCCGTCGTGCGACATGCCCCGGCTGACGGTTTCGATGCTGTCGGCGATTACCTCGCGCGACACCAGCGAACACTTCATGCCTTCGGTTCCCATGCTGATGCCGTCTGACATGGTGATTGTGCCGTAGACGTGCGGCATCCCGCCGCCTTCCTGAATGGCCCCCTGGATGTGTCCGGCCAGCTCGCCCAGACCGTTGTTGCACGGCGTGATGTTGCTCTGCGCGTGCGCCACGCCGATGATCGGCTTCTCAAAATCGCCGTCCTGAAAGCCCACCGCCCGCATCATGGACCGGTTGGGGGCGCGTTCGTCGCCCTGCGTGACCTGGTGAGAGTTCCAGTTGAGCTTGGCCTTTTTGGCGGTGTCGGTCATGGCTACAGGGTAGCGCTGCCGTCAGGTCAACACGCCGGGAGGCTCAGACAGGGGAGAGGGGGGGCCAATACCCGTTGAGTTGGAATGTGAAAAGAAACCCCTCTCCTGCGGAGCTGTGCCAGCCAGTCTGCTTCGCAGCCAGCTCCCCTCAAAAGGGAGCCGAGAGGTGCAGTTAAACGTGCCACACGCTATCTCCTTGCCTCCCTTCTAAGGGGAGGTCCCCCGAAGGGGGGGAGGGGTTACCCCAAAACCGCCAGCACACACCTCTCCAGCCCTACTCCTGACTGGTAATAAACGGCAGGTTCCGGTCATATTGCGACCTGTCCAGACCGTAGCCGTACACAAAGGCGTCGGGGATGGTGAAGCCCAGGTATTCCACCGGAACCTCTACCTTGCGGCGACTGGGTTTGCTCAGCAGCGCGGCGATCTTGATGGTGGCGGGGCCGCGCCCTTCCAGGTAGTGCAGCAGGTAATTCATGGTGATGCCGGTGTCCACGATGTCTTCCACCAGAATGACGTGGCGGTCACTGATCGGGAATTGCAGATCCTTGACCAGCCGCACCTCGCCGCTGCTCTGCTTGGCGTTGCCGTAGCTGCTGGCCTGCAAGAAGTCCATGGTGCAGGGCATGTCCAGCGCGCGGACCAGATCGGCGTGGAACATGAACGCGCCGTTCAGCACGCAGATCAGGTGCGGCTCACGGCCCGCGTAGTCCTGGCGGATGCGGGCGGCCAGCTCAGTGACGCGGGCCTGAATCTGCTCACTCGTGATCTGCACCGGGCCGGAGCCGGGAGCAAGGCGGGAAGGGGAGGTGGAGCCGGAAGCAGCACTCATATAGGTGTCAGGCTAACATGCGCCTTCGCCACTCCGCGCTCTTCTGTCTCGTGTTCTCTGTGGGGCGGCGGCCCCGTATACTCCGGCGCGTGAATGGCCTGCCTTCCCTCGACTTGAGCCGCGTGCCGGGTGTCCTGGGCCGCATCGTGCAGGAGCGGGCCGGAGATTACGCGGCGGCCAGCCCCGAACTCGGTCCCGCGCGCCCCGCCGCTCGCCGGTTTGAAGCGGCCTTGAGCGGCCCGGGACTGGCCCTGATCGCCGAGGTCAAACGCGCCAGTCCCAGCCAGGGTGCGATTGCCCCGCTGGACCCGGCGACAGCGGCGCGGGCCTACGAGACGGGCGGTGCGGCGGCCATCAGCGTCCTGACCGAACCCCGTCATTTCGACGGCAATCTACAGGCGCTGCACGACGTGATCGGCGCAGTGGGATTGCCCGTCCTGCGAAAGGATTTCGTGGTCCATCCCGCCATGCTGCGCGAGGCCGCCGAGTGGGGCGCGTCGGCGGCGCTGCTGATGGTCAGTGTGCTGGGTGAGGCCACGGGCGCATACCTGGAAATGGCCCACCACCTGGGTCTGGACGCGCTGGTGGAAGTCCACGACGAGGCCGAACTGGACGTGGCGCTGAAAGCCGAGGCGCGCATCATCGGCGTGAACAACCGCGATCTGACCACCCTGAACATCGATCTGGCGGTCAGTCCGCGCCTGATCCGGTTGGCCCGACAGCGCGGCTTTGCGGGCGTGCTGGTGGCGGAAAGCGGTTACCGCACCCCGGACCAGATTGCAGAGATTCGCCCGCTGGCCGACGCTGTGCTGGTGGGCAGCAGTCTGGCAGGCAGCGGTGATCTGGGGACGGCGGCCCGGCAGCTCATGACGCCCTGACCCGTTTGCCGACTTTCTCCACTTCGGGCGTATGTCCGTGAGGCTGTAGTTGTTGCTCCCGAAAAAAGTGGCCCACGGGGTACACTCCTCATCAGATCATGTCCAGCCCCGATACCCAGATTGTTTTCGTGGTCTCTGCCGACCGTGCCCGCGCCTCGCAGCTTGCGCCCTTGCTGAGGCGGGCCTCGGTGGTGCATGTCGCCGACGCCGAAACGCTGCTGCGCGAGGCCCATGTCCAGCCGCCCGCCGTGGCGCTGCTGTACACCGATCTGCCGGGCGTACCGCTGTCGCAGGTGCTGCCCATGCTGCGCCAGCGCGCCGAACTGGCCGGAACCCAGTGGCTGGCGGTGGGCACCCGTGGCCTGGGGGCGCTGCTGTCTGCCGGGGCCGACGCTCTGATCAGCGACAGCACCGCCCCCGACGCGCTGGCCTTGCAGGTGGGCAACATGCTGGCCCGCGCGCGGCAGCACCACGATCTGCATGGCCGGGTGGCCGCCCTGCAACGCCGCAGCGACGACTGGGAACACGAGGAAAAAGTGCGCGACCAGTTGATCCATATGCTGGTGCATGACCTCAAAAACCCGATTGCCGCCGTGATGGGCCTGCTGGAAATTGTGCAGGACGACGCCCGCGTCCCCGACGACTCGCGTGAGCTGTTGAAGGTGGCCCGTGACGAAACCCAGCATCTGCTGCATCTGGCGGTCAATATGCTCGATATCCGCAAGATTCAGGCGGGCAAGATGAACCTGCGCCGAGAGCTGATGTTCTCGCCGATGTTCCAGGAAGTCATGGCCCTGGCCTGCGGAGACGTGGGCAGTGGCCTGCGTGACCGCGTGATGCGCACGGATGTGGAGAGCAACCTCAGCCCGGCCAGCGCCGACCCGGAAATCCTGCGCCGGGTCATGGCCAACCTGATCAGCAACGCCATGAAGCACACCACGGGCGGGGGCCACATCTCCATCACGGTGCGTTCGGTCAAGGACGCCGTGCAGATCGGCGTGCAGGACGACGGCGAGGGCATTCCCGCCGACGATATTCCCAACCTGTTCGCCGCCTTTGAGCAGTCGCGCCTGACCCTGCACGGACGCTTTGACACCGGCATGGGTCTGGCCTTCTGCAAACTGGCCGTCGAGGAACACGGCGGCCATATCGGCGTGCAGTCCGAGCGCGGCCACGGGGCCACGTTCACCTTCTCGCTGCCCCTGGCCCACGACGCCGACGACGACGATTTCGTGGAACTGTTGAACTGAGGGTCTGGCGGCTCTGGACTTTTGCCTGTGTTTCGCAACTGTAGGTGGCGCTTCCAAATGCCAGACAAGCCCTGAACAGCCCGGTTCCGTGGCAGTTGATAGGAACGGGCAGGTATCCCCAGTTCAACCCCAGTCCTGCGCCCCAGACAGACTTGCTGGTTTTCGTCTGCCTGGGTTCTTGCCGTTTCCACTTCACCCTGGCAACACAGAATCCGGCGGCGACAGAGACGGCCAGGAACTGCGCCCGGTAAGCGTAAACGTGGTAAAACAGAGGGGTAACATAACCCAACGTTTCATTCGTCCACCTCTCTTTTTTTGATGCTACTCGTGCCGTTTTTCACGAGCAGTTCAGGATTTGTAGAGAGCCAAGGTGGAAAAGGAGCATCGTTATCGAATACCTCAACTTCGTGATCATGTTGCTGGTGGCTGTGGGCATTGGCGTGCTGGCCGTTATTGTCAGCGCCATCCTGGGGCCAAAGAAGGGCAGCCGCGCCAAACTGATGGCCTACGAATCGGGCAATGATCCCGAGGGCGGCGGCGTCGGCACCGGCCAGCGTTTCCCGGTGCATTTCTATCTGGTGGCGATGCTGTTCATCGTCTTCGACATCGAAACGGCCTTCTTCTACCCGCTGGCCGTGGCCTACCAGAAACTGATTCCCTTCGCCTTCTTCGAGGCCCTGACCTTCGTGCTGTTGCTGCTGGTGGGCTACGTGTACGTGCTGAAAAAGCGGGTGCTGGAATGGGCGTAGTAGGCGCTTTGCGCCGTCTAAGGGTCGAAGAGTCCAAGGGTCTAAGAAAAGGCTCGCACTCTCCTCTTAGACCCTTAAACCTTCAGACCCTTAGACCGACACCGGAGGTGGCTCCATGCCCCTGAAAGAACTGATCGACCGCGACTGGCAGGAACTGGAATCCGAAGGCATTCTGTTTTCCAGCCTGGAAAAACTGGTGGCCTGGGGCCGCAGCAACAGCCTGTGGCCTGCCACTTTTGGGCTGGCGTGCTGCGCCATCGAGATGATGAGCAGCACCAATGGGCGCAACGACATGGCCCGCTTCGGCTCCGAGGTGTTCCGCGCCAGCCCCCGGCAGGCGGACGTGATGATCGTCGCCGGACGCCTGAGCAAGAAGATGGCCCCGATCATGCGCCGGGTGTATGACCAGATGCCCGATCCCAAATGGGTGATCAGCATGGGCGCATGCGCCAGCAGTGGCGGCATGTTCAACAACTACGCCATCGTGCAGAACGTGGACAGCGTGGTGCCGGTGGACATCTTCGTGCCGGGCTGCCCGCCGCGCCCCGAAGCATTGATCTATGCCGTGATGCAGCTTCAGAAAAAGGTGCGCGGTGAAGCCTTCGATCAGTTGGGCCACCAGTTGCCGATGGTGGATGCGTGGACCCGGTGACGGGCGGCGGGGATGACAAGAAAGGCATCCCAGAAGCCGAGCGCCTGACCGGGCGCGGTGGGGGAATGCAGTCCTCGCAGTCTCAGGCCCAGGCAAAACCGGCGCAGGCTGCTGTTCGCGCTGATCCACCCGCCATCATCGTCACGCCGAGTCCGGCCCCGCCCGTAGAGGTGGAAGTCACGGCCAGCGGCGCGGCGGTGGGCAGAGCGCCCGCATCCATGCCCGCGCCGCCCGCAGACCCACGCGACGTGACCGGATTGATCGCCGAACTCGGGCTGACCGAGGACGATACCGCCGAACCCACCGCCCTCGTCCCATCCGAACGGCTGCGCGAGGTGGCCGAGTCGCTCAAGGAACGCGGTTTCATGCTGATGGATACGGTGGGCCTGGATTACCTGACCTACACGCAGCCCCGGCCCAAGCGTTTTGCCGTGCTGCACAACATCTATCATCCCTATGACCACCGCCGCCTGTTCCTGCGGGTGTGGCTGGACGACGGTGAGGCGCTGGATAGCCTGTACCCGGTCTGGAAGGCCGCCAATTACCTGGAGCGCGAGGTCTATGACCTGATGGGCGTGGAGTTCGTGGGTCACCCGGACCTCCGCAAAGTGCTGACGCCGGACGATCTGGAAGGCCACCCCCTCCGCAAGGACTTTCCGCTGGGCGAGACGCCCACGCTGTTCCGCGACGGACGCTTTCTGGACCCTGCCGCCTTTCGCGCAGGCGTGACCGGGCAGCAGTCCGGCCTGACAGGCTACCGGGGCGAACTGCGGCGCGGGCGCGGCGAGGACCGCCTGCCCCCAGTGATGCCCGAGGGGGGGCCGAAGTGATGTTGAGAGTTGATCGTAGAAGGTTGATGGAAAGAGAGAAAGGCTGGTGGTTGGCCTTTTCCATCCACCATCCACCATTCACCATCAACCGCGCTGGGGGTGCAGAATGACTCTCAAAGACCGAGCAACCTTGAAGAATGCGGCGCGTGATCCCGATTCCGGCACCCTGCCGCGCCGCCAGATGGAAACTGACCATCAGGAATCCACCATCGACGAGCGGCTGCACGGGCGCACCGGGGCGCTGCTGCACACCGAGATGATGTCGCTGAACGTGGGGCCGCAGCATCCCAGTACGCACGGCGTGTTGCGCCTCGTGGTGGACATGGACGGCGAGTACGTGGTCAAGGTCACGCCGCACATGGGTTATCTGCATACGGGGTTTGAAAAGACCTTTGAAAACCGTACCTACCAGCAGGGCGTGACCTACGCGCCGCGCACCGATTACCTGCATAGCTTCAGCCACGAGCTGTCCTACGTCCTGAGCGTGGAAAAACTGCTTCAGGCCGAGGTGCCCGAGCGCGCCACCACCGTCCGCGTGATCCTGCACGAGCTGGGGCGTATCCACAGCCATCTGGTGTTCGTGGGGACGGGGCTACTGGACCTGGGCGCACTGACGCCGTTCTTCTACGCTTTCCGCGAGAAGGAGAGCTGTCAGGATCTGTTTGAAGCGGTGTGTGGCTACCGCATGAACCAGGGCTACTTCCGCGTGGGCGGCCTGTACCGCGATATTCCCGATGGCTGGCCCGAGATGGTCTCGCGCTTTCTGGTTCAGATGGAAGCAGGTGTCAAGGAATACACCACGCTGTTTGCCAACAACCCGATCTTTCAGGACCGGGCGCGTGGGGTGGGCATCATTCCGCCCGACGTGGCGCTGGACCTGGGCCTGACCGGGCCGAACCTGCGGGCCTCCGGCGTGCCACTGGACAATCGCAAGGACAACCCCTATTGCGGTTACGAAACCTACGATTTCAACGTCGTGACCAGCACCGATGGCGACAGCTTGGCCCGCTTCAACATGCGCCTGTGGGAGTTCGGCGAGAGCATCAAGATCATCCGGCAGGCGCTGGAGCGGCTCAGGCCCGGCCCGGTCAAGGACCCCAACCGCAAGATTTCTCTGCCGCCCCGCCACGAACTGGAAACCAGCATGGAAGCGGTGATTCACCACTTCAAACTGGTCACTGAAGGGTTTCACCCACCCGTGGGAGAGGTCTACGTGCCCACCGAATCGGCGCGCGGCGAAGTCGGGTATTACATCGTCAGCGACGGCGGCAGCATGCCCTACCGCGTCAAGATTCGCGCCCCCAGTTTCGTGAACCTGCAAGCCCTGGAATATGCCTGCGTGGGCGCACAGTTCGCGGATTTGATTACCATTCTGGCGACGATTGACCCGGTGCTGGGGGACGTGGATCGGTGATGAGCGAAGCCATCCTGCATCCACGGTTCAAGGAGTTTGAACGTCTTGAAGAGCCGTCGGGTGTTTCATGGAAGAGTCAGGAAGACATTGAAGGTTCGATGGTGTATTTCTCTATTCGGAGTCATGATTTTTCTGATGAGAAGGCTGCGCGAGTTTCTGGCTTTTTCAAGCGAGTCAAAGAGGACGGTACAGAACTGAAGCTCAAAACCGCTCAGAATCTCATCAAAGATGATAATTGGTTTAAGTTTGCTGGCGTAGAGACTGCAAAACTTGACGAGTTATACGATTCTATGGTTCTCAATCTAGTCATTTTCGGTGACGATTTTCCCCCCTCTTCACCGAAATGTTTTTTTCTTCTTGGTTATGACAGTCCGCTTTTCGAGCATTTCGAGATCAATGGAAACTTCGACTATGAAGGTAATTTCCTCTACGCTGATATCGAGTAAGGAGTAAGACTTGAGTTACTTCACCGACAAACAACCCCTCGTGGCCGATATCTTCAGCCGCTATCCCGATTCCCCGCAGGGCCGCCGCTCGGCGCTGATGCCCCTGATCCGCGAGGTTCAGGACGCCGAGGGCTTCGTGAATGGGACGCACTTGGACGAGATCGCGGCCCTGTGCGGCACCACCGCCACCGAGGTCCGCAGCGTCATGAGCTTTTATTCTACGTACCACACGCTGCCCACCGGCAAGTATCACCTTCAGGTGTGCAGCACGGTGATGTGTTCGCTGGCCGGGTCCGATGAGCTGTGGGACCATCTGGTGGAAGCGCTGGACGTGCAGCCCGGCGAGGTCTCTCCCGATGGCCGTTTCAGCGTGCAGAAGGTGGAATGCCTTGGCTCATGCGGCACCGCGCCCATGATGCAGATCAACGACGACGGCTACTACGAAAGCGTGACGCCCGGCAAATGCGCCCGCATTCTGGAGTCGCTGCGCGCGGACCTTCAGCCGCTGCCGGACAACCCGGTTCCCGTGACCGTCAATGCCGAGGGGCGTCAGATGCTGGCAAACGGCGAAGTCGTCGGGGCCAGCATCACCGGCCTGAGCCAACTCCCGCCCATTTTCCCAGGAGGTGAAGCATGACCGCCGTTGCTCCAAATCCTCCCAAGCCGATCACCAGCGGAAAAGACCCGCGTTTTGCGCCTACCCTGTACGCCCACGTCGGGCAGCCGGAAAGCTGGACGCTGGGTTATTACCGCCGCAACGGGGGCTATGAAGCTGTGAAACGCGCCTTCGGCATGGGCGCGGACACCGTGATTGACGAGGTCAAGAAATCCGGCCTGCGCGGACGCGGCGGCGCGGGCTTTGCCACCGGCCTCAAGTGGTCTTTCATGCCTCTCAACGACGGCAAGCCCCATTACATCATCTGCAACGCGGACGAGTCGGAGCCGGGCAGCTTCAAGGACCGTTACCTGCTGTCGGAAGACCCGCACCAACTGATTGAGGGCATGATTATCGCGGGCTATGCCATGCGCGCCAGCGTGGGCTACATCTACATCCGGGGCGAGTATGTCCACGCCGCCGAGCGCATCAACGCCGCGATTGAAGAGGCGCGGGAAGCCGGGCTGCTGGGTCAGAACGTCATGAACAGCGGCTTTGACTTCCAGCTCCATCTTCACCGGGGCGCGGGGGCGTACATCTGCGGCGAGGAAACTGCGCTGATGAACAGCCTGGAAGGGCTGCGGGCCAATCCTCGCCTCAAGCCACCCTTTCCCGCTGCCGCTGGCCTGTATGGTCTGCCCACCACCATCAACAACGTGGAAACCTTCTGCGCGGCCACCCAGATTCTGAAATTCGGCGCGGAGTGGCACGCGGGCATGGGCACCGAGAAGAGCAAGGGCATGAAGCTGTTTCAGGTCTCCGGCCCGGTGGCGCGGCCCGGCGTGTACGAGCTGCCGCTGGGCACCACCTTCCGCGAGCTGATCTACGACTGGGCGGGTGGCCCGCTGGAGGAAATGAAGGCCATCATCCCCGGCGGCTCCAGTTGCCCGATGCTGCGCTGGGACGACAAGACGCTGGACACGCCGATGGATTACGAGAGCATCGCGGGTGCGGGTTCCATGCTGGGCACGGGGGGCGTCACCGTGATTCCCAAGGCCGACTGCATCGTGAATGCCACCTGGAACATGGTGCGTTTTTACGGCCACGAGTCCTGCGGCAAATGCACGCCGTGCCGGGAGGGAATCAGCTCGTGGATGACCCGCATGTACGAGAAACTGGTGCGCGGCCACGGCCAGCCCGGCGACGTGCAACTGATCCTGGACATGTCCGAGAACATTGGGGGCCGGAGCTTCTGTGCGCTGGCTGACGCCTGTCTGGGGCCGGTGCTGAGCAGCATTGAACTGTTCCGTGAGGAATACGACTCGCTGGCGCAGTTCCAGACGCCGACGTATCCGGCGCGTCGCAGGTGGAAGGACGCATGAGGTTCTGGATGTGCAAGTTAAATCTCCGGGGTCAAAGGGTCAAAAGGTCTGAGGGTCTAAGGAAGGCCCCGATCTTTTCCCTTAGACCCTTAGACCTTCAGACCCTTAGACAAGCCGCCGGAGGCGCTGTATGAAAGTCAATGTAGACGGCGTAGAAATTGAACTCCCCGCCGGAACGTCCGCCATAGATGCGGTGTTTGAGGCGGGCGGGGACGTGCCGTATTTCTGCGCCCACAAGTACCTGAGTCCGGTGGGCGCGTGCCGCATGTGTCTGGTGGAAACTGGATCGCCGCGCAAGGAAAAGGACGGCTCGTTCGTGCTGGACGACGCGACGGGTCAGCCCAAAATCTTCTGGTTTCCCAAACCGATGGCCTCCTGCACCATGCAGGCCACCGAGGGGATGCACATTAAATCCGCCCGCAGCAGTGAAGTCGTCGCCAAGGCGCAGGCCGGGATGATGGAATTCACCCTCCTGAACCATCCGCTGGACTGCCCCACCTGCGATAAGGGCGGCGCGTGTGAGCTGCAAGACCGGGCCTTTGAATACGGCTACGGCGCATCCCGCTTCGGCTTTGACCGCCGCCACGCCGATAAGCACTATCCGCTGTCTGATTTCGTGATTCTGGATCAGGAACGCTGTATTCACTGCAAACGCTGCGTGCGTTACTTTGAAGAAGTACCAGGGCAAGAAGTGCTGGACTTCATTGAGCGCAGCAGTTACACATTCATTGACACCGAGGAGGGCGGTCTGCCTCTCGGTTTTCAGGGCAACATCACCGACATTTGCCCGGTGGGGGCGCTGCTGGACAACGTGGCCCGCTTCCGGGGGCGCAACTGGGAATATGACCACACGCCTACCACCTGCACCCTCTGCCCGGTGGGCTGTTCCATTACCGTGGATGCCCGCAATGGCCGTCTGGAACGCATCGTGGCCCGCGAGAACCGCGAGGTCAACGAGGCGTGGATCTGCGACGCGGGCCGTTTTGGTCATGCGTTTGCCTCCGAGCGGCGGCTGACCGTGCCGCTGGTGCGCGTGGACGGCGAGTTGCAGGAAGCGAGCTGGGACGTGGCGATTGCCGCCATCCGCGCGGGCATGGCCCGGCACAGCGTCGCCGATCTGGCCCTGTACCTGAACGCCGACAGCACGCTGGAAGAGGGCGTGGCGCTGGGAGCTTTGGCCGACGTCGGGGGCAGCGTGCATGTGGACCACTGGCCCCGTTACGAGGTCTCCCTGGACGCCATGCCCAAGGGCGCGGCCACCCTGAGTGACGTGGCGACTGCCGACGCCGTGGTGGTGATCGGAGCCGATCTGGGCGAGGAAGCCCCGATTCTGGAACTCCGCATTCTGGAAATGCTGCGCGGAGGCATCCTCCCGCCCGAATACGCGCACGGGACGGCCATTGCTGATCTTCGGCTGGTGGAACGCCCGGCCCGCAAGCCGGAAAAGCTGGCGGTGATCGGGAAGGAGTCGCGGCTGTGGGCGCACGCTGGAATCCGTGCTTCATCCAACGGCCACAATGCGCTGGAACGCCTGAGCCGCCCGGACACTGCCGAATTGCAGGCGGCGCTGAAGCTCCTGACCGAGAGCGAGAAGGCCATCATCGTGCTGGGGGCGGACGTGCTGAACGGCGCTTCTGGCTCGTTCGCGGCGCAGCTCAGCGATCTGGCCACCCGCACGGGCGCAAAGATCATGGCGATTCCCGCCGGGGCCAACAGCAAGGGGCTGGCCGCACTGAACCTGGTGCCGCGTGAAGGTGGCCTGCCGTTTGCCCGCGTGGCCGAGGCTCCCGCCGCCTTCATCAGCCGCCTTGATCCCGGGGTGCGGGCGCGTGGGCTGACCATCGTTCACGATTCGCACCTGACCGCCACCGCAAGGCTGGCCGATGTGGTGCTGCCCGCCGTCACCAATTACGAGAAGCGCGGCACCACCGTCAACCTGGAAGGCCGCCTGCTGGAACTGGAACAGGCTGCCCTGAGCGCGGGCGAGGCTGCCGATCTGATTCGCACCCTGACTGCCGTGTCCGAGGCACTGGGCGTTCGCGCCCCCGTGCGCGGCCTGAAGTCGGCGCGGGAACTGGCGGCGCAAAAGCTGGGCATCAAGCTGGGCGAGGTGCCTGAACGCGGCGTCATCCATCCCTTCCGCACGTCCCACGTCGCCCCCACCGAACAGACGCACATTCCGAAGCTGTGGACCGAACGCATGCAGCCCTCTATCCAGACCCTGATTCCCGCCAACCTCCAGCCGCTGCCGATGCTGGGCGCGGCCCCCGTGGGAGGGGATGACTGATGCCCGACTGGCTGATCGCCGCCCTGATTACCCTGCTTAAAGCCGTGCTGGTGGCCCTGGCGCTCCTGACCGCTTTCGCTTACATGACCCTGGTGGAACGCCGCCTGCTGGCCCGCATGCAGATTCGCTGGGGGCCGAACCGCGTGGGGCCGATGGGCCTGCTGCAACCCCTGGCCGACGCCATTAAAAGCATCTTCAAGGAAGACCTTCAGGTCACGATGGCCGACAAGCTGGTCTACACCCTCGCGCCGATTCTGGCGATTGGCATGGCCCTGACCGCCTTCGGGGGCATTCCGGCTGGCCCGGCTGGCAGTCTGTTTGGCGCTGATCCCTGGGTCTACAACCTGGACGCCGGGATTCTGGCGCTGCTGGCGCTGACCTCTATGGGCGTGTATGGCATCTTCCTGGGCGGCTGGGCCTCCGGCAGCAAGTACCCGATTCTGGGCGGCCTGCGTTCCAGCGCCCAGATGATCAGCTACGAGCTGGGCATGGGCCTGAGCGTGCTGGGCACGCTGATGCTGATCGGCAGCACCAACTTCCGCGTGATCGTGGAGTGGCAGGCGCTTCAGGGCTGGACGATTCTGTTTCAGGTCTTCGCCTTCGCCCTGTTTCTGGTCAGTTCCTTCGCGGAAGTCAACCGCACCCCCTTTGACCTGCCGGAAGCCGAGCAGGAAATCGTGGCGGGCTACCTGACCGAGTACACCGCGATTAAATGGGCGCTGTTCCAGATGGCCGAGTACGTGAACATGATGACCGCCTCGGCGCTGATGGCAACATTGTTTTTCGGCGGCTACCGGGGGCCAGTGTTCCTGGATGGCCTGATTCCCGGCATCAGCAGTTGGCCGATCATCTGGCTGGTGGTCAAGATCGGGTTCTTCCTGTTCCTGTTCATCTGGGTGCGGGCCACGCTGCCCCGTCTGCGCTATGACCAACTGATGCGCTTCGGCTGGAAGCTGCTGCTGCCGCTGGCGCTGGGCAACACCATGCTGGTGGCCTTTTACCTGGCGTTCCTGCGGCCCTCCGGCCTGGGATTGTGGTTCCTGGGCCTGCTGAGCCTCGCCGCGCTGCTGGGCCTGTTCGTGATGGGTGACCGCGTGCGGGGACTGTGGAGTGCGCCCGCCGTGCCCAAGGTGCCAGTCAAGACGACGCGGCCCGTGGGAGGCGATTGAGATGGATGGTAATTTCTCGCTAAGTGGCGCTGCATCCTGCTTGCGGTTCCCCCCTCTCCTGCGGAGCTGTACCAGTCCCAGCCTCTCCTGCGGAGCTGTACCAGTCCCCCGCAGGGGGGGAGGAGCTAAAAGCCTCAGACCCTCAGACCCTTTGACTCTTAGACTTCTCTCTGTCCCACAACCCACACCCCACAGCCCACAACCAAACAAAGGAGCCACATATGGGCGTTCTTGACATTGCCAAGGGCATGGGCCTGACGCTGGGCAAGCTGTTCCAGAAGCCCGTGACCGTCAGTTATCCCGAAGAGCGGGCCACCCTGCAACCACGTTTCCGGGGGCGGCACGTCCTGACGCGGCACCCCGGCACGGGTCTGGAAAAGTGCATCGGCTGTTCGCTGTGCGCCGCCGCCTGCCCGGCCTATGCCATTTACGTGGAGGCCGCCGAGAACGATCCGGCGTCCCCCCACAGCCCCGGCGAGCGCTACGCCAAGGTCTACGAGATCAACATGCTGCGCTGCATCTTCTGCGGCATGTGCGAGGAAGCCTGCCCCACGGGCGCGGTGGTCATGGGCAACGAGTTTGAGATGGCCGATTACCGCTACGGCGATTTCGTGTACGCCAAGGAAGACATGCTGGTGGGCGTGACCGGATCAATCCCCCAGCGCCGCGAGGCCGCAAAAAGTGGCAAGCCCGTGCGCCTGGGCTTCCAGTTGGACGGCCCGCCGCGCGCAGAGTTGGAGGGGGTGGAGTATCCGTGAATTGCTATCGCAATGGTCTAAGGGTCAAAAGGTCTAAGGGTCAAAGGGAAAATCAGGTTGCTGTTCTTAGACCCTCAGACCCTCAGACCCTTAGACACGCCGGAGGCGCATCATGATGATCGCCTTTATCCTTCTCGGCGCGCTCACCCTGGTCGGTGGCGTCATCACCATCGCGGCGAAGAATGCGGTGCATGCGGCACTGGGACTGGTGGGGACGCTGATCAGCGTGGCGGGCCTGTTTGCCACGCTGAACGCCTCGTTCCTGGCCGCCACGCAGGTGATCGTGTACGCCGGGGCGATCATGGTGCTGTTCCTGTTCGTGATCATGCTGCTGAACGCCAACGCGCCGATCACCGGGCGCGATCCGATTCCCTTCGTGCGCGAGCTGGCCGGGCTGGGCGGCGTGGTGCTGGCGGGTTCCTTCGTCATCCTGGCCGTGTCCTACAAAGACCCGCTCCCGCTGGCCGGGGCCACGGCGGCGCTGGGCGGAGGCTCCGCGTCGGTGGTGGGCGAGACCCTGCTCACCCGTTTCCTGCTCCCCTTTGAGGCCGTCAGCATTCTGCTGCTCGTCGCCATCGTGGGCGCAGTGGCGCTGGTGCAGCGGCCCGTGCCGCAGCCGGATGACGTGCCGGACAACGAGCCAGAGTTGCTGGCCCCGCCGGTAGGTTCCGCGATTTCCAGGGGCGGCAACCAACCCGCCCTGCAACACCGCAACGACGAAGGGGAGGTGCGCGCCTGATGGTTCCAACCAGTTACTACATCGCCCTGTCGGGCATTCTTTTTGCCCTGGGCATGGTCGGCGTGCTGACCCGCCGCACCGCGATCATGGTCTTCCTGAGCGTGGAATTGATGCTGAATGCCTCCAACATCGCGCTGGTGGCCTTTGCCCGTTCGTGGGGAGACCTGACCGGACAGACCGCCGTGTTTATCGTGATGACCCTGGCCGCCGCAGAAGTTGCCATCGGCCTCGCCATCATCGTCGCCATCTTCCGCAAGCGCGAGACCACCAACGTGGACGATCTCGCGGCGATGAAAGGCTGAGTGGCGAGCATGTTGCCCCTTCTGTTTCTGCTGCCCCTGCTGCCCCTGATGGGCTTTGCCCTGCTGATGCTCTTTCCGCGCCTGTTCCCCGGTAAATCGGGCGGCTGGGTGGCGACTGCTTTTATCGGCACCGCCTTCGTGGTTGCCGTCGTCCGCTACCTGGGCCAGACCGACACGCCCGCGCAGGAAACCCTGTGGACGTGGCTGCCGAATATGGCGCTGAATGCCAACCTGTCCGTGGGCTTTTACCTGGATCAACTCAGCGCGCTGATGGCCCTGATCATCACGGGCATCGGCTTCCTGATTCACCTGTATTCCATCAGCTACATGTCGCATGACGCCAAATTCACGCGATTCTTCGCCTTCCTGAATTTCTTCGTCGCCATGATGCTGATTCTGGTGCTGGCCGACTCCTACCCGCTGATGTTCGTGGGCTGGGAGGGCGTGGGCATGGCGTCTTACCTGCTGATCGGCTTCTGGTTTAGCGGGCGCGGCAGCGAATCTTCCGACAAGGACATTCGCGCAGCAGGCGAGCGCGAGGGCGTCAACAACTCCAACGCGGCCCGCAAGGCGTTCATCATGAACCGCATCGGGGATCTGGGCTTCATGCTGGGGATGTTCCTGCTGTACAAGCTGTACGGCACCCTCAGCATTCCCGAACTGGCGACGCGGGTGGAAGGCGTGAGCGTCGCCACCGCCGGGGTGGAGCTGGCCTGCCTGTTCCTGCTGGTGGGCGCAATCGGCAAGAGCGGGCAGTTGCCGCTGACCACCTGGCTGCCCGACGCGATGGCGGGTCCCACCCCCGTCTCCGCGCTGATCCACGCCGCCACGATGGTCACGGCGGGCGTCTACCTGATCACCCGCAGCCACTTCCTGTATGAACTGGCCCCCAACGCCTCGCTGTGGGTGGCCTGGGTAGGTGGCCTGACCGCGCTGTACGGCGCGCTGGCGGCCCTGAACCAGCACGACATCAAGAAGATTCTGGCCTTCTCCACCGTCTCGCAACTGGGCTATATGTTCCTGGCCGTGGGCGTGGGCGCGTACTCGGCAGGGGTGTTCCACCTGCTGAGCCATGCCTTCTTCAAGGCGTTGCTGTTCCTGGCGGCGGGCGCGGTGATTCACGCCTTGCACGACGAACAGGACGTCCGGCGCATGGGCGGCATGCGGAAGTTCATGCCGTTCACGCACATCGTTTCGGGCATCGGCGTTCTCGCCATCAGTGGCATTCCCATCTGGAGCGGCTTCTTTTCCAAGGACGCGATTCTGGCCGCCGCCTTTGAGACGCAGCCCGCGCTGTACGCCATCGGCCTCATCGTGGCGTTGCTGACCGCCTTCTACATGGGCCGCTGGTATTTCCTGGTGTGGCGCGGCGAGTACCGTGGGGCCGAGGCCACCGGCGTCGCCCACCCGCACGAGGCGGATACGATTACCAAGATTCCGCTGGGCATTCTGGCGGCGGGCGCAACGCTGATCGGCTTTCTGAACATTCCCACCTTCCTGGGTGGCGGTCACGCCTTCGACACCTACCTGGGCCGAGCCATTCCGCAGGAAGCGCATGAAATTTCCGCCTCTACCGAATGGACATTGACGGTGCTGGCCGTCGTCGTCGGTGTGGCTGGTCTGGCCTGGGCCTACGCCGCGCACCGCGCCAGCAAGCTGGACAATGGCCCGCTGGGTCAGTTCAGCGCCAGTGCCCTGTATCTGGACAACGTGTACGACGGTCTGGTGGCCGCGCCCAGCAAGGCGATTGCCGGGGCGCTGGACACGGTGGACCGGGGAACGGACGGCCTGATCGGCAGCATTGCCAGCAACGCGGCGGCTCCCGGCGCACTGTTCACGATGTGGCAGAGCGGCTTCGTGCGCGCCTACGCGGTCAGCATGTTGCTGGGCACGGCAGGAATCATCGGCTACTGGGCACTGAAGATGGTGGGGAGCGGCGCGTGAGGGGAGCCATGTCCTGTTGCTGGATGAGTCCCTTCATCTCCCTTCCGCTGACCTCGCGGTCTTGCCCTTCGCCCCTCACCCCGGAGGCCCCCCATGTTTGATCCCCAATGGCTTCCCACCATCATGATTTTCCTGCCGCTGCTGGGCAGCTTGCTGATCCTGGTCACGCCGGGCCGCTGGCGCGACGAGGTGGCCGGGTTTATGGCCGCCGTCACCCTGGGCCTGGGCCTGATGATCTGGTACGCGGGCGGCTCCGGGTTGCTGAGCCTGAACTGGATTCCGGCACTGGGCATCACCTACAGCGTGGAATTGTCGGGCGTCAGTCTGGCGCTGGCGATGGTGACGGCGTTCATGTCGTTTATTGCCGTGCTGTACGCGGCGCGGCGCATCCCGAACCCCGGCACGATGCTGGCGCTGATCCTGGCGATGGAAACCGGGCTGTTGGGCATCTTCGCCGCGCGGGACCTGATTCTGTTTTACGTCTTCTTTGAAGATGCCTTGCTGCCCTCCCTGCTCATGCTGGCGATTTACGGCAAGGCGCACCGGATGCGGGCGCTGGTCAAGTTCGCGGCCTACACGCTGTTCGGCAGCCTGCTGATGCTGGTGAGCATCATCGGCGTGCGCTACCTGGGCGGCAGCCCGACATTCGCGCTGGTGGACCTCAAGCAGCATCTGGTGACGGGTCCGGCGCAGACGTGGCTGTACATCGGCTTCCTGACGGCGATGGCGGTCAAGCTGCCGCTGTGGCCGCTGCACGCGTGGCTGCCCGACTTTCACGAGCAGAACCACGACAGCGGCATTCCTGACGTGATGGGCACGCTGTACAAGGTGGGGGGCTATGGCCTGTTCACCTTCGCCATTCCGCTGTTCCCCGATGCCTCGCTGGAACTGCGCCCGATCCTGATGGGACTCGCGGCCTTCACCGCGCTGTATTCCGCCTGGATCGCCTTCGGGCAGAAGGACTGGAAACGGCTGCTGGCCTACGCGGGCCTGTCTCACATGGGCTTCGTGGCGCTGGGCGTGTTCTCGCTTAACGAGACCGCCGTGATCGGCGCGATGTACCTGCTGGCCTTCCAGAACCTGTACACCGGGGCGCTGTTTCTGAGCGTGGGCATGGTGCAGGAGCGCATCGGCAGCCTGGACACCCGTGTGGGCGGCCTGATGACCGGGGCCGGAGCTTTGGGCGGCATGACGATGGCCCTGTGGTTCGCGTCCATCGCCGTGCCGGGCTTTGCCGGGTTCATCGGTGAGTTCTCGGTGCTGCTGGGCGCGTATCAGGTGTCGCCGTGGCTGGCTTTTACGGCGGGCCTGACCGTCATCGCCGCCGCCGCTTACGCCCTCACCGCTTTTCAGACCACCTTCTGGCAATCGCGTCCGCTGGGCGGGGTGGTGGTGCGGGACCTCGTGCATACCGAGTGGCTGATCCTGGGATTGCCGCTGGCCGTCGCTATCTTCTTCGGCGTGTACAGCGCCCCGGCCCTGAACCTGATGCAACCCGCCGTGAAATCTGTTCTCGCTGCCCTGGGAGGTAACTGACATGCCTCAACTCGTCGCACCGGATGTCGCCTTTCTGCCCATGTTGCCCATTCTGCTGGTGCTGGCTGGCGCACTGATCAGCACCCTGCTGGGCTTCTGGGTCAGCCGCCGCACGCTAACCGCCATCAACATCGTCACCGTGATCCTCTCGGGCGCGAGCATGATGTACCTGTGGAACCGGGGTCTGACATCCTTTGCCGGAAGCTTGCAGGCCGACAACGCCGCCGTTCTGCTGGGCCTGACCATTCTGGTGGGTACCCTGATGACCCTGCTGGTGTCGCTGGATACCGCGTGGCGCGAGCGGGTGTCATTCCCCGAATTTGACGCCATGATGATGTACGCCGTGACCGGCTGCCTGCTGATCGTGTTTTCCGGCGATCTGATCGTGATGCTGATCGGGCTGGAGATCATGAGTCTGGCGGGCTACGTGCTGGCCACTTTCCAGGGTTCGCGCCGCGCCGAGGAATCGGGCCTGAAGTACTTCCTGCTGGGCGCGGTGGGCAGCGCCACCCTCATTTACGGCATTGCCTTCGTCTACGGCGCAACTGGCAGCCTCAACTACGCCGCCATCGCCGCGAAGGTGGGCAGCGTGAGCAACCTGACGCCCGACAACGCGGGCATTCTGGTGGGCGGCAGTCTGTTGCTGCTGGCGGGCTTCGGCTTCAAGATCGCCCTGGTTCCCTTTCACCAGTGGACGCCGGATGTGTACAGCGGCACGTCCACCACCACCTTCCTGTTCCTGAGTACCGTGATCAAGGTGGCGGCCTTTGCCGGAATGCTGCGCGTTTTTGGCGGCGCGCTGCACGACGCGCCCGGCTGGACCAGCGTCTTGCAGGTGCTGACGGCGGCCACGCTGATCATCGGGAACACGGCGGCGCTGCTCCAGGTCAATTTCAAGCGCATGCTGGCGTATTCCGCCGTGGCCCACACCGGTTTCCTGGCGATGTGCCTGCTGGGCACGCCGGAACTGGGCGGCGCGGCGCTGGGCTACTACCTGCTGGTCTACACCCTGATGACCGGTGCGGCCCTGGCCGTCCTGGCCGCCCTCCAGCGCACCGAGGCTGGCTTTGAGATCAGCGACATGCGCGGGCTGTACTACCGCCATCCCGGCTACGCCATCGCGCTGTCGGTGTGTCTGGCGTCGCTGGCAGGGTTGCCGCCCTTCGCGGGTTTCTTCGGCAAGTATCTGGCGTTCCAGGCCGCCTTCCAGAACGGCTACGTGTGGATCAGCGTGCTGGCCGCGATCACCAGCGTGGCCGCGCTGATCTACTATCTGCGCCCCGCCATGCTGATGTTCATGCCAGACCGCACCCCGGCGCGGGAATACCTGCACGGCCAGCGCTTCCCCACCACCTTCACCGTGGGGCTGGGCGTGGCGGGCATCACCGTGCTGGGCATCCTGCCGAACGTCTGGTATAGCTGGGTGGCCAATCCGGCGATCTGGCAGTTCCTGGCCGGGCGGTAGCCAGCCGGGCCTCAGAAGGATTGTTCGCTTCCCCCTTTCCCGTGTGGAGAGGGGGTTTTCTTTGGTCAGATTGTTGACACTTTCTAAAGCCTCGCCGTAGGCGTTCACGCAGGAGGGGCGGTGGCCTGTCCCTAGACTGGACGGCATGTTCAATTTGAGTGAAGGTCAAAGGATTCGCTTGTGACGACGAATGAGAGAGAGGCCGTCCTCGCCATGCTGAATTCGGCGCACGTCACGGAGCCGACGCGGCGGGCGCTGCTGGAACGCCTGGATGCCCGGCATGGGCGCGAGTTTTTTGATGAGGCGGAGTTCGGGCGGTTGCGAGCGCTGGCCGTGCGCCTCGTTCCCCATGACCCCGCCGAGATGGACCTGACAGGCACGGTGGACCACCGCCTGATCGTGGGCATCGGCGACGGCTGGCGTTATGCCGACGCCCTGCCAGACGGTGAGGCATACCGGGAATTGCTGGCCTCGTTGCCAGAAGGCTTTGAGACTCTGGATGGCGATGCTCAGGACGCGGTCATCCCCGCTGTCCAGTCCTCCCACTCGCACACCTTTGAAGACCTGCTGGCCGAATTGACTGAGGCGTTCATGGCGCATCCGCTGACGCAGTACCGCTTCGGCTACGCGGGCTTCGCGGATGCGCCCGAGTGGCCCCACGTCGGCCCGAATGAACTAGAACCACGCGAGGTTGCGTATGGCCCCCAGTAATTCTCTGCCCACCGATCTGGACGTGCTGGTGATCGGTACAGGTGCGGGCGGCGCACCGTTGCTGGCGCGTCTGGCGCAGGCTGGCCTGAAGGTGGCCGCGCTGGAAGCAGGCGTGCGCCACCCGCCCGAGGGGATTGCTACCGATGAAGTCGCGCAATTGGGGCTGTTCTGGACGGATGAGCGCCTCTCTGCGGGCAACGATCCGGTGGGGTTCGGGCGCAACAACAGCGGGCGCGGCGTGGGGGGCAGCACCCTCCACTACACCGCCTACACGCCGCGTGCCCAGCCGGACGACTTGAAATTGCGGACCGAGTTCGGGCAGGGCGAGGACTGGCCGCTGGAATTCTCCGAGCTGGAGCCGTATTACGACGAGCTGGAATATTTTCTGGGCGTCTCCGGTCCTGCCGACTACCCCTGGGGGCCACAGCGCAGGCGGGCCTACCGTCACCCGCCGCTGCCGCTGAACGGGGCCGCCCGGCTGATGCAGAAAGCCTGCGCCGAGATCGGCATGCGGACCTCGCCCGCCGCCAACGCCGCCCTCAGCCGCCCGCAGGAGCAGGAGGGCTACGGCACGCGCCACACCTGCACAAACCGGGGGTTCTGTCAGGCGGGCTGCTCCATTGGCGCGAAAGCCAGCATGGACGTGACTTTCCTGGCGCTGGCCGAGGCGCACGGCGCGCAGATCGTGGACGGCGCACAGGTCACCGCTCTGACCATGAGGGATGGGCGCGTGACCGGCGCTGAATTCATGCGTGGGCAAGAGCTGGAGCATCTGTCCGCCAAGACGGTCATTCTCGCCGCCGGAGCGGTAGAAACGCCGCGCCTGCTGCTGATGAACGGCCTCGCCAACAGCAGCGGGCAGGTGGGACGCAATTTCATGGCGCATGTCGGGATGCAGGTCTGGGGGCAGGTGGAGGATGATCTGCGCCCCTACAAGGGCATCCCCGGCGGCCTGATCAGCGAGGACACCCACCGCGTCCCCGGTCTGATCGGCGGCTACCTGCTGCAATCGCTGGGCGTGATGCCCGTGACCTACGCCACGCAGTACGCACGCGGCACGCTGAAGTGGGGGCCGGAGCTGATCCAGCACTTGGGCGGCTACAACCACGTCGCCGGAATCAACGTGCTGGGCGAGTGCCTGCCCTACGAACACAATTATCTGGAACTCTCGGATGAGCTGGACGGGCGCGGGCTGCCCAAGCCGCGCATCCACTTCTCCTTCGGTGAGAACGAGAAGAAGATGAATGCCCACGCCGAGGCCCTGATGCGTGACCTGTGGGGCCGGATCGGCGCGCGAGATGTGTGGGCGCTGCCCCGCGCCGCACACACGCTGGGTACGGCCCGCATGGGTGCAGACCCCGAAACCAGCGTCGTCAACCCGTTTGGCCGCACGCATGACATAGAGAACCTGTGGATCTGCGACAACTCCACCTTCACCAGCTCTCTGAGCGTCAACCCCGCCCTGACCCAGATGGCCCTGAGTCTGCGAACGGCGGACGCGTTGATCGGGGAGTTGAAGAACTGAGCGACTGAGTTTGAGCTGCGCTTTTAACTCCTCCTCACCTGCGGGGGAGGCTGGGACTGGTAAAGCTCCGTAGGAGAGGGGGAGCCGCAAACGCCTTCCCAGCGCTACCCGAACAACTTTCACCCAAAGGAGTCTCCATGACCCATCAGAACACCCCCGAACGCAAAGACCTCCAGCCCCTGCCCAAACCTAAAAAAGAGCAGGTTGGCTACGCCGTGCTGGGTATCGGCGCGCTGACCATTGACGAGTTGCTGCCCGCCTTCGCCGTGGGCCAGCGTTCAAAACTGGCGGCGGTGGTCAGTGACGATCACGAGAAGGCCGTGGCAACCGCTCTCGCCTACGGCCTGACCGAGGCGGATGCCTACGACTATGACCGCTTCGAGGAACTCCAGAGCCGTGCCGATGTTCACGCCGTCTATATCGTGCTGCCCAATACTCTGCACCGCGAGTACACCGAGCGGGCCGCGAAGATCGGCAAGCATGTGCTGAGCGAGAAGCCGCTGGCCGGGAATCTGGAGGACGCCGAGGCGATGGTCAGGGTCTGCGCCGAACATGGCGTCAAGCTGATGACCGCTTACCGCTGCCAGTACACCCCGCACCACTGGCGGGCGCGTGATCTGATCCAGAATGGCGATCTGGGCAGGATTAAACTGATCCACTCGGTCAATGTGCAACTGGAAACAGACCCGGACCAGTGGCGGCTCAAGGACAAGCTGGCGGGCGGCGGTTCGCTGCTGGACGTGGGCCTGTACTGCCTGAACACCATCCGGTTCCTGCTGGCCGAGGAGCCGTCCGAGGTCTACGCCCAGACCTACAGCACCCCGGATGACGAGCGCTTCAAGGAAGTCGAGGAAACCGTGGCGTGGCAGATGACCTTTCCCAGCGGCGTGATCGCCCAGTGCATCTGCTCCTACGGCGCGTCCCACACCCGTTCGCTGGACGTATTCGGCACGGACGCCCGCATGACGCTGGACCCCGCCTTCGACTACACCGACCTGCGCCTGAACGTGCAGACCCCGGAAACTGTCACTGAACATCTGTTGCCCGAAATGGACCAGTTTGCGCTGGAAATAGATCACTTTTCGGCGTGTATTGAGGAAGACCGCCAGCCGTTTACCCCCGGCGAGGAAGGCTTGCAGGACCAGAAACTGATGGCCGCGATTTACCAGTCGGCGCGTGAGGGCAGGCCCATCAAGCTGGAAAAGATGGAGAAGAAGGACGCCTTCCGGGGTTCGCCGCCCAATCAGGACTTTGCTGAGCGGGCCTGAGATGACACCTCTCGTTCTGGTTCACGGCTTCGGCACCTCGCGCCACATCTGGCGGCGGGTTTTAGAGGATGTGGAGGCGCTGGCCGTTGATCTGATCGGCTTTGGCGACGCGGCTGATCTGGGCCGGGCCGGGCAGACGGTGAGGGAGATGGCGGACGCTCTGGCCGGAACTCTGCGTGAGGCGGGGGATGGGCCGTACCGCGTGGCAGCGCATTCGATGGGCGGGAAAGTGGCCCTGTTGCTGGCCGCCCGGCATCCCGAACTCGTGTCCGAGCTGTTTTTAATTGCTCCTTCCCCACCCACGCCGGAGCCGATGGACCCGGAAGGCCGCGCCAAACTCCGCGCCGCCCACGGGGACCGAGCCGCCCTGAACGCCCAGTATCACGACATCACCGTTCAGCCCATCCCCGAACAGGATTTCGCGCAACTGGTGGAGGACGGTCTGCAAGCCAGTCACGATGCCTGGAATGCCTGGCCGGATGTGGGCAGCCGCGAGGACATTTCCGGTGAACTCAGCGGCCTGAAGCTCCCCATTACCGTCCTGTATTCGGAGGATGACCCCGCTATCTCGCCCGATACCATCCGTTCGGAAGTGCTGGCGCGTTTTTCCGACGCCACAGCAGTTCCCCTCCACGGCAGCGGCCACCTGATTCCCCTGGAAGACCCGCAGGCGGTTGTGGCACTGCTCGCGGCAAAGGAGAGAATATGACCCTGAATTTTAAAGCCAGCGACGTGACCGACGGCGGAATGCACACCTTCGAGGTGGGCGATCAGAAAGTCCTCGTGACCCGCGACGGCGACGACCTCCACGCCTTTGATGCGCTCTGCCCACACGCCGGGGCCGATCTGGGTGAGGGCGTGCGCTGCGGCTCCCGTATCGTCTGCCCGTGGCACCATGCGACATTTCATGCAGGCGACGGGTCTCTGATAGAGCCGCCCGCGCTGGAAGGGTTGAAAGAGTACCGGGTGAAAAGCGACGGCGAGAGCCTGAGCGTTGATCTGGAAGACGAAATCAAGCCTCCAACTCCCAAGCCCAGCCACGAAGACCACCACACCGTCATCATCGGCGGCGGCGCATCCGGCTTCATGGTGGCGCAGACGCTGCGGCACGGCGGCTATGCGGGCAAGATCACCATGCTGACCGCCGAAAACCGCGCTCCCTATGATCGCACCGCGCTGAGCAAGGCGTACCTGAGCGGCAAGAAGCCCGCCGACAAGCTGGCGCTGGGCGGGGCCGACTGGGCGAAGGAAAACAAAATTGATCTGCGCGAGGGCGTCAAGGTCACCAAACTGGACCGGGAAGCCCACGAGGTGCATCTGGACGGCGATTCACTCGGATTTGATGCGGTGATCGTTGCCACCGGGGCCACACCCAACACCCTGAAAGTCCCCGGCGCTGAGCTGGACGGCCAGTATCAACTCCGCTCCTTTCAGGACGCTCAGGCATTGAAAGACGCGGCGCAGGGCAAGAATATTGTCATCATCGGCTCCAGCTTTATCGGGCTGGAAGCGGCGTCCAGTCTGATTGAAGGGGCCGCGTCGATCACGGTCATTGGGCAGGAAGCCGAGATCATGAGCCGCGCCCTGACGCCGAAGGTAGGCCGCGCCATCCGCAAATTGCACGAGGACAGGGGCGTGAAGTTCCATCTGAATGCCGAAGTGGAGGCCATTGAAGGTTCCGGGAAAGCTGAGGCTGTGCGCCTGAAGAGCGGCGAGCGTATCAAGGCTGATCTGGTGCTGCTGGGCATCGGTGTGAAGCCCAATTCCGACTTGCTCTCAGACCTCGCCAACAAGAAGGGAGCCGTCCCAGTGGATGCCCACTTGCTGGCCGCGCCGAACGTCTACGCTGTGGGCGACATTGCCCTGGCCCCTACCCTGCTGGGCGAGATGCGCGTGGAACACTGGCGTGTGGCCTTGCAGGAAGGCATGACCGCCGCTCAGAGCATTCTGGAATCCTTCGATCTGGAGCCGATGGACCGCCGCGTGCCGTTCTTCTGGACCCAGCAGTACGGCAAGAGCCTGCGCTACGTGGGCCACGCAGAGAGCCTGGACGATACCCACATCTGGGGCAACCCGGACGAGCTGAAGTTCATTGAATTTGCCTTCAAAGACGGTCAGGCGGTGGCTGCCAGCGGCATGGGGATGGACAATGACCTCGCCGCATTTGAAGAACTGCTGTTGCTGGGGCGTGTGCTGAGAGCGGAGGAAATCAGGAAAGGGGAATTCAGCCTGGTGGAGCGGCTGAAGTAGGACCGGAAACCACGACGCCACCTCCGAGGAAGTGGCGTGTGGTGGGGACGCGGCGCGCGTCGAAGCCGTGGAAATGAAGGGTGAAATGTGCGGTGTCAGCGGTGAAACGTGCTGGGCGTGCCCAGTGAGAGGGTTGACGCCGCCCCAGCGTCCCGAACTCGCCGGAGCGAGTGGTGCAGCCTTATCCCCGCTGCGAGGTAGGTTTCCGCCCGCACGGACGCGCCCCGCCACACTGTGCGCCTACGCGGGCAGTTCGGTCAACCAGTTGAGCTGCTGAATTCCGGTTTCCAGCTCCCGCCGCGTTTTGGCTAGTGCGTCCACCTGCTTTTGCAGGTCGCGGGCGGGCATGACGGACTGGATGCGGACCTCGCTGTTGCTGTAGCGGGTCTGGCGTTCGGAGGCGGTGGCGGCGGCGCGGCGCAACACATGCAGGCGCAGGTCCAGCATGTCGCGGCGGGTCAGGGCGGCAGTCAGGCTCATTCCGTCCGGCAGCGTGGCGCTCAGGTTGGCGCGGTGGATGCGGGGGATCAGCAACTCAAGCGTCTCCGTGACTTCCATGAACTCCTTGAGCAGTTGTTGCGGGTCTTCGCTGGGTTTTTCCCGCTCCTGCACCAGCATGTTCCTGACGATGCGTTCTTCGAGCTGGGCGGCGCGTTTCTGCAAATCTGCACGGTCAATCAGGGCCTCGGCCAGTTTCATGACGGCATGCTAAAGCGCCCGCCGCCCCGCTAAGCCACAAGGCGCACGATTTCCTGCCCCCGGCGTTGTTATGCTCAGCCTTGAAATGCCGTTTGATGCCCGCGCCCTGACCGCCCTGGATTTTCCCCGTATTCGCGACGCCCTCGCCGAACGCAGCAGCACCTCGCTGGGCGCAGAGCGGGCGCGCAGTCTCTCGCCCTCCAATGATCCGGGCCGCATTGCCCGCGAACTGGACGAGGTGGAGGACGCCCTCTTCGGCGTCAGCCTGAGCCTGGGCGGCATTCAGGACATCCGCGAGTTGCACGCCCGCACCCAGGACGGACGGGTGCTGAGCGGCCAGGAACTGCTGACCGCCGCCTATTCCCTGGACGGCGCGATGACCGTCAAGCGCGCCATCAACGCCAATTCACGCGGCCCCCTGCGCGAGGTGGCCCTCGGCCTGGGCGAACACTCCGAGCTGATTCGGCGCGTGCTGTCAGCGCTGGACCGTGAAGGTGGCGTGCGCGACGAAGCCAGCCACCGCCTGCGCGATCTCCGCAAGCGTATAGAGCCGCTGCGCGGGCGCATCCGCGAGAAGCTGGCCGCCACGCTGGAAAAATGGGCTGACATCCTTCAGGAAAACATCGTCACCATTCGCCGCGACCGCTACGTGTTGCCGGTGCAGGCCAGCCGCGTGGGGCAGGTGCAGGGCATCATCGTGGACGCATCGGCGACGGGGCAGACGTATTTTGTGGAACCCGCAGCCGTTACCCAGCTCAACAACGAACTCACGCGCCTGATTCTGGACGAGGAAGCCGAGGTTCGGCGCATCCTGATCGAGCTGTCCGGCCTGCTGGCCGCAGATGCTGACGTGCCGATGACCCTGACCACCATCGGCGAACTGGACCTGATCGCCTCCCGCGCCCGCTTGGCCCGCGACTGGCGATTGAACCGCCCCGAAGCCGTGACCGACGGCACTTACGACTTGCGAGAAGCCCGGCATCCCCTCATAGACAACCCCGTTCCCAACGACATTCAACTCGGGGACACCAAAGTCCTCCTGATCACCGGCCCCAACATGGGGGGCAAGACGGCCACCCTCAAAACGCTGGGGCTGGCCGTTCTGATGCATCAATGTGGGCTGTACGTGGCCGCTGCCAGTGCCAAGCTGCCCATCGTGTCGGATGTGCTGGTGGACATCGGTGATGAGCAGAGCATCGAGGCGTCGCTGAGTACCTTCGCCTCTCACCTCAAACATCTGCGCTATGTGCTGCGCTTTGCCTCGCCGGATACCCTCGTGCTGGTGGACGAGCTGGGCAGCGGCACAGATCCCAACGAGGGCGCAGCTCTCTCTCAGAGCATCATTGAAACGCTGCTGGCGCAGGACGCACGCGGCATCGTGACCTCTCACCTGTCGCCGCTGAAGCTGTTTGCGCTGGAAACCCCTGGTCTCAAGAACGCCAGCATGGGCTTTGATCTGGAGACCCTGGCCCCCACTTACGCCCTGCAAGTCGGGCAGCCGGGCCGCAGCTACGCCCTGGCGATTGCCCAGCGCATGGGTCTGCCGGAAGATGTGCTGGAGCGTGCCACCTCTCTGCTGGGCGAGGACGCCGGGATTATGGAGCGCATGCTGGAAGGGCTGGAGCGTGAGCGTGCCGAGCTTGTTTCCCAACTGGACAGCACCGCCAGCGCCCGGAGAGAGGCTGAGGCCGAACTGGGCCGCGTGCGCCAGGAGCGCGAGACGCTGGACATGCGCCGCAATGAAATGCTGGCTGAGGCGTCGCAGAAAGCCGAATCGCTGTACGCCGACGCCGTGGAACGCGTCCGCACCCTGCGCGCCCGTGCCCAGGAGGACAGCGCCCGCCCCCGCGTGATGCAGGAACTGCGCGAACTGCGTGTGGCCGCTCAGAAATCCCGCCCCGCCCCGGTGGTGCGCGAGGAACGCGGCGATCCGATCCGGGTGGGCAATGTGGTGGACGTGCCCGCCTACAACGCGGGCGGTCAGGTGCTGGAACTGCGCGGCGACGATCTGGTGGTGCAACTGGGCGTCATGAAGGTGGGCGTCAAGCGCCGTGACGTGCGCCTGCGCCCCGAGGTCAAGACCAAGGCCCCCAAGAGCCGGGGCCTGCGCTCGGGCTTCGCGGGCACCACACCCAGCAACTTCGCCTCCGAACTGCAACTGCGCGGGCTGGGCGTGGAGGAAGCCGTCGAGGAACTGCGGACGGCCATCTTGGAAGCTTCCGCCCTCAAGGAAACGCCGCTGCGGGTGGTCCACGGTAAGGGTCAGGGCGTGCTGCGCCGCCTGCTGCGCGAGTACCTCAAGAACGATAAGAAGGTGGAGTCCTACCACGACGCCGAACCCAACCAGGGTGGGCACGGCGTGACAGTGGTGAACGTCAAGATCTGAGCGGGAGAGGCTGGTTTTTCCGCTCGCCATCTGTGTAGAACGGGTCCAGCCTTCTGCGGAGGAACGCCGCGAAAAGGGCGGGGAAGCGGAGGTCACCGGGCACGTCGAAAACCCATACCTCCTGCCCCTCTCCGGCGTGCTACCTTCTGCGCCGTGATGGCCCTGTGACCCTTTTATGACCGCGCACAGTCCCCCTGTTCCGCCGCCGCTGACCATGACCCTGCTGGCGGCAGGTACGGCGGCGTTTTTCACACTGGGCGTTCTTCAGGCCATGTATGGACCGGCCTTTACGCTGTTTCAGGACCGCTTCGGCATCTCGACGGCGGGCGTGGGGATCATCGCCAGCGCGCATTTCGTGGGATCGGCACTGGCCCCGCCGCTGGTGGGCATCCTGCTGATCCGCTTCAGCCTGCGCCGGGTGGTGGTGGCTGCGCTGCTGACATTGGCGCTGGGCGTCACGCTGGTGGCGCTGGCCCCCACCTGGCCGCTGGCGATTGCCGGGGCGCTGCTGGGCGGCTTTGGCCTGGGTGGCGTCAGCGGGGGTCTGAACGCGGCCTACGCCAGCATCGGCACGCGGGCGGTCAATCTGGTCAACGCGGTCTTTGGGCTGGGCAGCATCCTGTCGCCGCTGCTGGTGGCCGGGGCCGGGGGCAACCTCTCTCTCCCGTTCCTGATCGTGGCCGCGCTGTGCGGTCTGACCCTGCTGAGCGCGCGGGTCTGGGGTTTTCCGGCCATGCGAGAGCAGCCCCTGCCCGATGCGCCGGGCCGGGCCGGGGTGCAGGTGGCCTTTTTTCTGGTGCTGCTGGCGTGTTATGTAGGGTTAGAGGTGGGTTTCGGGGCGTGGGCAGGCCGTCACCTGCAAAGCCTGGGTTACGCGTCGTTCGCCGTGATCGTGGCCGGATACTGGGGCGGCATGACCGTGGCCCGCATCCTGACCGGCATCTTCGGTGCGCGGGTGCGCCCGGAGCGGCTGGTGCTGGCCTGCGCCGGCCTGACTGTGCTGTGTGGGCTGGCGGCCACGCAGGCCGCTCTTGCCCCCGCCGCGTACATCCTGGCCGGGCTGGCGCTGGGGCCGGTGTTCGGCACCACGCTGGTGTGGACCACCCGCAGCCTGCCCGCCCGCCTGGTGCCGTTTCTGCTGACCTCCGGCAGTGTGGGCGGCATCGTGGCCCCCTTCCTGCTGGGCGTGCTGGCGGCGCGTTCTGGCCCTGACGTGATCCCACTGGCCCTCACGGCGCTGGCCGCCACGTTCGTGGTAGTGGTCTGGGGAACCCTGCGTGTCACGCGTCCGGCAGCGGCTCCGGCCTCCGCCGCATGACGTGTGGGGTTCTCTGAACATCCATGTCGATTGCCAGGGGCGGGGCCATATGGCACAATGCGCGCTACTTCTCACACATGCGCCCATCCCCGATCTGCACCCAGTCCCGCCGGTCAAGGCCAGCGGCGTAACGGAGGCTCCACAATGACACAGGTATCCAAATGACTCAGGCAACCAAGACCGTCAGATTGACCCGCGAAGGCTATGAACGGCTGCAACGCGCCCTGGATCAGGAGCAGGCGCGCCTTGCCGAGGCCACCCGCATCCTGCAAGAGCAGATGGAAACCAGCGCCGACAGTGAGGACACTGGCCTGGAAGACGCCAAGCGCGAGAAGATGAACATCGAGGCGCGTATCGACGAGCTGGAAGACACGCTGAGTCAGGCCACCGTCATCGAGGACCATGAGAACGCCGGGCGCGTGGAACTGGGTGCCATCGTGGTTCTGAACAACGAGACCAGCAAGAAGGAAACCAAGGTGCTGGTGGTCAGCGCTCCCGAGGCCGCCGTGACTGGGGGAAGCCTGCCCCGCGTCAGCGAGGACAGCCCGGTGGGCAAGGAATTGATGGGCCGCAAGAAGGGCGAGTCTTTCGTGGTCAATCTGGACAACGGCAAGCAGATGAAATACAAGGTCAAGAGCATCGAGTACTAAAGTTAAGAGCTGAAAACGGAGGGCAGAGGGCGCGCAATCAAGCCCTCTGCCCTCTGCCACTGGTCCTCAGCTCTCTGCCATTCCCGCCGCCACCCGCCCGAGCTGCCCCTTGGCGTCCTCATGCACCACGCCGCCGTGGTAGGTCACGACGGTCTGCACGTCCAGTGCGGCCATGCGGCCCACCGACTGGCCTGCCGCAGCCATGTCCGGCGTCACCTGCGCTCTGGGCGGGTGAAGCTGTCCGCCGTCTGACACCAGCGCGTCCCCGGTGATCAGCGTTTTCGTGCGTTCCAGATACAGGCTCAGGTGGCCGGGGGTGTGGCCCGGCGTCAGGATCACGCGCACACCTCCAGCCAGCGGCAGCACCTCGCCGTCCTGCAAGGCGCGGTCAACCTTAACCGCCACGCGCGGCAGGCTCAGTCTGGCGCGCATCTGAGGCGGCGTTTCGGGATCGGCCAGCATTTTCGCGACTGACTCCTGCGGCGGCATCTTCTGTGGCCATTCCTCGCCCTGAATAAAGGGGGTCTCGCGCGCCGAGGCCCAGACCTGCGCGCCGCTGGCCTTGACGACGGCCTCCAGGCTGCCGATGTGGTCCAGATCGTGGTGGGTGATGATGATCTGTTTGATGTCCTTGATGGACGCGCCGACTTCGGCCAGCGCCGTCTCAATCGCGCCCTCCATGCCGGGCATTCCGGTGTCCACCAGGGTATGCCCGGCCTGCGAATCCAGAATGACGGCGGCGTTCAGGATGTTGGGGCCAGTGCCGAAGTCGGCGGTCAGTTCCAGAATCAGCAGGTCATCGTTTAACTTCATGGGCGGAGTATTGGCCCGCGTCCGGGCCTGGAGATGAATGCGAGGCCACAAACTCTGTTCCATCCAGAGCGGCGTTTATACTCGCCCGTATGTCTGATGGCCCTACTCCACCCCCACGCCCCGACAACCTGCACGAGCAGACCGTCAGCCGCCTGAACAATCTGGATGCTCAGGTGGCGGCGGGCTTCGAGGCGTCGCCGTACTCGTACCCGCGCACGCACAGCACCCGTGACGTGCTGGCCGCGCATCCTGCCCCCGCCGATATGGAAGGCAAGCTGGAAGCCGGGCAGGACTGGCCCGAGGAAACCTACGCGCTGGCCGGGCGCGTCACTTTGCTGCGGCACATGGGCAAGGCGGCCTTTGCCGATCTGACCGACGAACACGGCAGCCTGCAACTGCACCTGTCGAAGCAGGAAACCGAGAATTTTGACCCCACCAAGAAGATTGATCTGGGCGACATCATCGGCGTGCGCGGCGTGCCGTTCGTGACGCGCACCGGGCAACTGACCCTGCGCGTGACCTCGTGGCAGCCCCTCGTCAAGAGCCTGCACCCGCTGCCCAGCAAGTTTCACGGCCTTCAGGACGAGGAATTGCGCGCTCGCCGCCGCTACCTGGACCTGATGATCAACCCGGAGCGCCGCGCAGCCTTCCGCACCCGCTCGCGCGCCATTCGCTACATCCGCAACTTTCTGGACACGCGCGAATTCATGGAAGTGGAGGGGCCGACGCTGCAAGTCGTCGCGGGCGGCACCGAGGCCAAGCCGTTCAAGACGCACCACAACGCCCTGTCGCACGATTTCAGCCTGCGGATCAGCCTGGAGCTGTACCTCAAGCGGCTGCTGGTGGGCGGCTTTGAGCGCGTCTACGAGATTGGCCGCAACTACCGCAACGAGGGTATTGACCGCACCCACAATCCCGAATTCACCATGCTGGAGGCGTATTTCGCTTACGGCGACTATCAGGACATGATGCGGCTGGTAGAGGAGATGGTCTCCGGGCTGGTGCAGGAAGTTACGGGTTCCGACAAACTGACCTATCAGGGCAAAGAAATCAGCTTCACGCTGCCTTTCAAGCGGCTGGATTTCGTGACCGCGTTGAAGGAAGCGGCGGTCCTGGACTTCGAGCCGACGGACCTCGCCAAGCTGCGTGAGTGGACCGACGCGAAGCATCCCGAACTCCGCAAGGTGCCGGATTACAAGCTGCTGGACAAGCTGTTCGGCGAGTATGTGGAAGACAACCTGATCCAGCCTACCTTCGTGACCGATGTGCCGCTGGCGATCAGTCCGCTGGTCAAGGCGCACCGCAGCCGCCCCGATCTGGCCGAACGTGCCGATCTGTTCGTGGCCGGGTTTGAGCTGGCCCCGATCTATTCCGAGCTGAATGACGCGCTGGAGCAACGTGCCCGTTTTGAAGCGCAGTCTGCCCGCCGTGACGCCGGGGACGACGAGGCCCACGAGCAGGACGAGGATTTCCTGCTGGCGCTGGAGTACGGGATGCCGCCCGCCGCAGGCATGGGCATGGGCATGGACCGTCTGGCGATGCTCCTAACCGACTCCGACAGCATCCGTGACGTGCTGCTGTTCCCGCTGCTGCGCCCGGAAGGCCAGACAGGCGAGGCCGACGCAGAAGCTTAAATCCCGTTTACTGGGGCCAGTTTGGGTGCGTACCTGGGCTGGCTTTTCTCATGAACCGAACTTTTTTCTTCCTGTCCGGTGCCCGGAACTGGCTTTGCCACAATGAAAAAGAGGCCCGGTCAATTGACAAACCCTTCATGTCTGGCGCAGCATGACGGGCGTACCTGTTTTGCAGACAATCCCACCATTCGTTCACGAGGCCCCCGCACCAGACCTGCGCCGCCGCCTCCTTTTTTCTTGGCCCCACCTTCCCTGGAGGAAGACATGAGCAAAACACCTATCAAGAAAGCCCTGCTGATCGCCGCCGCCCTCGCCACCACTGGCAGCGCCCTTGCTGCCGGGAAACTGGAAATCTTCTCGTGGTGGGCTGGCGATGAAGGTCCTGCGCTGGAAGCCCTGGTCAAGCTGTACAAGGAAAAGTACCCCACCGTGGTTGTGGACAACGCCACCGTCACGGGCGGCGCGGGCACCAATGCGCGGGCGGTTCTCAAGACCCGCATGCTGGGCGGCACCCCGCCCGACTCCTTCCAGGTCCACGCCGGGCAGGAACTGATCGGCACCTGGGTGGTGGCCGGACGCATGGAAGACCTGAGCAGCCTGTTTAAATCCGAGGGCTGGAGCAAGGTGTTCCCCGCCGACGTGCTGAAGCTGATCAGCACCAAGGACGGCATCTGGAGCGTGCCCGTCAACGTTCACCGCAGCAACGTGATGTGGTACAACCCCGCCAAGCTCAAGGAATGGGGCGTGAGCGTGCCCAAAACGTGGCCGGAATTCATCACCACCTGCGCCACTTTGAAGAAAAAGGGCGTGGCCGCGCCGCTGGTGGCGGGCGAGAACTGGACCCAGCAGCAACTCTGGGAAAACGTGGTGATCGGCACGCTGGGCGCGCAGAACTGGGAAAACCTCTGGAACGGCAAGCTCAAGTTCACCGATCCCAAGGTCGTGGGCGCGTTCACCACCTTCGGCAAGGTCATGGACTGCGCCAACAAGGACGCCAGCGGCCTGAGCTGGCAGCAGGCCAGTGACCGCATCGTCAGCGGCCAGAGTGCCTTCAACATCATGGGCGACTGGGCCGCCGGGTACTTCACCACCACCAAGAAACTGAACCCCGGCACCGGCTTCGGCTGGGCCACCGCCCCCGGCACCTCCAAGACTTTCGTGATGCTGGCCGATTCCTTCGGGCTGCCCAAGGGAGCCAAGGACCGCGCCGAGGCCATCAACTGGCTCAAGCTGCTGGGCAGCAAGGCGGGCCAGGACACCTTCAACCCCCTCAAGGGCAGCATCGCCGCGCGCACCGACAGCGACCTGAGCAAGTACAACACCTACTCCAAGAGTGCGGCCACCGACTGGAAGAACAGCAAGATCGTGGGCAGCATGGCCCACGGCGCAGCCGCCCCCGAGAGCTTTACCAGCGCCTTCGGAGCCGTGATCGACCAGTTCGTGGCGACCAAGAACAGCGCTGGGGCTGCCGCCGCCTCACAGGCCCTGGCCGTCCGCGCAGGCTTCGGCAAGTAAAAGTAAAGGTTGTGGAGTGTGGGTTGTAGGGTGTAGGAACAGCCCACAACCCCGCCAGAAGGGATGAAACGCGGATCAAGTTCCATCACGATCCAGAGTTTCATCCCTTCTTCTTTTCCCACAACCCACACCCCACAACCCAAAAAGGAGGCCCTTCCCTGTGAAATCCCTGAGCAAAGACCGCCTGTGGGCCATCGCCGTATTGACCCCCAGCATCATCCTGATCGGCATTTTCGTGTACTACTTCATCGGGCGCACGATCTATGTCAGCCTGACCGACTGGGGCAACGATCCGGCGCAGGCGCTGGCCCTGAACCCGATCATCCGCTGGGTGGGTCTGCAAAATTACTCCGAGCTGTTCAGCGGCTTCCTGCAAGGCCGCTTCCGGCAGGAACTGGTCAACACGCTGTTCTTCACCGTCTTCTTTATCGTGGGCTGCCTGGGCGTGGGCCTGGGGCTGGCGCTGATTCTGGACCGCAACCCCAAGGGTGAGGGCCTGTGGCGCACCATCTTCCTGTTTCCCATGAGCCTGTCGTTCATCGTGACCGGCACCATCTGGCGCTGGATGCTGCAACCGCAGGGCGGGGTGAATCAGGCCCCCACGCTGTTCGGGGGCCAGCCGTCTACCTTCGCGTGGCTGAGCAGCAACGACTCGGTGCTGAAATTTGACTGGAATAATCTGCCCCTGATCACCGCTGCCGTGGTGGGTGCGGTGCTGATCGTGGTGGCCGTGCGTGCCGCCCGCGAGGGCCAGCGCACCCGCACGCTGGTGGCCGCTGCCTGCGCCGCACTGCTGATCCTGTGGGCGGTGTTCATCGGCCCGCGCGTCAAGCTGCTGGCCGCGCCGGAGTTACACGGTTTCAATTTCGCCATGATCGGCATCATCATCGCCGCCGTGTGGCAGATGAGCGGCTACACGATGGCGCTGTATCTGGCCGGACTGCGCGGCATCCCCGAGGAACTGCGCGAGGCTGCCAAGGTGGACGGCGCACGGGACGCCCAGATGTACCGCTTCGTCATCTTCCCGCTGCTGTCGCCCATTACCCTCAGCGCCATGATCATCCTGGGCCACATCAGCCTGAAAATCTTCGATCTGGTGTACGCGATGGCCGGGCCAGACAACATCGCCGCCAGCGTTCCGGCACTGAACATGTACCTGACCAGCTTCAGGCAAAACCAGTTCGCGCTGGGCGCGGCGATTGGCACCATCCTGCTGATTCTGGTGGCCTTCGTGATCGTGCCGTATCTGGCCAATCAGTTCAAGACAGAGGAGGGACACTCGTGAGGACTGCTGATCGACGCCTGACTCTCGCCCCTTGTCCCTTCCTGCTTCGGAGGCAGCCATGACCGCCGTTCCACAGCCCACCGCCTCCGTAGATTCCACACGCCGGGCAGGTTTTGCAGGCCGCGCCCTGACCTATTTCCTGCTCGTCGTCGCCGCCTTCTTTTTCCTCATTCCCATCTATCTGGTGTTCGCCACCGCCCTTAAAACGCCGGACTCTATCGTGCTGGCCACCGCGTGGCACTGGCCTGCGCAGCTCAACTGGGCCAGCTTCGGCGAGGCGTGGGACAAGGTGGGCGGCAACATGCTCAACAGCCTGTTCCTGGCCGTGACCGCCACCATCCTCAGTGCCCTGCTGGGCAGCCTGAACGGCTACGCGCTGAGCAAATGGCGGTTTCGGGGCGCGAATACCCTGTTCGCGCTGATGCTGTTCGGCATGTTCATTCCGTATCAGGCGATCCTGATCCCGCTGTTCCAGTTCATCAAGGCGCTGGGCCTGTACGGCAGCATCTGGGGCCTGATTCTGGCGCATGTGGTGTACGGCATTCCGATCACCACCCTGATCTTCCGCAACTTCTACGCCGATGTGCCGGACGCGCTGGTGGAGGCGGCCACGATTGACGGCGCAGGCTTCTGGGAAATCTACGCCCGCGTCATTTTCCCGATCAGCATTCCCGGCTTCGTGGTGGTGATCATCTGGCAGTTCACGCAGGTCTGGAACGAGTTCCTGTTCGCGGCCACCCTCACCAACACGGGGAGCCAGCCTGTAACCTACGCGCTGTCTCAATTGGCAGGCGGACAGGCGGTGTCGTGGAACCTGCCGATGGCCGGGGCGATTCTGGCGGCGCTGCCCACCCTGCTCGTGTACATCGTGCTGGGGCGCTATTTCGTGCGCGGGCTGCTGGCGGGAAGCGTGAAGGGGTAGGGGAGAACCCCTCTCCTACGGAGCTGTGCCAGCCAGTCTGCTTCGCCGCCAGCTCCCCTCAAAAGGGAGCCAAGAAGAGAAAAGGACTGTCCAGCGCAGCAATCTCCTTGCCTCCCTTCTAAGGGGAGGTGCCCCGGAGGGGCGGAGGGGTTAAGCCGTAGGAGCCACCCCCAAAGCTAGAACTCTCCCATCTTCCCCCGCGCCCTGCTTCCGCGCTATGCTTTGCCCATGACCGTTAACCGCGTGTGGTGGTGGCCCAGTTTCGCCTGGGTCTAACGCGCTGCTGTTTTCTTTTTGCCGTGTCCGACGCGCCCAGGTGGTTTTTAGACCGCCGGGCGCTTTTTTTGGCCTTCCATCTCAATGACAGGAGTTCCATGACCCAGACCGCTCACCCAAAACCGATGACCGCCGTGGCCGTGCAGGAATTGAACGCCGATCTGGACACGCCCGTCAGCGCCTACCTGAAAGTCACGGAGGGCGCAAAGAAACTGAGCTTCCTGCTGGAAAGCGTGGAGGGCGGCGAGCGGCAGGCCCGCTACTCGTTCATCGGCGTGGGTGAGGTGGGGCGTTTCACTTTGCGCGGACGCACCGCTACCTTGAGCGGCGTGCTGAGCCGTATGTCGGGAGAGGAAACGCTGGAGACCGACGATCCGCTGGACGTGCTGTATAGCCGCGTATTGCGCCCAGTTGAATTGCCCGCCGAGAAATTCAACGGCCTGCCCCCCTTCTTCGGCGGTGCGGTGGGTTACGCGGCTTACGACATCATCCGCGTCTACGAGAAGTTGCCCGACAACAACCCCGACGAACTGAACATCCCCGACGCCCTGTTTATCGTCCCCGAGGGCATCGTTATTTTTGACCATCTGCGGCACAAGCTGTATGCCGTCGCCATCTCTGAAACGCAGGCGGAGGCCGAGCGCATCGTGGCCGCGCTGGAAGCCGATCTGCGCGGGCCTTTGCCGGACGTGCCGGGCCGCGAGAAGGCCGAGCCGATGACCTTTTCCAGCAACTTCACGCCCCAGGGCTATCAGGCCGCCGTCAGCCGCTGCATTGAATACATCCATGCTGGAGATGTCTTTCAGGTGGTGCCGTCCCAGCGCTTCTCGGCAGACCTGACCGTGGAGCCTTTCGCACTGTACCGGGCGCTGCGCGGCATCAATCCCAGCCCGTATCTGGGCTTTCTGAATCTGGGCGAGGTGACTTTGGTTGCCAGCAGCCCCGAGAGCCTGCTGCGAAGCGACGGCGTCAGCATCGTGACCCGTCCGATTGCCGGGACGCGCCCGCGTGGCAAGACCCCCGCCGAGGACAATGCGCTGGCCGCCGAACTGCTGGCCGACGAGAAGGAACGCGCCGAACACCTGATGCTGGTGGACCTGGGCCGCAACGACATCGGGCGGGTGGCCGAATACGGCAGTGTGACGGTGGAGGATGCTTTTACCATTGAGCGCTACAGCCACGTCATGCATATCGTCAGTGGCGTGCGGGGGCGGTTGCGCGGGGGGCAGACGCCTTTGCACGCCCTCGCCAGTGCGTTGCCGATGGGAACCGTATCGGGCGCACCCAAGATCCGCGCGATGGAAATCATCGACGAGGTGGAACCTGTACGGCGCGGGCCGTATGGCGGCAGCTTCGGCTATATCGCCTTTGACGGCAGCCTGGATATGGCACTGACCCTGCGAACGATGGTGATCGCAGGCGGCAGGCTCCATATTCAGGCCGGGGCTGGAATTGTGGCCGACTCTGATCCGGTGGCCGAGGAAGAAGAAACGCGCAACAAGGCGGCGGCGTTAATGCGGGCGGCGGAACGGGCAGCGGCGGGATTGTGAAGCGTCGCCAGTATCAGATTGAAGGTGGGTTTGCCTCAGAGAACCCCTCGCCTCACCCGAGCGTCAAAAATCCTCCTCTAACTGACATCTCTGGAGATCAGCAATGACCCATATCCTCCTGATAGATAACTATGATTCTTTCACTTATAACCTCGTTCAGTATTTCGGCGAACTGGGCTGTGAGTTGACTGTCTGGCGCAACGATGCCTTCACTCTTGAGGAAGTGGAAAAGCTGAATCCTGATGCCATCGTGGTTTCTCCAGGCCCCTGCACACCGCTTGAGGCGGGAATGAGCGTGGAAGTCATCAAAGCGTTCGCGCCCAGATATCCGATATTGGGCGTGTGCCTGGGCCACCAGAGCATCGGTGAGGCGTTCGGGGCCACCGTCAAACGTGCGCCGATCCCGGTGCATGGCAAGACCAGCAGGGTTGCCCACGACGGTCAGGATCTGTTTGCCGGAATTGAAGGGGACGCCAGCGTGACCCGTTACCACAGCCTGATCGTGGAAGACCTGCCTCCAGAACTTGTGGCTACAGCCTGGACAACAGATCAGACTCCAGCAGGCGAATACCGCGCCCTCATGGCCCTGCGCCACCGTGACTACCCGGTCTTCGGCGTGCAATTCCATCCCGAGAGCATCGCTACCGAGGACGGCAAAACAATGATCCGCAACTTCGTATCTCTGGTGCGCGAGGGTCAGGCCGTACGGGAGAGCGCGTGACGCCTCCCATCCACGCCCGCCTGATGAACGGCGAAATCCTGTCTCAGACGGAGGCGGCGGCCTTCATGCGCGAGGTCATGGCCGGGGAGATGAGCGGCGTGCGGATGGCGGCGGCGCTGGCTGCATTGCGGGTGCGCGGCGAGACGGCAGATGAGATCGCTGGATTTGCCCAGGCCATGCGCGAGAACGCCGTGCGCGTCAATGTCCGCCCACGCGAAGTCCTGCTGGATGTGGTGGGCACCGGGGGCGATGGGGCGCATACCTTCAATATCAGCACCACGACGGCATTTGTGGTAGCCGGGGCAGGCGTGCCTGTCGCCAAGCACGGCAACCGCGCCGCCAGCAGCCGCGCCGGAAGTGCGGACGTGCTGGAGGCTCTGGGCGTCAATCTGGACGCCCCGCCCGAAGTGATCGAGGACGCGGTGAATACGCTGGGCGTGGGCTTCATGTTCGCCCGCAATTACCACCCGGCGCTGCGCCACGCCGCGCCCGTCCGCTCCGATCTGGCGGCGCGCACGGTCTTCAATATCCTGGGGCCGCTGAGCAACCCGGCGGGGGCCACGCATCTGGTGGTGGGCGTGTTCAAGCCCGAGCTGACGCGCACGCTGGCCGAGGTGTTGCGGCTGCTGGGGGCCAAGGGAGCCACCGTGGTCTACGGTGACGGTCTGGACGAATTCACCGTCTGCGGCGTCAATACCGTCTCCGGCCTGCGGGACGGCGAGATCATCGACCGGACCCTCCACCCGGAGGAAGTGGGGCTGGCCCTGCATCCGCGTGAGTCGCTGGTGGGGGGCACGCCTGCCGAGAACGCCGAGATCACCCGCGCCCTGCTGACGGGCGGCGGCACGGAGGCCCAGCGCGATATCGTGGCCCTCAATTCCGGGGCGGCGCTGCGGACGGCGGGCCGCGTGGACAGCATCCGCGAGGGCGTGGCCCAGGCCCGCGAGGTCATGAATGCGGGCCTGGGCTGGGATGTGTTGCAGAAGTACGCGGCGCTGACGCGGTAGCCAAAGAACCCCTCTACCCTTGCGGGAGAGGGGCCTTGCGAAAGCTTGGGGGTGGCTGGTACAGCTCGGTACGAGAGGGGTTCCTTACTGCCCCTGCCCCAGCGAATACCCTGGCTCGCCGTCAAAGGTGTAAAGGTGTTCGGTCTTAATAAAGTCCAGTCCCTTGTCGTGGACGCGGATCAGCAGGGCCAGCAGATCGCCGTGCTTGACCGGGGTGTCCGACTGGAAGCGGCAGCGCCAGTGATCGGATTTGAAGGTCTCGGGCAGGCCGCCGGGCCAGACCTTGACGCCCCGGTTGGTGATCATCTTCAGCGGGATGTTGCGGAGTTGCGCTTCCTGCAAGATGGCCGCCAGCACATCGGGGTCACGCCCGGAATCGGTCCACTCAAAAAAGACATCGGTGCCGACGAGCTGTTTGTCGATGTAGGCCGGTGTCGTGGGCTGCCGGACGGGCATTTCCTTTGCCTGTGCTTCGGCGGTCACGGCGGGCAGATGCTGCGGTACGCGCCCCAACCGCTCAATCACGGCGTCGGCAAAAGCCTGCGTTCCCAGCACCTCCTTCGTGTGTGGCCCGGCGATGTCCTGGGTGTGCATGCCGTCCTCCAGCGCGCACAGCAGGGCGTTCTGAACTTTCGCGGCTACCTCGTGCTGGCCCAGATGCCCCAGCATCAGTGCCGCCGCCGAGATCAGCCCGCCGGGATTGGCCGCGTCCTGTCCGGCCAGATCGGGGGCCGAGCCGTGGATGGCCTCAAACATGGCAAACGTATCGCCGATGTTGGCGCTGCCCGCCAGACCCACCGAACCGGCCACCTCCGCCGCCACGTCCGAGATGATGTCGCCGTACAGATTGAGGGTCACGATCACGTCGTATGCCTCGGGCCGCGCCGCCACCCGCGCCGTACCGATGTCGATGATCTGGTGTTCGGCTTTGATGTCCGGGTACTCCGCGCTGATCTCGTCAAATACCGTATGAAACAGTCCGTCGCACATCTTCATGATGTTGTCTTTGGTCAGTGCCGTGACTTTCTTGCGGCCATTGGCGCGAGCGTATTCAAAGGCGTAACGCACGATCTTCTCGCAGCCGGGGCGGGTGATCAGCTTCAGGCACTGCATCACCTCGCGGGTCTGGCGGTGTTCGATGCCCGCGTACAGGTCTTCCTCGTTCTCGCGGATGATCACCAGATTCATGTCCGGGTGGTGCGTCGGCACATACGGCGCGTAGGCGCGGCAGGGGCGCACGTTGGCGTACAGCCCCAGCGTCTTGCGGAGGGTCACGTTCAGGCTCTTGTACCCCCCGCCCTGCGGCGTGGTGATGGGCGCTTTGAGCATGATTCCAGTCTGCCGCAGCATGTCCCAGGCGTCAGGCGCGAAGCCGGAGGTGTGGCCCGCCTTGTACAGCGCCTCGCCCATGCGGACTTCCTGCGGGGCGATTTGCGCGCCCGCCGCCGCCAGAATCCGCAGGGTGGCCCCCATGATCTCGGGGCCGATGCCGTCGCCGTACACGACGGAAACGGGAACGAGGGCGGTCTGGATGTCGGCGGTCTGAACAGGCTCTTTAAGGGCAGTCATGGCAATCTCCTGGGGTTGATGGGTTGACATACGAACTACGTTTCGCATATTAGGGTTCGTATATCGGGAATGCAAGCACCTCGCCGCCCTCTCCGTCTGGAGGTCTAGCCATGTCTGCCCGACGGTCTCGGCTACACTCGTCTCAACCCGCCATGACCCAGCCCCCGCCCCCACATGCACCCTCGTGGACGTTTCTGTCCAACCACAGCCGCGTGCTGCTGTGCCTCAAGCGCCAGCCGGACGCCACGCTGCGTCAGGTGGCCGCCGACGTAGGCATCACCGAACGCGCCGTGCAGCGTATCGTGCGTGATCTGGAGGACGCCGGAATCCTGATCCGCCAGCGCGTGGGCCGTCGCAACACCTACCAGATCGAGGCCAACCGCCCGTTGCGGCATCCACTGGACGCGCACCGCAATGTCAACGAATTGCTGGAACTGCTGCTGGCGGGCAGACAGGATTCGGAGGGTTAGCCGGGCAGTTCCCCGACTCCCGGCAACTCGTCTTCCAGTGGTCCTGCGGCTTCCATATTCAGGCGGCTCAGCGGGGCGGCGTTCTGGAGCATCCAGCCCTGGAGCGGCAAATCGCCCAGCCAGTTCTGCACGCTGGGAATGCGGCCCAGGTCTTCGAGTACATGTTGTTCGCCCACCAGCCGGGTGGGAACGTGCTGGCCGTCGCTGGCGCGTTTGAAGGTGGGCCCGAAGAACTGCTCGCACAGAAAGATGCCAAAACTGCTGTGCAGCACGGCGCGGTGGCGGGCATCGGCCCAGTGGCCCTTGGTCTGGTCAAACCAGCCGTGGACGGCCAGATAATCGTCGGGCACGCCGCCAAATCGTCGGGCGCTGCTGCGGGCGTGGTGCCAGGCGTGGGCCACAGCCTTATCTCCTTAAGGCTTACGCGAAACTGGGCAAGTCTGAAATTCTGGGCTGGTGGGAAGACCTCGAAAAGTCGGGCGGCAACGGTACTGCGAGTTTTTGGCTGCAACACAGATCAATCGGACACAAACCTATTTTGCCAACCACGTCGATGATTTTGCTCATGACGCCGTTCAGCGCTACCTGAAAGGTGACTGTTTAACGGCAGCGGAGGTGTGGACGCAGGTGCGTCCACACGTCAAATTGAGCGACAAGGGTTACATCATCTTCGACGACAGCGTGATGGACAAGCGCCATTCACGCCGCATGGCGCTGGTTCGAAGGCAGTGGAGTGGGAACGAGAAACGAACCATCCGAGGGATGGGCGTCGTC
>NZ_MSTI01000036.1 GCF_001949125.1 Deinococcus marmoris
CCTCGGCAGTGGAACGGCACAACGGGACGGCCCGGCGTATGAATCCGCACCAAGTCCGCAGAAGCCTCGCGTTTGCGAGGCTTCCCCACGTCCGTCAGACGGTCAGTGATCTGGTCAATGGGATCTATAACTTCTGTCGGGTGAACCGGAGCCTGCGAGTCAAGTTGAATGAACCGGTGGGGCGTCGTCAATATGCGCAACGGACGCCAGCAATGGCCATCGGGATCACGGACACGGTGTGGAGCGTGCTGCGCCTGCTCAGCACCGTGGTCATGAAGAACCCATGTCGGTCATGATTCCAGCCTTCTACCATCTGTTCCCACAGCCCACTTAAACCCGCGTCAGATCCTTCGGCAGCGGCAGGAACTCAATCTCAGGGTGTTGCTCGGCGGTGTACTCCAGATCGTACTTGCTGCGGAACAGCATCACCGGGCGGCCCTGATCGTCCTCCACATGGCGGGCAAAGCGGGCCACACTGCTGGCGTCCCCGGCCAGCCAGCGCACGAGCTGATAACCCGTGATGTTCATTTCCACATCCACGCCGTATTCCTCCTGCAAGCGGGCCTGGAAGACCTCAAATTGCAGGGGGCCGACTGCGCCCAGATACGGGTCACGCGCGCCGTCGGTGGGGAAGAAGGTCTGCACGACGCCTTCCTCGGCCAGTTGGGTCAGGCCCTTCATGAACGCCTTGCGCTTGCCCACGTCCTTGAGGGCCAGCGTGGCAAAGGTTTCGGGCGTGAAGCGTGGGAAGCTGGGCAGCGCGACTTTCGCGTCCAGACTGATCACATCCCCAATCTGAAACACACCGGGGTTGACCAGTCCCACGATGTCGCCGGGAAACGCCTCTTCCACCTTCTCACGGTCCTGGGCAAACAGCGTGTGCGCCTGAGAAAGCCGCAGCTTGCGCCCGCTGCGGGTGTGCGTCACGTCCATGCCGCGCACAAAATGGCCGCTCATCACGCGCATGAAGGCTGTGCGGTCCCGGTGGTGCTTGCTCATGTTGGCCTGCAACTTGAAGATGAATCCGGCAAACGGCGCTTCGGGGTCGCGCTCGCCCAGCGTCGTCTCGGTGGGGCCGGGCGGGGGGGCCAACTCCACGAAATTGCTCAGGAAGTGTTCCACGCCAAAGTTGTTCATGGCACTGCCGAAGAACACCGGGGTCAGCTCGCCCGACAGAAAGCCCGCCGCATCAAATTCGGGCATGGCGGCCTCGATCAGCTCCACATCTTCCTTGAGTTTGGCAGCCAGATCAGCGCCCACCAGCCCGATCAGGCGCGGATCGTCCAGGCCCGCCGTCTGCATCGGGGCGCGGTGCTTGCCGCCGGAAGTGCGCTCGAAGGCCAGCACCTGCCCAGTCTGGAGGTCATAGACGCCCTTGAAATCCGGGCCGTCCCCGATGGGCCACGTCAGCGGCACCGCCGTGATCTGGAGGACATTTTCCAGTTGCTGGAGCAGATCAAAGGGATCCAGTGCCGGACGGTCCATTTTGTTCACGAAGGTCAGGATCGGCGTGTGGCGGTTGCGGCACACCGCGAACAGTTTCTCGGTCTGGATCTGCACGCCACGCGCCGCGTCCAGCACCATCAGGGCGCTGTCAGCGGCGGTCAGGGTGCGGTAGGTGTCCTCGGAAAAGTCCTGGTGACCGGGGGTGTCCAGCAGGTTGATGTGCCGCCCCTCGTATTCAAAGGTCAGCGCTGAGCTGGAAATGGAAATTCCACGTTGCTGCTCAATGCTCATCCAGTCGGACTTGGTGTGGGCGCGGCCTTCCTTGGCCGTCACCGAACCCGCTTCCAGAATCGCGCCGCCATACAGCAGCAGCTTCTCGGTAATCGTGGTTTTCCCGGCGTCCGGGTGAGAGATGATGGCAAACGTCCGGCGGCGGGCAATTTCGGCGTCCAGTGCGGCATTGTGGACCTCGGCGGCCTGTGGTGCGGCAGCCTGGGTCTCCGTCAGATTAGGTTCGGTGGTGGTCATGGGTGGCTCCTGCGGGGGCTTTGTAAAACAGCACCGCTCGTTCTGAGAAGGGGGTAGAACTGGGCGTCCTCGACTCTCGCTAGGGCGGCGGAAGGAGAACGGTCATGCACCTATTCTAGCGCGTCACCGGGGAATCCGTCTGGAGGCGGTACCCGGAAGCATCCCCTGGTGGGTGCCTCCGATTCTGCCCATATCGCTCTGGCCCTGGCTGCGGTATCCTGCGGGTACGTTTCGGGGTTCCTCTATTCCCCTTCGGTTCAAGGCCCCGGCCACTCGCGCACCCGCGCCAGGAGAGTGCCAGCCCTATGTTCCCACCAGAATCCAGTTCACAGCAGGCCCCGGCCACGACCCGTAGTACGGCGCGCGGTGAGGTGGAACGCGCCCGATTGATGAGCGATGTCCGTGATCTGGTCGCTATTCTGCGCCGCCAGCCCAACGAGCTGCTGCCCTTCGAGTGGGTCAAGCATCTGGCCCCGCTGGGCGAACACAGCCTGGGGGTGCAGGCCATCGAGGTGGCCCACATCATCGGCTCGGTGGACCGCTACCGCGAATTTGATCGCCACTATCTGCCCAAGGAAAAGCACCTGGACGAGCGCTGGATCGGCATCCGCAGCGCGCAGCTCCAGGGCAAGGAACTGCCGCCCATCCAGGTCTACAAGGTGGGCGAGCTGTACTTCGTCAAGGATGGTAACCACCGCGTCTCGGTGGCCCGCCGTCAGGGACAGGCATACATCGACGCGCATGTGATCGAGCTGAGCGTGACCGTGCCGCCGGAGGAAAGCGACACCCTGGTGGATCTGATCATCAAGGGGGAGTACGCGCAGTTTTTGCGGGCCACCAATCTGGATGTGCTGGTGCCTGGCCACCGCGAGATCCTGTTCACCACGGCGGGCCGGTACGACAAGCTGCTGGAACACATCCGCACCCGTCAGTATTTTCTGGACCGCAAGCCGGAGCGCGCCGGACTGCCGCCCGTGACCTGGGAGGAGGCGGTGGTCAGTTGGTACGAGCGCCTGTACCTGCGAATCGTGGACAATCTGGACCTGCACCACGTCATGTTCCGTTTTCCGGGCCGCACCGAGGCGGACCTGTACCTGTGGACGATGGACCACCGTTATTTTCTGACCCAGAAGTACGGCCATGACGTGGGCAGCGAGGAAGCCGCCCGCGACTTCGGCAAACGCCACTCGCCCCCGGCCTACAAACGGCTGGGCCAGCGCATGCAACTGCTGCTGCGGGGCAAGCTGGATTCGGCGATGTGATGTATCGGCCCGAATTACGGCAAGCTCTGGCGTTCGCTCCAGAAAGTCTTGAGCTGGGCCACCCGGAAACCGTACCGCTCCAGATTGCGCTGGCTGCCTGAAGCAAAAGCCGTCGTGACTGTAACCAGTTCGCAGGACTGCGCCGCGTTATTCAGGCGGCAGTGGATCAGGGCGGCCTGTAAACCCCGCCCACGGAATTCGGGCAGGGTGGCGGCCCCAGCAAGGTAAGCCACGCCGTTCTGAACGCTCAGGGCAGCAGCAGCGGGTTGCCCGTCTACGCAGGCCAGAAAGCGGCGCACCCCTGCCCCCTCGTTTTCAAGAATCGCCAGCGCCCTCTGGACCGGATCGGTGAAGCCGTAGCCTGCCAGCAGCACAGCATTGAACGTCGCGGTGTCCTCGCCCAGTTTCAATTCGCGCACTTCTACGCCAGCGAACGTGCGGGGCGGTGGAGCCTCTGCCGCCGCGTAAAGCGTCGCGCCCACGCCGACGGGCGTAAATCCCCTGTCAAACAGCGCGGCTCCCAGAGTCGGCGTCAGGTGCGTTGCCCAGACACTGAGGCGAGGGGCAATCCGTTCAGACTGATACACGGACAGCACCTCGTCCAGCTCAGTCAACGTGTCCTGGGTCAGCCCGGAGACCGTGTTGTACCAGGGCAGTTCCGGCAAGGCGCGCACTAATGAGGCCCACAAGCCGCCTCGCCCGTACAGGGTGACGCCGTGCGGATTCCCCTGCAATTTGGAGGCCCGTCGCAATGCGTCCCAGCCCTTCTGGCGAATGGCCGCTTCAAGCCGCTCGATCAGCTCCGGCGTCAGCGGCGGCGTGGCCGTCAATCCTGGCTCTCGCCCGCCAGCACGTATTCCACTAGCGTTCCCACGCCCCACCCCGTCGCCACGTCTTCCTTCGCGGCGTTTCCGGCGATGTCCAGATGCGCCCACGGACGGGTCACGAACTGCTGGAGGAACAGCGCGGCCTTGATGCTGCCCCCGGCGGGGACCATGTCGCTGTTCTTCAGGTCCGCGATGGTGTTCTTGCGGTACGACTTCAGATACGGCTGGTGCAGCGGCAGCTCCCACAGCAGTTCCCCGGCGGCCTCCGCACCTGCCTGTAAGCGGGCCGCCAACGCACGGTCAGAGCTGAACAGCGCGGCCATGTCATTGCCCAGCGCGGCCACCTTCACGCCAGTCAGCGTCGCCAGATCGACAACCTCGGTTGCGCCCTCGTCGCAGGCCACAGCCAGGGCGTCGGCCAGCACCAGACGGCCCTCGGCGTCGGTGTTGGTCACTTCCACCGTTTTGCCGTTGGCGGCGCGGTACACGTCGCCGGGGCGCATCGCGTGCGGCCCCACCATGTTCTCGGCGGCGGCCACGTAGGCGCGGACCTCGGTGCCGTCCGGGATGCTGGCGCGCAATTCGGCCAGGGCGCGGATGGCCCCCAGCACTGCGCCCGCACCGCCCATGTCGTTCTTCATGCCGTACATGCCCGCGCCCGACTTGAGGCTGTAACCCCCGGTGTCGAAGGTGATGCCCTTGCCCACCAGCGCGATAATCCGGGTGGCTTTCCCCTGCGCGGGCAGGGTCAGGCGAATCAGGCGTGGCCCCGTCACGCTGCCCGCCGCCACCGCTGCCAGCAGGCCCATGCCCCGTGCCTCGATGCCACCGCCGTCCCAGACCTCTACCTCGACGCCATGCCCGGAAAGCTTCTGCGCCTCGCGCGCCATCGTCGCCGGATTCAGGTGGTTGGCGGGGGCGCTGACCAGTTCGCGGGCGAAGGTCACGCCTGCCGCCATGCCCCGGATGCGCGCCAGGGCAGCGGCGTCCAGCCCCTCCACCTGAAGCTGAACCTCGTCTTTCTGATCGTCCCCACCCTTGTACCGGCGGTCCTCCCAGCCTGCGGCCAGCGTCGCGGAAGCCAGCGCGGCGGCGTGGTCCGTCGCGGTCACCTTCACCGTCTCGGCTTTCAATTCGCGCGCCAGTTTCGCCAGGGCCGCGCCCAGTTCGCGGGCGTCCTGCGCGTCTGCGGGGGCCAGAGCAAGGGCCGTATCCCCATTCTCGCCGCGCGAGATCAGTCGCACCTCGCCCGCCTCCAGGCCACGGGTCAGGCGTTCGGGCCAGTTCTTGCCAGTCCAGTCCGCGCCCGTCCCGGCGAAGGTCAGCGAGAGGTCGGGGCGCTCCAGCGAATCCACGAGTTGCATGGGGGAAGTAAAGCACGGGTGGGCGTTCTGCGGGAGGCGAAGCACTGGGCCTGAGCATGGTTTCCGCCCACATGTTTGCCGTGCTGGCCGCGCCGTAATGCCTCCGTAATGCTGCTCCCTCACTCTTGCGGGCATGGAGGAACAACATGCTGGTCCATGAGTTAATGAGCGCCCCAGTCGTCGTCGCGCCGCCCTCGCTGCCTTTGCCCGACGCGGCGCACCTGATGAAATCGCGCGGGATTCGCCGCCTTCCGGTGGTGGACGGGTCCCGGCTGGTGGGCATCGTCACAGACCGCGATCTGCGCGAGGCCCTGCCCAGCAAGGTCAGCAGCCTCTCGCCGTGGGAGGCCACCACCCGTCTGGCCGCCGTGAGCGTGCAGGACGTGATGCGCCGCAGCGTGCTGACCACCACGCCCGACGCGGACGCCCGCGACGCCGCCTATACCCTGCTGCACCACCGTGTGGGGGCCTTGCCCGTCATCGACGACGCGGGGACCGTGGTGGGCCTGCTGACCGTCAGCGACGTGCTGCGCGACTATGCCCGCCCGTCCGAAAGTCAAAACGGCACTGAGGCCAGACCATGACCCGCGAAAGCCCCGAAGTCGTGAAAATCCAGGTCCGTGAAGAAGCCCTGCCCCCACAGGAGCCGGAAACGCGCGGCCCGGCCCCCATCGGCACGCTGGTCGTGGTGGCGGTGGTGGTCCTGTCGATCATCTGGCTGTGGATGCTGGTGCTGGGCATTCAGCAGGGGCGGGCCTAGGTGTCGGCTCCGCGTCCAGCCGGCCCACGTCCGGTGAATCAGCGGCTGGACCACCACACGCTGGAAAAGTACGAGAACATCTGGTTCGGCATCGCCACCGTCATGGCGCTCTTTCTGTTCGTGACCGTGCTGGCCAGCTTTTTCAGCGGCACCTATCCGTCCTTGACTGGGGAGGGCGGCCATCACATCACGGGCGTCAAGAACGGGCGGCTGAACCCCAAGAACTTCGCGGCCACGCCGTTTGCCACCCCCGGCCTGCGCCAGAACGCCGACGGCACGTATGAAGCCTTCGTGGTGGCCAGAGCCTTCCAGTTCGAGCCTGCCGTGCTGAAAGTGCCCGTCGGCAAACCCATCACCATCCACGTCACCTCGGCGGACGTGCTGCACGGCTATTTCATTGAAGGCACCAACATCAACACCACCGCCATTCCAGGGCAGGTGTCCAGCTTCACCACCACCTTTCGCCGCCCCGGCACCCTCAACGTGATCTGCAACGAGTACTGCGGGACCGGGCACCACAACATGATCAACGGCGTGAAGGTCGAGGTTCAGGAGCCGTGAGCGGGTCTAAGGGTCAAGGGTCCAGGGGTCTGAGAAAAGACCCTCTGTTCAGCGTTTCCCGCAACCTTCCGAAGGAGCATTCTTTGTGACCACATCTCCGATTTATTCGCCTCACGCCGCGCGCGAAACGCCTGTCATCTCGGACGCGGCGTATCTGGCGAGCCTCAAGAAAGTCACGCAGTATTACATCGTCACCGCGTTTCTGGCTCTGTTTATCGGCGTGCTGATCGGGCCGCTCCAGGCGCTGAACTACGGCGGCATCAACGTCTATGACACGCCCATCATCAAGGGGCTGCTCAAATCGTATTACCAGGGCCTGAGCCTGCACGGCGTCCTGAATGCGCTGGTGTTCACGCAATTTTTCATCAGCGGCTTCCTGTTGTACCTGCCCGCGCGCGATCTGGGGATGCGGATCAACATGAAGTTTGCGTGGTTCACGTACATCCTGATGACGGTGGGATTGCTGACCGCCGCCGTGCCGCTGCTGACCAACAACGCCACGCTGCTGTACACCTTTTACCCTCCGATGGAAGGCAGCCCGGTGTTCTACATCGGCGCGGCGGTCATGGTGGGATCGAGCCTGCTGGTGGTGGGGCAGGTCGTGCAGATGTGGATGCGCTGGAAACGCGCCAATCCGGGCCGCGTGACCCCGCTGGTGGCCTTCATGTCCGTCGCCACCTGGATGATGTGGGCCGTGGCCTCGCTGGGTCTGGTCATTGAAGTCGTGTTCCTGCTGATTCCCTGGTCGCTGGGCTGGGTGGCCGGAGTGGACCCGCTGATCTCCAAGACGCTGTTCTGGTGGACCGGGCACGCCATCGTGTACTTCTGGGTGCTGCCCGCCTACATCGCGTGGTATGCCTTCCTGCCCAACCACGCCGGGGGCCGGATCGTCTCCGAGCCGCTGGTCCGGCTGACCTTCGTGATGTTCCTGCTGAACTCCACGCCCGTCGGGCTGCACCACCAGTACGCGGACCCCAACATCTCGGCCACCTGGAAGACCATGCACATGTTCCTGACCTTCCTGATCGCCATTCCCAGTCTGCTGACCGCCTTCAGCGTGGCCGCCTCGCTGGAAGACGCGGCACGGGCGCGGGGTGGGCGCGGATTGTTTGGCTGGATGCTGAAGCTGCCCTGGGGCAAGCCCACCTTCAGCGCCCCGGTGCTGGCGATGGTCTCGTTCATCCTGGGCGGGGCAGGGGGCATCGTCAACGCCAGTTCCACCTTCGCGCCCGTCATCCACAACACCGCCTGGATTCCCGGCCACTTCCACATCACCGTGGGCACGGCCACCACCCTGACCTTCATGGGCATCTCGCTGTGGCTGATCCCGCACCTGACCGGCAAGCGCATGCCCAGTGTCCGCCTCGCCTCGGCAGCGGTCTGGACGTGGTTTATCGGCATGATGGTCTTTGCGTTGGGGATGCACTGGGAGGGGCTGGTCGGCGTGCCGCGCCGCGCCCTGATCAGCGCCACCGCCCAGAGCGTGTACCGCGACATGCCCATCCAGATTCCGCAGATGCTGACGGCTATCAGCGGCGTGATCCTGCTGGTCAGCGCCGTGATGTATTTCTACGTGCTGTTCCGCATGCTGCTGTCCAAGCGCGTGGATGACGGTGAGGTCACCTCCCCGATTCCCTACAGCGAGGTGATCAGCCCCGCCGGACAGAATCTGGCCGGGGCCAGTGCGCTGGTGCGCTTCACCGAGCCGCTGCTGGCGCTGTGGGGCGTGGCGCTGCTGCTGGTGCTGCTGATGTACGGCCCGGTGATCGCCCGCCTGTTCGCCAACGCTGAACTCGTTCCCGGCTGGAGGCTGTACTGATGTTAGAAGCACTGCTGTTGAGGACAGACAGATGAGCGAGATCAGCAACGAGCGCGGATTTTCAGGCCGCGAGATTACCGCCGCCGTGGTGTTCGTGGTGCTGGCGGGCGTGATCGCCTTTACCTCCTTCAACACCGGAATGGGCATGTCCGGCGGTGCGGGTGCGGGTGAGATGACGGCGTCAGTCGCCAGCGCCCCGGTGAACGGCCAGTCGCTGTACGCCAGCAATTGCGTGGGCTGCCACGGCGCGAATGCGGTGGGCGGCATCGGCCCGGCGCTGGGCGTGACCGCCGCCTGGACGCCCGCCGAATTTGCCGCAGCGGTGTTGCACGGTCAGGCTCCGGGGGGCCGCGCCCTGGCTCCGGTCATGCCGCGCTTCGCCGAGTCGGGCTTCGGCGGCGAGACGGCCACCGACGAGCAGGTGGAGGCGATCCACATGTATGTGAAAAGCCTGCAATAGAGCGGGGCCTGGGATGGGGGGCAAAGAGTGGACGGCTCTCTGCCCCCCGATCTATACTGGTTCAAACAAAACACGGCGGGGCTGGTCCAGGCATGCGGGTGTATGGGAAGCTGGGCCTAGCCCCCCGAACGGGCGGTTCTGGCCTTACTCTCGGAAGCATGACAACTGACAATTTTCCCAAAAGGCTTCTGGTCACGGGTGGCTGCGGGTTTATCGGCAGCAACTTCGTGCGCTACTGGCTGGGCCAGCATCCTGAAAGCCGCGTGGTGGTGTACGACAAACTGACCTACGCGGGCCGCCGTGAAAACCTGGCCGATCTCTGGGATAGTCCCAATCTCTCGCTGGTGGTGGCCGACATTGGTGACATGGACGCGTTACGCCGGGCCTGCAAGGAAAACCAGATTGATCTGATCGTCAATTTTGCTGCTGAAACCCATGTGGATCAGTCGATCCTGGGACCGCTGGTCTTCACCGATACCAACGTGCGTGGCACGCATGTCCTGCTGGAAGTGGCCCGCCAACTGGGCATCCGCCTACATCACATCAGCACCGACGAGGTCTACGGGCACATCCGTGATGATCATCAAAGTGTGGAAACAGATGAACTTGCCCCGCGTAGCCCCTACGCCGCCAGCAAGGCCGCTGCCGATCAACTGGTCCAGGCGTATGCCATCACCTATGACCTGCCGGTGACCATCACGCGCGGGGCCAACAACGTTGGCGCCTATCAGTATCCCGAAAAAGCCGTGCCCCTGTTTGCCACCAACGCCATTCTGGGCGAGGCCATCCCGGTCTACGGCGACGGGTTGCAGATGCGTGACTACGCCCACGTCCATGACCATTGCACCGGCATCGAGACCGTGCTACTGCACGGCCAGATCGGCGAGGTGTACAACGTCGGCACCGGGCGCGAGATGACCAATCTGGAGATGGTAGACATCGTGCTGGACACGCTGGGTAAAGATCATTCGCTGGTCCGACATGTCACGGACCGCCCTGGCCATGATCGCCGCTACAGCATGAACGTGGACAAATTGAAGGCCCTGGGCTGGCAGCCAAAATACGATCCGAAGGAAGCTGTCGCTGAGGCGGCGAAGTGGTATGCCGAGAATCAGGCCTGGTGGGAGCCGATCCGCAGCGGCGAGTTCCGCGAGTACTACGAAAAGCAGTATGCCGAGCGACTGGCTGGAACGCCATCGTGACTGTTCCTATGTCCAGTCGTCGGGGGATCATTCTGGCCGGGGGCAGTGGCACGCGGCTGTATCCGGCGACGCTGGCGGTCAGCAAGCAACTGCTGCCCATCTACGACAAGCCGATGATCTATTACCCGCTGACCACCCTGATGCTGGGCGGCATCCGCGAAATTCTGATTATTTCCACGCCCGAGGACACCCCACGCTTCAAGCAGCTCCTGGGCGACGGCTCGCAGTGGGGGCTGAGCCTGGAGTATGCCGTGCAGCCTGAACCCGGTGGGCTTGCCCAGGCATTCCTGATCGGGGAAGACTTCGTGCGGGGCCATGACAGCGCGCTGATTCTGGGTGACAACATTTTCTACGGCAATGACCTGTCGGACCTGATGACCTTGGCCAGCCAGAAGGCCGAGGGGGCCACGGTGTTCGCCTATCAGGTCAGTGATCCAGAGCGCTACGGTGTGGTGGACTTCGACGCCTTGGGCCGTGCCCTGTCCATTGAGGAAAAGCCCGCGCATCCCAAATCCGACTTCGCCGTGACCGGCCTGTACTTTTACGATGAGCGGGTCACGGAACTGGCGCGGCGCATCCGGCCCTCGGCGCGCGGTGAGCTGGAAATCACGGACATTAACAACCTCTATTTGCAAGAGGGGCTGCTGGAGGTACGAATGATGCGGAGGGGCTTCGCGTGGCTGGACACGGGCACGCACGAGAGCATGCTGGAGGCCAGCCTGTTTATCCAGACCATCGAACACCGCCAGGGCCTCAAGGTGGCCGCGCCCGAGGAAATCGCCTGGAGATCGGGCTGGATCAGCACCGGGGCACTGCTTGAACAGGCCCACAAACTCGCCAGGAACCGCTATGGTCAGTACCTTCTCAAGCTCGCCCAGGAAACACGGAGCCGCCCATGATCGACCTGCCTGACCGTCCCGAGCTGGCCATTCCGCTGGTCACGTCCGTTCTGGAAGCCCTGACCTTCGAGACTTATCCTGCCGCCCCGCAGATTGACGGCGTGTGGGTCCAGGCCCTGAAGAAAAACCGCAGTGAGAACGGCGCGTTCATGGAATACCTGCGCGTGGGTGAATCGGGTGTTCAGGGCCTGCCCGGCCTCCTGACGCCGCGCCAGATCAGCGTGTCGTGGGCCGCAGCGGGCCGGGTCAATGCCTTTCATATTCACGTCAGGGCCGAGCAGAACGAAATCTGGTGTGTGCTGGGCGGGCAACTGGTGGTGTGGCTGGTGGACTGCCGGGTTAACAGTTCCACCACAGGCGTCAGGCGCAGGCTGGTCCTCAGCGGCGAGCAGCCCATGCTGGTGCATATCCCCAGCGGTGTGGCCCACGGCTATGGGGCCGGGCCAGACGGCGCGACGTTGCTGTACACGATGGACGCGCAGTTCGATGCGGATGATCCCAACGAGGGCCGCCTGCCCTGGGATCACTTCGGGGCTGAACTATGGGCCGAGGACCGGGGATGAAAGTGCTGCTGACCGGTGGTGGGGGCCGGCTGGGCACCGAACTGCGCGCCTTGTTGCCGGGGCTGGGAGCCGAGACCCTGGCCCCCACGTCTGCGGAACTGGACATCACCGACGGCGTGCAGGTCATGGACGTGGTACGCCGCGAACGTCCCGACGTGATCGTCCACGCGGCGGCGTATACCGACGTGGGTGGCGCGGAGAAGAACCGCGAACGCTGCTGGGCTGTGAATGTGGAGGGCACCCGCAACATGGCGCACTCGGCCAACACAGTGGGCGCGAAGTTGGTCCAGATCAGTACCGATTATGTGTTCAGCGGCGACAGGGGCAATTATCACGAGGACGATACGCCCGGCCCCGTTGTCAATTTCTACGCCCTGAGCAAGCTGGTGGCCGAGGAAGCCGCCCGCGCCGCACAGCGCCATCTGATCCTCCGCACCAGCTTTCGCCCACGCGAATTCCAGTATCCGGTGGCCTACAGCGACGTGTTCACCGGGCAGGATTACGTGGACATCATCGCGCCGATGATTGGGCTGGCGGTGCGCCATTCCCTGGAAATCGAGAACAGGGTGCTGCACATCGCCACCCAGCGCAAGAGCGTCTACGAACTGGCGCTGCGGCGCAGGCCCGATGTGCGGGAGGGCACGCGTGCTGAGGCGGGGGTGATGTTGCCGGGAGACGTGAGCCTGAACACCGGGCGCTGGGAGCGGCTGCGGCGTCAATGGTCTGCGGAGCCTGTGCGCTTTTAGAGCATTTGACAGAAAAGATGCACCGTCCTGAGTGAAGCTGAAGTGTTTGGGTACGCTCTTCGGAACGCCTCAGCTTCGCCCAGTTCAACAATTATTCCGACAAATGCTCTAGGCGCTGTTTCTTCTCTAGGGCATTTGCTGGAAAAGGTGTTCAATGCTGGCTGGACGAAGTGAATGAATTTTACTGGGCATCTGAGACTGGCACAGTTCCACTCGGGCATACGTCCTGAACCGGAGTGAAAATGACGACGCCGCTAGACCTCTGGCCCACGCTGAGTCAGACCTCTGCTTCTCTGACTGCCCGCAGGACGAAGTGGCCCCGTACCGTTCTGCGAAGCCACTCCATCTCCTTTATCTTCCTGACCAAATTTTCAGACTATTCCACCGTCACACTCTTCGCCAGGTTCCTCGGCTTGTCCACGTCCTTACCCAGCGCCGTGGCCGTGAAGTAGGCCAGCAGTTGCATCGCCACTGCATTGACCACCGGGCTGACCATCTCGTGGGCGCGCGGCACGTAGATCACGTCGTCGCCGTGGCGGGCGTTCTCGGTGTCGCCGTCACTGAGGAACAGGATGACTTTGCCCGCGCGGGCGCGCACTTCCTGCACGTTGCTGATGGTCTTTTCCAGCAGGCGGCTCTCAGTGGCGATCACGGCCACGGGGAGGTTGGAATCGATCAGCGCAATCGGCCCGTGCTTCATCTCGCCTGCCGCATACGCCTCGGCGTGGATGTAGCTGATTTCCTTGAGCTTCAGCGCGCCCTCGTAGGCGGTGGGGCTGTTGACGCCGCGCCCCAGGAACAGGTAATCGCGGGCGTGGGCGTACTTCTCGGCCACGACCTTGATCGCCTCCACGCGCTCGGGGGCCAGCGCTTCCTCCACCAGACGGGGCAACTCGCGGGTGGCCTTGAGCAATTCCGCGCCCTGCTCCTCGCTTAACGTGCCGCGCGTCCGGCCCAGCCACAGCGCCAGCATCACGAAGGCGCTGACCATCGAGGTGTACGCCTTGGTGCTGGCGACGCCAATTTCCGGCCCGGCGTGGATGTACAGCGTGTCGTCCAGCTCGCGGGTCATGCTGCTGCCCTTGGCGTTGATCACACCCAGCGTTTTCGCGCCGTGTTTCTTGGCCTCGCGCAAAGCTTCGAGCGTGTCAATCGTCTCGCCCGACTGACTGACCACAATCGCCAGCGTGTTCTCGGACACCAGCGGGTTGCGGTAGCGGTACTCGCTGGCCACGTCCACCTCCACCGGAATGCGCGCCAATTGCTCGATCAGGTACTCGCCCACCAGCCCGGCGTAAAAGGCCGTGCCGCAGGCGATGATGCTGATGCGTTTGAAGCTGCTGGGATCGAGGTTGATGTCCAGATTGACTTCACCGGTATCGTCGTGCAGGCGGCCAATCAGGGTGTTGGTCAGGGCGGTGGGCTGCTCGTAGATTTCCTTGAGCATGTAGGTATCGTACCCGCCCTTCTCGGCGGCCTCGGCGTCCCAGTCGATGTGTTCGATCTCGCGCTGTTGCTCGTTGCCGTCCAGGTCAGTGATGCGGAAGCCGTCGTCGTTCATGACCACCATGTCGCCGTCGTGCAGGAAGACCATGTTGCGGGTGTAGGCCAGCAGTGCGGGCACGTCGGAGGCCAGGAACATCTCGCCCTCGCCGACGCCCATCACGAGCGGGCTGACCGTTCGGGCCGCGACGATCTCACGGTGATCCACATGCGTGACCACGATGCCGTATGCGCCGCGCACCTGTCCCAGCGCCGTGCGAACTGCCTCGTACAGGTCGCCGCTGTAGGCTTCCTCGATCAGGTGGGCCAGCACCTCGGAGTCGGTCTCGCTCTTGAACTCGTGGCCGCGCGACATCAGGGCCTCTTTCAGCTTCAGGTAATTCTCGATGATGCCGTTGTGGATGATGACGATCTTGCCGTCCTCGGTGGCGTGCGGGTGCGCGTTGGTGTCGTTGGGCAGCCCGTGGGTGGCCCAGCGCGTGTGCCCGATGCCCAGCGTGCCCGTCAATGGGCGGCCTTCCAGTTCCGCTTCCAGGTTGGCCAGCTTGCCCGCCTTCTTCTTTACGGCAATGCACGCGCCGTCGCCAATCGCCACGCCCGCGCTGTCATAGCCCCGATATTCCAGCTTGGAGAGGCCCGAAATTAAGACTTCCTGGGCCTGACGCCCGCCGATATAACCCACGATTCCGCACATAAGGACTCCTGCCCGCCTCCTTCGCATAAAAAGACGGGAATGCCTATTTGATTTTTTGTGACGGGTCCGGCCTTATTCCCGCGTTGCCGCTGGGGTTTATCGCTGGACTTCCCGCACCTCTTCTGACGGAGACGCGGCGGGTAGGTGTCGCCCACACCTGGAGGCATCCGCAGAAAACTCGCTGACCTCCACCTCGTTTCCCACCCAGACTGTGCGGGTGGGCCTTGCGCTGCCCTGTTGGTGCAAAGTCCCCCGGCATGAGAAGGGTTTGCCGCCAGATCATAACACCCACCCGCTGCCTCTGCTGAGCAAGTTGCTCAGATGACGCTGGGGGGGGTGGGCGTCGGGGGTAAGCCAGACGGCAGTGAGACAGCCGCCCGTTTGTCCCCGGCTGTGCTTGCTAGGCTGTGTCTGTAAGTCTGTGCCTGCTGTCAACCTGGGCCTGCTAGCCTGTGCGCGCAGGAGCAACGCCCCCCGCGCAATCCTGATCCCCCGATCTCGCCCACCTCTGCCCCAAGGAACCTCTGCCCATGCCCACCTACCTGTACAAGAACATCGACACCGGAGAAATCTACGAGTTGCGCCAGAGCATGCGCGACGACGCCTACACCGCGCATCCCGACAGCGGCGTGCCGGTCAAGCGCGTGCTGGCGCGGCCCAGCATCGCCTTTAAAGGCAGCGGCTTTTACGCCAACGACTCGCGCCCCCGCGAGAAGTCCGAGGGCGGTGGCAGCGAGAGCAAGCCTGCGCCCAAGGCCGAGAGCGGCGGCAAGAGCGAAAGCAAGGGCGGCGGCGAGGGGTGAACGCCGCGCGCGTTCTGGGAGCGGCGCTGCTGCTGAGCGCGGCGGTGGCGGGCGCGTATGTCTCGGGCCGGGTCAGTGCCCAGCGCGCCCTGGTCACGCCGGATGAGATCAACACCGTGGAGGTCACGCAGAACGCCCTGCAAGCGGTGGTGCGGATCGACAACCGCCTTCAGCGCGATCAGTTGCAGCCCGGCGATGATCCCATCGAGACCGGCACCGGCTTTTTCTACAAGAAAGACCTGATCGTGACCAATTACCACGTCATCGAGTTTCAGGACTCGCTGAGCGTCACGCTGTACAACGGGCGCAAGGTCTCGGCCAAGATCGAGGGCGTCGATCCGGGCATCGACATCGCCATTCTGCGTGTGACCGGCGTGACTGCGCCCAAAACCCTGGGCTTCGGCAGCAGCGCCCGCCTGATTCCGGGGCAGAAGCTGACCGCGATGGGCACGCCCCTCAAGATTCCCAACTTTGTCAGCACCGGCATCTTCAGCGTGATGGCCAGCGCGGACAATGTGCCGCGCAACGACAATCTGGGCGGCGAGATCGGCGAGTACCTGATGACCACTGCCAGCATCCAGCAGGGCAACAGCGGCGGCCCGATCCTGGATTCGCGCGGGCTGGTGGTGGGCGTGGCCGACGCCAACGCCGCGCCCAACAATCTGGTTCCCGGCGTGATCGGCATTGCCATTCCCGGCGACATCGTCAAGCAGAGTCTGGACGATCTGGAAAAGATCGGGGTTCCGCAGCGCGGCACGCTGGGGGCCACGCTGGTCAATCTGGACACCCTGCCCCCGGCCCTGCGCCAGCTCGCGGGCCTGTCCAGTTCCGAGGGTGCACTGGTCATGGACGTACCTGCCGGAAGCGCCGCCGCCCGCGCGGGCCTGCGCGGCAGCCTGCGCAACAGCAGCGATCAGTTGCTGGCCCCGCTGGGCGACATCATCGTGGCGGTGGACGGCGTGCGCGTGACCAATTCCTTTGACGTGACCCGGCTGGTGGCCGCCAAACGCCCCGGCCAGACCGTCAACCTGCGCGTGTGGCGCAACAAGAAGAGTGTGGACGTGAAGGTCACGCTGCTCAAGCGGACGCTGCAACAGACCGGACGCTAGAGATGGAAACAGGGGAGACGGGGTGCTGAATGGCCCCGTCTTTTCTGCCGTTTCTGGCCGCAGGAAAGCTGCCCGTGTTGCCCTGGCCTGCGCGCTCAGGTTGACCGGGAACTTTCCATCCTCACCCTCGTATCAGAGTGATATCACCCTGAGAGGAGGGAGCTGAGATGAGCGAACTGAATAAAGTGCCCGAAGTTGTTGGACCGGAAGGTGGAATCTCCACACGCAATGGCGTGGCGAGCGTGGAACGTGCCGCTTTCGGCTTGCCGGGCGTGCCGATCTTTCTGCTGTGGCTGGTGCTGGTGGCGGCGGCAGTGTGGCTGCTGGTGGCTGGGCAGTTCCTGCTGGGTGTGGGGCTGGGCGTGCTGCTCTTGTTCGCGGTTATCGGGTTTTTCATCGTGCAGCCCAACCAGGCCAAGGTGCTGACCCTGTTCGGGCGCTACGTGGGCACCGAGCGGCGCAACGGCATGTACTGGACCAATCCGCTGACGATCCGCAAGAACGTGTCGCTGCGAATCCGCAACTTCAATTCCGAGCGCCTGAAGGTCAACGATCTGTCGGGCAACCCCATTGAGATCGCCGCCGTGATCGTGTGGCGTGTGGTGGATTCGGCGCGGGCCACCTTCGATGTCGAGGATTACGTCGAATTCGTCGCCATCCAGTCCGAGACCGCCCTGCGTCATCTGGCCTCGCAGTACCCCTACGACAACTACGAGGAAAGCGGTAAGAGTCTGCGCGGCAACGCCGACGAGGTGGCCGAGGCGCTGGGCCGCGAACTGGCCGCCCGCCTGCGACACGCCGGGGTTGAGGTGCTGGAAGCCCGCCTGTCGCATCTGGCCTACTCGCCGGAAATTGCCGGGGCCATGCTCCAGCGCCAGCAGGCCAGCGCCATCATCGCCGCCAGGGCGCAGATCGTGCAGGGCGCGGTGGGCATGGTGCAGATGGCCCTGCGTGAGCTGGCCGAACAGAACATCGTGGAACTGGACGAGGAACGCAAGGCCCAGATGGTCAGCAACCTGCTGGTGGTCCTGACCAGCGAGCGCGGCACGCAGCCCATCGTGAACGCCGGAAGCCTCTACTAGAGCATTTGTCAAAAGAGTCGTTCACTTTTGACCGAACGGAGTGAGTGAATTCCGCTAAGCATTTGGGAGAATGGAAGCGTCAGGAGTCTCTTTTCCTGATGCTGTAATTCGGACAAATGCTCTAGCGCGCCCCATCTGGCAACAGGAGGCACGCATGGCAAGGAAGAACTACCCACTGCGGATCAGCCCCGAACTGTACGCGGCGCTGGAACGCTGGGCCGCCGATGACCTGCGAAGCGTCAATGCCCAGATCGAATATCTGCTGACCCAGGCGGCGCGGGAGGCGGGGCGGCTGAAGGCGGCGGCGGAACGGGACGAGAAGCTAGAATCTCAGGACTGAAGAAATCCAATATTGACCCCTCCCACTCTGGAGGGGCTTTTTGATGCTTCTTCTGCTGGGGCGGCTGCTTTTCCCCTGTGCGTGAGAAAACCGCAGACTCAGGAAGCGCCGGGGATTCGTGGTGAACGTGATGTTGCGCTCAGCGGCTCCCGTACCGCCGCGCAATTACCACCCGCCGCACGATGCGGTCTGCCAGTCCCGGCAGCAGGCTGTCCAGCAGTGACACGGCGCGGTAAATCCCCGGCACGGTCACTTCCCGGCGCGGACGCTCCAGCACCCCGGCCACGGCGCGGGCCACCACTTCCGGCCCCGGCATGGGCATGCGGGCGCGAGCGGTCATCTCGCTTTTCACGAAACCGGGAGAGATTAGGCTGACGTCCACGCCGCTGCCCAGCAGCTCTCGCCGCAGCCCCAGCGAAAACCCGCGAATGCCGAATTTGCTGGCGCTGTACATGCCGTTGGTGGCCGCCCGCCCCGCCACCGAGCCGATATTGACGATGTGCCCGCTGCCCCGCGAACGCATTTCTGGCAGCACCAGCCGCACCAGTTCGATGGGCGCTTCCAGATTCACTCGCACCACGCGCAGCGGATCGGGATCGTCCCACCACCAGCCCTGCTCTACCGTGACCCCGGCATTGTTGATCAGCACGTCGATGCGCCCGAAGTGCGTGTGCGCGGCGTCAATCAGGGCCTGCCGGGAAGCGGCGTCGGTCACGTCGGTAGGCACGGCGATCACGCGCGAGCTGCGGGGATCGAGTTCGCGGGCCAGCGCGACCAGTTGATCCTCGCGGCGGGCCGCCAGCACCAGCGTGTGCCCACGCGCCGCCAGCTCGCGTGCCGTCGCCAGCCCGATACCGCTAGACGCACCAGTGAGAACCACCACGCGGCGCTCAGAAGGGGATTTTGGAGTCATGGACCGGATGCTAGCGCCCGCATTGGAATCAGCGCCTCAGCCGGGCATCAGGCACAGGCGGCAGACTGTGCGAGTGAAGCTGTCCCTTCTGACGTTGCCGCTGCTGTGCGCCGCCCTGCTGAGTGTGGGGGGGCAGGCTGCCACACCGGGCAACATTCCCGCGCTGCCGCCGGGGCAGACGTTACCCGTGCCCAAGCCTCCGGCCCCGAAACCTCCAGTCGTCAAGCCGCTCCCAGTCCAGATGCCACCGGCCCAAACACCACCAATCCAGCCGCCTCTGGAAATCGCGCCCGCAACTCCGCTCCGTCCGCAGACCGCGCCTCCGCTGGTGCCATTGCCTGTCGTGCCTCCATCCATCCTCACACCACCCAAACCCGTTGCAGTTCCGCCCGCTGCCTACCGGCCTGCTGACCCCCTGTTCACCCGGCAGTGGGACATGACCACGATTGGCATGCCGCAGGCGTGGGCACTGCTGCCAGAAATTGTGAAAAAGGGTGGTGTCTCGCAAACACCTCCGGTCACGGTGGCTGTGCTGGACACGGGGTTCGTCAACTCGCCGGAACTGGCCGGGCGCGTGGTGAACGGCTACGACTTCGTGCATGACCCCGTGCGGTCCGGGGACGGCGACGGACGCGATACAGACGCCTCCGGGGTGGGCCAGTTGGCTTACCATGGCGAGGTGGTGGCCAACATCATCGCCGCCGCGCACGACGGGCGGGGGATGGCAGGCATCAACCCCACGGCGCGCATCGTGCAGGTGCGCGTGGCGGGCACCGACGGCCTGATCGATCCGCAGGACCTGGCCGATGGGCTGCTCTGGGCGGCGGGCCTTGCGGTGCCAGGGGTGCCTGCCAATCCCAACCCAGCAAAAGTGCTGAACCTGAGCCTGTTCGCGGACTTCATTCCGCTGACCGGCTGCGACGCGCGCATCCAGAACGCGGTCAGTGCCGTGAATGCAAAGGGCGCGCTGATCGTGGTGGGGGCGGCCAACGATGGTGCGGATGCCTCCGGCTACTCGCCTGCGGGCTGCCGCAACGTGCTGACCGTCACCAGCGCCACGCAACAGGGCACGCGCCCCGATTACGCCAACTGGGGCCGCAGTGTCGCCATCGCCGCGCCGGGGGGCGAGACGGGCCACGGCGTTCCCGTCAGCAGCCTGAGTGGGCCGGGGGGCGAACGCAGCCCGAACGGCACCAGCATGGCCGCCCCACATGTGGCCGGAGTCGCCAGCCTGCTGCTGAGTGCGCGCCCTCGCCTGACGCCCACGCAACTGCGCGCCCTGCTGACCCGCACGGCCACCCCGTTTCCCGGCGGGCGCTGTGACCCGGCCCCAGCCCGCACCTGTGGCAGCGGCACGCTGAATGCGGCGGCGGCGGTGCGGGAAGCGCTGGCTTCCAGCCTGGGCAAATGAGCGGGTGGTGCCCGCGCCCCCGACAGTTTGCCCGACAACCCATGTCCCGCGTCCTGAACGCTAGGATGGAGGGTATGAGGTTTCAAGCATGAACGCTCCCGTCTGGCGCGTCTGGCTGGTCACGGCGCTGGTGTGTGGCTGGGGCATCCTGACCATTCGTTTCGTGACCACGAGCAACTGGCCGCTGGCGATTGTCAGTCTGGTGCTGGCCGTCTTCAACGCCTATACGCTGTACCAGTTGACCCGCAAGGGGAAATAGCCAGCGGGCCACTCTGAATCAGAGGGCGGAAATCAGATGGTGGCGGCTCAGCCGATTGCCCCGCTGACGGGCCGCGCGTTTCAAATCGTCCACTGACAGCACCACGCGCGGCGAGTACCAGACCTGTGACGCCTTCTGAAAGGCCCAGCCGCCGCCCAGCGTGACGGCGGCGTGCTGCACCAGACCGTCCGAACTGCGCCACAGCAGAAGCGTTCCGGGTTGATCGTCTTTGCCGCCGGGACGGGTGCGTTCCTGTAAAAACGCCTCGAACGGCTCGCGCTGCATCCATTCGCTTTCAGCGCCAGCCACGCCCGCCGCGCCCATCACCGCGCCGAAGCAATTTGCGCCGCTGTGGGAGGCGAAAGTTCCGGCCAGTTCACGCACACGGGGCAGGCGGGTAGAGGCGGCCTCCCAGACACTCTCCGACACCTGTGCCTTCTGACAGGGCGGATTGCCAGCGCTGACGACACGTTCCAGCACGGCGTCAGTCAGGAGTTCAGGCGTCCAGAGAAATCGGGCCTGTGGTAAGTCGGGCAGCAGATCGGCAAAATCGCGGCGGCGTGGGAGATTGCCCCGGTTGTGCCGGACCTGAAGCGTCAGCAACCCGCGCTGGAGCCTCGGCCCGAGGTTGTACCATTCCTCCAGTGTCAGCCACGCCACCCGGTCCGCTTCTGCCGCAATGCCCCAGACGGCGTTGGTGTCGCGCTTCTCGGGGGTCAGTTTCGCCTCCGCGCGTGGGATGGTGGGGAGGTCGAATGCTTCAGCCTCCGCCGCAGTCAAAAAGAAGGGCTGACGCGCGGGTGCAAGCCAGCCTCTCCAGAGGGTCTGCAATTCGTCCGGGACGGGGACATTCAGAACCCGCACGGCTTCAGCGCAGCAGCGGCAGGCCGAAGCCGTGCGCCTGAATGCGATCGCAGACGTGCCCAAAGGCACCCGGATCGGCCACGAAGTCCAGCTCATCCCCCGGCACTCGCAGCACCGGGCAGGCGTCGAACTCCGCGATCCAGGCGTCGTACAGTCGGTTCAGACCCGCCAGATAGGCGTCGGGAATGTCCTGTTCGTAACTGCGTCCGCGCAGGGCAATCCGGCGGCGCAGGGTGGGCAGGCCCGCGTCGATGTGAATCAGCAGGTCCGGCACGCGCAGGGCGGGCAAAATCCCCTCGTACAGCCCGCAGTAGGTGGCCCAGTCGCGCGCCTCCATCTGGCCGCTCTCGAACAGGTTGCGGGCAAAGATGTTGGCGTCCTCGAACACGGTGCGGTCCTGAATGACGTAGCGCGCCCCCGTGACCAGATTCAGGTGCTGCTCCAGCCGCCGCGACAGAAAGTAGATCTGCGAGTGGAACGAGTAACGCCGCATATCGCGGTAGAAATCTTCCAGATACGGGTTGTCGGCGTAGGGTTCGTAGACGGGCCGCAACCCATACCGCTCGGAAAGCATGCGCGTCAGCGTGCTTTTCCCGCTGCCGATGTTGCCGGAAACGGCGAGATACATCAGCGCTTCCCCTGTGCCAGAAATATCAGGGTCCGGCGCATCAGTCCGCCGCCTGCCCAGCCGTCAGCGCCTCGTGGACGCGGGCCAGGATCAGTTCCTCGTGTTCAGCGTTGCCCACGAAGTCGATGTCCCCGGCCTGCACAGTCAGCAGCGGGTGGTCATAGGTGCGGAAATACTCGTCGTAGCGGGCGGTCAGCTCGGCCAGATAGCCCGCCTGCATGTCCTGCTCGAAGGGGCGGCCCCGGCGGGCAATGCGGCGCAGCAATTCATCCGTATCGGCGCGCAGGTAGACCACCAGATCGGGGGTGGGCAATCTGGGCGACAGGTGCGAGTACAGGTCCTCGTACAGCGCGAATTCGGCGTCCTTAAGGTTCATGGCGGCGAAGATGAAATCCTTGGCGAACAGGTAATCGCTGACCACGTTGCCGCTGAACAGCCCCGGCTGGGCCAGCGCCGAGAGCTGCTTGAAGCGCGACAGCAAGAAGAAGACCTGCACCTGAAAAGCGTAGGCGTCCGGCTGCTCGTAAAAGCGGGCCAGGAAGGGATTTTCCTCCACCACCTCCAGATTCAGTTCCGCGCCGTAGCGTGCCGAGAGCCGCCGGGACAGACTCGTTTTTCCCACCCCGATGGGACCTTCAATCACCAAGTACATAAACAGGAGGGAGCATAGCGCGCTCTGCCGGACGGGAAGGGGCAGGGCGGGGCTTGACTTGACCGGACTTGACCGGGTGCGGGCCGTGCCGGGCGATTAAACTGCGGTCATGTCCCGCAAACCCGCCCGCCTTTCCTTCGAGCTGGCCCTGCAACTGCGCCTGCTGTCGCTGGCGGGGGCGCTGCTGATCTTCACGCTGCTGTGGGCCGGGTTCATCTATCCCAGCCTGATCACCCTGCCCGCCCTGCTGGTCACGCCCGCCCTTTTTCTGCTGCTGGCCGCCGTCGTCAGTCCGCAGTTCGTGGAAACCCGCCCTTGGCTCAGAACCTATCTGCTGCTCAGCGTGGGCCTGAGCGTGGTGTGCTGGGTGTTCATTCTGGTGTGGTTCTCGCGGACGTAGAGTAGAGCTACAGGCAGTCGGTGCGCTGTTCCAGTCAGGAGCGTCCCAGGGCTAGCGCAAAGTCAGGTTTTACGGTAGCTCCCACGATTTAACCCCTCTGCTCCGCAGCTTTGCAAGTCCGCCCCTACGGGGCACCTTCCCTCAGAAGGGAGGCAAGGAGATTGCTGCGTGGCACGATGAATTGTACCTCTTGGCTCCCCTTGAGGGGAGCTGGCTGCGAAGCAGACTGAGGGGTTTGCCTTCCAGCGTGACGCACTCCCAGCCCCTTCACGCTGACTTTGCGGTAGCCCTGAGAAGCGTTCTCAGTCCCGCCCGCCCTCGATCACCGCGCCCGGTACCAGTGCGCCGTACATCAGCAGGCTGAAACGGTCCTGCCAGTCACGCAGCACCTCGCGCTGATCGCGGTGGCCGCCGTGCAGCAGGGCCAACAGGCAGGCGTCCACCAGCAGGGCGCTGAGACCAGCGATATTCACGTCCGGGCGCAGGCGGCCCTGGGCCTGCATGGCCAGCAGCACGGGTTCCACCAGCGCGCCCAGCGTCAGCGCCGTCTTGAGTCCGTCGGCGGGGGCCAGCCGGGCCGGAAAGGACAGCGGAGATTTCGGCTGTTCGTCGCCCGGCCCAGGCCCCGCGCCCAGCACCGCCTGCCCCACCGCGCCCACCAGATGGCGGTAACGCACCCCCAGATCGGCCATGCGGGCCATCACCTTGTCCCAGACCTGTTGCGGATTGGCCCCGGCGTGCAGGCGTTCCAGCGCGTCGTCGCGGCTGGCCTGCACGGCCTTGTCGAAGTGGGCCAGCAGCATGTGGATCTTGCTGGGAAAGTAGCGGTACAGGTTGGTGCGGCTCACGAAGGCCGCGCGGGCGATGTCCTGGGCGCTGGTGGCCTCCAGACCGCTGCGGGCGAACAGCTCGAAGGCGGCGCGGGCGATGCGGTCACGCCGGGCCTCGTCCTGCTCCTGCCGATCCACCTTCATGGGGGCATGATACCGCGCCGGGTGGCTCCAGAATGGTCTGCTCAGCCGCCCTGCTGCGGGTGAGATCTTAACCGTGCTGGGGTATTTCCCTTTTCCTGCCCCGCCCGCTGTTTTCCAGCTCAGCTTTCCATCGCAGCTTTCTGGCCCGGCCCACTGTCGCCCTCCACCATACCCCCAGCGTGGGTGTAGGCGCTATGAAGACTTCGCCGGACAACACCGGGCGGAGCGGGCTACAGTGAGGAGGACCGGAAGGCCACTTTTCACCCTTCCGGGCAAAGGATGGGTGAAAGCTGTGCATATCTACAAACTGTCTGGCCGGAACGTCGACGTCACGGACGCCATGCGCGACTACGTCGAGGAAAAGCTCACGCGACTGGACCGCTACAGCGAATCCATCACCGACGCGCGGGTCACGCTGACAGTACGGGATGTCCGGGACTCCACGCGCCGCAACCGTGTGGAGGTGCAGCTCAACGTTCCCCACGGCATCATCCGCGCCGAGGAACACCACGCCGACATGTACGCCGCCATCGACAAGGCCAGCGACGTGCTGGAGCGTCAGCTCCGCAAATTCAAGACCCGCTACATGAAGGCCAGGCACGAGGCTGCGCCGACGCCCGCCCCCGGTCCCGCCGAGGCGGACGTGAACGCCGGGATGGACGATGTGGGCGAATTCAAACCCGAGATCGTGCGCCAGAAGCGTTTCGATCTGCGCCCCATGAGCGCCGAGGACGCCGTGGTGCAGATGGAAGCGCTGGGACACGACTTCTACGTGTTTGCCAATATGACTTCTGGCCTGACCGGCGTGGTCTACCGCCGCAAGGACGGGCATTACGGGCTGATCGAACCGAGCAACTGAAGCTGCTGAGCCACTAAGCTGTCGGAATTGAACACCAAAGATGAGGTCCGGGCCGCCGCCTGGGCCTCACCTCTAGCTCATGATTGGGACACCCTGGGCCGGGCCTCTGCTACTCTGCGGCGTTGTGATCGTCTACGTGATCAATCCAGGAACCAGCGGGATCAAACTCGCCTGCGCCAGCATCGATCCGAGTCTGAATTCGGCGCTGCCGGGGCAGTTGCGGTTGGCGCTGACCCGTGCCGAGTTGACGCTGGACACTCCGCCCACGGCGGCGGACCTGCCAATGCTGTCGGCAGAGATTCAGAAGCTGACGGCTGACTGGCCCGCCCCGGACGCCATCGTCGGGCGCGGCGGATTGATCGGGCGAGTGGCGGCGGGCACCTACCGCGTCACGCCGGAGATGGCCGAATTTGCCGTGCAGGGCGAGGGCGCGCATTATCCGCCGAATCTGGGCGGCCCACTGGCCCTGGCGCTGGCCGGGGAATACGGCGTGCCCGCCTTCGTGGTGGACCCCCAGAGCGTGGACGAACTGCTGCCCGAGGCGCGTGAAACCGGAGTGAAGGGCCTGCGCCGTCACGCCCAGTTTCACGCCCTGAATGTGCGCGTGGTGGCCCGCCGCGCCGCCTACGACGTGGGCAAGCGCTTGCAGGACGCCCGCATCGTGGTGGCGCATCTGGGGGCCACCACCAGCGTCACCGCCTTCGAGAAGGGCCGCGCGGTGGACACCACCGGGACGGGCACGGACGGCGGCCCGCTGGGCGCGGTGCAGAGTGGCCCGCTGCCCGCCCGCATGCTGCTGAAACTGGTCCGCGAGGAGGGCGAGGCGGCAGCGCTGCGCCATCTGTCCGGCGCAGGCGGCTTCCTGTCGCTGGCGGGCAGTTCCAACCTCAAGGATCTGGAGGCCCGGATGGTCAGCGATCCCGCCGTGCAGGCCGCCGCCGCCGCCTTCGTGCATCAGGTGTGCAAGGCGCTGGGCGAGCAGACGGGCGCACTGACAGGCCGCCCGGACGCGCTGGTGATCACGGGCGGCATTGCCCGCTGGGACGAACTGGTGGACCGCATCGAGCGCCGGGTGGCCTGGATCGCCCCGGTGCTGGTCATTCCCGGCGAACTGGAAGTGGAGGCCCTGGCCGAGGGCGCGGGCCGCGTATTGCTGGGTCTGGACGCGGCCCGCGAATGGCGGCATCCCCAGGCCGTGGCCCCGGAGCTTTGAGCGTCATGGCCCGCCGCCGCGCCGCCCGGTCTGCTTCTGGCCGTTCCGCCGCCGCCGAGCCGATCCGGGCCACCAGCATGTGGCGCGTGGATCAGGTGTTCCTGGCGCGCAAGGGGATGCGGGTGGAGGTCACGTCCTCGCTGGTCAACGATCACGGCGGCCTGCGAAACCTGAGCGTCACCGCGCCCACCGACGATCCGCACGAGGCGGTGCGCCACGCCGCGCGTTTTATCGCTGGCAAGGGCAACGTTAGTGGCGCGCGGCAGGCCCGCGTGCGCTGGACCCGTGAGCAGGCCACCACCGAGCAGGACGCCCTGATCCGGGACCGCCTGCTGGAAGACGAATTCCTGGACGAGTTCGAGGAAACGCTGGCGGCGGTGCGCGACCAGCAGCGGTAAAAGTGGAACGCTACAGCTTCAGCCCCAGCAGCAGAGAACCGCTGGCCTCCCGCGCCAGTTGCTGAAAACCCAGATGGCGGTAAAAGCCGATGGCGCGCGTGTTGCTGCCGCCCACGCCCAGATGCACACCGGGCGAACCCGCTTCCCCTAGAGCCATAAAGAGCCGGTCCAGCATGCGCCGCCCATTGCCGCCGCCCTGTCCGCGTGGTAGCAGATCGATATGCAGGTGCGAGGGATAGGCATCCAGGATGCTCTGCGGGGCGGTGTTCGGGTGGTGAATCAGGCGGGCGAGGCGTTCGTCCGGGGTGCGCTGGGCGGCGGGAATGTCGGTTGTGTCGGCGTACTGGGCGCGCAGGTCCGGCCACCACTCGCGCTCCAGCGTCGCCTCAAAATCGCGCGTGTTCAGCGCGCCGATGACGTAGCCGCAGACGCCCGTTTCATCCTCCAGCACGAAGGCGAAGGCGGGGGCGTAAGCCAGATACGGTGCGGCGTAGATGTGGCCCACCAGCAGCGGATCGCGGTAGATGTGGGTGGCATCCGCGCCGCTGTCCGCCGTTTCCAGGCAGATGCGGTAGAGCGAACCCTGGTCACTGGGCCGGGCGTGGCGGATATCGAACATAGGGGTATTCAAACAGATTGAAGCGGTATATGCAGCAAATCCTGATGGCCTAAAATAAACCATGACCATTACCACCGAGGCCGAACTGGAAGGCATGAAACGTGCAGGAGTCGTGGTGGCCGAGACGCTCCGCACGCTCAAAGCCGCCATTGAACCAGGCGTGACCCCCGCTGAACTTGATGCCCTGGCTGGACAGGTCTTTAGGCAGTACGGGGCCAGCTCTGCCCCGCGCATGACCTACGACGCGCCAGTCAACGTCTTTATCAGCGTCAACGACGACATCGTTCACGGCCTGCCGACGCGGCGTCCGCTGGCCGCAGGCGACGTGGTCAGTATTGATGTCACGCCGTTTGTGGATGGGTACATTGCAGACGCTGCCGTCACTGTGGCGGTTCCCCCGGCTTCGCCTGTCGCCATGCGATTGATTGAATGCACCGAGGCTGCGCTTGAAGCGGCCCTGGCCGCCGCGAAGGCGGGCCATCCGGTCAACACCATCGGGCGGGCCGTGGAAACCGAGGTGAAACGCCGGGGCTTCACGGTGCTGCGGGAACTGTTCGGGCACGGGGTGGGCCGCGCCATCCACGAGGAACCCAACGTGCCGAACTATTACCGTCCGGCAGACCGGAAGAAGCTGCACGAGGGGCTAGTCATTGCCATAGAACCGATGGTGTCCACGGGCCGTTCCCACCGGGTCAAAACTTTGCGTGACGGCTGGACCCTCAGCACCACCGATGGCGGGCTGGCCGCGCATTTTGAACACACGGTCATGATCACTGGGGGCAAGCCGCTGATTCTGACGGCCTGAGCTTCTTCAGCTCTGGAAGAAGATTACCCCCCGCTCAATGCTCCAGCCGGATGCGCGGGAGCCGTTTGTCCAGCCATTCCGGCAGCCACCAGTTCCACTTTCCAGCCAGCTTGAGAAAGGCGGGAACCAGGATCAGGCGCACCAGGGTGGCGTCCAGGGCCACCGCCACCGCCAGGCCCAGGCCGATGCTCTTGGTGGCCACCACGCGCCCGAACATGAAGGCCACGAACACGATGAACATGATCACGGCGGCGCTGGTGATGATCCGCGCGGTGTGGCCTACGGCCAGCACCACGGCCTCGTCGTTGCTGGCCCCGTTCAGGTATTCCTCCTGCACGCGCGAGAGCAGAAAGATCTCGTAGTCCATGCTCAGGCCGAACATCACGGCAAACAGCAGCACGGGCAGGGAGGCGTCCAGCACCCCTACGTCGGCGGGAATGCCCAGCGGCGCGGCCAGAAAGCCGTCCTGCACGATCAGCGTGACCACCCCTACCGCCGCGCCCACCGTCAGGGCGTTCATCACGATGCTTTTCAGGGGAATCAGCAGGCTGCGGAAGGCCACCATCAGCAGCAGGAAAGTGCCGGTAAAGACCACGGCGATCACCCCCGGCAGCGTGCCGATGATTGCGCGGCTGAATTCCTCGCCGCCCACGGGTGCGCCGCCCAGCAGGTAGGCGTAACCGCTGGCGTCCAGAGACTGACGCACACGTTTTTCAAAGGCGGCGATATCCTGGGCGCGCAGGGTGTCGTCCGGCACCACGGTCACGCGCAACAGTTCGCGGTCTGCGCTGAAAGATCGCCGGGTTAGCAAGCTCAGCGCCTCCAGACCGCCCGTCCCTGCCCCAGCCAGATCGGCAGAGGTCAGAAAGGGGCTGATCACGGCCTTCACGTCTGGAAGGGCACGCAGATCGTTCACCACTTTCTGGAACCTGTCCCGGTCTGCTGGGGTGTATTTCTGCCCCTTCAAATCCAGAATCACTTCAAACTGGCTCAGGAGGCCGCCCGCACCCAGCTCACGCACGTCGGTCAGGGCGTCGCGGCTGGGGACGCCGGGGACCAGCCCCCACGCGCCCGCGTAGCCGGTTTTCAGGCCCAGGGCCGGAATCGCCAGCGTCAGCAGAAAGGCGGTGGTCAGCAGCACACCCAGCACCGGGCGGGCCGTCACGCGGCGGGCAAACGCGGTCCACGCCGCCGACGCCGCGCCACTCTGCGCCCAGGTCACTTTCAGCAGGCGTGGGCTGTTGACCCGTTCGCCCAGCAGCGCCAGCAACGCGGGCAGTGCGGTCAGACTCGCCAGCACCGTCAGAATTACCGCCAGCACGCCGCCGATGCCGATGCTGCGGACAAAGGCCACCGGGGGCAGGATCAGGCCCGCCATTGCGATGCTCACGGTCATGCCGCTGAAGGCCACGCTGCGGCCCGCCGTCATCACGGTGCGGGCGGCGGCTGTTCGGCTGTCCGGCTCACGCTTCAATTCTTCGCGGAAGCGGTTGACCATCAGCAGGGCGTAGTCGATGCCCGCGCCCAGGCCCAGCATGGTAATCACGCTCTGGGCGAAGGTGCTGACGGGCATCAGGAAGGTCAGGCCGTACAGGGCGGCCATCGCCACGGAGATGCTCAGCAGGCCCACCGCCAGCGGGAGTCCGGTGGCTACCAGCGCCCCGAACACCAGCAGCAGCAGCCCGCCGATCAGGGGCAGCGCCGTGAATTCGGAGCGCTTGGTGTCGGACTCGGCGAACTCGGTGAAGTCGTCGGCAATCGCCTGCCCGCCCGTCACGCGGATGCTCAGCGCCTCACTCTGGACGCCGCGCACGTACTGGCGCACCGCCGACAGCGCCTCGGTGCCGCCCTCCTGCAAGGGAATCTGGGCCACGGTCAGGGCCAGCACGCCGTCCGCCGCCCGCGTGGGGACCGGGCCGCCCGTGGTGGCCGGAACGACGCGCGACACGCCCGCTACCTTTTCCAGACCATCCACGAACGCCCCGTAAATCTTCTGCCCTTCTGGCGTATTCAGTGGTGGAGTGCTGCGCGTGACCAGAATGGCGGTGTTGGTGTCCCGCTCGCCAAAGCGTTCGCGCAGCATCGCGGAAACCGTGTTGGCCTCCGAGTTGGTCAGCCCCCCTGCCGGATCGGCATTCAACGCTGCCGGGGCGCGGGCGGCCAGCGGCAGGCTCAGTGCGGCGGCGATAATCCACACCGCCAGCACCGCCCAGGGGTGTCGGGACGCGAGACGGGCCAGGAATTGCACGGTTCCGACTGTAGCGGCTGCGGGGCGGGCTGTGGGTGGGCTGGGGTGCGGTGTGGAGGATGCTGGGAGGGTGGGTCCCAACTTAACCCCTCAGTCTGCTGCGCAGCCAGCTCCCCTCAAGGGGAGCCAAGGGGCTTGAATTATCGTCCAGTGCAGCAATCTCCTTGCCTTCCTTTTGAGGGGAGGTGGCCCGCAGGGCCGGAGGGGTTAGGCTGTGGGCCATCTCCAGAACGCAGAACTGGCTCTCCGCGCCGCCCCACCATCTGCTACCCTCCGCGAATGTCTGCTCCCGCTCCCGTTCTGCCCCGCCTGCGTCTGCGCGTGACCCTGGCGGCAGAAGGTTACGTGCGCGCCGGGCATCCCTGGGTCTACGAATCCAGCGTGCAAGAGCAGAACCGTGACGGCGAGGCCGGGGAACTGGCGGTGATCTATGACCGCCGGGACCGCTTTCTGGCGATTGGTCTGTATGACCCGTTTTCGCCCCTGCGCCTGCGCGTGCTGCACGCTGGTCCACCCGTCACGCTGGACGACGCGTGGTGGGCCGCCCATCTGGATCAGGCTTTGCAGAAGCGTGGGGCGCTGGCCGACGCCTCAGACACCGACGGCTACCGCGTCCTCAACGGCGAGTCCGATGGTTTTGGCGGTCTGGTGGTGGACCGTTACGCCCAGGTGTTGGTCCTTAAGATCTATACGGCGGCATGGTTCCCGCATCTGGACCGCATTCTGGGATTGCTCTCGGACCGCTTCCCCGACTCTGCAATGGTTCTGCGCCTCAGTCGCAATATTCAGAGCATCGCGGCAGAGGAGGGACTGTCTGACGGTCAGATCCTGACGGGCGATTTACCAGAAAATCCAGTCGTTTTCTACGAATCCGGTCTGGCCTTTGAAGCCGATGTGTTGCGTGGTCAGAAAACCGGATTCTTCCTGGATCAGCGCGAGAACCGGCAGCAGATAGAGGGGCTGGCGAAGGGCAGGCGGGTGCTGAACGCCTTCTCCTTTTCGGGCGGCTTCTCGCTGTACGCAGCACGGGGCGGCGCAACCGAAGTCGTCAGTCTGGATATCAGCGCCCACGCATTGGCCGGGGCCGAACATAACTTCGCCTTAAATCCGGGACTGATCACGCCGCATGAAACCATTCAGGCGGATGTCTTTGACTGGCTTGCCAGAACCCGCCGCACTTTTGATCTGGTCATTCTGGACCCCCCCTCACTGGCCCGCCGCGAAACCGAGCGGACCGGGGCCATTCGTGCCTACGGCAAACTGGCCGCTGACGGCATCGCCCGGCTGGCCCCCGGCGGCATTCTCCTCAGCGCCTCGTGTTCGGCCCACGTCAGCGCCGACGAATTCTGGGACGCTGTGCGCGGCGCGGCCCAAGCCAGCGGCAGAACATGGAAGGAACTGGGAACGGGCCGCCACGCCCCGGACCACCACGCGACGTTTGCCGAAGCCGAGTATCTGAAGGCGATTTATCTGGAGTTGGGGTAGAAGAAACCCCTCAGTCCGCTACGCGGCCAGCTCCCCTCAAAAGGGAGCCAAGAGTCGCAATTGATTGTGCCACGGCGGAATCTCCTTGCCTCCCTTCTAAGGGGAGGTGGCGCGGAGCGCCGGAGGGGTTAAACCGTGGGGGCAGACCAAAAACACAGCGTTCCGCCTCCCCATCGCATCTGCTACCATGTCCCCCATGAAGACCGTGTGTTGCCTCCGATTGCGGTAAAGCAGCGTTCCGTCTGCCGTCCGCGCCCCGACTTTGCTGTTGAGGCGCGGCTTTTTATTGCCTTTCCCACCCTCAAGGAGTTCTCTATGACTGCCCACGCCCAACCTGACCCCAACATCGTCCTGTACGACACCATGCAGCGCCAGAAGGTGCCGTTTACGCCCACCACGCCGGGGCATGTGGGCATGTACCTGTGCGGTCCCACTGTCTACAGTGACGCGCACCTGGGCCACGCCAGGAAGGAAGTGGCCTTTGACGTGATCCGCCGCGCCTTCATGCACTTCGGTTACGCGGTGCGCTACGTGGCGAATATCACCGACGTGGGCCACCTGCAAGACGACAGCGACGACGGCGAGGACAAAATCGCCAAACGCGCCGCGCTGGAACGCCTGGAGCCGATGGAGGTGGCCGACAAGTATTTCTGGTCCTTCATGGACGACATGGCCGCGCTGAACATCCTGCGCCCCAGCATCAACCCGCGCGCCACCGGGCATATCACCGAGCAGATTGCGCTGATTGAGGAGCTGATTGAACGCGGCCACGCCTACGAATCGGGCGGCAGCGTCTACTTTGACGTGCGGAGCTGGCCCGACTACGGCAAGCTGTCGGGCCGCAAGCTGGATGATCAGGAGGAGGGGACGCGCGAGGCGGTGCGCGGCGACAAGCACGACGCCCGCGACTTTGCGCTGTGGAAGAACGCCGAGGGCGGCCACCTGATGCGCTGGCCCTCGCCGTGGGGCATCGGTTTTCCCGGCTGGCACATTGAATGCAGCGCCATGAGCCTCAAGTATCTGGGCGAGGGCTTTGACATCCACGGCGGCGGCCTGGACCTGGAATTCCCCCACCACGAGGCCGAGATCGCGCAGGCCGAGGCGGCGGGCCACGCCTTCGCCCGCTACTGGATGCACAACAACATGCTGACCATCGGCGGCGAGAAGATGAGCAAGAGCAAGGGCAATTTCACCACCATTGCCGATGTGCTGTCGCGCCATGACCCGATGGTGGTGCGCTTTCTGCTGGTGTCCAGTCACTACCGCTCCATCACCGAATTCAGCGACGCTGCTTTTGAATCCGCGAAGAACGGCTACCGCCGCCTGAGCGAGAGCCTGCACGAGATAGAGCGCCGTCTGGGAGACGTACCGGACGGGGGAGACGCCGCGCTGGACCGCAAAATTGAGACACATGTTCAGGCGTTTGAAGCCGCTATGCGCGACGATTTCAACACTCCTAAAGCGGTGGCGGCGCTGTTCGGCCTGAGCGGCGACATGAACTCCGCGCTGGCGGCGGGCAGGGTTGGGCGGGCCACGCTTGAGCGGGCGCGGGACGCCTTCCACACGCTGGGCGGCGACGTGCTGGGCCTGTTCGCCGGGGGCAGCGCGGCGCAGGAGGACAACTCGGAAGTGGTCGGCACGCTGATGCAACTGGTGCTGAGAGCCAGGCAGAATTACCGCCTGAACAAGCAATACGCCGAATCTGATGAGCTGCGCGACACGCTGGCGCAGGTGGGAGTGACCGTCGAGGACACCAAGGACGGCCCCCGCTGGCGGCGCTGACCAGAGAAGGGAGATCAGGAGAGACAGGGCGTGATTCGCAAGCCTCTCCGCCAGTGTTCAGATTCATCTGTCAGGAAAATGTGAGGGTGCGGAACTAGGATTGATCCTGAGAGGTGCAACACACCCCTCGTCCTTCCCTCCCTTGGACACGTCACCCCCCCCGGCGTGTCCTAACTTTTTGCCTTGACGTGCCGACAGTCAGGCTGGCGCAGGCCCCGATGATGCAGGCCCTGGCGATGTGCAGACCCCAGCGAAGGTGAACGCCTGCCCACCTTTCGGCTCATGCGCGGCCCCCCTGCCGGAGTACACTCGCCCTATGTTGCCCCCGCTGGTCAAGCAGGTCCTCGACAACTTTAATTTCGACATCGATCCGGGGCTGAGCCGCGAAGAGAACGCCGATGAGGTCATCAAGAGCGCGGCGCTGCTGTCGGGCGCGGTGGCCATCGAGCCGATTCCCTTTGCCGATATTCTTGTGATTACCCCGGTGCAGGCCAAGATGGTGCTGCACATCGGCAAGATCTACGGCTTCGATATTTCGCCTGAGCGGGCGCTGGAGATCGTGCGCGAGCTGGGCGTGACCATCGCTTACGGCATGGCGGCGCGTCAGTTGATGCGCGGTCTGGCAAAACTGGCGCTGCCGGTCATCGGCGGCATTATCACCGCGCCCGCCGTGTACGGCTGGACCTTTGCGCTGGGCCGGGTGGCGCAGAGCTACTTCGAGCGCAAGCAACTGGGCCTGCCCGACAGCCGCAAGGAACAGGTCAAGGTGATCCAGGAGGCCAAGCAGCAGTCCCGCAAGGTGCTGCCCAACGCCCAGGATTTCACCGATCTGGCCAGCGAGCTGCGCCGACGCGCCGACGAGAAGAACAAGAGCCAGGGTGGCCCGAACGGAATGAATTGAGAATCGGGTTTAACAAAGCGGTGGGGCCTGACCTCCGCCGCCTTTTTCTATCCTGAACAGGCAGCACTCACTCCCTGGGCCAACTGAATACCCGTCCGTCCTTGAGGGTCAGTTTCACGGTGGCAGGCCCCTCTCCCGGATCGCGGATGACACAGCTCGCGGTTTCGGGCGGCGGATCGCCAATGCCGCTCTCGAAGCCGCTGACGCTCCGGCAGGGGCCGCTGGCGTCCTGCTGGCCGTCACCGATCACGTCGGCGGCGAGGGCCACCTGACGCACGTATTCCTCGAAACGCACCGGATCGGAGGCCATCAGGCGCTGCGCCTCGGCCAGCCGCGCTGCCTCGGCAGTCTGGCGCTGGCGTTCGGCCCCGGCCTCGCGGATGGCGGGAACGGCCCACAACGCCCCCAGCAACAGCACAACCAACACCAACGCGGGCCACAGGCGGCGAACAGAACGAAACACGCCTGTCATCCTAACGAAACCGCTACTCTTGGGGGCGTGAAGCGCAAAACCTTTGACCTCCGGCCCTGGGCGCGGGTCACGCAGTCCACCCAGACGGCGCTGGCCGTGCCGGGCTACGTGATCGTGGATTTCACGGCCCAGACCGTGATTCGCCCGCTGGAAGTGTCCAGATCAGGATCAACCCTCCGCCACCTGATCCTCGACGACGGCTACCGCTGGATTCGCTGTCATCCCACTGGCGCGGGCGAGGGGGTCATGGGCGCGGCCCTGACCGTCCAGATAAACGCGGCGGGCCAGCCCGTGCAGTTCTACGTGGATATCCACGGCGGTGAGGGCGTGTACGAGGACGGCCTGCCGTGGCACGATGACCTGTACCTGGACGTGGTGGGCGATCCCGATGAAACGGCGCGCTGGACTGTGGCCGCCACCGAAATCATCGACGCCGACGAACTGGAAGAGGCGGTAGAGGCCGGGCTGGTCACGCCGGACCTGGCCGCGCGGACCTGGGACCATGCCCGCCAGATCGAGGCGGAACTGCGGGCCGGAACATACGCGCCTGTGGGCGTGCTGCGGCGCTATGTGGAAGACCCGTATACTTGACCGCAGAACTTGAACCCGGTTCAAAATCCAATCCTCAGAGGTCTTCTATGCCCCAGCCCACAATCCCACAGCCCACGCTGCAAGCCCCCCTGCCCCCGCAAGCTGTCCAGGCGGTCAAGGCTGCCCTGCACAACATTCCCATGAACGCCACCGTGGGCGTGACCATCACCGATGTCGGCGTGGGCTGGGCCACCGGGGAATGCCCCGATACGCCCGCCTTTCAGAACCATCTGGGGACCATCCACGCCGGGGCGCAGTTCCTGCTGGCCGAGGCTGTCAGCGGAGCAGCGTTCGGTGGGGCCTTCGCCGCCCATTTTGCGAGCGCGGTGCCCCTGATCGAGCGGCTGGACACCCATTACGTGGGCCGGGCACGCGGCGGCCTGACGGCCAGAGCCGAGGCCCGCGCTGCGGAACTGCCCGCCGCCCTGGAAGCCTACAAGACAGAGGGCAAGGCGCGTCTGGTGATCGATGTCAGCGTCCGCGACGGCGACAACAAGGAAGTGATGCGGGCGGTGGCGCACTGGTATCTGCGTTCGATGGCGACATTGCGGAGCAAGTAAGACTGGTGTGTGCTGTCGGAATACGGAGAGGCCGACAGCTCTGAAATCCGTGCGAAACAGTAAAAAAGCCTCCCGATCTGGCGCAGAGGCTGGTCTTTCCTGGTTCCGCAGCTTCTAAAAACCCATGCGGCCCTGCATCACCTCTTCCAGGCTGGGCAGGCGCACCAGCCCGCGCCAGTAGGCCCGGATGGTTTCCAGCACATGCATGTATTCCTGGTAATTGCCCGGCTTGACCACGTACCCGCTGACCTGCCCCTCGTAGGCGCGGTGGATGTCGCTGGAATGCTCGGAGGTGGACAGCACCAGTACCGGGATGGATCGCACTTCGGGCAGGGACTTGACGCGCTCCAGAAACTCGTGACCGTTCATGATCGGCATGTTCAGGTCCAGCACGATCAGATGGGGCCGGGGGCCGGGGGCCGGCTCGCACAGGTAGTCGAGGGCTTCCTGGCCGTTCTGGACGTGATGCACCGTGATTTCCTGATCCTGCTCGGAAAGCATGTCCTGGAAGAGCAGGGCGTCGGCCAGCTCGTCCTCGACCAGCAGCAGATGAAAGGGTGGGGAACTCACCAAAACAGATTAATAATCGGGTGAGGGTCCAATCGTTATCCAGTTGACAATCCTGCGTCCCAGAAAGAAAAAATTAAGATCAGATGGAAGAATGGTGACCCCGGCGCGGGTGTTACCCTGAAGGCCATGTTGCCGGAATCGCCGCCCGAACGTTTTGCCGTGGCGGCTTTTGATGCTTTGCTGGCCCATATCGCCATCGTCGGTGCGGACGGCGTGATCGTCGCCGTCAACCACGCCTGGACCGCCTTCGCGCGCAGCAATGGCGGGATGGGCAACGATGTGGGTCTCAATTATCTGTCCATCTGCGACGGGGCGCAGGGCCAAGACGGTCAGGACGCCCGCGCCACCGCACAGGGCATCCGCGCGGTGATGGCCGGGGAGCAGCAGGTGTTTGAGCTGGAATACCCCTGCCACACGCCCACCGAGCAGCGTTATTACGTGGCCCGCGTGACCCGTTTCACGCAGGACGGCGCGCACTACGCGCTGGTGGCCCACGAGAACATCACCCGCCGCAAGCTGGCCGAGCTGGAGGTCACGGCGCTGAACGCCTCGCTGGAACGGCGGGTGCAGGAGCGCACCGAGGCGCTGGAGGCCAGCGAGGCGGCCCTGCAACGCCTGAACGGCGAGCTGATGGACCGCAACGAGGAACTCTCGCAGTTCGTGTATGTGGCCAGCCACGATTTGCAGGAGCCACTGCGGACGCTGGGGGCCTACGCCGATATCCTGCGCCAGCGCTACCGGGGCAAGCAGCTCGACGAACGCGCAGATGTCTACCTGGGCCACATCACCGAGCAGGTGGGCCGCGCCCGCAGGCTGGTCCGCGACGTACTAGCCCTGTCCACCGTCAGCGAGGAAGCCCCGCGTGAGGCCACCGATCTGGGCGCACTGTGCCGCGAGGTGCAGGCCGAACTGAGCTGGCCCCCGGACGCCGAAGTGCAGGTGGCCGCAGTCCCGCCCGTGTGGGCCAACCCGCCCCAGATGCGCCAGTTGCTGGGCAACCTGCTGGGCAACGCCCTGAAGTTCCACGCGGAGAGCCAGTTGCGGGTGGAATTGAGCGGGGAACCAGACGACGATCTGATTCACCTCACCCTGCGCGACAACGGCATCGGCATTGCGCCGGAGTACGCCGACAAGGTTTTTGGGATGTTCCAGCGCTTGCACGGACGCACGCCCACCGGGGGCAACGGCATCGGGCTGGCCGTGTGCCGCCGCATCGTGGAAAAGCATGGCGGGCGCATCTGGATCGAGGCCGCGCCGGGCGGCGGGACCGCCGTGCATTTCACGCTGCCCAATGTTCAGGACACGGGAACTCAGGCCACTGGGATCTGAAGACATGAAAAAACCCTCTCTGGGAAAGAGAGGGGGGTTCAAGGGTTCTTTTCTAGCTGAACAGCGTGCTGACACTCGCCCCGGTGTGGATGTTGGCAATCGCGCTGGCAAACAGCGGGGCCACGTCCAGCACGGCCAGCTTGCCCCCTGCCGCCTCGATCTTTTCCTCGGAGACGTACACGGTGTTGCAACTGGCCACCTGGGTCACGTCCAGACCCGCGATGCGCTGGATGGCCGGGCCGCTGTAGACGCCGTGGGTGACGGCCACATACACGTCCCTGGCCCCCATGCTGCGGGCGATGTTGACCGTTTCCACCAGACTCCCGGCGGTGCTGATCTCGTCGTCCACGATGAAGACAGTCTTGCCGTCCACCTCGCCGATCAGGGCGCGCGGCACCACCTCGGTATCGGAAACGCGCTCCTTGTCGATCATCGCCAGCCCGCAGTTCAGCAGGCGCGAGATGCGGCTGGCCCGCTTGATGCTGCCCGCGTCGGGGGCCAGGACCACGCCCTCGTGGGCGTTGGCGACGCAGCCCTGGAAGTGTTCGGACAGCACGAGGTCCGCTGACAGGTGATCGACAGGCACCTTGAAAAAGCCGTGGACCTGCGGGCTGTGCAGGGTCATGGTCAGCACCCGGTCCGCCCCTGCCGCCTGGATCAGATCGGCCACCAGACGGCCCGCGATGGAAATGCGGGGGCTGTCTTTCTTGTCGCTGCGGGCGTAGCTGTAATACGGGATCACGGCGGTCACACGGCCCGCGCTGGCACTCTTGGCGGCGTCGATCATCAGCAGCAGTTCCATGATCGAGTCGCTGACCGGGTTGCTGAAGGACTGCACGATGAACACGTCCGCCTCGCGCAGCGACTGCTCGTAATGCACGATCAGGTTGTCGTTGGTGAATTTCTCGGTGATGCTGTGGCCCAGCGTCACCCCCAGGTGTTCGCAGATGGCCAGCGCCAGTGGGCGATTGCTCTGGCCGGAAAAGACCATCAGGGGCGAGCGGCGACTTTCCAGCAGGGCAGTGGACAGGCGTGACGGGACAGGCAAGGGAACATCCTCCGGGGATTGAGGTTTGGGCTACAGGAATCGGCTCTAAATCGCCCGAAGCATACCTGTCCGGCATGTGGGATGTCAGGGCCATGTGATGTCTCCAGAGTAGAAACAGCCACGGGAGGACACGGCGTCCGGCTGATTTGGACGACAGACCCGCCGCAATGCAGGCACTAGCATGTACTCATGACCCTGGACGCCCTGATCGTCGGCGCTGGCCCCAATGGCCTCTCGGCGGCCCTGACCCTGGCCCGCGCCGGACTGCGGGTGCAGGTGCTGGAAGCCCACGGCACGGTGGGCGGCGGAATGCGCAGTCTGCCGCTGACCCTGCCCGGCTTTGTCCACGATTACGGCAGCGCCATTCACCCGCTGGCTGCCGCCAGCCCCGCTTTTCGCAAGTGGCCGCTGCACGCCTTTGGCCTGGACTGGGTGCAGCCCGGCGCGCCGGTCACTCATCCGCTGGGAGGCGGCTTGGTCACGCTGGAGCGCAGTCTGGAGGCCACCGCCGATGCACTGGGCGCAGACGGCCCCGCCTGGACCGCCCTGATGCGCCCCCTGCTGAACGACTGGGAGGGCCTGCTGCACGACATCCTGCGCCCGCTGCCGCGCGTGCCGTCGCATTTCTTCACGCTGGCGCAGTTTGGCATTCGCGGGCTGCCGCCTGCCGGGGCGCTGGGCAAACTGCTGTTCCGCACCCCGGAGGCCCGTGCGCTGTGGGGAGGTCTGGCCGCGCATACCGTGCTGCCCTTCTCGGCCCCCGGCACCTCGGCCATGACGCTGGTGCTGGCGCTGCTGGCCCACGCGGTGGGCTGGCCCTTTCCGCGCGGTGGGGCGCAGGCCATTCCCGACGCCATGCGGGCGTATCTGGAATTCCTGGGCGGATCGGTCATTACGGGCGTCCAGGTCAGTTCCGCCGCCGATCTGCCCCCCGCCCGCGTGACGCTGGTGGACAGCAGCCCCGGCGTGTTGCTGAATTTACTGGGTGACCGCGCCCCCACCGCCTACCGCGCCGCGCTGGAGCGTTACCGCTACGGCCCCGGCATCCAGAAGCTGGATTACGCGCTGAGTGGCCCGGTGCCCTGGGCAGACCCGCGCGTGGCCCGTGGCGCAACGGTGCATATCGGCGGCACGCTGGACGAGGTGGCCCGCTCGGAGGCCGCCACCCCCACCCACGTCTCACAGCATCCCTACGTGCTGGCCGCGCAGCACACTCTGTTCGACTCCAGCCGCGCCCCCGCCGGGCAGCACACCTTCTGGGCCTACTCGCACGTCCCCAACGGCAGCGATGAAGATATTCAGGACCGCATGGAAGACCAGATCGAGCGCTACGCCCCCGGCTTCCGCGATCTGGTGCTGGCCCGCCACCGCACCACCGCGCCCATGTTGCAGGCGTACAGCCCGGTTTTTGGCGGCGGCGACGTGAACGGCGGCAAGGGTGATCTGTGGGGGCTGCTGGCCCGCCCGGTGCTGACCTCTACCCCCTACCGCACCCTGGTCAGGGGCTTCTACCTGTGTTCCAGCAGCACACCCCCTGGCGGCGGCATTCATGGCATGGCGGGCTACCACGCCGCGCTGGCTGCGTTGAAAGACGAGTTCAGTATTCAGGATTCGGAGGATTGAGGCAGGCCAGACCAGACGGTTCCTAGCGCGCGAACAGCAGAGGCGACACCCCGATCAACTGGATAATCAGCGCGGGCAGCAGGGGCAGCAGCGTGCCCATGACCGCCTGAATGGGTTTGTCGGTCAACTGGCGCATGGCGGCGTACACGAAGCCGAACTGTGCTGCCGTCCCCAGCAGCGTGACCATCACCAGTGCAAATCCGGCAGAGGTCTGGAAGGTCTGGGCCAGGGCCGCCCGCTCCAGCACGCGCGGATCGCTGCCCAGCCCAGCCACGCTGGCCGCGTCGGGCAGGAAGGCGGCGGCTGGGGTCAGCAGCGTGACCACAATCACCAGCAGGTACAGCGGCGGCATCAGCGCGAAGCTGGCTCCGTAGACCTCGGCGGCGCGGCCCTTGAACCCGGCCCCCACCCGGCCAAAGCCCCACATCAGCACGAAGATGAACACGCTCAGGAAGGTGGTGCCCAGAACGTTGACCGCGTAGGTGGCGAAGTTGGGGGCTGCCGTTTCACTGTTGGCCGCCGCGAAAGCCGCCGCGTGGCGCACCAGCAGCGTGTAGGCCAGTCCGCCCAGCAGCCCGGCCACGCCCGCCACCCAGATGTAGCGCCACCACACCAGATCAACCTCCTGCAACTGTCTGACGAAGCTGCGCGGGCTGACCAGCAGCGTGGCGGGCGTGGGCGGGTCTGGCAGCGGGGAGTGTGGCAGGGGAGCTGACGCGGATTTGCGCGGCGTGGGTGGCCGGGGGGCGGTCCTGCTGGCATTGGAATTGCTGGTGCTGGATTTGCCGGGCTTGGATTTGCGGGGAGAGGCCATAAACCCCGCCATGCTAGCGGCTGGGGCGGGGGACAGAAGGCGGGGATCAGAACAGCGCGCTTCTCAGGTCTGTAAACCACAGTCCCACCTGCGGAAAGGTCAGGGCCACCGCCACCACGCCGAACAGCACGATGACCACGTAGGCGAGGCTGAGCCACGGGCCGGGGGCGCTGCGCTCCTGCACGTCAGGTTTGGGCGTCAGCCACAGGTGCAGGACCACCATCACCACGCCCCCAAAGAAGAGTGCGCCCAGCCCCAGCGGGATTTTCAGGGCCGGGTTGCTCAGCGCTTCGGCGGCCTGCGCGGGATCGCCCAGATTCTTCCCGACCAGGAACGCGCCCAGGCCCACCGCCAGCGTGTTGTTCAGCGCGTGGACGATCACGCTGTTCCACAGGCTGCCGCTGTGCTGAACAAGTCGCGCCAGCACGTAGGCCAGCGGCAGAATGCCCGCAATACTGGCTGGAACGCCGTGCGCCACCGAGAACGCGAAGGTGGAGGTCAGCGCCGCCACCGTGAAGCCCGCCGCCCGTTCGTGGCCGCGCATCAGCAGACCCCGGAAAGCGACTTCCTCGGCAAAGGGGATCAGCAGACCCGCCGCCAGCAGCAGCGCCCACACGTCCGGCCCGCTGCTCAGAAACTGCGGCACCGAATCTGCCGCGCTGGGGAAGAAGGTGAGGTACGCCAGCGCGAAGGCGCGGGAGGCCAGAAACGCCAGCGCGAAGGCCGCCAGTGCCAGCCCCCACGACGGCGGCGTGCGCCAGCGGGTGTCTGCGGCCAGCGCCCGCACGGTGGGCCGGAAGAAGATGAAAGCGGCGGCCACCACCACCGCGAACGAGCCGAGCAGCGCCGTTCCCAGCGGGACACGCTGGGCGATCAGCAGCGCCGAGACCACGTTCTGGATGATCAGCAGGCCCAGTGCGGCGCGATTGCCGTCCACTGCCCGGATCCCCGCAGGAGGTTTGGGTGCGTGCGTCTCATCGGGCCAGGGCTGGGGCGTGGTGGGGGAATCCGGCGCGGTCATGGTTCAGAGGGTACTGCGCCGCCCACGGGACACGCCTCCGCTGAAAGGGGGAGGGGGCTTGATGGAGCAGTAGGGCCGCCTGCGGCGTCCACCCCCCTCCCAGCCTCCCCCGCAGGGGGGGAGGAGCCAAAAGCCCACGTTTTACGCGCCCGTCAAAACGGCAATTGCCTTCGCCAGCGCCTCATCCCCAGTCTGGTGGTGCAACACGAAGCGCACCGAATCCGGCCCCAGGGCACTGGCCAGCACGCCCTGCTCAGCCCACTTCGCCACCTGTTCGGCAGCGTTCGGCAGCGTGGCGTAAATGATGTTGGTCTGCACGGCAGCGAGGTTCACGTCAAAACCCGCGTTTGCCAGGGCATCGGCCAGTTCACGGGTGCGGCGGTGGTCTTCCTTCAGAAGTGCGGGGCCGTCGCGCAGGGCCACCAGAGCGGCTGCGGCCAGAACTCCGGCCTGACGCATTCCGCCGCCCAGCATCTTGCGGTAACGGTGCGCTCCCTGCATGGCGGCGGCGCTGCCCACCAGCACGCTGCCCACGGGTGCGCCCAGCCCCTTGCTCAGGCACACGCTGACCGTGTGGAAGTGCTTCGTGATCTCGGCGACAGGCACGTCCAGCGCCGCCGCCGCATTGAAGACCCGCGCGCCGTCCAGATGCAGGGGCAGACCCTCGGCATCGGCCACCGCGCGAATTTGCTCAATCACCTTCAGGGGAATAACGGTTCCGCCCGCCTTGTTGTGGGTGTTTTCCAGGCTGATCAGTCCGGTAGGCGACTGGTGGATGCTGTGGCGCACGGCCAGCCGCACCTGTTCGGGGTCCGTCACGCCCAGCGGCGCGGGCACGAAACGCGGCACCACGCCGGAAAAGGCGGCCATCATGCCCAGTTCCCACTCGTAGATGTGGCTGCCCTCGGCGCAGACGACTTCCTCGCCCCGGCGGGTGTGCAGGGCAATCGCCACCTGATTGGTCATGCTGCCGGACGGCATGAACAGGCCCGCCTCGTGTCCGGTCAGGCGGGCGACTTCGGCCTGCAACTCGTTGACGGTGGGGTCCTCGCCGTACACGTCGTCGCCCACCGCCGCAGACGCCATCGCGGCGCGCATTTCGGGGGTGGGCGTGGTGACGGTGTCGGAGCGGAGATCGGCAATTGGTTGGGACATGGGGAGGATGCTACGCCAGCGCGGCTCAGCCTGCCGCCACCTCCGCCCTTCTTTCCTCAATAATCTTCTTCGCCAGATGGTCCGGCACGTCCTGATACCCATGCGGCTTGACGGAAAAGCCCCCCCGGTCTCCGGTCAACGAGCGCAAGTCGGCGCTGTAATTCTGCAACTCGGCTTGCGGCACCACGGCGCTGATGGTAATCACCGTGCCGCCCGTGTCCATGCCCTGCACGCGGGCGCGGCGCGTTTGCAGGTCGCTGATCAGGTCGCCCGTGAACGAGGCGGGCGCACGAACCTTCAGCAGCACGGCGGGTTCCAGCAGGCCGGGCCGAGCGTTTTCCAGCGCGTTCTTGAGGGCCTGACCTCCCGCCATGCGAAAGGCAATGTCCGAACTGTCCACATCGTGGTAACTGCCGTCCAGCACGGTCACCCGCACGTCTTGCAGCGGGTAGCCCGCCAGACTGCCCTTGATCATGGCCTCCTGCACGCCCTTTTCTATGCTGGGAATGTACTTGCCGGGAATCGCGCCGCCCACCACCGCACTCCTGAATTCAAAATCCTCGCCGGGTTCAATGCGAATGGTGCAATCGCCGTATTGCCCGTGGCCGCCGCTCTGTTTCTTATGCTTGCCCTGCGCCTCGGCAGCGGCGTGGATGGTCTCGCGGTACGCAATTTGCGGCACAGATGTGGTCACGGTCACGCCCTGCGCAGCCAGTTTCTCGGCGGCAATCGTCAGGTGCATGTCGCCCATGCCGCTCAGTAGTTGTTCGCCGGTCTGCGGATCACGCCGGAAGTGCAGCGTGGGGTCTTCTTCCATCAGGCGGGTCAGCGCCGCCCCCAGCTTGTCCTCGTCCTGGCGTGTAGCGGGGTGCAGGGCCACCGTATGCGCCGGATCGGGCAGCCACAGCGCGTCGTACTGGATGGGGTGTTCGGGATCGGCTAGCGTGTCCCCGGCGTGCAGGTCGGTCAGTTTGGTCAGCACGCCGATCATCCCGGCACTCAGCTCCGGCACCTCGGTCAACTCCTTGCCGTTGATCAGGTAGAGGTGGGCAGGCTTCAGCTCGGTATGGTCACGCGAGGTATTGACCACGGTGTCGCCGGGCTTGAGGGTGCCGCTGTAGACCCGGATATACGCCAGCTTGCCCACGAAGGGATCAATGCTGACCCGCCATACGCGGGCGCTGAAGGGCGCGTCGGACGTCGGTTCGCGGTTCTGGCCGTCCTGCCCGGTGGTGGGGCCACGCTCGCGGGCACTGCGGAGGCCCGACACCAGCAAATCCAGCAGTTGTGGAATGCCGATGCCTGTTGTGGCACTGACCGGAATCACCGGGTACAGCGTCCCCGCGTGAACGGCCTTCAAGAAGGTGGCGTGCAGGTCATCCACGCCGATCTTCTCGCCCTCCAGAAAGCGTTCCATCAGGCCGTCGTCGGATTCAATAATGGCGTCGGTCAGGCTGTCGCGCGCTTCCTTCAATACTGAGCGCATGTCGGAAGGAACTTCGCCGCCGCCACCCACTTCCCCGGTCAGGACGTTGACTACGCCCCGGAACTCTGGCCCCTCGCCCATCGGCAGGAACAGCGGCGCGACATTGCCCGGCAGGCTGGAGCGCAGATCGGCCAGCACGGCGGAAAAGTTGGCCCGCTCCCGGTCCATCTTGTTCACAGCAATGAGCCTGGGCATGTTGAAACGGTCTGCCGTGGCCCACACGCGCTCGGTGCCCACCTCTACGCCGCTCACACCGCTGACCACCATCAGCGTGGCGTCGGAGGCACGGATGCCCCCGCGAATCTCGCGCACGAAGTCGGCGTAACCAGGGGTGTCCAGCACGGTGATGTCGGTGCCGCCGTGGTTCAGGCGCACGACTCCGGTGGTGATGGAAAAGCCGTGCGCCTTCTCGGCGTCGGTGTGATCGCTCTGGGTGGTGCCGTCTTCCACCTTGCCAGGACGTGAAATGGCCCCACTGTGGTGCAGCAGAGCTTCGCAGAGCGTGGTTTTCCCAGCGCCGCTGTGCGCGGCGAGACTCACAATACGAACGGGCATTCTTGGACCACCGATCCTTTTTTATGAAAAAGAGGGGGCGGGGCGAACGGCCACCAGCGCGGACAGGATTTTGGTGGGGGCAGTTTACACCTGATCTGGAGAGGGGGCGAAAAGAAACCCCTCAGTCGGCTTCGCCGCCAGCTCCCCTCAAAAGGGAGCCAAGGAGCGCAGAAGACCGTGCCACACGCAATCCTCTTACCTCTCTTCTAAGGGGAGGTGCCCCGAAGGGCCGGACTCGCAGAGCTGCGAAGCAGAGGGGTTAAGCGGGCAGGGCAATCCCACAACCCCTCCGCCATTTCCCCTATTTCCCCCAACCCGCACCCGCCCTAAACTCCCCCCATGACCATCACTTCCCCTCAGACCGTGATGACGCGAATGTCCCCGCGCCCCTGAGCGGCTGTGTTCAGTCAAAACAGGGGGTTTTCAGGCGGGGTGTAACTCTTCAACGGGATGCACCCCGCCCCCGTTTTTCCTGGCCATTTTTTCCGTATCCTGTACCGGTTGTCCGCCCCGCCTCTCATCAGGGCGCTGCATCTCTACGATGCCGGGTGGAAAGGAAGGCAAACCATGACCGACACCACGCAAAGCAACGAATTTATTATCACCACCGCCATCGACTACGCCAACGGCGAGCCGCACATCGGGCACGTCTACGAGAAGATTCTGGGCGACGCTATCGCGCGCTATCAGCGGCTGGCTGGGCGCGACGTGACCTTCGTGATGGGCACCGACGAACACGGCGAGAAGATCAGCAAGGCCGCCGCCAAGGCCGGGGTCACGCCGCAGGAACTGGTGGACGATCTGAGTGACCGGGCTTTCCGGGGGCTGTGGGACCGACTGGAAATCAGTTACGACGCCTTTATCCGTACCACGGCTCAGCGCCACAAGAAGTTTGTGCAAGACGTCTTGCAGCGCGTGTACGACGCCGGGGACATCTACTTTGCCGAGTATGAGGGGCTGTACTCGGTGGGCGCGGAACGCTACGTGACCGACAAGGAACTGGTGGAGGGGCCGGACGGCGTGCGCCGCTACCCCGGTGACCCCCAGCCGCCCGAACTGCGGCGCGAGGCCAACTACTTTTTCAAGATGGAGAAGTATCAGGACTGGCTGCTTGACACCCTCAAGACCAACCCGACGCTGATCCAGCCCGCCGGCTACCGCAACGAGGTGCTGGAAATGCTCTCCGAGCCGATTGGCCCCCTGAGCATCAGCCGCCCGAAAAGCCGTGTGCCGTGGGGAATAGAGTTGCCGTGGGACGCCGATCACGTTACCTACGTCTGGTTTGACGCGCTGCTGTCCTACCTGACCCCCTTCGTGGCCAGTGGGCGTGATCCGGCGACGGTCAGCGGGCTGGCGTGGCACGTCATCGGCAAAGACATCCTCAAGCCGCACGCGGTGTTCTGGCCCACCATGCTCAAGGCGGCGGGCTATCCGCTGTACCGCAAACTGGTGGTTCACAGTCACATCCTGGCCGAGGACGGGCGCAAGATGGGCAAAAGCCTGGGCAACGCGATTGACCCGCAGCAACTGGTGAGCGACTTTCCGGTGGACGCCATCCGTTACACCCTGCTGCGCGAGGCGTCGCTGGGCGCGGACAGTCCCTACGGCGAGGGCATTCTGGTGTCGCGCCTGAACAGCGATCTCGCCAACGATCTGGGCAACCTGCTGTCGCGCACGGTCAGCATGATCCACAAGTACCGGGGCGGCGTCCTGCCCGCCGCACACGAGCCGAACGAGCGTGAGCGCGAGATAGAGGCGGCGGCGCTGGCCCTGCCCGGTCAGATTCTGGGCCTCGTGGATGACCTCAAGATCAACATGGCGATTGAAGCCGCCATGAACTTCGTGCGTGACCTGAACCGCTACATCGCGGAGAGTGCGCCGTGGAATCTGGCGAAGTCCGATGAAACTGCCCGCCGTCTGGATACCGTGCTGTACACGGCTGCCGAGGGGTTGCGTGTCGCCTCGGTGTGTCTGGAAGCGGTGATTCCCGGCAAGGCCCGCGAACTACGCGCCCAACTGGGCCTGGGTGGACAGACCTATGCCCTGGCCGGAGCCTGGGGCCTGATTCCAGCCGGAACGCGTGTGCCGGGCGGCCCCATCCTCTTCCCAAAGCCGGAGCAGGAGGAAGGCAAGGAGAAGTCGGTCAAGCCGCAGAAGCCTGTCCAGAAGGAGAAAAAAGTCGTGGCTCAAGTGGCCGAACCCATCGCGCCCGTCGCCACCTCTACGCCTGCCGAGACCGAAGCCCTGATCTCCATTGACGATTTCGCCCGCATTGACCTGCGCGTGGCCGAAGTGATCGCCTGCGAGGCGGTGGCGAAGGCCGACAAGCTGCTGAAACTGACGGTGAAAATGGGCGAGGAAACGCGCACGGTGGTCAGCGGGATTCGCAAGTGGTATGAGCCGGAAGCGTTGGTGGGCCGCAAGGTGATTCTGGTGGCTAACCTCAAACCCGCCAAGTTGCGCGGTATTGAATCCCAGGGCATGATCCTGGCCGCCGAAGACGATGCGGGCAATCTGGATCTGGTGGGATTGGGTCTGGATTTGCCGAGTGGGACGAAAGTTCGCTGAGAGAGATGCATCAAAAAGCTGCCGGAGGTCAACGCGCCTCCGGCAGCTTTAATTTTGGATGGACGTTTATGGAATCAGGTAGGTGATGGCCAGGGTGGGCTTGTCGGTGGCGCTGTCGCCCGATCTCAGGTAAGCGATGTCGGCGTTGCCGTCCCCGTCGGTCAGCTTGGCGAAGCGCAGGCGGTACTGCGAGCGCACGCGGCTGTTGGTCCGGTCATCCTTGAGGGCGCTCAGGACAGACTTGGTGTAGTTGCCGAGAGTGGGGGTGCTGATGATGTCGCCCTGGTTGCTGTACACCGTGGGATCGAAGTCGGTGGCGGTCAGTGAGGTGCCGTAATTCACATGATCCAGAATCAGGTCGCTGGCCCCCACATCCAGATCGGTATAAGGATTGCCAGCCACCACATACTGGTTGACGGTCAGGTTCGCGGCCAGAATGTTGGCGCTGGTCAGGGCGGCGGGCAGGCCAGCCAGGTCGAAGCTCAGATAGCTGCGGTAGGTGGCATTTCCAACCGAGGCGCTGTCGCCGATATACAGGGTGTCGTCGTTGGTCACCACCTCTCCGTCCGAACGCACCCGCCCGTCCAGCGCTGGCGTGCTGTTGATCGTGGTGGTGAGCTGCTTGAAGGTCTTGAAGCTGCTGTTCGTGGCGGGCAGCGCGTTGCCCGCGAGGTCCGTGGCCGTGGTGCTGAGGCTGAAGCTGTATGTCTTCCCCAGAGCGGTGTAGGCGAGGTCCGCATTGGGATTGATGGTGAGCTGGGTGCCGTCGGCGTTCCAGCTAAAAGTCACACTCGCGGCGGGCAGATCGGTGGACTGGTAGGCCGCCTGCGTGGCCGCCTGATTCATCTTCTCACTGAAGGTCACCACGATATTGGCGTCCTTGGCAACCCCGGTGGCCCCGCTGGCAGGCGTGATCGATACAGTGGACGGCGGCGTGGTGTCCGGTGTGGGGGCGGGGGTGCCTCCGCCTCCGCAGGCGGCGAGGCTCAGGGCGGTGGTCAGCAGCAGGGCAATATTCAGTGGTTTCATGGTCTTCTCCTTCTGGGCGCAGGAAGCTCTGCCAACCGCTGGCCGAGTGCCTTTCCTTCGCATGACCACACCTTAAAAAACGCACCGTGACCAGACCATGATCAACCGTGATCAGGATGGACTTGCGCCATGATCGGCAGCCCACCATGCCTTCCACGCATCCCCTTACGCCCGAAGGTCACGCCAGCCCGAGTAGACTGGACCGTATGCCGTTTATCGTGGTTTCGGGTTTGTCGGGCAGTGGCAAGAGTACGGTTCTGCGCACGCTGGAGGACGCGGGCTTTTTCACCACCGACAACCTGCCGCCCGAGTTGTGGGGGGCCATGCACGATCTGGCCGAGGCTCGTGGTCTCAAGCGGGTGGCCATCAGCACCGACGCGCGCACCCGCGACTTTCTGGGGGCACTGGAATCCAGTTACGAACGTCTGTCGCGCCGCCGTGAGGACCTGCGGGTGCTGTTTCTGGAGGCCACGGCGGACGTGCTGCTCAAGCGTTACAACCTGACCCGCCGCGAACACCCGCTGGGCGACACCCTGCTGGTGGACTTTGCCCGCGAACGCGAACTGCTCGCGCCGCTGCGCTCGATTGCCGATACCGTGATCGACACCACCGACCTGAGCGCCAAGGAACTGTCCGAGCGGGTGCTGAAGCTGTATCGTCTGGAACGCGATTTTCACCTGCGGCTGGTGTCCTTCGGCTTCAAGCATTCGCCGCCGCGCGACGTGGATCTGGTGCTGGACGTTCGGACCCTGCCCAATCCTTTCTACGACCCGGAACTGCGGCCCCGCACGGGTCTGGAAAAGGACGTGGCCGACTACGTGTTCCAGAACGAGGACGCGCAGGAGTTTTACGCCGAATTGCGCGGCTTCGTCCGCACCGCCGCCGAGCGGGCGCGGGCCAGCGGGCGGCATGGGTACACGGTGGGCATCGGCTGCACGGGCGGACAGCACCGCGCTGTGGCCGTGACGGACCGGCTGGCGGGTGACCTGAAAGACCTGAACGTGGAGGTGGCCGATCACCGCGACATGAAGCTGGAGGCGGGTTGAGATGGGCGCACGGCGATGAGCGATCCGCCCCTGCGTGATTCGTCCATGCGCGACCCGTCCATGCAGGGTGACCGCCCCCTGATTCCGTCGGGCCGGGCCAGTGCCGTGCGGCGGCGGGCGGTGCGGGGCGGGCAGTACGCCAGCCGCCGCGCCCGCGTGTGGCTCGCGCCGGGCATGGGGGTCAAGCGCTGGCTGATCCTGTTCATGGTCTGCACGCTGGTGGGGGCGGTAGGTTTCCTCCACTTCACCTGGACCGGGCCGCTGCACTTTGCCGCCACCCGCTGGATTCTGTACCTGAATACGCTGACCGATCCAGGACTGGTGCCGCTGCACGTCACCGGCATGGTGGTCATGGCACTGGCACTGATCGGGGCTTTTTTCAGCATCGCCATGCTCAACCGCTCCATCCTGCGCGGCACCGGTACGGTTCCCGGCACGGCGCTGGATCTGATCTACGAGCGGCGCAACCTGTCACGCGGCCCCCGGATCGTGGCGGTGGGCGGCGGCACGGGGCTGTCCAACCTGCTGAGTGGCCTGCGCGCCCACACCAGCCACACCACCGCCATCGTGACCGTTTCCGATAATGGCGGCAGCAGCGGGCGGCTGCGCGAGTCGCTGGACATGATCGCCCCTGGTGACCTGACCGACTGCTACGCGGCCCTCAGCGACAGCCCGGTGATGGCCCGGCTGCTGCTGCACCGCTTCACGCGCGGAGACGGGATCAAGGGCCACACCTTCGGGAATCTGATGCTGGCCACCCTCAGCGAGGAGGAGGGCGGGCTGGCGGTGGCCATGAAGGACATCCACGAGGTCCTGCGGATTCGTGGACAGGTCTTTCCGGCCACCACCGCGCCCGCCACCCTGGTGGCCCATCTGGAGGACGGCGGCGTGATCCGGGGCGAGAGCCAGTTTGCCGAATCGGTGGGTCACGCCCGCATCCGGCAGGTCAGCCTCGATCCCCCGGATCTGCCCGCGCTGCCCCCGGTGCTGGACGCCATCCGCGACGCCGACCAACTGGTGCTGGGGCCGGGCAGCCTGTTTACCAGCATCATTCCCGCGCTGCTGGTCCCCGAGATTGCCCGCGCCGTGCGTGAGTCTGCGGCCCCGCTGATCTACGTCGCCAGCCTGATGACCGAACCTGGCGAGACCGACGGCCTGAGCCTGGAAGACCATGTGCGCGCCATCACCTGCCACCTGGGCCGCACCCCCGATTGCGTGCTGGTCAACAGTGCCAGCCTGCCCCCCGAAGTGGTCGAGCGGTACGCCGAGGCGGGCGCGCATCTGCTGAACCTGGATGGGGCCAGCCGTCATCTGAGCGGCTGCGCTATCGCCCTCCCCCTGCTGCAACCCGGTCAGGCCCGCCATGATCCGGTGGCGCTGGCGCAGGCACTGTTGATCCAGGCCCCACGCCGCCGCCTCCAGAACTGAACCCACCAGAGACCGCGCTGCACCAGAGGCGGCGCTGAACTAGAGGCGGACCGCATCCGCCGTCTCACCGCCTGTTACGCTGGGCGGCATGACAGCGCTGCAAGACACGGCAACCAGCATCCGCGAGATGGGCGTGCGGGCAAAAGCGGCGGGCCGGGTGTTGCGTTCCCTGCCCACCGCGCGCAAGGTAGAGGCGCTGCGGGCCATCGCTGCCGAGCTGCGTGCCCGCGAAGACGGGATCGTGCGGGCCAACGCCCAGGATGTGCTGGCCGCGCAGGAAGCCGGTCTGCCCGAACACATGATCGCCCGCCTGCGCCTGGACGCTGCCGCGCTGAGAACGGTGGCCGCCGACGTGGAGGCCGTCTTGCGCCTGCCCGATCCGGTGGGGGAGACCACGGGGGCGCAGACCCAGCCCAGCGGCATTCAGGTTTCGCAACGGCGCGTGCCGCTGGGCGTGCTGGGCGTCATTTACGAGTCGCGCCCCAATGTGACCGTGGACGTGGCGGCGCTGGCCCTGATGAGCGGTAACGCAGTGATTCTGCGCGGCGGCAAGGAAACGATCCACAGCAACGCGGCGCTGGAAGGGGCGATTCGCGCGGCTCTGGAAGCCCAGAACCTCCCTGCCGACGCCGTGCAGGTCATCCACGATCCGGCCCGAGAGCGGATGCGCGAATTGCTGCGGCTGGACGATCTGGTGGACGCCATCATCCCGCGCGGCGGGGCCGGGTTGCACCGCTACTGCGTGGAGAATGCCACCGTCCCCGTGATCGTGGGCGGCATCGGCGTGGTGCATATCTATCTGGATGCCAGCTTCACCCGTGACCCGCAGGACGTTCAGCGGGCTGCCGAGATCGTCGTGAATGCCAAGGTTCAGAAACCCAGCGCCTGCAACGCCTTGGACACGCTGCTGATTGACCGGCAAGCTTTGCCTGCCCTCCCCGACATTGCCCGCGCTTTACTGGAAAACGGCGTGGAAGTGCGCGCCGACGCCGAGGCGTGGGGCGCGTTGCAGGACGCGGGGATCGTGGTCACACCCGCTGACGCCGCCGACTACGGCACCGAATTCCTGGCCCTGACTGCCAGCCTGAAAGTCGTGTCTGGTCTGGAGGAAGCGCTGGACTTCATTGCCGCCCACGGCAACCACACCGATGTAATCCTGACGCGTGACACGGCGCAGGCCGAGCGCTTCGTTCAGGATGTGGACAGTGCCGCCGTGATCGTCAACGCCAGCCCCCGCTTCAACGACGGTGGGCAACTGGGTCTGGGCGCGGAAGTCGCCATCAGCACGCAGAAGCTGCACGCGCGCGGGCCGATGGGCCTTCGGGAACTGACGACGACGAAATGGGTGGTGGTGGGAGAGGGACAGATCAGGGGCTAGATCAGAAGAAGGGGGAAACAGTTTTGACGCTGCTTCCCCCTTCTCACCGATTGCTTCAGACGCCCAGCGGCACATCCACCCCAAGCTCGGCCAGCACGGTGCGGATCGCCTGCGCGTCGATTCCGGCGCGGGCGTGGACACTCTCGGTGGTGGCGTGGTCCTGGAAGGCGTCGGGAATGCCCAGCATCCGTACTGGAACACTGAGGCCCATGCTGTTCAAGGCTTCCAGCACGGCGCTACCGAAGCCGCCCACCAGCGTGTTGTCCTCCACGGTAATGATCGTGCGGGCGCTCCCAGCCAGTTCGCGCAGCATGTTCAGGTCCAGCGGTTTGACGAAGCGGGCGTTCACCACACCGACACCCGGCAGATCGCCTGCCGCCGCCTGCGCGTATTCCAGCGCCTTGCCGCCCGCCAGGATCACGGCATCTGAGCCGTCCCTGACGCGCTCCCAGGTGCCCCATTCCAACTTGGGCCACGTTCCCTCGGGTACCCTGGGGGTGTTGCCACGCGGGTAACGGATAGCGAAGGGGCCGTCGTGTTCCTGCGCGTACTTCAACATGCCGCGCAGCTCGTTCGCGTCTTTGGGCAGGCCGATCCGCACATTCGGAATGCTGCGGAGGTAGCTCAGATCGAACACGCCGTTGTGCGTCGAGCCGTCCGCCCCCACGATCCCGGCGCGGTCAATGGCGAAGGTGACATTCAGATTTTCAATCGCCACGTCATGCAGCACCTGATCGTAGGCGCGTTGCAGGAAGGTGGAATAGATCGCCACGATGGGCCGCAGACCCTGCAAGGCCATCCCGGCGGCGGTGGTCACGGCCACGTCCTCGGCGATGCCCACGTCCAGATAACGGTGCGGGTGCGCCTTGCTGTAGCCCACCAGTCCGCTGCCCTCGCGCATGGCGGGGGTGATCACGAAGGTACGCGGGTCAACCTTTGCCAGTTCGGTCACGGCGTCACCGAATGCGGCGCTCCACGAGTAGGCGTTGCTGGCCTTGAAATCCCCGGTGTCCGGGTCGAATTTGCCGGGGCCGTGCCAGTAGATCGGGTCGGCCTCGGCATAGCTCAGGCCCTTGCCCTTGCGGGTGACCACGTGCAGGATCGTGGGGCCGTCCAGATCCACCAGCCGTTCCATCAGCCAGACCAGTTCCTGAACGTTGTGGCCGTCCACCGGGCCAACGTAGCGCACGCCCATCATGGCGAAGGGGTTGACGCTGGCCGGATCGAAGAAGTGGCGGGTGCTGCTCTTGGCGCGGCTCATGAAATCGGCCAGCGGCTTGCTCAGGGACTGGACGGCTTTTTTCCCGGCCCCCTCGCCCTCCTGAAACCACTTCTGGACTTGCAGCCCGCGCATGAATTTGTTGATCGCGCCCACGTTCTCGGAAATGCTCATCTCATTGTCGTTGAGGACGATCAGCATCTTGCGGCGCAGGTCGCCGATGGTGTTCAGGGCGGCCAGGGCCATCCCTCCCGTTAGAGAGCCGTCACCGATCACGGCGGCCACCTTGTAATCCTGACCCAGCGCGTCGCGGGCCATCGCCATGCCCAGTGCGTTGGCGAGACTGGTGCTGGCGTGGCCCACGGTGATCGCGTCGTGTTCGGACTCGCTGACCTTGGTAAAGCCGCTCAGGCCGCCTTCCTTCTTGACGGTCGCCATCTGCTCACGCCGCCCGGTCAGCATCTTGTGGGCGTACGCCTGATGCCCCACGTCAAAGAGAATCCGGTCGCGCGGGCTGTTCAGCACGTAATGCAGCGCCACCACCAGATCGGTGGCCCCCAGCGAGGACGCCAGATGCAGGCCGCCCACCGAGCAGACCCGCACGATCTCGTCGCGCAGTTCCTGGCTCAGTTCGGGCAGTTGATCGCGCGAGAGCTTCTTGAGGTCATCGGGTCCAGCGATCCGGTCCAGTAGCGGCGTGAGCCTGTGGTCAAGATCTATTGCATCCGCCTTTTTGAGTTCGGTCATCAGCGCCCTCCCTTGAAGTTGCGTCCCACCAGCAGTAAGCCTTCAGGTGTGCGGACCTCGCCCACATACGGCGTGAACCACAGTTGTTGCGTGGCTGGAAACAGGCCGCCCACGGTATCGCTGACCTGACGGGTGACCACCCAGACCTCGAACTTTCCGGCGGGCGTGTCCTGCTGCCGCTGTTCCTGCACCGTGTAGCTGTAATTCAGCGTGCCCTGCGCCTGCACCTTGCCGTCGTCGCCGCTGATGGCGATATTGCTCACGCCCTGCCACGTCAGGCCCACCTTCCAGGCACTTTCTGCCGGGGATTCCAGCCACGGCGGGTCCAGTCGCACGTTCACGCCGGGTTTGCGGAGGCCCAGCAGTTTGACGCCGTCTGCCGAGAAGGTCCGGTACCAAGTCTGGTCCGCGCCGCGCCCGGTCAGTTGCAGCGCCTGCACGGTCTGCCCGGCATAGATGCTTGGCCCCAGCGCCCGCAGCACGTAGGGCACCGCCGAGGTCGGCTCACCTTCGGGCAGGTAGGACCACGCCAGCCCGGCCTGACTGGGGTAAAAGGACACCGTATTGACTGGCGTGCTGGTCTGCACCGTGGGGCCGGGGCCGCCCGTGGTGGGCGTGCAGGCGCTCAGGCCCAGCAGCAGGGCCGGAACGAGGGCGAGAAAGGGGGTGGGGCGCATATTCCCCAGAGTAACGTGATGCATTGACCGCATTCTGTCAGTTAAGAGCAAGTCACGCGTCCTGCTTTTGGGGGATAAGGAGGATAGAGGGCGTGTGGGAGGGCATGGAGGGGGGATTTATAAGGGTGGGTTTATGGATTTGGACGAGGCGGTTAGATTTTGTTGCTCTTTTGCAAATTGCAGCGCCGACACAGCAGCTGAAGATTGTTCTCGGTACTCGCTCCGCCCAAACTGTGGGGGATGACGTGATCGTATTCCAGATAGTTGTTGTCCCCGCACTCTACGCATTTCCCCTGATCCCTCTGCCACACAGCGATTTTGACGTTCTGTGGAATGCTGCGGCTTGCCCGTTCAGTCTGCGGCATCAGCAAGAGCCGCTTATGCAGCCGCACTAAAGCGTCCAGAGTGGCGCTGAGAATCAGGGGTTTGGTGACGTGGTGATAGGTGCCGCTGCCCTTCTTGACCGACAGTTCGAGATTCACGCCATCCGAGCGTTCCTCAATCCGAAGAATTTTGCCGTACTGCACGTTCCAGCCGCCCTCGCCCGCACCGCCGATGAAATAAATCTGACGATTGGTCACCACCATGCGTCCAACGATGTCGCGGCTGCGGGTGGCGGTGACATGCCGGAAGGTGGCGGGCACTTCCAGATGGGCCACTTCGCCCGCATCCAGAAGAACCGTCGTCTGAATTGCTAGCAGGTGGCCTTCGCGGATGCTGGTGGCGGCCCGCAAATCCACGAGTTCGTTCTGGAGGGGAGCCAGCAGGCCCGGTGGAATGCGGAGCAGACGCGCCAGCTCTCCGAAATCGCTCTCTTCCTGCAAGCTGATCATGCCGTCCGAGTAGGCGATGGTCAGTGTCCGCTCAAGCAGGCGCAACGCATCGGTTCTCACAAAATCAAGGGCCGTTTTGGCATCCAGTTCTTCCCGCAAAACGGTCTGCTGTAAGTCCTGCCATTCATGATGTTCTATGACGCCGTCCGCGCAGGCTGCCAGAAAGCGTGTGCGGAAACGCCCCAGCGCCTCCTGAGCCTTATGGGCGCACTCGCGGCACAGGCCCTCGCTGTTCAGCTTGAGCGGCGCGAAGAGACTTCCCCGCTTGCCGCAGTTCTGGCAGGCGCGGGCATCAGCGGCGGGACGTGGCGGGGCCGATTGCAGGGGTTCCCAGGCAGCAAGCAGCGGCGTGGAAGATTTGTCGGGTGTCTGACTTGCCTTGTGATCAGGCTGCGGAAGAGGCGTTTCTTCCTGACCCACAACCTCACCACCCATCGACTCCAATAACGCTTGCAAACCACCGGAAAAGCCCTGGCCCACGCCCGTGACCCGCCACTTTCCCTGATGGCGGTAGACCTCCAGCAGAATCAGCGCCCGCTCGCCCTGAAACATCTGCCCTTCCACATTGAAATGCACACTGTCCCCGCGCTCATCCATCAGGCTGGCCGTGCCACGCCGGAGGGCGGAAAACGGCTGCTCATCGGTGGTGGCTACGAGAACGAGGCGATGTATGCCAAGTGGCAACCGCACCAGATCAACCTGAAACGAATGCTCTGAGGGGTTGAGTGTGATGGCCTGTTCAGGACTGGCTGTCTGGTTGTAAAAGATGAAATAGCGATCATCCGTCAGTTGCCGGGATTCGTTCAGGCCAAATACGCTGAGATCAGCGGTTTCCATGCCGGGCAAATGCGCCCGCAGGGTGAGCTGCGGCTGGGCAGTCAGTCCGTCGAGTGTGAGCCTTTGCCCGCGCTGAAGCTGCTGGATCATCTGTGGACTCTAGCGTGAAGGTTGACCGACACGCCAAATTCTTAAAATAAGGGGCCGCTGGCATCAAGCCCCGGCCCCTTTTTTTCCTGCCCCGCTCAGATCAGGCTGAGTTGGTCCCCGTCGGCAATATGGGTCAGGTGTTCGGGCAGTCCGCGCGGGTGGTCCATCACGATCTGCTCGGCCTTGTAGCTGCTGCGGACCAGCGGCCCCGACACGATTTCCAGGAAGCCCAGTTTCATGCCTTCCTCGCGAATTTCGTTGAATTCGGCGGGGGTCACGTAGCGCTCGACGGGCAGGTGGTGCATGGTGGGGCGTAGGTATTGCCCGAAGGTCAGTACGTCCACCCCCGCCGCGCGGCAGTCGATCATGGTCTGCATGATTTCCTCGCGGGTTTCGCCTAGCCCCAGCATCACGCTGGTCTTGGTGATCACGTCTGGGCGGGCGCGCTTGGCGTGGGCCAGCACCGCCAGCGTCTGGTCATAGTCGGCGCGGATGTCCCGGACCGGGTGGGTCAGGCGGCGCACGGTTTCGATGTTCTGGGCGTAGGTGTCCACGCCGCTGTCCAGCACCAGATCGACGCAGTGGGTATTGCCGCTGAAATCCGGGGTCAGGGCTTCCACGCGGGTTTCGGGGTTCAGTTTTTTGATGGCCGCCACCGTCTTGGCAAAGTGGTACGCGCCGCCGTCGGGCAGATCGTCGCGGTCCACGCTGGTCAGCACCACGTACTTCAGGCCCATCAATTGAACGCTCTCTGCCACACCCTGCGGCTCGTCCAGATCGAGCTTGCCCGTTGGGTTGCCGGTGTCCACGGCGCAGAAGCGGCAGCCGCGCGTGCAGATATGCCCCATCAGCATGAAGGTGGCGGTGCCGCGTGACCAGCACTCGCCGATGTTGGGGCACATCGCTTCCTCGCAGACCGTGTGCAGGCGGTGTTCCTTGACGATCTTGCGGACCTCGCCGAAGACCTGCCCAGTAGGGATGGTGACCTTGAGCCAGTCGGGCTTCTTCTCGCGCACGGGCACGCTGTCCTTGCGGTAAATGCCGTTCTTGACGAATTTGGCCTGCTTTTCGGTGGTGGGTTCGTTGGTTTGGGTCATATCAGCTCCCCGCCCCGGCAAGTTCCGGCAGCGTCCAGTCGTAGGTTTCAAAGGTGGTGGTAAAGGCGTCGGAAAGTGCTTTGCGTGCCGCGTTCATATCCGGGCCGTGGCCCAGACCGCGCAACCCGTACTCGCGTTCCACGCTGGTCATCTGCGTGCCGCTCAGGCCACACGGCACGATCAACTCGAAGTGCTGGAGGTTGGTGGTCACGTTCAGGGCCAGCCCGTGCAGCGCCACGTTCTTCTGCACCGCCACCCCAAAGGAGGCGATCTTCTGATCGTAACTCAGGCCGTTGACCTTGCGTGGATCGACGTAGACGCCCGCGTAGCCGGGATTGGGGCGGGCGTCTGGGAGGCCCATCGTGTTCAGCGCCGCGATGGTGGCGGCTTCCAGCAGGCGCAGGAAATCCTGCACGCGCCGTCCCACCGGGAAGATCGCGTAGGCCACCAGTTGCCCGGGGCCGTGGTAGGTCACGTCGCCGCCGCGCTCGACTTCCAGCACCTCGATACCCTGCGCTTCCAGATACTCGCGCGTCACGATGATGTTGCTGCCCTCACGCGCCTTGCGGCCCAGCGTCAGCACGGGCGGATGTTCCACCAGCAGCAGCGCGGGTCTGCCCCCTGCCGCCACCCGCGCGTGGTGTTCTTTCTGCAAGGCCCAGGCGTCGCGGTACGGCACGCGGCCCAGGTCTATGGTGTCGAATGTGGGGGCCTTCATACCCAGAATTGTACGCCCGGCCTTTCCACATTCACCGTGTCCTGCGCCAAATTGCGGCTGACATTCACCAGACTTCGTGGTCAATCTGCGCCGTCAGGCTGGTTGGGCTGGCCTGCGGGGTGTCCGGCCTGTCAGGACGTAAAATTTGAGGTATGCCTGAACTCTCTGTGCCTTCCCCCCAGTTCCGCGAAAGTTTTCTACAGGCCGTCCGCGAGATGCAGGCCGAGGGTGGTGGCGGCCTTGCCAGCTCGCGCGACTGGGACGTTGTGGAAATTGCCGCTGACTTCGACGCCTTCCTCAAGCAGTTGCGCCGTCTGGAGCCGCCTGCCGAATTGCCGGAGGGCTGGGTCCACGCCAGCGAATTCTGGCTGATAGAGGGCGACGCGTATCTCGGACGCTCCAGCCTGCGCCACACCCTCACCCCACGCCTGCGCGAATTTGGCGGCCATATCGGCTACGAAATTCGCCCCTCTGCGCAGCGGCAGGGCCACGGCAAGACATTGCTGCGCCTGACGCTGGAGCGGGCGCGTGGGCTGGGCCTGGACCGGGTTTTGATCACCTGCGACACCGATAACCTCGGCTCACGCGGCGTGATCGAGGGCAACGGCGGCGTGCTGGAGGGAGAATTCGTGCTGGACTCCCATCCAAAGCCGACACGGCGCTACTGGATCGCGCTCTAGGAAGGCTCTGTCTGTTCTTTCGGCACGTCTTTCTGCACCTCATCTTTCTGTAACTCGTCTTTCTGTAACTCGTCGGCCCTGTCCTGCATGTCGTGGGCCAGCCGGTTCAGGGCCTGGGCCTGTTCTTCCCCGGACGCGCCGGTCCTGCCCATGTTCTCTGCCACAGCCCCGCCGATCTGGGTCAGGGCGTCCACCTGTTCGGGCGCGGCGTCATCCAGTTCGCCGATGCGCTCGACGATGTCCGCGCCTGCCTCAGCCAGCGCATTGGCCTCGTGGGCGGCGCTGAAGCGCTGAATCTCGTCGATGCGGCGCTGGTGTTCGTTCAGCACCTCCTCAAGCTGTCCGGCCTGTTCCAGCGTCTGCGCCTGCGCCCGCGCCGCGTCCATGATGGCGCTCAGCGCGCCCAACTGCTCGCCCACCCGCCGCTGGATCAGCCTGAGCCTGGATACGTTCAGCTCGTCCACCGGGGTCCGTGCCACGTCTTCCAGGGCCAGACTCATCATCTGTTCCAGGGCCTGCGCCGCCGTGATCTGTTCCTGGCTGCTCTGCACGATTTCCAGTAGCGCCTGGGTCTGCCCGCCGCGCTCGTGGGGGGTGGCCCCCAGCGGCAGCGTGCGGATCTGCTCGGTGGTCAGGTGGATGACCTCGCGCAGCGCGTCGGTGGCCGCCAGCCCCTGCTGCCCGGTGCGGATGATGTCTTCCAGGGTGCTGCTCTGCGCCCAGCCCGCCGCGCCGACATGCTCTCGGGCGCGCACCTCCGAGACCCGGCGGCGCTGGCTGTGGGTGGCCTGCCGGGCGTCGGCCAGCAATCCGTCGCGCTTTTCCTGACCTGTATTCATGGCTGGACCGGCCCCGGACGCGCCGTGCTGCCCCGGAAACAGGGCTTAAAAGTTGCAATGTGGCTCACACTCCGTATCCTCGTCTGTTTCAGCCCCAGCGAAGGTGAGCCGCACACCGCTTGCCGACCCTGGCTGGCGTCGCGTATACTCCCAAGGCCCGGCCCGGCTGTCAGCGTGCAGCCGCGCCCGCATCTGGTGAAAGAACGTCTCTGCCAGTCCCCTTTTTTCAAGAGGGCTGGACAGTGGGGCGGTCCGCTGACCAAAGGAGCCAAGCATGAGCAATATCAAAGTGAACCGTGGCGCGATCCTGCGCGCCGTCGAACAGCCGCACATCAAGACCGACCACCCCGAGTTCCGCCCCGGCGATACCGTGCGCGTGGAAACCAAAGTGGTGGAAGGCAACCGCACCCGCAACCAGGCGTTTGAAGGCGTGGTCATCGCCCTGAACGGCTCGGGCAGCCGCAAGAGCTTCACCGTCCGCAAGATCTCCTTCGGTGAAGGTGTGGAGCGCGTGTTTCCCTTCAGCAGCCCGTTGCTGGCCAAGGTCACCGTGCTGGAGCGCGGCAAGGTCCGCCGCGCCAAGCTGTACTACCTGCGCGATCTGCGCGGCAAGGCTGCCCGTATCAAGAGCGACCGCAGCCGCGTGATGAAGGACGCCGAGATCAGCAAGGCCGCCAGGGTCAGCAAGCAGGCTGCCGATCAGGCCGCCTCCGCCCAGGCTGCCGAGGCCGCTGCTGCCCAGGCCGCCGCGCCCGCCGAAGCTGCCCCCGAAACCCAGGGCGAATAAACCCCGGAGTTCAGGATAAGCCGTCCGCTCTTTGTGGTGGGCGGCTTTTTTCGTGGCCTGGCGTTCAGGTCTGCGTGAGGGTCAGGGCCAGTACGCGCTGACCCTCACGCCTTTGCGAGTGCCAAAGGAGTGTTGAGCAGCTCTATCTGGGAATCAGGTCGCCCACATCCACCTGTGGCACAGCGGGTCCCAGGGTGACGGACTGCTCGGCGCGGGGTTCGTTCGTCTCACCGTAGATGCCGTTGCCGTCGCGGTCCCGGCCCCCGACGACGCTGAAATTGCCGTCTCCCAGATACGCGCTGAAGTTTCCCAGGGCGTCCACTGGGGGCTGAAAGACCAGCCCGCGCGAATCCTGAAGGCGCAGGCCCAGCGTGTCGCTGATGGCGGGCGCACCCAGCGCGGCGGCGGCGTTGATCATGCCGGAACCGAACAGCGGATCGCGCCCGGCTGCGCCCAGATCGGTGGCGGTGGCGTTCAGGCGGGCCAGGGTGGAGGCAGGGTCGTTCGTCACGCCCTTGCTCAGCAGCAGCGCGGCCAGTGCCGCAACCTGCGGGGCAGCCTGACTGGTCCCGGCCTCGGCCTCGTACTCGGGCTGCCCTTTGGCGTAATTCCAACCCGTGGACAGGATCAGATCCTGAAAAGGCTGGCCGTTAAAGACGCCGCCGTTGAATGTGCCGGGGTCCAGGCTGGGATCGGTGCCGCCCGGCGCGCTGAGTTGCACGGCGGCGTAGGCGCTGCTGTAGACCGCGTGCTTAGGGGCGCTGCCGCCCGAGAGGGTCACGCTGCCCACCGCCACCGCTGCCGGACAGGCCGCCGGGTAATACGGTGTGGTGTTGTACCCGTTGCCCGCCGCCGCGATCACCAGCGATCCAGCGTCGCGGGCGTCCTGGATGGCCTCACACATGGGGCGGGCGGTGTCGGCGCTGACCTGTGCGCCCAGGCTCAGGTTGATCACGGCGGCCCGCTGCGGGTTGATCCGTGTCTTTCCTTCCAGCGTGACCGGCAGGCCAGCGGCGTAGCGCACGGCCAGGGCCACGTCGGCAATGGCGGCGTCGCCCGCCACGTCGATCACCCGGATCGGCAGCACCTTCACGTTGGCCCGCCGCACCGCGCCCACCACGCCGGTCAGGCTGCACCCCACGCACGACGGCGTGTTCTGGCCCCAGCGGGCCGCGATGATCCCGGTCACATGGGTGCCGTGGCTGCCCGTGGTGCGGTTCCGGTCCCCCGGATCGGTGGGATCGTCGTCCGTGCCGTCGCCGTCGCCATTTTTGGGATCGGCCAGCAGGTCCAGCGCACCCTCGCCCGGTTTCCAGAGGGTGCCTTCCAGATCGGGGTGGTCATAACGCACGCCGCTGTCCAGCACGGCCACCGTCACGGGCCGCGAGTAAGCGCCGCCCTCCATGTCGCGCCACACGGCGGGATACCCCAGCAGCCGGAAGGGCCATTGCAGCGCGGCGTACTGGTCCGTGGGTTCCAGCGGCTGCGCCAGCGCGGGCTGAGGAAGAGTCTGGGCGTGCAACAGGGCGTTGGGGACGGCGTATTCCACCCGTGGATCGGCCCGCAGGATTCGCAATGCCGCGTCCACATCCCCCACCTGCAATGCGGCGGTGTCTGTGGATAGAGGGCGGCTGGAGGTCACGCTCAGGGCGGAGGCCCGCAGGGTTTCCCCGGCGCGCTGGGTCACGGTGGCGGCGCTGCCTTCCTTGCCCACGAACGCACCTTTGACATCCCGGTACTTGACGATAACGCCGCGTGCCTGCCCGGTCCGGGGCGAGCGGGCCGAGGGGCCAGCGCCCAGCCGCAGGTCCTGCCCCTGCGCCGCAGCTTCCTCGCGCAGGCGGCCCTTCAGGACATACTGATCGGCCTTGACGGTCCAGGTGGCGGTGCCGCGCTGCGCCTCGCCTTCGCCCGTCTTCCATTCGATCCTGATCTGGCCCGTCAGGGCCGCCTGATCCGCCGCCAGCGGTGTGGCCACGCCCCGGTCCGCACTGACCTGCACCTTCACGGCTCCCTGCCCCGCTGCGGGCGAGACCTGAAGCCAGTCGGGTTTGCCCGTCACTGTCCATTCGCCCGTGAACGGCTGCGTGGCCTGCGCGTCCCGCTGGGTGCCCAGATTCAGCGACTGGTCGGCCAGGGGCAGCGGCGCGGACGGGGTGCAGGCCGCCAGCGTGCAGGCCAGCGTCAGCCCCAGCAACAGGGAAGAGGGCGACAGGGTGGGCTGGAAGAGACGGGCCATCTGCGTCCAGCATGCCGTATCGCGGTGGGGGCTGTGTGAACGGGCGCGGCCCGCAGCGGGGGAGGGAGGCGGGGGGAGGCTGCACAGGTCCGGCGGGGGTCTGGCAAAATCCCCCTCCAGCACAGCACAATGGGCGGGTGCCCAGCGGACGTGTCCACAACCTGATCAATATCGCGGCCTACAGCGTTCTGTCGGCGGTGGCCCTGACCCTCAGCCGCCAGGACCTGCTGACCATCACCCCCGTGCAGGCACTGAATTTCACCCTGGCCTTTGCCGCCGGAACCTTTCTGCTGTCGCCGGACCTGGATCTGGCCGACGGCCATGTGGACAGCAAACGCTACTGGGGGTGGCTGGGTTTCCTTTGGGTGCCCTACGGCAAGCTGTTCCGGCACCGGGGCCTGTCGCACAGTTGGATCATCGGGCCGCTGACCCGCCTGGCTTATCTGGCGCTGCTGATCACGCTGATCGTGGGAGTCCTGCGCTACGCCGTGCCCACGCTGACGCTGCCCACCATCCCGCAGCCGATCAGCCTGAAATTCATCCTGCCGCTGGCCCTGGGCTATTTCCTCAGCCAGTGGCTGCACCTGATCGCCGACGGCATCCGCCCCGATCACGGCTTCCGGCAGGGCGCGAAGAGGCTGAAGCTGCCGCGTTCACGGGCGCGGGCCGGGCGGTCCAGAAGTCGCCGGGCCTAGCGTTCGGGGGACTTCTCTACTCGATTTGCAGCAGCTCCCGGTGGGCCAGCCCGCGCCCACTCGCCACCTGCCATGCTCCCCGCGCGTCGCCGCGTTCCACCCGTGCCATGAAGCCCGCGTCGGCGGCCAGCGTGGTCAGCAGCCAGAAATCGCCCCAGACCTCCAAACCCCACTGCGCCTGCATGGCCTTGGACGCCGCCACCCACACTGGTTCCGACAGATGTTCCAGCGGCGCGATGAAATGCCACTCGCCGTCCGTGCCAGGGGTGCGGGCCACCTCGCGGTGGTACTCGCGTTTCTCGCGGTTGCTCATGGCCTCCCAGGTGCCTTCCGCGCAGTAGTGGGCGGGAAAGGCGCTGAAGGTGTCGCGGCAGCGGGTGGGGCGGGCCTCGTACTGGGTGCAGGCCCCAGTTTCACGGTCCAGCAGCGGGCAGAAGCCCACCTCCTGCCGGTGGCGCTGCACGTACTGGGCGTCGTCCTTCGCGGTCCTCGCGTTCTGGAGGGCCGCGCGGGCGTGCGCCTCCACGGCTTCGGCCTGCGCACCCTCGATGGCGCGGGCGGTAATAAGCGCCTCGGCCAGCGACACCCGGATGGGCATGTTGCAGCACTGGAAGCACCCCGCCCCGCAGAAGACCTTGCCGCCGCGCGCCGTGTAGCCCGCCTGCCATTTGTCGGCCTGCCGCCCGTAGCGGTCATAGGCCCGCTGCACGGGGGCCGTGACCGGATCAGTGGGAGGAGAAGAGGCGCGCGTCATGCGGCGCAGCCTACCGTGCCGCCGCGTGCAGGATGGAGAGGTGGGTGGGATTGACGCTCAGGTTCTGGCCCTTTCGCGCAGGGCGTCGGCGTAGAACAGCCCCGTCTGGTACATGCGAATCTTCCCGGCGGCATACAGCGTGTCAAATTCCGCCCTCCCCACGTATCGCGCCTCGGCAACCTCATGTGCAAAAACGGGCTGGAGCGTCTGCCCTGGCAGGGGCTGAGCCAGCCAGACGTGCCGCAGGATGAACACGCCATCGGGAAAGCGGCCCAGATACGCGCCCAGAAAGCGCGTCGGCGTGACTCGCAATCCGGTTTCCTCGTAAGCCTCGCGCACAGCGGCGTCTTCGGGATTCTCGCCGCTTTCTATGCTGCCGCTGGGGATGTGCCACAGCCCGGCTTTCTGCGGTTCTTCCGGCGTTCACAGTTCCCGCACCAGCAGAATGTCGCCCTCCGCGTTCAGGACAACCACCCCGGCGGCTTTCAGTTCCACTTCGATATGCGTGTTCTCGTCGTGTTGCACAGCTTCTACCAGTTCTGCCAGCCGTTGCGCCCACGCAGGCCCGTGATGTGGGAGACGTGGTGCCGCCCGTGCCACGCGTACAGCGCCAGCAGCGAGTCCAGCGTGTAGGTGCGGCCCTGCGCCGGGTGCGTCCACGGGCGGCTCCAGTCGGTTTCGGTCACGCCTTCCAGCACGGGCAGCAGGCGGGCGTGCAGGGCGTCCACCAGCATCAGGCTGACCTCCGGTGGCAACTGATGGTCCGGCAACTGCGCCCAGCGGTCTTCCTCGTAGGGCTTGATGACTGGATTGTCCTCGGTCAGCGCCAGTTTGACGCGGATAAAGGCGTTCATGTGGCTTTCCGCGACGTGGTGGACCACCTGCCGCACGGTCCAGCCGCCCTCGCGGTAGGGGGTGTCCAGTTGCGTGTTGCTCAGCCCGGCGACGGCGGCGCGCAATTCGCCCGGCAGGCGGCGCAGATGTTCCAGCGCTTCCTCCCGCTCCTGTGCGCTCAGTTCCAGCGGCGTGGGCATCGGGCCGAGGGGATAACGGGCGTCCTGGGTCATGCGCCCTCTCCGTCTTTGCGGGTCCAGCGGTTGGCGTCGCGCACCTCCACCTTGTCCATCATGCGGGCAAAGCCGCGCTCCAGGCTGATGCCACGCTCATTGGCCATGCAGATCATCACGAACAGCAGGTCCGCCAGTTCCAGCTCCAGATCGCCCGCGTCCTCGCCGGGCTTGGGCGTCTTGCCGTTCTCATGGGCGATCACGCGGGCCACCTCGCCCGCTTCCTCGGACAGGCGGGCCATCAGCAGCAGCGGCGGAAAGTATCCCTCCTTGAACTGCGAGACATACGCGTCCACACGGGCGCTGGCATCGGAAAAGGTCAGGGCTTCGGGGCGGGGCTGGGCATTGGGGCGGGGCTGGGACATGCCCGCAGGCTAGCGCGTGGGCCTGGATTTGAAGCTGGCACAGTCAGATCAAGAAAAGCCCCTCCACAGGGGAGGGGACCATCAGGGATCAGGGTCTTTAGCGGATGTACAGGTAGGTTTCCTGCACGTCGCGGTCACCCACGGCGTAGGGGTCCAGATAGGCGGTGGTGGTCGAGTTCCAGCGGTTGCTGTCGTAGCTGCCGCTCAGCACGATGGCGGTGGTGGGGCGCACGCGGGTGAAGATGGCGCGCACGCGCTGAATCCCGCGCGGCTCGGCCAGGTTGTACATCACGCCGTCCTCGGGACGCGGGAAAAAGGTGGTCCCGGCGTTGACGTAGACGTTCTGGGCCAGCACGCTGGCGAAGCCGTTGCTTTGCAGGGCGATCAGGGTCACGTAGCCGGGCGTGCGGGCGCTGAACTGAAAGCGCACGGCCTCGCCCACGCCGTAGGTGCTGCCCTCGCCCCGGTCGGGCCGCAGGCCAGTGATCAGATTGCTGCGCTGGGGCTGAATCTGAACATTGGCGTTGGCATCGGGCCGAACGGTGACGGTACAGGCGCTGAGACCCAGGGCCAGCGCGCCGAACAGAAAGAATGTACGCATACCCGGCAGCATAAGCGCTGAGGCTGACGGGAACCTGAGAGAGAAGCCTACCTTACATTTCAGATTCGTCAGATTCGAGGGAAAGGCTGGCCTCGGCAGGTTGCGGAACGGTGCCGAAATACCGTGCCGAGATACCGCCTCTGCTGACGGTTGCCCCGCCTGCTGCTGGCATAGCATGACGCATGTTTCGCGCCCTGCGCTCGCTGGCCCTGCTGTTGTCGTTGGCTGTTCCCCTCGCCGTGTCCGCCGCCCTGGCCCAGGGGCAGGAGGTGTTGCCGGTGGCCACCCAGCCCAGTACTACCAATGCGGCCACGCCGAATGCTCCGGCGACGCTGGGCAACCCGGCGGGCGGCGGCTACAGTACCAACCGCTTTTTCGAGGACCTGAAGGCGGGCCGGGTGGCCTCGGTGCGGCTGGACAGCGCCGGAAACGCCAGCGTGACCTTCCTGGCCGGGTCCGGCACCTCGCAGGCGGTGCGCTCGCTGGTGGTGCCGCCCGATGGCGCGACGCTGGAAAAGATCCGCGCGGCCAACGTACCGCTGCGGGTGGTGGCAGGCGGCTCGCCCTTCGGCTGGGTCACGCAGGTGCTGCCGCTGGTCCTGACCGCCCTGATCATCGTGGTCCTGTGGCGCAGCATGCGCGGTGCGGGCGGCGGCGGCGGCAACGCGGCCAGCAACTTTGGCAAATCCAAGGCCGCCGTGATCGCCGAGGGCCAGATCAAGACCAACTTCACCGATGTCGCGGGCTGCGACGAGGCCAAGCAGGATTTGCAGGAAGTCGTGGATTTCCTTCGTCAGCCTGAGAAGTACCACCAGCTCGGCGCGCGTATTCCCCACGGCGTTCTGCTGGTGGGTCCTCCCGGTTCCGGTAAGACCCTCCTGGCCAAAGCGGTGGCTGGAGAGGCCAAAGTTCCTTACTTCTCCATCTCCGGCTCAGACTTTGTGGAAATGTTCGTGGGTGTGGGTGCTGCCCGTGTGCGTGACCTGTTCGAGCAGGCCCGCAAGAGTGCGCCGTGCATCGTCTTCATCGACGAGATCGACGCTGTGGGCCGCAAACGTGGTGTCAGCATGCAGGGCGGCAACGATGAGCGCGAACAGACCCTCAACCAACTGCTAGTGGAAATGGACGGCTTCGGCAGTGGGCAGGAAGTGATCATTCTGGCCGCCACCAACCGCCCGGATGTGCTGGACGCAGCGCTGCTGCGTCCGGGACGCTTTGACCGTCAGGTGGTGGTGGACGCCCCGGACGTGCGTGGACGCGAACACATCCTGAAAATCCATGCCAGAAAAAAGCCACTGGATGTGAGCGTGGACCTGAGCGTGATCGCGCGGCGCACGGCGGGCATGGTGGGGGCGGACCTCGAAAACCTGCTGAACGAGGCGGCGCTGCTGGCCGCCAGAGAGGGCCGGAACCGGATTACCGCGAGAGATGTGGACGAGGCGCGGGACCGGGTGCTGATGGGACCGGAGCGGCGCAGCATGGTGGTGCGGGAGGCGGACCGCAAGGTCACGGCCTACCACGAAGTCGGGCATGCACTGGCCGCGCAACTGTTGCCGCACGCCAACCGCGTCAACAAACTGACCGTCGTGCCGCGTGGTCGGGCCGCAGGCTTCATGATGCCCGACGCCGATGACCGCCTGCACGTCACCCGCCCCGCGCTGGAAGACATGATCGCCGTGGCACTGGCAGGCCGCGCTGCCGAGGAAGTCATCTACGGCGAGGTCACCACTGGGGCGCAGAACGATTTCCAGCAGGCCACCAACATCGCCCGCCGGATGGTCACCGAATGGGGCATGAGCGACCGCATCGGCAAGGTGGCGCTGGCCTCCGATCAGGCGGGGTATCTGGGCGGTGGCTCGCAGATGCAGCCCATGTCCGAATCCACCGCCCAGGAAATCGACGAGGAAGTGCGCGCTCTGATCGACGCCGCCTACGGGCGCGTGCTGACGCTGGTGCGCGAGCATCTGGCCGCCGTCCACGAGATCGTGCGCGTGCTGCTGGTGCGCGAGACGCTGTACGGCGAGGAATTCTCCACCCTGCTGGCGGGCGGTCAACTGGCCGAGACCGTGCCCGTCAACCTGGGCAAGACTGCCAGTCTGGCGTAGCGGTGGGAACTGTGGTGAGCTGGTCCTACGCCACGGAGCCGAGAACAGGCTGGGCCGCTGGACGCCCCAGGTAATATCCCTGCCCGTAATCGCTGCCCAGAGCGGTGATCAGGGCCAGTTCGCCGGGCGTTTCGATTCCCTCAGCCACCACCTCGATACCCAGGGCATGGGCGTAGGTGATCAGCGCCTGGACCAGGGGCACACGGGGATCGTCCGCGTGCAGGCCCTGGACCAGCGCGCGGTCCAGCTTGACCACGTCCGGCTGAAGTTCACTCAGGTAGGCCAGACTGGTGTGTCCGGCCCCCAGATCGTCCAGGGCCACCCGCGCGCCCTCTGCGCGGTAGCGTTCCAGAATGCGGCGCAGCAGGGCCAGATCGGGAAACGCCTCGCTCTCGGTCACCTCAAAGACGAGGCGGGAGAAATCCGCTCCCACCTGACGGCACGCCTCGAAGGTGGTCTGGAGGCAGATGTCGGGGTTGTACACCACGCTGGGCGAGAAATTGATAAACAGCCGCTGGCCTGGCGGCAGCGTCGGATACACCTGCATGATGGCGTGCCTGCGGGCGTGGGCATCGAAGGCGCGGGCCTGTCCGTGGGCGGCGGCGGCCAGCAGCAGGGTGTCTGCGCCCAGTTGCTCCCCCTCCCACCGGGCGTGTACCAGCGCCTCATGACCATGAACCTGCATGTTGTGCAGGCGCACGATGGGCTGCACCATGAAATGGATCTGCTGGGCAGCCCCGGCAAACCAGGGGGTGTTCAGGCGGCGCAGCCATTGCTCCAGCGGCGCGATCTGCCAGGGGTCCGGCCCGCCGCCCTGCCACGGCGTGGCCAGCAGTTCATGCCGCTCGGACACCGAGAAGCTGTCCAGCAGTGTGTTCAGATCGGCGAAGCTCTCGGGCAGGACCACCAGCGTCTGTCCGTGGGTCTGGTAGGTCAGGTGGTGGGCTTCCAGCGCCAGCCACAGCTTGCGCCGGACATGGGCAGAGGCGCTGTGCAGCGCCAGCCGGTCCGGTTGGCCCAGGTCTGTGGGAGACAAGGTCTGGCAGTCGCAGGCCCCCAGCGAGGATGAGGAGGGAAGGTCAGGACCCATGAAACAGTTTTAGCAGCAGGACTCTGACAAACACATCATTCACGGATGTTCTGCGGGTCAGAAGAAACCTTCAGGAGAGGGTCCTTATCCAGATTCCATCTGTAACGCGGCAGGCATCAGGACAGCGCCGATTCCCACACTCGATGCCCGGACAGCGTTTCTCGCCTGCTCCTCTGCGGCGCAGCTCTGCGAGTCTGTCGTCATGGACAGACGCCCTTGAGGACGCTATTCCTCTGCGGGGCAGCTCTGCGATTCCCGTTCGGATTCCCAGGTGGTTTCAACACTTTTCAAGCGGAGTCGGTATCAATCCTCGTCTTCCGGGTCACGGCTCTGGCTGGGCTTGATGGGGGACTGGGTGCGGTTCTGCTCCTTCAGGTCCGGCCCGCTGCTGTCGCGGGTCAGCCTGATCTCGATGGGTGCGCCGCCAAAATTCAGACTGCGCTGCGGGAAGGGAATCTCGATCCCGGCCTGATCCATGGCAATTTTAATCCGGCGGTTGAATTCGCGGCCCACCGCGTACTGGCTCTTGGGCAGCACCTTGAACAGGGCGCGCAGGGTCACGCCGTCGGCGGCCAGTTGCGTGACGCCCTGGATGTCGGGTTCCTCCAGAAAGAATTTCTTCCATTCCTGATCGTTGTAGATCTCGTCGCTGACGGATTTCAGCACCCGCAACGCCTCGTTGATGTTGGCCGCGTAGGTCACGTCTACGGTAGCGACCACCCGGCTCCAGTCCTTGCTGCTCACGCTGACGGTGTTGATCTGGCCGTTGGGAATCAGGTGGACCGTGCCGTCCAGGGCGCGCAGGGCGGTCAGGCGCAGGTTGAGCTTCTCCACGTTGCCGCTGAGGGTGCCGTTGTTGACCGTGATCACGTCTCCCACGCCGTACTGGTCCTCCAGCAGAATAAAAAAGCCGGTGAACACGTCCTTGATCAGGCTCTGCGCCCCGAAGCCCACCGCCAGCCCCAGCACTGAGACCCCGGCCAGCAGGCTGGTGGCATTCACCCCCAGCGCCTGAAGGCCCGCGATCAGGCTGATGATGATGATGATGACCTTGAGGGTGCTTTCCACCACGCCCTTGAGGGTCTGCACGCGCACGTTGCGGCGGTTGAATTCGTCGTCCTCGGCCACGATGCGTTGGCTGAAGGTGCCGACCATCCGCCACGCGATCAGCGCCAGCGCCACGATCACCACGGCCTGCCCGGCGGTGTTGCGGAAGCCCTCGGCGATGCTCTGGCCCAGCCCGAACAGCACCGGAACATCCGGCAGGTAGATCTTGTAGGTGGCGTAGGCGACGTAGCCCACCACGACCACGGCCAGCCACAGCCACTTGAGGGCCAGCAGCATGCGCACCCCGACCTGATCGCGCAGGGTTTTCAGCAGAATGCGCCCGAAACGGTGGACGGCGTAGGAAATGACCAGCGCAATCGCCAGCCACAGCCACACGCTGGGTTTGGAAAGTTGAACGAGCAGGATATCCAGCATTGCGGGCTAGTCTCCCACAAAGTGCCTGATGCCGGAATGACCGCCTGTCTGGGAATTGAGGGGAGAGGCGGGCTGCCGTGCGTGCCAGATGCTACCGACTCGCTCTGATGCCGACAGGGATTCCCAACGCTGCCAGCCAGTCTTTCCCCATTCCCGTTCCGCACAGATTTGTTTGTGACCCAGCTTGAGGTTCTACGAACTGTCCGCCCCGCCGCATGCGCCGTTGCCCCCGGCCCACTACAGCAGTTGTCATAAAAAGACCATTTTTATGACCGAGCAAAGCGAGTGACTTTTATCGAGCAGGACGGAGAATGGAGTCGCCGGAAGTCTGTTTTTCCGGTGACGTACTTCGGAGAACTGCTCTAGACTGCCCGGCATGTCTCCCGAATCCAGCAAACCAGACGCCAAAAATCCAGACGCTAGCAAACCAGACGTCAATAAGACAGACAAGCCCATTTCCCCCAATGACCGTGCCCGCCTGGACCCGGTGTTCATGCAGGTGGTGCTGGACGTGCAGGCGCAGGTGCAGCAGACCCAGCCCACGCAGGCTGGCAATCTGGCCGCCATGTTCCACAAGGAAACGATGGGCGACGCCCTCCAGGGTCTGGCCATGCTGATCGCGGGCTGGAACCAGAACCGTATCGACGGCGCGGGCCTGGGCCGCACGGTCAAATCCCTGCGCGCCCTGGACCTGCCGGAACTGGCCGGGCGGATGGAAAGGCTGCGCCAGATCGACGAGGGCTAAGCGGGCTGGAGGAAGGGTTGGCCCGCCGCCCCATCCCGCATTATGCGGACCCGCGCTATTGGGGATAGGGCCGGGTGATGACCTCCAGTCCGTGTCCAGCAGGGTCTTTGAAGTACACGCCCCGCCCGCCATGATTCGTGTTGAACTGGCCGGGCAGGCTCATCTGCGGATCGGCCCAGTGGTCCACCTGAAGCGCCAGCATCCGCCCATAGATTTTGGCAAAGGTTCCGTCGTCTACCAGAAAGGCGAGGTGCTGCATCTGGATGGTATCGGTCCCCGGCTCGGCGAACTGGAGATGGGTCTCATCGTCCAGCCGGACGGTAGCGAACGGTCCCCAGAATGTTGGATCAGGCAGGCCGAACAGCCGGGCGAAGAAGGTGGCCGACTCGCTTTTGTCGTAAGCAGCGAGCAGGGCGTGGTTGAAGCGGACGGGCATGAAGTCCTCGTTTCGCGCGGCGATTTCCCTATCTCAAGCAGCCGGATAGAGGGGCGCGCAATGCGGTCATTCTATCCGGCTCACGGCCTCTTGCGCCGCGCCCGGAAGGTCACGAGATCGGCGTACATGCGGGTTCTGGCCCACGCGCCGTTCCAGAACCCGCGTTTCTTTTCCTTCAGCACCTGTCCCACATGCGGCAGTTCTATGTAATCCCAGCGCGCTCCGGTGTCTTTCAGATACGCGGTGATGGCCGGTTCGGGCCAGCGTTCCTCGCCCAGATGGGGCACGGCCAGCAGCATGTCGCGGCGGCAGACCCGCTGACCACTCAGGTTCGGCGTCAGTTTGTTGCCCCAGTCGGTCACGAAGCCGCCGCCCTCGAAGACCCCGATGCTCATGTCCAGTCTGCCGTCCAGTACAGGCCGCAGCATCCGCTCCAGATGGTCCAGCGTCAGGCCGGTCAGATCGGCGTCCAGCATGACGATGAACTCGGCGTCCGTGGCGTCCAGCGCCGCGCGCAGGGCCGCGCCTTTGCCTACATTCTCGCTCAGCTCCACGACCCTGGCCCCCGCCGCGCGGGCCACCGCCGCCGTGTCGTCGTCACTGCCGTCAGAGGCCACCACCACCTCCGGCGTCAGTTCCAGCGCCACACGCACCACCTCGGCCACCGTTTCGCTCTCGTTGTAGGCAGGAATGACAGTCGCCACGGACGGGGCTTTGGGAGGGCGCGGGTCCGGCATGTCACGCATGGTACTTCGGAGGCAGGTCAGCTCTGACAGATGGGGCCAGAGTGTAAAGGCTCCGTCTGCCCTAAACTCCCATCTTATGGACCTCAAGGCACAACTCAAAACCGCTGTGGAAATGGCGGCGCAGCAACTGGGCGCAACCGTGGATGCCGCCATTCAGGAAACCCCGGCGGGCAAGGCAGGCGACTACGGCACCCCCGCCGCCTTTCTGATCGCCAAGACCATCGGCGGCAACCCGGCGCAGATCGCCGCGCAACTCGCGCAGACCGTGCAACTTCCCCAGGGCATCAAGAAAGTCGAGGCGGCGGGGCCGTTCCTGAACTTCTTCGTGGATGTGGGCGCGTTCGTGCGCGGTGTCGTCGAAAAGCCGTTTGAAATGCCCCAACTCAGTGGCAAGGTGGTCATCGAACACACCTCGGTCAACCCGAACAAGGAACTGCATGTGGGCCACCTGCGAAACGTCGTGCTAGGCGACAGCATGGCCCGCATCTTCCGTGCCGCTGGGCAGACGGTGGAGGTGCAGAATTACATCGACGACACGGGCAGGCAGGCCGCCGAATCCATCTTCGCCGTGAACCACTACGGCCTGAAGTGGGACGGCGTGCAGAAGTACGATCACTGGCTGGGCGAGGGTTACGTGCGCCTGAACGCCGATCCGGCCAAGCCCGAACTGGAACCCGGAATCCGCGAGATCATGCACCGTCTGGAAGCCGGGGAACTGCGTTCAGAGGTGGAGAAGGTCGTCCACGCCCATCTGGTCACCTGCTTTCGCCTGGGCGCACGCTATGACCTGCTGAACTGGGAATCCGACGTGGTGGGCAGCGGTTTTCTCAAGCGCGGCATGGACATTCTGGAGGCCAGCAACTACACCTCGCACCCCAACGAGGGCAAGTACGCCGGGGCTTTCGTGATGGACGTGTCCGAGTTCATGCCGGGCCTGGAGGAACCGCAGGTGGTCCTGATCCGCACCGACGGTACCGCCATGTACGCCGCGAAAGATATCGGCTATCAGTTCTGGAAATTTGGTCTGTTTGAGGGCATGAAGTTTAGGCCCTTCACGGAAGACCCCGAAGGTCACACGGTCTGGACCAGTGCGCCGGACGGTGACCCGGATCTCGCCAGACGCTTCGGCCACGCCGACGAGGTCATCAACGTGATCGACTCGCGCCAGGATCATCCACAGACTGTCGTTCGCAGTTCGCTGGGCGTGGCCGGACACACCGGGATGAAGGAGCGCAGCATCCACCTGTCCTACGCCTTCGTGACGCTGGAAGGCCAGACCATCAGCGGGCGCAAGGGCGTGACCGTCAGCGCGGACGCGGCGATGGACGAGGCGCAGAAGCGGGCGTTGATCGAACTGGCGAAGGTCAACCCCGAACTCTCGCAGCGTGACGATGCCGGGGAGATTGCCCGCCGCATCGGACTGGGCGCGATCCGTTTCGCCATGCTCAAGGCCGAGCCGACGCGCAAGATCGACTTCCGCTGGGAGCAGGCGCTGGCCCTGAACGGCGACACCGCGCCGTATATCCAGTACGCCGCCGTCCGCGCCGCCAACATTCTCCGCAAGGGGCAGGAAGCCGGATTTGCGATAGACGGCACCGGGGCCGACTGGGACATGCTGCCGGACATCGATCTGACCCTCGCCAAGCAGGTGGCGAAGCTGCCCCAGATCGTCGCCCAGAGCGTGCGCGTCCACTCGCCGCATGTGGTGGCGCAGTACGCGCTGGACCTCGCCACATCGTTTAACGCGTGGTACAACGCCAAGGATAAGAACGGCAAACGAATCACAAATGTTCTGGAATCTGAACCGGGATTGCGTGAAGCAAGATTTGCGCTTGTCGCCCGTCTGCGTCAGGCGTTCGAGGAAACCCTGGACCTGATCGGCATCGAGATTCCGGCAGCGATGTGAAAATCATACGGATTCCGTCTGTTTCGCGCAGAAATCGGAACAGCGCCGATTCCTACACTCCACGCCCGGAACCCGTTTTTCTCCTTCTCGCTCCGCTCGGATTTTCAGGTGTTTTCAACACCTTCTAATCGGAGTCCGTATCAGAACATCTGAAGGCTGCCATTCCGGCTTTCAGATGTTCTGACTTCTGGACTTCCCCCTACTTGACGGCCTTCGCTGCCACTCGCCCTTCCAGCCGCTTGTAAAAGCCCACCAATTTCTGCGCCATGTCCGGGGTGAAGCGGTTGCCGCCCAGATGGGGGCCAGTCAGAGACACGAATTCGCTGGTGCCCAGGGCAGCGTGTGGGTACAGGCGTTCGCCGTTGCTCAGGGCTGGCACGGTGCCGTCGTTGACGCTGGCGGCCACGAACAGCGGCAGGTACGGCGCTTTGAAGGTCTGCATCAGCGGGTCCAGCCCCGGCGGCGGCTCGTTCTGCGTGCCGTAAGCCACGCTGATCTCCTTGCGGCGGGTCGGCGAGGCGCTCCAGGCGACCCGCAGGTCTGTCCAGGCGTCTATGAGAGCCACGCCGCTCACCCGGTAGGGGCTGCCAGGCAGGGCGCTGCGCAGGGCCATCAGGCCGCCCATGCTCATGCCCAGGGCGTAGGTGTGGCCATTCCACGAAAAGCGCTTGAGGGCCGCCGCGTGGACCTGTCCCACTTCCTTCAGGGCGCTGGGGCTGCCCCAGGTGGTTAGGCCGCCGTCTCCACTGAGCAGCACGGCAAAATGTGAATCCAGCAGGGCGTCGATCAGCACCCGGAAGCTTTCGCTGTCACGCAGGCGGGCCGCGCTCTGGTTGCGCGGGTGCGAGACCACCACCAGCGGGCAGGGCAGATAGGTGCAACTGTCGGGAATCCGCAGCAGCGATTCGCGCCCCGCAGGACCCAGCGGCAGCCAGTCCACCGGCTGCACCACGCCGTTGGAAGGCAGGGTGCCCGGCGGGAACGCGGACGAGAAACCGGCTCCGGTGGCGGTCCCGGTGCCCGTCGCGGTTCCGGCGGGGTGGGTGCCGGGCGGAAAGTAGGAGGGGACGCTGGCCCTTGCCCCCGAAAGAACAGACAGGGCCATCAATATCATCAAAGAAAGTAACCGACTCACAACGTTGCCGACTGTAGCGCGCCGAACCTGACGCCGGACTGACATGGTCTGGCAAACATGGCGTGGCGGCACGGTGTGGCAAACATGATGTGGCGGCATGCTGGCCACCCCTGCTCAGCGGCCAAAGAGAAGCTTACTCAGGCGGGTCTCTACCAGCAGCAGCGCCAGGATGCCGGGCAGAAGCAGGGACACCAGGAAATAGCCCAGGATGGTCAGCGCGAAGACCAGTGGGTCGCCGCCCGGCGCGTGCATGGTTTCCAGCGTTTGCAGGATGGCCGGGTGGATCAGGTAGATCTGGAGGCTGAACATGCCAGTGATGCCCAGGGCCATCCGCCACGCCCCGGCGAAGCGTTGCAGGCTGTAGGCCACCCCCAGCACGATCAGGGCCATCAGGGTGGTGTAGGCCCAGCTCAGGCCGGAATACACCATCGGCACCACCGGTTCGCCGCGCACGTAGGCCAGCGCCTGCGGCAGGTACAGCGCGTAGACCAGGGCCGCCCCGGCGATCAGAAACACCCGGTTCCTGCGCCACCATGCCGGGAATTCGTCCAGGCGTGCGCCCACCGCCGCGCCCACCGTGACTGGCAGCATGTACCACAGCACCGTGCTGGCTGGAAAGGGCAGCCGCAGAACTTCGCGGTTGAGGACATAGACGCCCAGTTGCAGCGCCGCGCCGATCAGCAGCGCCAGCACAATCGGCGGTCTGCGGCGGGCCAGCGGCAGCAGCAGCGGAATCACCAGATAGACTTCCAGCGCCACCAGCAGGAAATACAGGTGGTAACTGGCCTTGCCGTATTGCAGGTAGAACAGCCACTTGTCGGGATCGGTCAACGTTTCCGGGGGGCGCTGTCCGGTCCACACATACCACGCGATATAAAGCCCGGACCACAACAGGTAAGGCCACGCCCCGCGCGTGACCCGCCGGAAGAAGTAGCGCCCCGGCCTGAAATTTTTCAGCAGGCTGCGGGTCAGCACCATCGCCGACAGGAACACGAAGGCGGGCACGGCGAAATGCAGCGTGCGGTTGATCAGTTGCAGCAGCAGAAAGCTCGTGGTATCGGGCACCGCGTAGCGCAGCGCCAGGCCGGAAGTGTGGTGGGCCACCACCTCCAGAATGGTCAGGCCCCGGAACAGGTCGATGGCCGTCAGCTTCGACGGTCCAGCGTGCAGGTCGACCGGCTCGGCCTCCGATGGGGGGGTCAGTTCCTCCAGGTCGAAGTCGAATTCAAGGCCATCCGGCGGGCGCTGCGGCTCCGGCTCGGCAGGGAGGGGGAAACGAATCTGGGTCATGGGAAGGGGCGCGTGCGCTGAACGCAGTCTAAAGGATTTGCCGGACGCGGCGGCGCTCCTGTTTGGTCATCCACGGGACCCCACCTCAAATGGGATCGAGATCAGATCCGCCCGCGAACCTCAAAGCCTGCGCCGCGCAGGATGCCCGCCGCGATTGCTACGGCCTCGGCGGATTCCAGCCCCAGGCGCAGTGCCCCGCCTTCCTCCCGGATCGCCAGCACCTCGATATCCTTGATGTTGACCCCTGCCGCGCCCAGCGTCTGGGTCACGATGCCGATCTGGTTGGGTTTATCTGGCACGGCCACCACCAGATCGTATTTCTGCGGCAGCAGGCTGCGGCGCACCACCGGCAGGCTGTCGCGGGTGCGTTTGCCCTCGTAGGCGGCGGCCAGCAGTTCTTCCGGCTCCTCCAGATCGGCCTCCAGACGGTCCAACTGGTATCTGAACCGCCTCAGCGCCTCACGCAGCGCCGCCTTGTTTTCCACCACCATGTCGCGGCTCATGCGCGGATCGCCGCTGGCCACGCGGGTCAGGTCGCGGAAGCCCCCGGCGGCCAGCAGGCTCAGGCGCTCGTCGCGGGCTACCATATGGGTCAGCGCCAGACTGGCCAGATACGGCAGGTGGCTGACGGTGGCCACCAGCGCGTCGTGGGCGTCAGGAGGCATGACCACCGGGGCGGCCCCCAGCCCCTCCACCAGCGTGCGGGCGCGGCTCAGGGCGGTCAGTGGAGTCTGATCTGTGGGGGTCAGCACCCACACGGCGTTTTCCAGCAGCGCGGCGTTGGCGTGGGTGACCCCGCCGCGTTCGCTGCCCGCCATCGGGTGACCGGCCACGAAGTTGCGAACTTTCAGCCGCTCCATCTCGGCGGCAATTCCGCCCTTGACGCTGCCCACGTCGGTGACCAGCGCTGCCGGGTTCAGGAAGGGGGCCAGCTCATTGGCCAGCGGGATCAGGGCGCGCATCGGGGCGGCCAGGATCACCAGATCGGCGTCGCGCAGCCACTCGCCTGCTGACGGGCGAACCTCGTCCACCAGACCCAGCGCCTCGGCCTCGCGCAACACGTCCATGCTGGCGTCCATGCCGATCACATGGCGGGCCAGGAAGCGCTGGCGCAGGCCCATCGCCACGCTGCCGCCGATGAGTCCCACTCCGGCCACCACCGCCGTCCCAAACAGCGGTGCGGGGGTCACGGGCGCGTTGGAAGGGTGCGGCTCGGTTCTGTCCAGCTCTGGCATGACCGGGAGGCTAGCACGGGGGCGGCGGGGCGGTTTTGGACCTGTTCAGGCTCTGCCTCAAGTGACACTCTGGTGCTGTGGGGCTGCCCGAGTTCTAGCTTTCGCTTGCTGTGGGGCGGGGTTGCCCGAAGACAACCTCAACCCAGCGTCCCTGCACCCAACTGCAACTTTCAGCCCACGCCCCACCCGCCCCCGGCCCCTATGCTGACCGCATGAGCGCCCCTCCCGCCCCGATCATCGAAACCCGTGAACTCCGCAAGGTCTACAAGGACCGCGCCGTGGTGGACGGCCTGAACCTGCGCGTGCTGCCCGGCGAGGTCTTCGGCTTCCTGGGACCAAACGGCGCGGGCAAAAGCACCACGGTCAAGATGCTGCTGGGGCTGGTGCTACCCACGGGCGGCGAGGTGCGTGTGCTGGGCGGTTCCCCCGCCGATCCCGCCGTCCGCGCCCGCCTGGGCTTTTTGCCCGAACAGTTCCGCTTTCAAACCTGGATGACCGCCGAGGAATTCCTGAACTTTCACGGACGGCTGGCCGGAATGAAGGCCGACGAACTGCGCGCCCGCATCCCCCAGGTGCTGAAAACCGTGGGCCTGGGTGGACGCGGCGGCGAGTCGCTGGGCGGCTACAGCAAGGGGATGCTGCAACGCTGCGGGCTGGCCGGGGCGATCCTGGCGCGGCCCGAGCTGGTCTTTCTGGACGAGCCGACGAGCGCCCTGGACCCGATTGGCCGGGTGGAAGTGCGCGAGATCATCGAGGGGTTGCGGGCCAACGGCGTGGCGGTGTTCCTCAACTCCCACCTGTTGTCAGAGGTGGAACAGGTCTGTGACCGCGTCGCCTTCGTCAAGGAGGGCCGGGTCTTGCAGCAGGGCAGCATGCAGGAATTGATGGGTGGCGTGATCCCGGTGGGCATCCGGGTGGACGCCATCAAGCCTGGGTTGCTGGAAGCGCTGGCCCGGCTGGGCGAGGTGCGCCACACCGACACCCAGACCCCCGGACGCGCCGAGATCGAGCTGTGGCTGCAAAACGCGGACGCCGTGCCTGCGGTGGCCGACGCCATCCACGCCAGCGGCGCACGCCTGCACGCCCTGACCCCGCGCCGCCCGGACCTGGAAACGATGTTCCTGGAGCTGATCGAGGACCGCCCGGCTCCCGCTTCTGCCGCTGCCCCGGAGGCCGTCCGTGCGTAACGCCCTGCTCATTGCCGAACTCTCTCTGCGCGAGGCCGTCCGCAAGCGGCTGGTCAGCGTGCTGCTGGTTCTCAGCGTGCTGTTCATCGGCTTCTACCTGTATGGCATCTACCGCCTGGAAATGAATCTGGACGAGCGAGCCGTGAATGCCGGGCTGGACGGGCGCAGCACCACGGGCCTGTCGAATGTTCCCGTCATGTACTCGGCCATGTTCGGGATGTATCTGGTGTATTTTCTGGGCGCGCTGATGTCGGTGCTGTCCACCGTGGGCGCGGTCAGCGGCGACATAGAAAACGGCGTCATGCAGAGCGTGATCGCCCGCCCGATCAGCCGCGCGCAACTGGTGCTGGGGCGCTGGATCGGCTTCACGGTGGTCAATGTGGTGTACGTGGCCCTGCTGGGAACGTCGCTGCTGATCGGTCTGTACGCCATCACGGGTTATCTGCCCCCCTCGCCTGCCCCTGCCCTGGGCCTGATCTTGCTCTCGGTGACCCTGCTGACCGCCCTGACGGTACTGGGCAGCACGCTGTTCACCACCCTGGCCAACGGCATCGGCGTGTTCGTGCTGTACGGCGCGGGCTTTACCGGGGGCATCCTGAACGCCATCGGCACCTTCGCGGACAGTCCCACGCTGACCACGTTGGGCCGCGCCGCCAACATCGTGATGCCCACCAACGCGCTGTGGCTGGGATCCAGCTACCTGCTGCAACCCCCGGTGCTGCTGGAAATCAGCAAGGCGACGCGCGGGGCCAACCCCTTCTTCGGCTCGGACCCCATTGCGCCCACGCTGGTGCTGTGGGCCGCCCTGCTGGCCGCGCTGGCCGTGGCGGCGGCCATGTGGCGTTTCAGTCGGCGCGATCTGTAGCTGAGTGAGTTTTTGTTTCTACTCTCGTCGGAAGACCAGACTGCCACCGTACCCGATAAATCGGGGCGTGGAACGTATGACAATCGTGCAGTGGTCTGGGGGTCAGTGGTCAGGTTCTGGAAGCTGGCAAATGGCGTATCCCCTTTTGTAGTTCGCCGCCAGAGGTTCGCCCCCATTTTGTTTGCGGAGTTCAGTGATTGGGAGGTAGAAGGCTGGAATCATGACCGACATGGGTTCTTCATGACCACGGTGCTGAGCAGGCGCAGCACGCTCCACACCGTGTCCGTGATCCCGATGGCCATTGCTGGCGTCCGTTGCGCATATTGACGACGCCCCACCGGTTCATTCAACTTGACTCGCAGGCTCCGGTTCACCCGACAGAAGTTATAGATCCCATTGACCAGATCACTGACCGTCTGACGGACGTGGGGAAGCCTCGCAAACGCGAGGCTTCTGCGGACTTGGTGCGGATTCATTGGTGCGGATTCATACGCCGGGCCGTCCCGTTGTGCCGTTCCACTGCCGAGG
>NZ_MSTI01000100.1 GCF_001949125.1 Deinococcus marmoris
TGGTGAACCAGGAAAAAGTGCGGTCAGGACGAACTTACGGTGTTCTTGGGCCGCCAGATGCTGTGCAGCACGCCATGTGAGTTCGGGATCTCGTTTTCTGACCTCCAGGACGGCATGAAAGGCTTGAATCACCAGAAAGGCCCAGTTTCGATGTGCCTGGATGTCACGGTAACGACACTGGCCGAAACTCAAGTTCTGTTTAACAAGGCGGTGAATGACTTCGATCCCCCAGCGGGCTTTCCAAGCCCGCAGCAGTTCTGCCAATGTAATGTCTGACTGCTCAAATGTGCTGATCAGAAAAAACGCCTTCCAGACCCCCTTCTCTCTGCGATAAATGATCACGATCTCGACACTCGATCCTGCCATCTCCACAGCTACCCGCTTTGATCTCCAATTGAATTTTTCGGTGTAGTGACAGTCGCCCGGTGGGAAGCGTTTTTCCAGGCTTTTTAGATTTAATGTTTCACCCTGATAAATGAAATTGCTGTTGCCTTTGATCCGCCCCAGAAAAGAAATCCCATGTTCTAAACAATAGGCAATGACTTCACGCGTCGTAAATTCTGCGTCTGCCACAAGGTCGCGAAAGTGAATGCCCGCCTGCCTGACTCGTTCGAGCATCGCAATCATTGATTGCGATGCAGTGTGATGCGGATAGGCTGATGTTTGCAGCCGTTTTGATACTGTGAATTCAAAACCAAGCGGGATTGGATCATGGCCTGATTTGACCCAGGCCAGGCTCGAAAAACGATGTGAGAGCGCCGTGACCGCATGGCCCTCGCGATATTGGATGTCTAGACCTTGCATTTCTGTACCGTGATGTGCGACGACAGTGAAGTCAAAGGCCAGATACGCACCTTCTGGTGCCGATTTCGCCCATTCGGCCAGATCGGTGTCACTCCAGAAGGTGCGTTGACTCAGCGCGGCACTCACCTGACTGGGACAGAGCGGCGTCAGGGCAGCGACTTCCTGAGCCGCACAGGTGCGGCTCAACAGACCCGTGATGAAGGCAAAGGCTGTGCTAGACGGACGAAACGTAGACATCTCGCCAAAAGAGCGCAGTGACCGTAATTTTTCAAGTTCTGTCGCTGCGCTCTGCGTTGCCGACGGCACTCAGGCTTTGACTGGAAACTCTTGCTCCACGCCCGGAACCCGTTTTTCTCCTTCTCGCTCCGCTCGGATTTTCAGGTGTCTTCAACACCTTCTAATCGGATTTCATATCAGCTAAACCTATTCAGGATTGGGAAAGCGTCTCTCCAACTCCAGCCCTCTGGGCGTGTCGGCGATCTGCAAGACGGCGTGGACCGCCATGCCCTGCAATTCCAGGCGCGTGCGGCCCCGGAAATTGGTGCGCTCCACCACGGCAACCACCGCGCGCACGGTCCAGCCGCGCTTGGCTGCCAGCAGCGCCACGAGCAGCTCAGGCAGGCCGTCCTGAAGCTGCCGGGTCAGGATCACGGCGGTCTGGATGTCCTCGGGCAGGGGGTCCGGCGTGGGCAGGGACCAGTGGTTTGTTGCCTCGTCGGGCAGGTCCGCAGCTTCCTGGCTGGAGGTTTGCGGTCCTGCTTCAGAAGGCGCTGTTCCGTTGGGCTGGGCCATGACGACTGGCGTGCCGCGCATCCGGGCCAGGCCGCGCGCCATCTTCTCGGCGTCTGGCAGGGCGATCACCACATCAAAGTCCGGCACCAGCAGATCGAGGTGGTCCAGCACGGCGGCGCGGTCACGCAGGCTCAGATCGCTCAGGCGGTCCTCGAACAGGGTCTCGCTGGGCAATGCTCGGGTGATCACAGCGAGAAGCGGTCGGGCCATGCCCTCTAGCCTAGCGGTTTTTGCTGGTCTTGGAAGCATTCTGTCAGGTTGGGTCCTGCTGAGAGTAGGGGTCAGCCGCACGAGAGGAGGCCAGGAGACTGATCCGCCTGCCCGGACAGGCCAGTGTCACCGCCCACACGGCGCAGGGTAATCTGCGTCCTATGCAGGTCCGTGTCACCTCACCGACTCCGGTCATCCAGCACGGCACGGCCATTGCCCTGGCCGTGACCGCCGGCCACTTCATCAACGACGCCTACGGCGCGATGCTCACGCCCCTGATGCCCGCATTGCAAAGCAAGTACGGTGTGAGCATTGCCGCCGTCACCGTATTGAGCAGTGTCTACAGCCTGACCAGCAGTGTGATGCAGCCGCTACTGGGCATCGTGGGCGAGAGCCTGGACCGCCGTTACGCCGCCGCGCTGGGGCCGCTGATGACCGGGCTGGGCCTGACCATGATGGGCTTCGTGCCGCTGTTCGGGGCACTGATCCTGCTGGTGGCGGTGGCCGGCTTCGGCAGCGGGTTTTTTCACCCGGCGGGGTCCGCCTACGTGGCGCAGAACAGCCCGCCCAGCAAGCGCGGGTTGTGGGCCAGCATTTTTAGCGCGGGCGGCACGGCGGGCATGGCGCTGGGGCCAGTCTTCGCCGGGGTGGGCCTGACGCACCTGCCGTGGTTCGCGCTGATCGGCGTGGTGTTCGCGGCCATCACCTTCGCGGTCACGCCGTCTGGAACGCAGAAAGCCCGCAAATTCAAACTGCGCGAGTATGTCCAGATCTTCAGAGGCCCGATGCAGTGGCTGTGGGGCATGGCGGTGCTGCGCTCGCTGGCGAGCATGGGCTACAACACCATGCTGCCCTTCATGCTGTTCGCGCGCGGTTTCGGCCAGCGTGAGGTCGGCATTACCCTGGCGACCTACGCCATCGCCAGCGCCATCGGCGGCATCGTGGGCGGGCGGCTGAGTGACCGTTACGGGCGCACTCCGATTCTGCGCGCCGCCATTCTGACCACCATTCCGTTCTTCGCCGTGCTGATCCTGTCTCACCCTGGCCAGTGGTGGTTTTACCCGCTGACCTTCATGGTGGGCGCGGCGGTCAACGCCAGCATCCCGGTGGGCGTGGTGACCGCGCAGGAATACGCCCCGCAGCATGTGGCGGTGGCCAGCAGCATCATGATGGGCTTTTCCTGGGGTTTCGCGGGCCTGCTGATCTTTCTGGTGGGGATGCTGGCCGACGCCACCACGCCCACCACGGCGGCGCTGGTCAGCATCAGCCTGCTGATTCCCAGCGCTGTGATCGCCTACCGCCTGCCAGAGCCGGAGAAGGCGGAATTCAGCTAGGGTCTGTCGCTTGAGAAAGGCGAATCCGAGGCGCAGGGAGGTTGGTCTCCCCGCGCCTTTTTAGCTCTCCCACACCAGCACTACACCGCTCCGCGCGCCAACTTCCAGCTCCGCGCCGTCTGCCAGTTCGTAGGTCTGATTGCTCAGCACATCGCGGTACGTTCCGGCCTCCACGCCAGTCAGGGGCAGGCGGACCGATTCGTGGGCGCAGTTCAGGGCCACATACGCACATTTGCCCTCGTGGCAACGGGCATACAGAACCGATTCCCCCTGGGCGTGCAGGACCTCGAAATCCCCGCGCTGCAAGGGGCGGCTGGCGTGGCGGGCCGCCGTCAGCTTGCGCGTCAGCTCCAGCGTGTCCATGTCCCACTCTGAATCGTTCCAGGGAAAGGCCCGGCGGCAGTCGGGATCGGGGCCGCCGTGCAGGCCAATTTCGTCGCCGTAGTAGATGCAGGGTGCGCCGGGGTAGGTCATCTGGAAGATGGTGGCAAGGCGGAAGGCCGTGGCGTCGCCGCCCACCGCCGTAATAAAACGGGCCGTGTCGTGCGAGTCCAGCAGGTTGAGCTGGGCGCTGACGATCTCGGGGTGGTACATGCGGGCCACCTCTGCCATGCGGGCGGCGAAGGCGGGGGCGTCCACCGGGTCCACGCGGCCTGTGCCGCTGCGCTCGTTCATGGGATGGTCCAGCGTGCGTGCGCCGAAGAAGGCCAGACAGGGGCGGGTGAAGTGGTAGTTCATCACGGCGTCGAACTGATCGCCGCGCAGCCAGCGGTGGGCGTCGCCCCAGATCTCACCGACGATGTAAGCCTCGGGGTTGACCGCCTTGACGCGCCGCCGGAACTCCTGCCAGAAGGAATCGTCGTCGATCTCGTTCGGCACGTCCAGCCGCCAGCCGTCGATGCCGAAACGGGTCCAGTACTCGGCCACCTCCCACAGGAAGTCGCGCACGGCGGGATGGTTCGTGTTGAATTTGGGCAGCGCGCGGTTGCCCCACCACGCGGCGTACCCGGCGGGTTTTTCATCGTTGTAGGCGTGCAGCGGCCAGCCTTCCGGGTGAAACCAGTCTCGGTAGGCGCTGTCCTGGCCCTGTTCCAGCAGATCATTGAACTGAAAAAAGCCCCGGCTGCTGTGGTTGAACACGCCGTCCAGCACCACGCGCATGCCGCGCCCGTGGGCCTCGTCGATCAGCGCCCGCAAGGCCGCGTTGCCGCCCAGCATAGGGTCCACCTGAAAGTAATCGTGGGTGTGGTAACGGTGGTTGCTGGCCGACTGGAACACCGGGCAGAAGTAGATGGCATTCACGCCCAGGCTCTGGATGTGGTCCAGTTTCTCCAAGACGCCCCACAGGTCACCGCCCATATAGCGGTTAAATTCCGGTTTGTCACCCCAGGTCTGCAAATTCAGCCCGTTCACGCGCCCGCTGCGGGCAAAGCGGTCCGGGAAGATCTGGTAGAACACGGCGTCCTTGACCCAGTCGGGCGTGGTGGGATGGGCGGTGTCGGGGGCGGTCAGCACGGCGGTCATCTGCGCGCCAGCATAGCGGAGGGAGACTGACAAAGGTCATTCAGTCGGGCGGTGGAAACAGACTGTCCTGTCCAGCCCGTTTCACCTGACCGTCAGGAGCGGCACCTCGGGGAAATCGCCGTAGTCGCCCGTATTGAGCGTGAACAGCGAGTGGTGGCCACCACTGGCGTGTGCGCCCACCAGAAAGTCGGTCAGGATCCGCCGGGGGAGGCTGGCACGGCGTCGTTTGCCGTAGGCGGCGTAGGCCACGCCTGCGCGTTTCCACGTCTCAAGCGGCATGTTCGGATCAATGCTGACCCCATACTGTTGCAGCAGGGTGTCCAGATGCGGGTGGAAGCCGCACAATTCAGCGTAGACCGCCCCACAAATCAACACCCGGCCCTGAGCGCCCAGTTGATCCAGCGCAGTGACCAGGGCAGGTTTCCGAATTACGTCACCGGAAAAAAGGACTTCCGGCGACTCCATTCTCCATCCTGCTCGACAAAAGTCTCTCGCTCCGCTCGGTCATAAAAATGGTCTTTTTATGACAACTGTTTTAGGGCAGGCGCGGTGGGTTCGCCGTTCCACAGGGCCAGCAGGACATTGGTGTCCAGCGCGCTGCTCAAATTTTATCCTGAAGGTCGTTCAGAACGGTGATGTTGGGATGGGGCGGGCCAGCGTCCAGGGCAGCACGATCTGCGGGATCATGTCGCCACCCGTCCACGACACTGCGGGCATCCTGGCCTTCTGGCAGCGGGGCGCTGCCGAGCATGCCTGCAAAACTGGGCGTGTCGCGTTGCGGGTACAGCACCACCGCGCCGTTTACAAGTTCAAAACGCACCCGGTCTCCGTCGCCCACGCCCAGCCGCTCCTGGATTTCACGCGGCAGCGTCACCTGCCCCTTGCTGGTGATCTTGGCAGTGATGGAAGTCATGCCGTGATTTTACGCCTTACATGTCGTCCTTACGGCTTGCATCCCCCACCACGAACGCCCGCGCCTCCACCTCATCCATGACCTCGCCCAGCGCCACGGCCTCATTCAGCGCCCGCAGCACCTCGCCAATGCGGGGGCCGGGTGGAATGTCCAGCAGCGCCATCACGTCTGCCCCCGTCAACAGCGGCCTGGGAGGCGCAGGCTGCCCCTCCATCGCCTCCAGCACCCGGCCCATCGCCACGGCGTAGGCATGACGGCTGGCCTCGGAACTGCTCGGCCCGCGCGCGGCCTCGCGGTCTGCCAGCATCACCCACAGCAGATCGGGCAGGAGGTCCCGGCGGCGGTGGACGAAACGCCGCGCCTCCTTTTCCCCGGCGGGCAGCGGGACCATGTGGGCCTCCACCAACCCGGCAATGTGTTTGATCTCGCCTGCGGACAGCTTGAGGCGGGTCAGCATCTGCGTGGTCAGTGCCGCGCCCAGCTTGTCGTGGCCGTAGAAATGGGTGCGGCCTGTTTCGGGATCGACGGTGTGGGAGCGCGGTTTGCCCACGTCATGCAGCAGGGCGGCCCAGCGCAGGGGCAGCGGCGCGTCTGGCAGGCGGGCCAGAAGCTGATGCAGTGCCTCCAGCCCATGCTCGAACACATCTAAATGGTGAAAGCCGCCCTGCTGCAACCCCATACCCTCGCGTAATTCGGGCAGGGTCAGGGCCAGCAATCCCAGGTCTTCGAGGCGTTTCAGGCCGTGTGCGGCGTCCGGGTGCAGCAACAGGGCGTGCAACTCGTCGCGGATGCGTTCGGCGGCGGGCATCTTCAGCGTGCCGTCGGCGAGGTCTGCCGCCACTTCCCGCACCACCCGTTCCGTCTCAGGCTCCAGCCGGAAGTCCAGCGTTAGCTCCAGTCGCGCCGCCCGCCACGCCCGCAACGGATCGGCCCGCAGGTTGGCTGCCGAAACCATTCGCAGCCGCCGCGCCTTCAGATCGACCTGTCCGCCTGATGGGTCCAGAATCTTTTTTGCTTCGGTCAACGCCAGCGCATTCACGGTGAAATCCCGCCGCAGCAGATCGTCGTTCACATCGGCAGGCAGCGGCACGAAGTCGTGGTGCGCTTCGCCGTCCAGATGCACCCGCCAGTAGCCGCGTTCCTCGTCCAGCGGGAAGGCCGAGCCGCCCAGCGCGTCGGCCATCGCCCGCGCCGCCTGCGCTGGGTCTGGCACCGCCCAGTCGTAATCCTTCGGGGCCACGCCGCGCTGCCAGTCACGCGCCGCGCCGCCCACCAGCAGGCCGCCGGGCGGAAAGGGAGGCAGGGGCGGGCGGCGGCGAAACATGCTGGACATGCTAAGGGTGCCGGGCCGCAGGTGTGTCTCAATTTCCCTGTTCCGGCGGCCCTATACTGTCCCCGACGGGCGTGGGGAAAGTCGGTGGCTGCCTTTGGGAGATCAACTCTTCAGGGCACATTCCGGCACTGTCGCGCAACGGTAATCCGCCTCCTCCTCTTCAGAGGGCAGCGGAAAGTCCGAACACCTGCCCCGTCCACGTTTCCCAGTGCGGAAGCGTGCGGCTGACCTCTCGCGGAAAGGAGGGAACGCCCGTGCGTGGCCCCCTTTGTTTCTGGCCCAGCGCAGCGGACGATTCTACTTTCCGCCCCAATTTTCGGGGCGGTTTTTCCATGCGTGAAGGCGGCCAGGGAGCCACCATGAAATCAATCCTGACCCTGACTTTTGCTCTCGCCAGCCTGGCTGGAGCCACCACTTACCCGCTGACCCTGACCGACGATCTGGGGCGTAAAGTGACCCTCAAGGCCGAGCCGCAGCGCATCGTGAGCATGTTGCCCAGCGACTCTGAAACGCTGTGCGCGATTGGGGCCTGCGACAAGCTGGTGGGCGTGGACGACTACAGCGACTACCCGCAGCAGGTGACCAAGTTGCCGAAAATGGGCGGCCTGTACGATCCCAAGATTGAGGCCATCGTGGGGCAGAGGCCCGATCTGGTGCTGGTCAGCAAGTACGGCAAGATCGCCGAATCGCTGACGCAGGCCGGAATCACCGTGATCGCCGTGAACCCCGAAACCTATGAGGAAGTCTTCTCCAAGACGCTGGTGCTGGGCAAAATCGTCAACCGCGAGGCGCAGGCCAAGAATCTGGTCACGGGGATGCGCCGCGATATCGCCAAAATCGAGATTCTGACCAAGAACGCGGTCAAAAAGCCCACCGCCTACTACGAGGTGGACCCCACGCCATACAGCATCGGCCCCAATTCCTTCATGGGCGTGCTGCTGACCAAGGCTGGGGCGCGCAACATCATTCCCGCCAGCATGGGCGATTTTCCCAAGGTGGACCCGGAATTCATCGTCAAGGCCAACCCGCAGTTCATCCTGGGTGTGGACGCCAAAACTGCCGCCGCCCGCCCCGGCTGGAGCAGCATGACGGCCATCAAGTCCGGCAAGGCGATGGCGCTGCCCAAAGGTCTGGACACCATCTTCTCGCGCCCTGGCCCGCGCATGCCGCTGGCACTGGCGCAGATGGCGAAGATCATTCACCCGGAACTCTTTAAATAGGCAGTTGAGGTGAGAAGCGACGCGCAGCAGTCTGAGGCCCTGACCGCCGCCCCGGTGGCAAGATCGCGCTGGGTCTGGCCGCGCACCTTCCTGCTGCTGTTGCTGCTGCTGTCGGCCATCGTGTTCGGCACCGGACTGGGCAGCGTGAACATTGCGCCGGAGGATGTGCTGGGGGCGCTATGGCGCGGGCTTGCCAGTCAGTTCACAGGGGCGGAGCTGATCAGCAACGACGTGATCGTGTGGCAGATCAGGTTGCCGCGCGTGGTCATGGGCGTGCTGGTGGGGGCCAGCCTGTCGGTGTGTGGGGGGGCGTTTCAGGGCGTCTTCCGCAACCCGCTGGCCGATCCGTACCTGCTGGGCGTGGCGAGCGGCTCGGCGCTGGGGGCGACGCTGGCGATTGTGCTGGACTGGCCGCGCGCCCTGATTCCGGTGTCGGCCCTCGTGCTGGCGCTGCTGTCCGTGGCCGTCACCCTGTCGCTGGCACGCGAGGGCCGCCGCTTTCCGCCCACCCGCCTGATCCTGGCCGGAGTGGTGGTGGGCAGCGTCCTGAGCGCCGCCACCACGGCCCTGATCCTGCGTGGAGAGGACCGCGCCCGGCAGGTGCTGGCCTACACCCTGGGCGATCTGGGCTTCAGCGGCTGGCGCGACGTGCTGACGGTGCTGCCCTACGCGGCGCTGGGTTGCGGCGTGCTGCTGCTGCTGGCCCGCGCGCTGGATACCCTGCAACTGGGTGACCTGACCGCCCGTTCGCTGGGCGTACCTGTGGAACGCTTGCGCCTGATCGTGGTCATCGCTGCCAGCGTCGCCACGGCGGGAGCAGTGGCCTACGTGGGCATCATCGGTTTTATTGGACTGATCGTGCCGCACATGGTCCGCCTCGCTTTCGGCGCAAGCCACCGCATCCTGCTGCCGCTCTCGGCGTTGCTGGGCGGTGCGCTGCTGGTCTACGCCGACTTGCTGGCCCGCACCTCGCCGCTGTCGCAGGTGGGGATCGTAACCACGCTGCTGGGCGGTCCCTTCTTTCTGTGGCTTTTGCGCCGGGAGAAGGAGATATGAGATGGGGAGGTCAAAGGGTCAAAGGGTCTGAGGGTCCAAGGACAACGGTCCTTTTAGCTCCTCCCTCCTTGTGGGGGAGGCTGGGAGGGGGGGCCGCCGAGCAACCTCAAAACGAAGCAAGTTGGAGAGCCTCATGACCCCCTCCACGCCGCTTGCTGACTCCCTCCAGGCCAACAACCTCCACGTCCACGCCGGAACCTTCCCCGCCGTGCGCGGCGTCAGCGCCAGCTTTGGTACCGGCACCTTCTCGGCGGTGATCGGTCCCAACGGCGCGGGCAAATCTACGCTGCTGCGGGCGCTGCTGGGCCTGAACAAACCCGAGTCCGGCGGGGTCTGCCTGTTCGGGCGTCCGCTGCAAAGCTGGAGCCGCCCCGAACGCTCGCGGGCGCTGGCCTACCTGGCCCAGACCGAGGGGCTGCCCGATTCCACGAAGGTCCGCGATGTGGTGGCGTTGGGGCGCGGCGCGGGCGACTGGCGCTTCGGCCTGCTGCCCACCCGTCCCTGGACGGATGACGACGACGCGGCGGTGGACAGCGCTCTGGACCGCACCGACACCCGCCGTTTTGAAGGCCGCAAGGTGGCTGAACTCTCCGGCGGCGAGCGGCAACGGGTGGCCCTGGCTCGCGCCCTGGCCGGACAGCCACGTTTCTTGCTTCTAGACGAACCCACCAACCATCTGGACCTCGCCTACGCCCTGGAAGTGATCCGTTACCTGCGCTGCGAGGTGGCCGGGGGCCTGGGTGTGGTGGCCGTGCTCCATGACCTGAATCTGGCGGCGCGGGCCGACTGGCTGTTGCTACTGCATCAGGGGGAAGTGCTGGCGGCGGGACCACCCGCTGAAGTGCTGACCCCCGAAAACCTGCTGGCCTCCTACGGCGTCCGCGTCTCGGTGCTGCGCCACGGCGATAGACTGGTGATCCTGCCGGAGGATTAGCCATGCCCACGCTTCTTGAAGACCTGCTCTCCCGCGATTCGCAGCGCATCTGGGCCAGTGCCTGTGCGGTCATCCGCCTGCACGATAATCCTGCGCTGGATGGGCTGGCCGCGCATTTGCCCCACATCGAGCAGGAAACAGCGGACGTGGATCTGGGCGGCGCACTCTTTCCCAACGCCGAGCATCTTCAGCAGGCTCTGCGCGTGCTGCGCCTCCGCCGGGAAGGTGGCTGTCCGTGCCGCCTCTATCCCGGCCATCTGATGTATGACCCGGAGAGAGAGACGAAGGCCGGGCGCGTCCAGATTCTGTCTACCGACGAGTCGCCTGACCGGAACGTGAATTACCGCTGCCGTTGCAATACCTGTGGTGCAGAATATAACGTGGAGCAGGGCGAATACCATTACACCTGGTGGCAGTGGCGGGCCGCAGACTGAACTGTATTGTCGCCTATCAGGCCAACGCGGCTGCCTCCGCCGTGTAGCCTGTGCGCCGTATGCCTTCTGGCCCCAAATACTTTAAAACCTCCGGTCACCTCCTGGTCTGCCAGGGGCCAAACTGTCAGGCACGCGGTTCCGTGCTGCTGTACAAGGCACTGTGGAAGCATCTGGAAAGCGCCTCGCTGGCCTACTACAAGACGGGCGGCAGCATTCGCCTGAGCGAGAGCGGTTGCCTGGGTTCGTGCAGCTACGGCCCCAGCCTGTGCGTGTACCGCCAGACGCAGGAGGGGTTGGAGGAAGGCTGGTTTGCAGCGGTGGATTTTCCGCAGGCGGCCCGGCTTGCCCAGGCTGTGCATGACGGGGCGGCGCTGCCGGATGAGGGAAAGTACGGGCCGGAGTAGTTTTTTGGCTGTTTTGCGGAAGATATCTCAAATCCAGCCAACTTTATTAGCTTTTATGCTAATATTCTCCCATGCCGAGTGGCTTTGATTTCACCACCCCAGATGTGCAGGACTGGGAGTTGGAAGCCATCTGGGACGCTGTTGACCGGGAAACGCTGGTCTTTTCTCGTCACGCCCGCGAAGAGTGGAGTCTGGACGCCCTGACGCCAGATGACGTGCTGGATACCATTAGTTTTCCAGATGAAATTAGTAAAGACCTGCCCGGCAGTTCACGCGCACCGGGCCTGAATTTTAACCGGCATCTGGGCGGCGTTCGCCTGCGCGTCAAAGTGGGCTGGCGGGACACTTATTATACGGATTCCGATTAATTTGTGCAGAGCGGCCACCAGTGAAATAAGGTGTGTTGGGTGATCAGGTCAGGCTGAGTTTCAAGCCAGGCACATTGGCGGCCCAGCACATCCTGAAGCTCATCTAGAGAATCAAAACAGCGGTTCGCAAGTGGTCTGTCGGTCAAATTCCACGCCCGTTCCACGGGTTGAAGTTCTGGTGAATAGGGCGGGAGCGTGATGGTTTCAATGCCTGGGGGATGTCCCTCCACAGGAGGGACATGGAAGCCCGCGCCATCTTCGACCAGCAACACTTGATGATCTGGACCCGCGCCAAGACTGGCCGCAAACGCGGCAAC
>NZ_MSTI01000029.1 GCF_001949125.1 Deinococcus marmoris
GTCTGGGGGATGGCCGCGCCGACAATCCAGGCGCGCCCTCGGTCTTGACCGAGGCGGAGCAGCAACAGTTCGCCGCCCGTCTGCGCGAGGATTTTGACCAGGGCATCGTCTGGAGCGGCAAAATGGTTCAGGACTGGATTCAGGAGCACTTTGGCAAAACGGTGTACCTGGGCCGCACCTATGAGTTCATGCGACTGGCCGGGTTCTCGCCCCAGCGTCCACGCCCCCGACATGTCGGGGGCAACGAAGCCGACCAGGAAGCGTTCAAATCAAAATCCTAGTGGAGCGGCTTCGCACAGCGGAGCGGCTCCACCATCACGTCTCGTTGTGGGCCATGGATGAACATCGCATTGGCCTCCAACCCATCACGCGGCCCGTCTGGACACCCACGGGTCACCCGGCAACCCGGCCCGTCCAGCCACGCTATGAATGGCTGTATCTGTATGCCTTCGTCTGCCCTGAGAGCGGAGCCAGCCAGTTCTGGCTGGTCCCAGAGGTCACCAAACGCGCTTACCAACTCGTGACTGCCGCGTTTGCGGCCAGTCTGGGGGCAGGGCCAGACCATCACATTGTGCTCGTTGAAGATGGCGCGGGATTTCATGTCCCTCCAGTGGAGGGACATCCCCCTGGCCTGGAGACGGTGACCCTGCCACCCTATTCGCCAGAATTGCAGCCAGTAGAACGCGCCTGGAACTTGACGGACGAGCCACTGGCCAACCGCTGCTTTGAATCACTCGCTGAACTCTAGGACGCACTCGGAGAACGGTGCGCCTGGCTGGAGACCCAACCCGATCTCATCACGCAGCACACCTTGTTCCACTGGTGGCCTCTCTGTACAAATTAATCGGAGTCCGTATCAGATGGCGGGTGGTGGTGTCCAGCGGGGGGTCTCTCCAGTGTGCCCGCGCCCGCCGTGCTAGCCTGCGTCCATCGCGCCATGATTTCGGCTCAGCAGAGCTGGAGACGGGCGACACAACCGCAGCAGTTGAGAGAGACCCTTCCTGACTGCCTCCAGGCCGCATTTTCTGGGCCACCGCTGCATTCAATATGACTGGCTCCCTTCCGGGCCGCATCACACGGAGATTTTCAAATGACCCAACCAGACGACACCAAGACCCCCCACCTGGAAGTAATTCCCCTCGGTGGGATGGGCGAGATCGGCAAGAACATCACCGCCTACCGCTATGAAGACGAGATCATGGTGGTGGACGCCGGGCTGGCTTTCCCCGACTCGCACCAGATGGGCATCGACCTGATCATCCCGCGCATCGATTATCTGCAACAGCACGCCGGATTGATCAAGGGCTGGATTCTGACCCACGGCCACGAGGATCACATCGGCGGGTTGCCCTATATCCTGCCCCGCTTACCCAAAGTCCCGGTCTACGGTGCGCCGCTGACGCTGGGCCTGGTGCGCGAGAAGCTGTCCGAATTTGGCATCAAGGACCACGAGACTGATCTGCGCGAGGTGGATCTGAACGCCAAGTTCAAGATCGGCAAGCACTTCGAGATCGAGTATTTCCGCATGACGCACTCGATTCCCGACAATGCCGGGTACATCCTGACCACGCCTGCGGGGCGCGTGCTGCACACCGGGGATTTCAAGCTGGACGAACACCCCGCCGACGGCAAGCTGAGTGACCTGGGCCGCATTGAGCAGGCGGGCAAGGACGGCGTGCTGCTCCTCATCAGCGATTCCACCAATGCCGAGCGTCCGGGCCGCACCCCCAGCGAGGCCGAGATTGCCGTGAATCTGGAAGACGTGATCGCCAACTGCAAGGGCCGCGTGTTCCTGACCACCTTCGCCTCGCAGGTCAACCGGATTCAGAACATCCTGAACATCGCCCACCGCCAGAGCCGCCGCGTGATCATGGAAGGCCGCAGCATGCTGAAATACGCGCAGGTGGCGCAGGCCGTGGGTCACATGACCGCCCCCGATCCCTTCCTGACCAACGATGAAGTGGCCGGGATGCAGGACCAGCAGGTGCTGTACATCTGTACCGGGTCACAGGGCCAGCCCATGAGCGTCCTCTCGCGTCTGGCGTTTGGCAACCACGCCAAAATCGCCCTGCGCCGGGGCGACAGCGTGATCCTGTCCAGCAACCCGATTCCCGGCAACGAGGAAGCGGTCAATCTGGTCATCAACCGCCTGTACGAGATCGGTGTGGACGTGTATTACCCGCCCGCCTACAAGATTCACGCCTCCGGCCACGGTAGCCAGGAAGAACTGGCCACCATTCTGAATCTGGCGCGGCCCAAGTTCTTCCTGCCCTGGCACGGCGAACCCCGCCACCAGATCAACCACGCCAAGCTGGCGCAGACGCTTCCCCGTCCGCCCAAGCGCACGCTGATCGCCAAGAACGGCGACGTGATTCAACTGAGCGCCGACGAGTTCAAGGTCACGGGCACCGTTCCTGCTGGGGCCGTGTACGTGGACGGTCTGGGCGTGGGCGACATCGGCGACGACGTGCTGCTGGACCGCGTGAACATGAGCCAGGAAGGCATTCTGATCATGACCGCCGTGCTGCACCCGACGCCGCATGTGGAAGTCGTCTCGCGCGGCTTTGTGCGCGCCAACCGCGATCTGGACAACCAGATTCGCAAGGTGGCCCTGGAAGCCATCGAACAGGGCACCCGCGACAAGAAGCGCCTGGAAGACGTGCGCGACGATATGTACGGGGCCGTTAGGCGGTTTGTTCGGAAGGTGACGGGGCGCAATCCTGTTTTGATTCCTTTGATTGTGGATTGAGGAAAGAAGTATCGGAGTGGGGCCAGTCGCGTGCTGGCCTCATTCTTTCTTGTCTGATGTCTGCATTTGCTAGGAGTAGCGAGAGAAGATCAAGACAAATAGAGCCAATCCGCGTGTTGAATAGCTGCATACTGCCTGCTATGCAGCGCTCCAAAAGAAGCTCAGTCACCCCTCAAACGCGTCTGGCCTTTTTCTTCACCCTGCTTCTGCACGGCGTTCTGTATGGCCTGGGAGCCTCTGTCCTGGCGGCCCTCTTTGCCTATTTCGTCACCCAGCGGGGGTGGGACGGGACAGTTTCGGCCCTGAACATCGCGGGAGTTGTTCTCTGGTCATTGAGTGGAATTTTCGCCTGGGGAGCCTTCGACGGTCACGGACAGGAGGTGGGCGACAGGGCGCGTGTGGGGCAGTCAGCCGCAGCGTTCGTCTGGCCCCTTAAGGACATGCTGCTGGCTCTGATTGCCGGAAGCGTCTGCTTCTTGCTGATCTGGGCGGGCAACCTTCTTATGATGCCCAGAAGCTGACTTCACCCCCACCCATCCCGCCATTCCCGTGACCAAAGTCGGACGCGCCCATCAGTCTCATCCCCCAGCCTGATGCCATGCAGTCTCATCCCCTAGCCTGATGCCATGCTTCGTCACTTCCTGCTGACCGTCGGCCTGCTGGGACTGGGAACGACTTTTGCCGTCACTGTCTGGCTTCCCGAGCAGCAACAGACAGCCACCCTGACCGCCGCCGGTCTGCAAACTGCCGATGGACGGGCGCTCAGCGTGCTGCCCACATACTATTCTCGCTCCCGACCAGAGACCGTACCGCTCTCAGGGAACCTCTTTCTGCGCGTGAATCTTGCTACTACGACAAAGCCAGTACAGCTTGTAGTAGAAGACGCGCAGGAAAAGCCCCTGGCTACCCTGAACGTCCCCAGCGGCTTCGTGCGGGCCTGGCCTACTGGGTACGGCCCCTGCGTGACTACGACGGTAGGAGTGGCACAGACGACACGCTGCTGGAACCTGACTCTCAAGACCATCTGGGCGACATTTGGGGGCCTGCCCGTTTATGTCTCGCGCCTGGGAGACGTGGTATACACCACGCCCGTGCCAGACGGAAGCCAGCCCTATTCGTCCAGCGTACCCATTGCCCGCTTAGATCTGCGGACGGGCAAGGTGGCAGCCCTCACGCTGGACGCCATCGCCGCTGAGCCAGACCCCGAATACCGCCGAAACGTGGCTGAGGGTTACGACGCGCGCAACACAACCCATGATTGGGTGGCGCTGCCTGGAAACCGGTTCCTGGCGTGCGTGACCACCACGCTCGCAAAGTGGGGTTGCCGATTGGACGTGTTGAATCGTGACGCACAGTTTCTGTACACCTTACAGGGCGTGGCCAATGACCTCATACCCGCACGCAGCCGGGACGGGCGACTGCTCTACGCCATCGGCAACACCCTTCAGGTGTGGGACGCGGCGACGGGTCAGCGGCTCCGCGCCATTCACGATCCGCTGTGGGCAAAGAAAGGGCGGTATGCCGTCAACGCCTTTCTGACGCCGGACAACCGCGAGACCGTTATCGTTACCGGGAAGGACGATCAGACTGGATACCCGCACGAATTGCAAGCCTGGCGTTACGCACTGAACACGGGAAAGCGGCTGGAGATTCTGCCGCTACAGGATGAGCATTGATCGCCGGGGCTTGATATCCAGACTCTGAGCGACGCCCAGCGCAGCCGCCCCCACGTTTCGCCTGCCCTATCGCCCTATAATCGCGCGTATGGGCATCATTCCTTACGTGATTGAGCAGACCGGGCGCGGCGAGCGCAGCTATGACATCTACTCGCGCCTCCTGAAGGACCGGATTATTTTTGTGGGCACGCCCATCGAGTCGCAGATGGCGAACAGCATCGTGGCGCAATTGCTGCTGCTGGACAGCCAGAACCCCGAGCAGGAAATCCAGATGTACATCAACTGCCCCGGCGGCGAGGTCTACGCCGGGCTGGCGATCTACGACACCATGCGCTACATCAAAGCGCCCGTGTCCACCATCTGTGTGGGCATTGCCATGAGCATGGGCAGCGTGCTGCTGATGGCCGGGGACAGGGGCAAGCGCATGGCCCTGCCCAACAGCCGGATCATGATTCACCAGGGTTCGGCGGGCTTCCGGGGCAACACCCCCGATCTGGAGGTGCAGGCCAAGGAGGTGCTGCACCTGCGTGACCGTCTGGTGGGCATCTACAACAAGCACACCGATCTGCCGCACGAAAAACTGCTGCGCGACATGGAGCGCGACTATTTCATGTCCGCCGATGAGGCCATGAAGTACGGCCTGATCGACAGCGTGATCGAGAACACCCGCCAGATCGAAGAGGTGGGCGCATGACCACCAAAGCAGGCAACGGGGACCGCTGCTCGTTCTGCGGGCGGCAGCACCCCCAGATCGCGCAACTGATCGAGGCTCCGGGCCGAGCGGCCTTTATCTGCAACGAATGCACGGACCGCGCCGCCGAACTGGTCAAGCAGAACAAGAAGGCGGGCAGCGAGTTCGTGCTGGAAGAACTGCCCAGCCCCAAGGAAATCAAGGCGTACCTGGACGAGTTCGTGATCGGTCAGGACGAGGCCAAGAAAGCCCTGGCGGTGGCCGTGGTCAGCCATTATCAGCGTCTGGCGCACCCGGACGTGAACCTCCAGAAGAGCAACATCCTGCTCGTCGGCCCCACCGGAACGGGCAAGACCCTGCTGGCGCAGTCGCTGGCCGAGATGCTGGAAGTGCCCTTCGCCATCGCCGACGCCACCACGCTGACCGAAGCCGGGTACGTGGGCGACGACGTGGAAAACGTGATCGTGCGCCTGCTCCAGGCCGCCGAATACGATGTGGCGGCAGCCGAGCGCGGAATCATCTACATCGACGAGATCGACAAGATCGCCCGCAAGTCGGAAGGCACCAGCATCACCCGCGACGTGTCTGGTGAGGGCGTGCAGCAGGCCCTGCTAAAGATCATCGAGGGCACCGTGGCGCAGGTGCCGCCGCAGGGGGGCCGCAAGCACCCGCAGCAGGAACTGGTGCAGGTCAACACCAAGAACATCCTCTTTATCGTGGGCGGGGCCTTCGAGAGCATGTCCGAGATTGCGCGCAGCCGCACCAACGTGCGCGCGGTGGGCTTCGGCGCGGAACACAAGGGCGAGGAGAAGGCCGAATTGCGTTTCCTGCCCGAGGATCTGGTCAAGTACGGCCTGATTCCCGAGTTCGTGGGCCGCCTGCCACTGGTGGTGCAGCTTCAGGATCTGGACGAGGACGCCCTCATCCGCATCCTGACCGAGCCGCAGGGCGCGATCATCCGCCAGTATCAGGCACTGTTCGGCTTTCAGGATGTGGACCTGAGCTTCACCGAATCCGCCCTGAAAGAAGTCGCCCACCGCGCAAAAGAGCGCAAGACCGGGGCGCGTGGCCTCCGTGCCGTGCTGGAGAAAGCGATGACCGATCTGCTGTTCGAGTTGCCCTTTCCCGGCCTGAAGGAACTGCGCTTCGACGGCGAGAATATTGATGCTCCGCTGGAATTACTTGAGTCGAAGGGACTCAAGAAGTCTGCATAAAACGCAACGAAGCTTACAGCATCCCCGCGCGGTGACTCCTAGAATCCTGGGACACCCTGCGGGGGTGTCGTTTTCTGAGGTGGCCCCGCGTTAAGCTGATCTATTCATCTGTCCCGTCACGGCGGCGACAGTTCCAAGGAGCAAAAATGATCTGGGAACTTCCCGTAGTTGCACTGAGAAACATCGTGATCCTGCCCGGCGTCACCATGAACGTGGACGTGGGCCGTCCCAAGAGCAAGCGCGCCGTGGACGAGGCGCAGGCTTCTGACCGCCGCGTGCTGCTGCTGACCCAGCGGGACGCCCGCACCGACGATCCCACCAAGGCCGAACTGTACGATATGGGCGTGCTGGCCGTGGTCAAGCAGGTCGTCCGCATGCCCGACAACACCTATCAGGTGCTGATCGAGGCCCAGGAGCGCGCCGCCGTGCAGGACGAGGTGAATGCCCCCTACATGCGGGTGCGCGCCGAGACCCAGCCCACCCCCGAAGACGACAGCCGCGATGCCGTGGTGCTGACTACCGAGGTCAAGTCCGCCTTCGAGGAGTACCAGCGCCAGAACAAGAACCTGCGCCTGGACAACTACCAGCTCGAAGGCATGAAAGCCCTGACCGACGGTGGCGCGCTGTCCGATCAGGTCGCGCACCACGCCACCTGGACCCCGGAGGAAAAACAGGAAATCCTGGAAGCCGTGACCCTGCGTGCCCGCCTGGAAGCCACCCTCAAGCTCCTGACCCGCGACACCGAGCGCTTCAATATGGACAAGAAGATCGCCGGGCGCGTCAAGGAGCAGATGGACGCCAACCAGCGCGAGTACTACCTGCGCGAGCAGATGAAGGCGATTGGCAAGGAACTGGGCGGCGGCGAGGACGGCCCGGCGGAAGTCGAGGCCCTGCGCGAGAAGATCGAAGAGGCTGGAATGCCCGAATCGGTCAAGGAAAAGGCCCTCAAGGAATTGCTGCGCCTGGAACGCACTCCCGGCGGCAGTCCCGAAAGCACCGTCGTCCGCAACTACATCGACTGGCTGGTGGACGTGCCGTGGAGCAAGCGCGACGAGGAAGTGCTGGACATCGCCCGCACGCGCGGCATCCTGGATGATGATCACTACGCGCTGGACGACGTGAAGGACCGCATCCTGGAATTCCTGGCCGTGCGTCAGTTGACCCAGAAGGACGAGGAAACCGAGGAGCAGCGCAAGGAACGCACCGCCGAGGAGCGCACCGACGACGCCGAACTGCGCGCCCCGATCCTGTGCCTGGTCGGTCCTCCCGGCGTGGGCAAGACCTCGCTGGGCAAGAGCATCGCCCGCAGCCTCAACCGCAAGTTCGTCCGCATGAGCCTGGGCGGCGTGCGCGACGAGTCGGAAGTGCGCGGCCACCGCCGCACCTACATCGGCTCGATGCCGGGGCGGATCATCCAGTCGATGAAGAACGCGGGCGTCACCAACCCGGTGATCCTGCTGGACGAGATCGACAAGATGAGCAGCGACTGGCGCGGCGATCCCAGCAGCGCCATGCTGGAAGTGCTGGACCCCGAACAGAACCACACCTTCCAGGACCACTACCTGGAAGTCCCCTACGATCTGTCGCAGGTGATGTTCATCACGACGGCCAACACGCTCCAGACCATTCCCCGCCCGCTGCTGGACCGCATGGAAGTCATCCAGATTCCCGGTTACACGCAGGTGGAGAAGGTCGAGATTGCCCGCCGCTACCGAGTGCCGCGCCAGATCAAGAGCCACGGCCTGCTGGGCAAGCTGGAAATCACCGACGCCGCGCTGAACCGCATTGTCGAGGAATACACCGCCGAGAGTGGCGTGCGCAACCTGGACCGCCAGATCAGCAAGATGGCGCGCAAGGCTGCCCGTCAACTGCTGGAACAGCCCTGGGAGGGCCTGAAGATCATCGACGCCCCACAGGTCTCCGATTACCTGGGTGTGCCGCTGCACCGCCCCGACAAGATGGAGAAGGAACCGCAGGTGGGCGTGGCGCAGGGTCTGGCCTGGACCAGCGTGGGCGGCACCATGTTGCTGGTGGAAGCCCTCGCCACCCCCGGCAGCGGCAAGATCAGCATGACCGGCAGTCTGGGCGACGTGATGAAGGAAAGTGTGGGGGCGGCAGTCGCCTACCTGCGCGCCCACGCCACCGAGTACGGCGCGGACCCCGACTTCCACAAGAACATGGACCTGCACGTCCACTTCCCTGACGGCGCGACGCCCAAGGACGGCCCCAGCGCGGGCATCACGATTGCCACCGCCGTGATCAGCGCCATCACCGGACGCCCGGTTCGCATGGACGTGGCGATGACCGGCGAGATCAGCCTGCGCGGGCGGGTGCTGCCCATCGGCGGCCTCAAGGAAAAGCTGCTGGCCGCGCACCAGGGCGGAATCCGTGAAGTCATCTTTCCCAAGGACAACGAACCCAACCTTCAGGACGTGCCGGAGAGCATTCGCGGTGACCTGAAACTGCACCCTGCCGAGCGCGTGGGCGACGTACTGAACCTGCTGCTGCTGCCCAAGCCGGAAGGGACTCAGCCCACCATGCCGCCCAGCACGGGCAAGAGCGTGACCCAGCCGGGCGCTTAAGCTCGAACAAAGTCTCGAACACGGAAAAGCCGCCTCGCCAGTCAACTGGTGGGGCGGCTTTTCCGTCTTTTACTGGGGATCATCCCAATTGCGGTTGAAGTCCTCACTTCAACCCGACTGAAAGGAGAAGCAAAAAGTGCTGGTTGCGTGGTATGGAAGAACATACGGCGCTTTCCCGTATGTTCTGGAATTTAACGCCACCCGGATCAGCGCTTGCTTCTGCCGAGGGTGGCCGCACCGCCGTAGCCTCCGGTTTCCGGCGTGCTGGTGGCCGCGCCGCGCCCCGTCTCGCCCCAACTCGTGGCCTTGGCAGATGCGGCGGATGGGGAACTGGCGGACGGCGGTGTGTAGCTGGCCTGTGGCTGATTCCCGGCGGCGGCCCCCCCCGCGTCGTTCGCCAGGCGGGCAAATTCCTTGGAATCGATGGAGCGCGAGGCCCCCACGTCGAAACTGATCAGACGGCGGCGGTACAGATTGGCCAGGAAGGCGTCCATCGTCACCATGCCCTCGCGTGCGCCGGTCTGCATCACACTGGTGATCTGGTACGTTTTGCCCTCACGGATCAGGGCGCGCACGGCGGGGTTGGCGATCAGCAGCTCGTAGGCCAGGATGCGCCCCTGTCCGTCCAGACGCGGCAGCAACTGCTGGGTCATCACCGCCACCAGGTTGTTGGCGAGCTGCACCCGGATCTGCTCCTGCTGCTCCTCCGGGAACACGTCCACGATGCGGTCTATGGATTCCGGGGCGCTGTTGGTGTGCAGCGTGCCCATCACCAAGTGTCCGGTTTCGGCAGCCGTCACGGCGGCCTTGATCGTCTCGTGGTCGCGCATTTCCCCAACCAGAATCACGTCGGGGGCCTGGCGCAGCACCGCGCGCAGGGCGTTTTCAAAGCTCATGGTGTCCGAGCCGACCTCGCGCTGGTTGACGATGCTCTGCTTGTGGGAGTGCATGAACTCGATGGGGTCCTCGATGGTCACGATATGCAGCTTCTTGTTGGCGTTGATGTAGTCCAGCATGGCCGCCAGCGTGGTACTTTTCCCCGAACCCGTCGGCCCGGTGACCAGCACCAGCCCGCGCGGCGCATTGGCGATATCGACGACGCTCTGCGGCAGCCCCATCTCGGCGGCGCTCTTGATCTTGGTGGGGATCAGGCGCATCACGCCGCCCACGTTGCCGCGCTGCATGAAGCAGTTGACGCGGAAGCGGGCGCGGTCCCCCAGCGCGAAAGAAAAGTCCAGCTCGCGGCGTTCCTCGAAGGTGCGCTGCTGCTTCTCGTTCATCATCGAGTACATCAGCTTGCGGGTCTCGGTGGGCACCAGATCGGCGAAACCCTGCGGGCCGTACACGCCGTCGATCTTGAACTGCGGGGCCATGCCCACGGTCAGGATCACGTCGGACGCGCCCTTCTCGGCGGCGGTTCGCAGGATGTCGGTGATGTCGGCGGAGGGCTGGGTCATGGGGGTTGCTCCTTCGGAGGGTCAAAAGATCTCAGGGTCTGAAAGTCGGAGAGTCGAGCAGAAGATCCGGGGCTAGTTGCTGGTCACGGCCAGCACTTCTTCCAGGGTGGTGATGCCCTTGAGGGCCTTCTCGATTCCGTCCTGGCGCAGGGTTTTCATGCCACTCTTCTCCAGGGCCACGTCGCGGATTTCGTTGGCGGGCTTGCCTGTCCCGATCGCCACGCGCAGCGGTTCGTCCACCACCATCAGCTCATGGATGCCCATGCGGCCCTTGTAGCCGGTGCCGCCGCAACGCGCACAGCCCGCGCCGCGCTGAAGCTGTGCGCCGCGCAGGTCGCGGTCGGTGATGCCCAGGCGGCGCAGCACGTCCGGGTCGGCGTTGGTGGGTGCCTTGCAATCGGGGCAGACCTTGCGGACCAGGCGCTGGGCCAGCACGCCCACCACCGAGGCGCTGATGTTGAACGGCTCCACGCCCATTTCTTCCAGACGCACGATGGCGCCGGGTGCGTCGTTGGTGTGCAGCGTCGCCAGCACCAGGTGACCGGTCAGGGCGGCCTCCACGGCAATTTTCGCCGTTTCGGTGTCCCGGATTTCCCCCACGAAGATAATGTCGGGGTCCTGCCGCAAAAAGGCCCTGAGCGCGCGGGCAAACGTCAGGCCCGCCACCGGGTTAACCTGGGTCTGGATGATGCCCGGAATCTCGTATTCCACCGGGTCCTCGATGGTGGTGGTGTTCTTCTCCGGCTTGGCGATGCGCTTGAGGGTGGAAAAACTGGTAAACGACTTGCCCGAACCCGTCGGCCCGGTGATCAGGAAGATGCCGTTGGGCTTGTCGATCACGTCCAGATAGCGCTGGAAGTTGTGGTCGCTGAAGCCCAGTTGTTCGACTTCGGGGATGTTGCTGGCCTTTTGCAGCAGTCGCATCACGGCCTTCTCGCCGTAGACGGTGGGCAGGGTGGAAAGACGCAGATCGATGTCGATGCTGCCCTTCTTGAAACGCACCCGTCCGTCCTGCGGCACCCGCCGCTCGGAGATGTCGAGGTTGCCCATGATCTTGATGCGCGCCAGGATGCTCTGGGCCGCTCCCTTGGGCAGCTCGTTCTGCTCGCGCAGGATGCCGTCCACGCGGTAGCGGATACGCAGGCTGAATTCGGTGGGTTCGATGTGGATGTCGCTGGCCTCCTGCAAGGCCGCCTCGCGGATCAGACCGTCCACCACCTTGACCACGGCGTTGTCGTCGAATCCGGCGTTCACGTCGACGTCGTTGCCGCGTTTGGCATCCTTCTCGCGTTGCAGGGACTCGGTCTGGAGGCGCTGGTTCAGGTCCGCCATGCCCTGGTTGCCGAAGTAGCGCTCGATCAGCCGGACGATGTCCTTTTCCGCCATCACGGCGGGGATGATGTCGCGTCCGGTGATCAGCTTGAGATCGTCCAGCGCGAACACGTTGCGCGGGTCCTTCATGGCGATCACCAGCGACTCGCCCTGCAACCGGACCGGCACCACGCCGTAGCGCCGCGCGGTGGGCTCGGGAATCAGCAGGGCCACCTTGGCGTCTGGCGGGTTCTGGACCGGGTCGAGGAATTCGTAGCCCAGTTGCGCGGCCAGCGAACGCGCCAGCATCTCCGGCGACAGCTTGCCCGACTGCACCAGGGTGTCTTCCAGCCGTCCGCCGCCCACGTTCTGCTTTTGCAGGGCGCTGTCGATCGCGCTGGCGTCGGCAAAGCCCAGGTCCAGAATGACCTCGCCAAGCGGCTTGACCTTGCCCGCGCGGGCCTGCACCTGCAACGCCTCACGCAGTTGCTGGCGCGACAGGGTGCCTTCCTGCACCATCTGCTCGCCCAGCCGGCCCCGCTGCGGGTAGAAGCGCTCGGTCAGGAATTCTAGGTCGCCGGGCCGCGCCAGGATCAGTTGAACGGGCCGCCCGATGAGTGCGGCGATGTCGTCGCGTTTGCGCGGGTCACTGGTGACCACCACCACATGTTCATCGGTCTCGTCGACGGGCACGGCAGACAGGCGCAGCGCGTCGGCCCGCAGCATGCTGCCCAGCACGTCCTCTGCGGGCTGGAAGTCGCGCGGATTTTTCAGGTAGATGACGTCGCTCTGCTCGGCCAGCAGTTCATAGAGCTGGTCTTCCGTGATGGCCTTCTGGGCCACCAGCGTGTTGCCCAGCGCCTCGCCGGTCTGCTGCTGGGCGTCCAGGGCCACCTGAAGCTGGGCGTCGGTGACCAGTCCGCGCGCGATCAGCGCCTGGCCCAGTTGCCCGCCCGGCCCCTCCTCGCCAAAATCGGCGGGCGCGACCGGGGTCAGTCCCAGTTCCGGGTAGTGCGTGGCCACTGCCCACAGCACCTGCTCGCGCAGCGCCTGATACGGCTCGATGGGCAGGTTGCTGTCGTCTTCCAGCGTTTCCAGCGCCAGACTGGACAGCGGGTCGACCAGGGCCACACGCAGCACGCCGTTTTCCAGCGCAAAGGGGATGGCCTGCAAATTCAGCGCCGTCTGGGCCGGAATCGCCGCCACCGCTGCCGGGTCCGGCGTGATCGCCAGCAGGTTGACCAGCGGAATCCCCAGCGCTTCCTCAATGGCCCGCGCGATGCGTTTTTCCCCCACCAAGCCGGTGTCGATCAGGATCTCGGCCAGCCGTCCGCCGACTTCGGAGTGGCGCACCAGCGCCTTTTGCAGATCGCCGTCGTTGACGTAGCCCTGTTCGAGCAGAATCGCGCCCAGTCGGCGGTCACCGATAGAAAGTGGCATGTCGTTCCTCCTTGCCGTGCAGATCAAAGCGGTTGAGACCGAAGTCGTGTGGTTGGTGGGCGGGTGCTGTGTGGGTGGCAATGTGAGAGGAAATGTGCGGGGAAAGATGAGTCTCAGGTCTTCCAGTCATGCCCGTACCTCCGCAGAACCACCCGTTCGAGTTGCCGCGCCACGCGGGTGTGCGGCAGTGAATTGCTGACGATGGGCCGCACCAGAATGGTGTGCATTCCGCTGAGATTGCCGCCCAGCACGTCGGTGAACAGTTGATCGCCCACCATGCCCGCCTGATGCGCAGGCAGGCCCAGCTCGGCCAGCGCTCGGCGGTAAGCACGCGGATGCGGTTTGCCCGCCAGTCCCACCCCGGAAAAGCCCAGCCGCTCCAGCCAGAACGCGGCGCGGCGTCCGGTGGCGTTGCTCAGCAGGTACATGCCAATCCCCGAATCGCGCAGTTCACGTGCCCAGCGGAACATCCCGGCGGCGGCGGCTTCCTCGTAGCTGCCGTAGGGAACGAGGGTATTGTCGAGGTCCAGCAGCAAGCCGCGCAGCCCTCGCCGCGCCAGAAACTCAGGCGTGAGGCTCTGGATATCGTCGATCAGATCGTCGGGGCGCAGCAGGCTCATGCCGTTCCCCCAGTGTTCAGGCCGATGACCGCCCACATTCGCCCGGTTTTCCCGGCGTCGCGGCGATAGGAGTAGAAGTCGGCCTCGGTGGAGCAGCGCCCGCTGAGCCAGATGTTGTCCTCGCTCAAGCCTGCGCCCAGCAGCACTGCCCGGTTCGCGCCTGCCAGATCGAGGTGAGGCTGTTCCTCTCCTGTCAGCACGAAGTCGCCCAGACCTGCCTGTGTAAACTGCGCCGCCACCTCAATGCCGACGCCGTAGCGCTCGCCGCAGATGCCGGGGCCGACGGCGGCGCGGATACGTTCAGGCCGCGCGCCGAGTTCGCACATCGCCCGCACCGTTTTCTCTGCAATGCGTCCCAGCGTGCCCTTCCAGCCCGCGTGGGCCGCGCCGATCACGCCCGCCTCTGAGTCTTCCAGCAGCAGCGGGTAGCAGTCCGCCGTGCCAATCGCCAGCAAGACGCCGGGTGTGGCACCCACCAGCGCGTCGCCGGTCCAGACTCCGGGACCATCCACCGTGATGACCTCCGTTCCATGCACCTGATCCAGCCGCGCAAAGGCAGTCGGGCCAAAGTCCAGCGCGGCGGCCAGACGGCGGCGGTTCTCGGCCACCATTTCCGCGTCGTCCTCGCGGTCATCCAGGTTCAGCCCCCCACCTGTTTCGGCACAGTATGGACCCACGGAAACGCCCCCGGCACGCGTCGTAAAGGCGTGCGGCGTTTGCAGATGTGGTGTGGTCAACAGCATCAGTTGCTCAGTATCCCTTTGCATGTCTCACTGGATTCTGACGGCTTCCGCCCCCATCCGGGGGATGACAGGGACCAATCGCCGCGCCTGGGATTGCACCCACTCCAACCTCTCTGCGCCCAGCGGCGCTAAAGTCTGCTGTAGATGAGCGTGCAAATTGACCTGAGTAACAAGACGGCCCTGGTAATGGGCGTGGCGAACGGACGCAGCCTGGGCTGGGCGATTGCCGAGCAACTGCTGACGGCAGGCTGCCGGGTGGGTTTTTCCTACCAGGGCGAGCGCCTGAAGGGCGAACTGGACAAGCTGCTGAAGGACCGGGAGGGCGTATGGACCCAGCAGGCCGACGCGACTTCCGAGGAGGACCTGAGCGCCCTGTTCGCCCGCACAAAAGAGGAGTTCGGCGGGCTGGATTATCTGGTCCACGCCATCGCCTACGCGCCGCGTAACGCGATGGAGGGCCGCTTTGTGGACACCACGCCGGAAGACTGGAACACCTCTCTGCACGTCAGCGCCTATTCGCTGGTGGCCATCTGCCGCCACGCCGAGCCGCTTTTCCGCGAGGGCAGCAGCGTGGTCAGCCTGACCTACCACGCCTCGCAGCAGGTGGTCCCCAAGTACAACGTGATGGGCGTGGCCAAGGCGGCGCTGGAAGCCGCCACCCGCTACCTGGCCGCCGACTTCGGCTCCCGTGAAATCCGAATCAATACCATCAGTGCCGGGCCGATGCGGACCATCGCTGCCCGCAGCATTCCCGGTTTTGGTGGCCTGTACGACAAGGGCGCGCGCAACGCCGCGTTTGGCCGCAATGCCACGTCTCAGGAAGTGGGCAAGCTGGCCCTGTTTCTGCTCTCCGATCTGGGCAGCGGCGTGACGGGTCAGACCATGTACGTGGACGCGGGCCTGAGCATCATGACGGTCAAGGAAGACTGATCAGGGGCCTGTCAGACGCTGCCATCGCTCAGGCTCCCGGTGATCCGAATCTGAGCAGAGATAGGCCGAAACCGCTGACTGGCGGCGGTGAAAACCTCGCTTCACCGACGTGCTGATGTCACGACTGGCCGCACCTTTTTCAGCGTGTCTTCTGCTCTCGCCATGCAGATCGCGCTTGAAACTCTGAATTGAATCCCACTGGAAGCTGACGCACTGCGTATCGGGTACGAAGATTCCCTCCCCTGAGTTGGACCTGCTCAGTCCCGGTGCTGGAAGTTCAGGGCCAGAAACTGGGCGGGGCTGATCCATCACAGGGGTGTGGGCGGCCCTCCCGCGATGGCCCCGTGTTCAAACTCTCTTCAGACGCGATTAAGGCGTATTATGAAGATGTGACCTCTCCCTGCATTCTGATCATCGAAGACGATCTGGACATCGCCAACGTCCTGAAAATGGACCTGACCGACGCCGGGTTCGAGGTCGAGCATGCCGATTCGGCCATGAACGGGCTGATCAAGGCCCGTGAAGACCATCCCGCGCTGATCCTGCTGGACCTGGGCCTGCCCGATTTCGACGGCGGCGACGTGGTTCAGCGCCTTCGCAAGAACAGCGCCGTGCCGATCATCGTGCTGACGGCCCGCGACACCGTGGACGAGAAGGTGCGCCTGCTGGGCCTGGGCGCGGACGACTACCTGATCAAGCCTTTTCACCCCGACGAGCTGCTGGCCCGCGTCAAGGTGCAACTGCGCCAGCGCACCACCGAGAGCCTGAGCATGGGCGACCTGACCCTGGACCCTCAGAAGCGTCTGGTGACCTACAAGGCAGAGGAACTGCGCCTGTCGCCCAAGGAATTCGACATCCTGGCGCTGCTGATCCGCCAGCCGGGCCGGGTCTACTCGCGCCAGGAGATCGGCCAGGAAATCTGGCAGGGCCGCCTGCCCGAAGGCAGCAACGTGGTGGACGTGCATATGGCCAACCTGCGGGCCAAGCTGCGCGATCTGGACGGCTATGGCCTGCTGCGAACGGTGCGCGGTGTTGGCTACGCCCTGCGCGGCTAGAGCGTTGACTTTCAGCCTTGTGAATCCCAGAGCTGTAAGTGCCAGAACTGCGAGTTCAAGAACTATGGGCACAACAGCGGCCTTTCATGTCCAACGTTGCTGGAGCGGCAAATGGATGGACAGCTCGCGTGCGTCTGGCCCACCCTTCAGCTCTGCCCGGAGTGACACTCTTTTGATAACGACCCCTCTAGGCTGCCTCACCTGACATGAATACTGCCACTGGTTCCTCCGCCGACGCTGCCGCCCCCTTTTCCGGGGTGGACGCCGCCGCGCTGCTGTCGGCCCTGCCCGATCCCACCGTCTGGGTGCGCGCGGGCGGCGAATTTGCACTGAACGCCGCCGCGCGTGAACGCCTGGGGGCAGTGGAGGGGCAGGCTCAGAACTGGACCGCCCTGTTTCTGCCCGACGCTGCCCAGGCCCTGCGGGACGCGACGGCGCTGGCTTTAAGGGGCACATCGTCGCGCCTGTCGGTGACCATGCCCGGCGCGGTGGCCCCGGCGCTGGCCACCGTGACCCCCGCTGGGCCTGGGGCCGCGCTGCTGCATTTCCGGGAATCACATGATCCGCTGGAAGTCGCGCTGGACATCATGGACCGCATGGGTCTGGGCATGACCGTGCAGGGGGCAGACACCCAGATCCTGCACGCCAATGCCTCGGCGGCGGCCATCCTGGGTCTCAGCCCTGACCAACTGACCGGGCGCGATTCGCTGGACCCGCGCTGGCGGGCCATCCACCCGAACGGCAAGTCCTTTCCCGGCGAGACCCATCCGGCCATCGTGGCGCTGAAAACCGGGCAGCCCCTGCTGGACGTGCCGATGGGCGTCTATCATCCCGCCGCCGAGCAGTGGCGCTGGCTGAAGGTCACGGCCATTCCGCGCCGCGCGCCGGGCCTGGACCGGCCCGAACAGGTCACCACCGTTTTTGCCGACGTGACCGTTCAGCGCCACACCAGCGAGGAATTGAGCCGCAGCGAGCAACGCTTCCGCTCATTGGTGGAGGCCACCGCGCAGATCGTGTTCACGACGGATAAGCTGGGCAACTTCTCTGGACCGCAACCCGACTGGCAGGCTTTTACCGGACAGGACGCCGAACAGGCCCTGAATCCGGCGGTGGCCATCGAGGCGATTCACCCTGAAGACCGTGACCAGACCATGCGGGGGTGGGCAGAGGCGCTGAAAAGCGGGCAGCCCCACGATATCGAACACCGCCTGCGCCGCAAGGACGGCGTCTATGTGCCCATGCAGATTCGCGCGGTGCCGCTGCGCAGTGCCGACGGCAGCGTGCGCGAGTGGATCGGGGCCTACACCGATGTCAGCGCCATGCGGGGGGCCGAGGTGGCCTTGAAAGCTTTGAACGCCGAACTGGAAGGCCGCGTGGCGGTCCGCACCCAGGAACTGGCCGAGGTCACGCGCTTTTCCACGCTGCTGCTCACCGCTGCGGGCGAGGGCGTGTTTGGGCTGGACGCCTCGGGCCGCACCACCTTCGCCAACCCGGCGGCGGGGCGGCTGCTGGGTTACAGCGTCGAGCGCCTGATCGGCAGCCAGCAGCACACGCTGATCCACCACAGCCGCGCCGACGGCACGCCGTACCCGCCCGAAGACTGTCCGGTCCACCAGACCCTGCGCGACGGCCAGACCCGCCGCCTGGATCACGATGTGCTGTGGCACGCCCAGGGGCACGCGGTCCCGGTGGCAAGCGTGGTCACGCCGCTGTTCTCGGCGGCGGGCACGGTGACCGGCGCAGTGCTGATGGTGCAGGACATCACCGAGAGATTGCGTGCCCAGAGCCAGTTGCAGGAGGCCATCGAGGATCTGGAGCGCAGCAACACCGATCTTGAACAGTTCGCCTATGTCGCCAGCCATGACCTGCAAGAGCCGCTGCGGACACTGGGCAGCTACGCCGAGCTGCTGGGGCGGCGCTACGAGGGCCAGCTCGATGACCGCGCGGACCGCTACCTGGGGTTCATGCAGGACGCAGTGGGCCGGATGCGTGGCCTGATCCAGGACCTGCTGGAATTCTCGCGGGTGGGCCGGGGCGAGAGCGTGCCCACACCGCTGAATCTTGACGACGCCATGCGGGCTGCCGCCGACAGCGTGGGGGCCGCACTGCATAGCAACGTGGACGGCGAGGAGGGCGAGCAAGGGGAGGCCAGCCTGAGCTGGGACACCCCCGACGCCGTGCTGGCCCACGCGCCGCTGATCGCTCCGCTGTTGACCAACCTGATCGGCAACGGCCTGAAGTTCACCGCGCCGGGCCAGCCTGTGCGGGTGCGGGTGGAGTCGCGCCAGGACGGCGAGATGGTGCATATCACCGTGCAGGACAACGGCATCGGCATTGCGCTGGAGTACCAGGAACGGGTCTTCGACATCTTCCAGCGGCTACACCGCCGCGAGGATTACGCCGGGAACGGAATGGGGCTGGCGATTTGTCGTAAGATCGTCGAGCATCACGGGGGGACGCTGTGGCTGGAATCCACGCCGCTGCCTGCCCCGGACCACGGCACCACCTTTCATTTCACGCTGCCCGCCGCCGCGCCGCCTTCAGAGTCCCACCCGCCAGATTCAGATTCCCACCCATCAGATGCAGGACCCGCACCGACCACAGACCCCCACCATGCCTGAAACTGCCCCTGCCCCCCACATGCGCCCGGTCGAGATTCTTCTCGTCGAGGACAGCGAACCCGACATCCTGCTGACCCTGGAAGCCTTCGAGGAAGCCCGCGTGCCCAACCGCCTGCACGTGGCCCGCGACGGCGTGGAGGCGCTGCGTTTTCTGCGCGGTGAGGGCGAGTACGCCGGCTCCCCGCGCCCGGACCTGATCCTGATGGACATCAACATGCCGCGCAAGAACGGCCTGGAAGTGCTGCGTGAGATCAAGACCGACGCCGGGCTGGGCAGCATCCCGGTGCTGATGCTGACCACCAGTCAGGCCGACGAGGATGTGCGCAGTTCCTACGAGCGCCACGCCAGCGGCTACATGGTCAAGCCGGTGGGCTTCGAGAACTTCCTGCACGCCGTCCGCGCCTTCGAGAACTTCTGGCTGACCTTCGTGCGTTTTCCGCCACGCCTGTAGAAAACTGCTTTTGCGGTCTCTCTCACCCAGCCCCCACCTATGTCAAGGGGGCTTTTTTGATGCCTACTCCGCCGGGGTTTCCGGCATCTCCCGCATCGCGGCTAGCACGTTTTCCATGTGTTCGTCCAGTTCCACACCCAGTTCGCGCGCCCCCTGTTCCACTTCGTCGCGGTTGACCCCGGCTGCGAAGGCACGGTTTTTGAAGCGTTTTTTCAGGCTTTTCAGCTCCATCTGCCGCACGTCGCCGTCCGGGCGGACCAGCGCCGACGCCTGCACCAACCCGGTCAGCTCGTCCACCGCGAAGAGCGTCTGAGACAGTCGGGTGGTGCGCGGCGTGTTCGTGTAGGCCGCGTGACCCATGATCGCGTCCAGCACCTCGGGCGTCGCGTCAGTGTTGGCACGCAGATACTCCACCCCCCATGTCGGATGTTCGCCGGGGTGCAGTTCGTAGTCGAAGTCGTGCAGCAGCCCGGTCACGGCGTACTGCTCCTCGTCCTCCTGCCAGTGGCGGGCGTACCAGCGCATGGCGGTCTCCACATTCAGCATGTGCCGCCGCAGCGACGCCGAGGGGGTGTGTTCCAGCATGAGGGCGTAAGCCTGGGCGCGGTTCATGGGGGACAGTGTAATTGGGTTGTGGGCCGTGGGTTGTGGAGTGTGGGAAAAGACCGAAGACCTTTCATCGGCGTCCTCTGCGTTTTTCCTACGTCCTACAACCCACAGTCCACAGCCTCCTCAGCGGATGTACTGCGCCCACTCCGGCTGCCAGTGGGCGAACTGGCCGTGCGCGTAGACGCCAAACGTCGGGGCATGCGGGCGCGTTCGCAGAGGCATGGCCGCCTCGTCGGGGGTGCGGTCCCCCTTGCGCTGGTTGCAGGCGCGGCAGGCGGTCACCACGTTGTCCCAGTTGTGCCGCCCGCCACGCGAACGGGGCATGACATGGTCCATCGTCAGTTCCTCGGACGCGCCGCAGTACTGGCAGGCGAAGGTGTCGCGCCTGAGGACGTTGCGGCGGTTGAAAGGCACCGGATGGACGCGCGGACGGCGCACGTAGCGGCGCAGGCGGATCACGCTGGGGACGGTCAGGGTGGTGCTGGGCGAGCGGATCACGTCGCCGCTGTCTTCCAGCACCTCGGCCACGCCGTATTGCAGCAGCGTGATGGCCCGTTTGGTGCTGGTGACATGCAGCGGTTCGTAGGACGCGTTCAGCACCAGCACGCGCGGCGCGTTCAGGTCCGGCACCACGCGCGCGCTGAGGTTGTCGTCAGCCGCCGTGATGCCGTGAGATGGTCGCCCGAGTTCTTCCACCCTGCCCTTGACTGTCATGCCCCGCATTCTACGGCGTGGGGGTCAGAACCATGTTGTGCCTGGACGCCTATTGATGGGCGCGCAGGAGTAAGCGCAATGGCTCAGGAGGGTTGTGGGGTGTAGGTCGTGGGCTGTGGGAAAAGATCACGAATCAGCACTTTTATGCTTTCCCCACAACCTATAACCTACTGCCCACAACCCAGCTCACCCTGTCCGCAGCCCGCCGCGTAACAGTTCCAGCACGCCGTCGGCGATGTACTGCACGGCCAGCGCGCCCAGCAGCACGCCCAGCACGCGGGTGACCACATGCACGCCGGTCACGCCGATCACGCGGGCGATCTGACCGCTCAGGCGCAGGGCCAGATAGCACAGCGCCAGCACGAAGGCGGTCACGAGAAACACCACCGCCAGCAGCACTGGGTTGCCGTGCGCGGTGTTGGCCTGAATCATGATCGAGGCCAGTGTGCCGGGACCGGCGATCAGCGGAATCGCCAGCGGAAACACGCTGATGTCCTGGCGCTCCTGGGCCTCAGCGCCTTCCTCAGCGGTTTCCTTGCTGCCGCTGGGCCGGGCAAAGACCATGTCCAGCGCGATCAGAAACAGCAGCACGCCCCCCGCCACCCGGAAGGCGCTGAGGCTGATGCCCAGATGTTCCAGCAGGGCGCGGCCCACCAGCCCGAACACCAGGATGATGCCCCCGGCCACCAGCGCGGCTTTCAGGGCCACCTTGCGCCGCTCGAAGCTGGGCCGGTTGCCCGCCAGCCCGATAAAAATGGGCGCGAGGCCAATCGGGTCCATGACCACCAGCATCGTCAAAAAGGTCTGGAGGGCGATGCTGGAAACCTCGGTCACGTTCACGCGGCTTAACGTAACACCCTGGCAGCGGGCAGTGTGGCAGGCGGTCAGGGTGGAAGGACAGGGGAAAGCGAGCGGTTATGGACAGCCGGACGTTCTCGCTGGCTGAGCCTGGGTTTACTGTCCCTCGGCGGGGCGTGCGTTGAGTTCCAGCGTGCCGTCCGCGCTGACCGTCCGTCCATTCTTGACCGTGGTGGCCTGCACGCCTACCGTGTAGGTATTGATGCCGCTTCCCGGCTGGATGGTCACGGTCAGTGGAAAGACCTCTCCGGCGCGCACAGTGGTCTTGGGCACGGTCACGACGATACCGGTGGCGCTGCCCTGGCCGTTCAACTTAAATTCGCCGGGATAATCCCTGACATTGAAGCCGCCGATGCGCCCGGTCAGTTGGCGCGATTCGCCGATCCGCAGGGTCAGGCTGGAAATGGATTCCCCGCCCGCCGGGGCGATGACGACGTACCCGCCCGCACAGCCGCTGCCGCGCAACGCCGAGATATCCCGCGCCCCCACATACAGCGCAGGCAGCAGCGAGGACACCACCAGCCCCAGCCCCAGCGCCGCCCGTGGCGCACTGCGCCAGTTGACCGCCGTGAAGCCCAGGCCCCCTGGCCCCAGCAGCAGCGGCACGATCAGCGCCAGGACCGTGCGGCCCTCGCAGGGGGTGGTCAGCAGCGCGTCGGCCAGGGCGCGCACGCCGAAGGTGATCAGCACGCCGATGCCCCAGCCCAGCAGAAAGGACGGCAGGAATTCCTGAGCGCGGTAAGTTGGGAATTCCTGCGGTGTGGGCTGCGGCTCGGTCATAACGGGGGCCAGCGTAGCGCGCGGGGGGCGGGACGGATGCCGGAGAGTGGCCGGCATTTCTCAGCCTCGGCCTCATTCCTGCTTTATTTGCAAGGGGGCTGAGTGGTTCTCTTCGACGCGTGATACGGATTCCGTCTGTTTCGCGCAGCGTTCGTATCAGCCCAGCGGTTCTTCAGGCGACGTTGCCGCTGTGGCCGGGGCTGCCGGGCGGGGGGCCAGGATCGCCACCGCCAGCAGGCTCAAACCCGTGACCAGCACGGCGATGCCCAGGCCCGCCGCCGAATTGGGAAAGGCGGAAGCGTCCAGCAGCGCGCCCTTGACCCCGGCCCCGGCGATCAGCGCCAGCCCGGCGGTCCACAGCGGTCTGGCCCACGGTGCGCCCGGACTGCCCGCCCCGCCCACACTTCCGGCCTGATGCGCCCGGACGGTGGCCACCAGCCCCACCACCAGCACGGCCAGACTGGAGGCTATCAGCCAGGGTCTCAGATCGGTTTCCAGAACGCTCAGGCGTGTGCCCAGGGCCAGCGGCAGGAGCAGCGCCCAGCCGCTCAGCCACAGCGCCCCCGCGACGGGCGGCTGGGCCTCAGCGCCGGGCGGGAGACCTCCGAAGGGGCGGGTCAGCGTGGCGAGAAGCCGCAGGCCGCTCACCGTGCGGGTCAGCCACCATGCGGCGGTCAGCAGCACGCCGCCCAGGGCCGCCACCCCCATGCGTCCGGCTTCGGCCATGGAGTCGGCGGCGGAGTCGTTCGGCCAGCCCGCCATGATCAGGCTCAGCAGAATCAGGCCGCCCAGGCCCAGCAGCGCGTCCACGCGGCCCCAGCTCAGGGTCAGCCGCAGCGGCGCGCTCAGCACGGCCAGCAGCGCCAGCCCGCCGGGAATCCCCAGCGTGGGCCACCACTCCTGCGCGGCGCGGGCCAGCGCCAGGGCCAGCAGGATCAGGGCGACGCTCTCGGTGAGGTGGCGCGGGGAAACTTCGGCAAAGGCACGCGGCGTGGCCCGCAGCAGCGCCGTACCTGCCAGCAGGGCCACCACGATGCCCACAACCAGCAGCGATGGCGTCTGAGGGGCGTCCACGTTGAAGATCAGCAACAGGCTGCCCAGCGTGACCAGGGGCGCGGCCACCCAGAAGGGGACGGTGCCGCCTGCTCCGCTGCCGCCTGTTTCGCCCGCCTTGTGCGTCCACAGCAGCGCCGCCGCCAGCAGCACCCCACCTGCCAGTACCGCTGATCCGGCAGCCAACAGTGCCACCGCCAGTACGGCGCTGCATAGCGCGGCCAGAAGTGTGGGCGTCCGGTGGGGACGGAGGCGGCGGACCTCGCTCTTCTCCTGCGCTGCGCCGCTGATCTGTTTCGGTGGGCGCGGCGCGGCGGCCCAGGCGTCACGGCTCACCCGCCACACCGCCAGCAGACCCAGTGTGGCGGGGGCGGCTCCCAGTAGCGCTCGGCCCAGATCATCCGGGCGGGCGAGATACACTATTTCTCCCAGCGAGAGGCCCAGCGTCAGGCCCATGCCCCACAGCGCCGTATACCCCAGGCCCAGCGTCCCCACCCGCAGCCAGAAGCGGCTGTGCCCGTACAGGCCCACCAGCAGCAGCGCTGAGGCCACTCCCGCCAGTGCCAGAGGTTCCGTGCGTGGCCCCAGCACACTCAGGGCCAGCGCCCCGGCCACCCCCGCCGCACTCGCCGTAAGGCCGCCCGCCACCGCACCTGCCAGCGCTGAGGCTTGCGCCGCTGTCCGGGTCCAGGCCGTCCGGGTCCAGACCAGCCGGGCCGCCGCCAGCAATGCCGCCAGAATGGCGAGGGTCAGGGCCAGCGCGCCCCCCTTCAGTCCTGCGTCGCCCGGCACGTCTCCCAGCGCCGCGCCCACTGCCGCCGCCACCAGCACCTGCGGGGCCAGGATCGCCCAGGCCGCGCCCAGCGATACGCCGTCGGGATGATTCTCTGGGGGGGCCTCTTCTGCCGTCTGCCGTAGCCAGGAGAGCAGGGCCACAGGCACGGCCAGCGCCAGCAGACAGAAGGCCAGCCACGGCAGCAGCCCCAGCGGGCCAGGGGTCAGGTGCAGGGCCGTTTGCAGGGTGCCGCGTGCCAATTCACCGTCCAGCACGGGTATCAGGCCGTCCCTCACATGGCTGAGCGAGGCGATGAACCAGCCCAGCGGCATGGCCCCAGCAGCGCCCAACGTCAGCGCCAGCGCCGCATAGCGGGAGGTGGGGGCGTCCGGGCTGGCCTCGCCGTCCTCCAGCCCTTGTGCTGAGATGTCTGAAACTGCTTTCTGGTCCGCGCGGCCCTGCCAGACCGCCACCGCCGCGAGTAACAGGACTGCGCCCGCCGCCGGAATGGACCAGCGGCCCAGATCGTCGGTGAGCATCCAGGTACTCAGGGCCGCGCCGCCCACCGCCAGCGCGCCCAGCAGGGGTTCGCGGCGGCGCAGGGCGTCCAGCAGCAGCGCTGCGCTCAGGCCCAGCAGGCCCAGCATCACAGCCCCCGGTCCCCAGTCTCCCGGCAGCCGCTGGGACAGGCTCCCCACACCCAGCGCCGCCACGCCGTAGCCCAGCCCGCGCAGCGCCCCGGATACCGGCCACGGCACCCGTCGCGCGTTGAAATACAGCAGTCCGCTAAAGGCGAAGACCGCCAGCAGCAGCGTCCACGCCGGAGCGCCCAGCGCCCGCAACGTAAAGGCCAGCCCGCCCAGCACCAGCAGCCCGCCGATCAGGCTGATGCGCGCCCGGCTGAACTGCGGCCCCCACAAGGACGGCCCGCGCGCTCTGGGCGGCGCTGGCGGCGTGGCAAGTGGCGGGACTGGACCTGTGAGCTGATCTTCCGGCCAGACGGGTGTACTGGATGGGAAAACAGGTGCGCCGGGCCACGTGTCAACGGGCGCAACCCCTGCCACAGTCGGTGTGAAAGCCTCCGTACCCGCCGTTCGCAGCCGCGCCGCCTGCAACCCGGTTTCTAGCAGTTGCAGGCGCTGGGCCAGGAACCGGGTCTGCTGTTGCGCCTTCCCCGCGCGGGACAGTGCCACGAACGACAGGATCAGCGCCAGAACGGCCAGCAGTTCAAACATGCTCCAGCTTACGCGCCAGTCCGGGGCGCATTAGTGCAGTTGGGAGCGGGTTCAAAACAGTTTTTCCTGAACGCAGTTGTACCGCTCTAGCTGATCTTTTCGGTCTGACAGTCCGGGCAGATCCCGATAAATTCCAGCCGCACATCCGTCACCTGAAATCCGGCGGGCAGCGCGGCAGCAGACAGTTGCGGCAGTTCGCCCGCGTCCACATCAAAGATCGCGCCGCAGCCCCGGCAGACCGCGTGGTGGTGGTCCTCGCCCGCGCGCTTGTAGTCGTAACGGGTGGCCTGTCCGGCGCGTTCCAGCGTGACCACCACGCCGCCCGCGACCAGGGCGTCCAGCGTGCGGTACACCGTGCCCAGGCTCAGGCTGGGCAGGGTCTGGCGCACCTGCGCGTGAATCCAGGCTGCGTCCGGGTGGGACCGCGCCGCCCGCAGCACCTCAATCACCGCTGCCCGCTGCTTGGTCTGCCGCACCATCGTCATGGGATCAGTCTAGCAAAGGCACAGATTGGGAAAGGCGCTGGGGGTGCAAATGGAACGTCGGGTGGTGTGGGATCTTTTCCCCCTCTTGCATTTCGTTCATCCAAACCCGTAGAACACTGAACGAGATGCCCCTCGCCTTAACTTCTGGCCGCCTGCTGGAGCTGCTGACCGACATCCCCCAGTCCGGGGAGGTGCTGGCCGGGCGGCTGGGCGTGGGGCGCGTGACCGTGAACACGCTGGCCCACGGATTGCAGGAGGATGGCATTCCGTTGCAGATTACCCGCGCCGGATACGCCCTGACCCCCGGCACGCCCGCGCCAGGGCTGGTGCGCCGGACCGGAACGATGGGCGCGGCCCTGCGTTACCGGGGAACCGTGGGCAGCACCCAGGATGAGGCCCGCGCCTGGGCCGACGACGCGGCGGACCCGGCCCCGCACGGCGCGGTGGTGGTGGCCGAGCGCCAGACCGGCGGGCGCGG
>NZ_MSTI01000094.1 GCF_001949125.1 Deinococcus marmoris
CAGCAGGGTGAGTCTCTCACCCTGCGCTTGGATCATCTGCTTGACCGTTCCCCCCTGAAGACCAAGACCAATGAGCGATTGAGACGGGGTTTCCTGGAACAGCATCGTCAAGGCCGCTTGCTGCACTTCTTGATCGACCCAGAAATTCCGCCCACTAACAACGCCGCAGAGCGTGCCCTGCGGAGCGTAGTGATGGCGAGGAAAGTCTCTCAGTGCAGCAAAAATCTGTTGGGGGCTACCACCTACACCCGCATCAAGAGCGTGGTGGAAACGGCCCGCCTGCGGGGCGAGGATCCCGTAGCCGTGCTGATGGCCCTTCGGCGCTAATCAGATACGCTGCGCCGCCACCACGCGGTGCGCCAGCAGGCGCTTGCCTGTATGTGGGTCACGGCGTTGGCGGTACGTTTTGCGGCGCTTGATGGCTCTCCTCCCGTGCCCGTCACTTCACCTGCCAGTCGGCCACCGATTTGGGGGCAGCGTGGTGGTCTTGAGTCGCCCTGGAATAACAGCCTGCCCTAGACGAGAGGGCGACCCATATTATGCCCTCGGGCAAGGGACCAGATCTTAAGACAGTGGGTGGGGGCTGATGTTGTTAGGGTTTGGTGGTTCTTGCACGCTTTTGGTGCATGCGGTTATCCCGAAAGGACACGGAGTCGCAGGAGATCAAAGCCTGCCCGGCCATACATTGGCCGCTTGATGGTCTTCAGCCGGTTGACCGCTCCTTCTGTCGGGCCGTTGCTGTAAGGAAGGGTTAGCGCTGCGAGCAGCGCTGACCCTTCTCGCTGAAGACCTTTGGCAAAATTAATCAGTTCGGTCAGCCCACTGGCCTGAACCTGCTCGGCCCAGGACGGGTAGCTCTCACCGTGACGGGTACGAAGCATGGTCCGGAACGAGTGGACGAGTTCCTGGGCCTGGCGAAGTGGCGCACAGGTTTGGAGCCGTTTGATGAGTCCCTGCTGGTCTTCCTCAACATCTTCAGGAAGCGAAAACAGCAGCCAGGATGCTGCTTTCACTGTCAGCGACGATGCTGAGCTGCTTTGTCCAACTTCAGAACGTCGATTTCTGAGGGCAGACGTTCTGAATGGGCCGGGCGTCGTCGGTGTAGGAACCTCCCGTCGCTCCTGGGCCCACAGAATCACGCGGCGCTTTGAACCCGCATAGCCCGCTTGAACGAGGTCACGGTACAGCTGGCTGGCATTCCGGCAGCCAGCCTCCCAGCGCTCAATCAGGATCGTTTGAAACGGCGTGAGGATCCCAGCGGGCCGGGCATGCCGCCGCCGACTGACCTGTCCCTGGCACCGAATGGCCCGGTGAACAGTCGCCCGGTGGACGCCCGTCGCTCTGACGATGGCCGCGATACTGTGCCCTCGCTGAAATTGGGCGTACAGCTTGGCATATTGCGCTTGTTTCTGCACAGTGACGTCCTGACTCGATTGTTCGGCTGAGTGAGAGCAAAGGGGGAGCACGGTGTGCTCCCCCTCCAGGACGAGCGCCAGCTTCATCTCCTTCTGATACCGCTGAACTTGGCGTTCCAGCGCTTCCCGAAGGTTCTTGACCAGATGCCAGCGGTCCAGAACTTGCTGGGCCTGGGGCGCACCCTCAGTCAGTCCCCGAGCATATTCGGTGGACCGGTCCCTCGTCGCCAGCTCAAGCTCAGGATGGTCCCGGAGCCAGTGGGCCAGTGTCGTGGCCGTCCGATCAGGGAGGACTTCGACCGGCTGACCGGTCTCCAGATCAATGATCAGCGTGCCGTAAAGCGAACCACGCTTGAAGGCAAAATCGTCGACACCGATGTACTTGAGGGGCTTTATCCGTGGCACAGGGGTCATGCGACGCATGACCCGCAAGTACGTGGTGCGAGAACGGTGAATGCCCCAGGTTCGCCCGATACGCCGACCGACGCTCGCCCCGCTCTGAAGCGCTGTTCCTTGAAGGGTACCGGTGAGCCGCTCAGTCATCCGTGCCGACCGCAGCGCAACGCCGTCAAGGCGCTCACAAAACACCTGTCGGGGACAGGTACGTTCTCGACAGCGAAACCGCCGGACACAGAGTTGAAATTGAACACCCTGACCAAAGCATGGCAAGTCGGCCAGCGTTCTCGGGTAGTGGCTGTGAAGACTGGTGGATACCGTCTGGCAGCAGGGACATGCCGGCTGGCCCCCAGAAGTTCTGGCAGAAACGATCAGATGCTGATCGTTTCCCTGCGAGATCGAGAGGATGGTGAGTGCGCTGTCTGGAAAGAGCGCTGCGGAAAGCAGCTCGAGATCAATCATCCCTCATAACATCACGGGTAGACGAGGATGCACCAAAAGTGTGCAAGAACCACCAAACCCTTGACAGATCATTGCTGGAGCGCTGCAAAAAGCGGAGGCAAAAACCTCCCAGTGTGAACGGACAACAGGATACGGCGTGTCGAATATGACTCCGCCGCCTCTGCCCCTTGAATCGCTGCGCTGCTCGCCCCCGGATTTTGGTGGCCTCCAGAAGCGTCTCCAGTGGACAAATAGAAAGCGCCACCAAAAGGGGGCGCTTTCTATTCATTTCTGTCACGCCATCAGGGGGGCCATGACTGCGTCTACAGGACCCATCCGCCGGGAACCCTCGGGGCGAATCTCTACTTCCAGGCTCCCAGCTACCACTTCGGCCACAATGTCGAACTTTGAAAGAACATTTGCCGAATCATGCATGATAGCCAGCACGGTTTTCCCCTGGGTATGCTCCATGATCATTTCAAGCGCCTGAACTTGCGTTGCGTCATCAAGATTGGCAAGTGGTTCGTCGAATACGTACAGTTCCGCAGGCTTTAACAATGTCATCATCAGGGCGAATTTCTTGCGTTGTCCCAGCGACAGTTCGTCATAGCGTGCATTCATCAGGGGCAACAGACCCAGCGGCTCGGCCATAGCCTGTACGTCATGACCATCAAACTGGGTGGTCAGGTCCTTCAGAGGGAGTGCTGGGAAAACCACAGGCTCGACCAGACCACTCACGTCCTTGACACGGCTGACCGAGCCCTGCCGAAGTGGAAGAAGGGACAAGGCCGTCAGGGCGAGTGTGCTTTTCCCAGCACCGTTGGCTCCCCGAATCAGAACGCGGCTGCCGCTCGGAACATCCAGATTCACTCCCGTCAGTGTGGGGACTTCGCCCTGTCCGAAAGCGGCGTTCTGCCACGTGATGGCCTGCCCTGGTGCTGGAATTGGGAGCGGAGGCTGCACCTCGTCCGCCTGGTCAAGCATGTCCGCCAACCGCCAGATGTTTGACCGCAGTATCTGCACATCTGGGAGGAGATCAATCAGCGTCTGCACGGCGCTAACGGCCATCCAGTACGCGGTCATGTAGGCCATCAGGCTGCCCAGCGTCAGGGAGGTCGTCATGACTGCGTAGCCACCCAGCATCAGCACGAGCAATTCCGCAATACTGAGTGTGATTCGGCTCAAGGTGCCGTACTTCCCGGACCGGTACCCGAGCGTATACACAGCGTCCAATCGCCGATCAACGGACCGCATCAGTTGCTGAAGAGCCAGCCCCTCGAAACCAAACATCCGTACAGTTCGGTATGAACCTATGGCGGCCGAGTGTACTTCCTGCTGTGCAGCGGTGTTCTCCTGCACATCATTGGCATCCTGGTGGAGTCGGGCCGCGAAGTGCCGTGCGAGCAGGAGCAGTGCGGGCGTGATGATCAGCAGCACACTGGTCAGTTGCCAGGACAAGATCAGCACGGTCACCACCGCCGTCACCAGAATCATGACGGCCCGGAGCAGCTGCACTCCTGCACTGACGGCAGGGGTCACCGTATTTTCCACTTCACTCATGGTGCGGGCGACGAAGTATCCGTCACTGTGCTTCGCCACGGACGCTGGGGGCAGGCGGAAATACCCCGCCACCATCCGCTGTGTGAGATCCGCACTCAGGCGATTGGTCAGTCGCTGCTGGTACTGTCCACACTGGAAGTCCCACCACCGCAGCAGACTGAACACGATTAATGAGGCGGCGGCGATACCCACCAGCCAGTCCAGACGTTTTTGAGCCACGGCCACGTCGAAGATCAGGCGTGTGGCCAGTGGATTAAGGGCCGTCATGAGGAACGCGATGGTCCCCGTCCAGAGCAGGGCCAGAACGTACTGGCGGGTATGTGGGCCGATCATCAGGGCCCAGTCCGCTTTCCAGGCCCGCTTCATGCCCGCGCCCCTTCACGCCCGAGCAGGACAGCATCGGGGAAGAGTGGATTGCCGGTCTGATGTGCCAGGCGGTGCAGGAACAGGGCGATCCCACTGCTGCCACTCCCCAGATCCGTACTGATGCGGTGCAGGTAATCACCTGGGAAGGTCAGCCCCTGCTCTTTTTTCACACTGAACAACAGGATTCCGCGGGCTGTTCGGTGCGCGTCTTCGAGGTACGACGGATCCCCGAGGAACTGTGCGGCGTCCAGAAGGGACATGCCCAGACCAGCCAGTCCCATAAAGAAGCCTGGGAACACGCTGTATTTCGCTGTGGTGGCCAGCCGAATCCGGTCCGCCTGGTTGCGATACGCAGGATCGCGGGTGACGTGGTAGTAACGCGCCACCGCACTTCCCACACCGGCGCTGCCCGTCAACCAGTACGGGTACAGAATGGCCCCGTCCGGTTGATCGGAAAACCCGAGTGCGCCGCCTTCCAGCTCTCGCCCGTGCGACAGATCTTCAGCCAGCGCCGCTTCCCCAAGCCGCAGGTACCGCGCCTCGCCCGTCACGCCATGCAGGTACAGCAAGAAGAGCGCCACGCCGCTGTAGCCGTACCCAAGCCCCACTTCTTGTGGCCCAAACTCAGGCCACGACACCTGGTTGCCTGACCACTGTGCGGACGCTTCCAGGATGTCTCCGACGCGCCTGGCGTCCTGGAGATAGGTGTCCTCTCCCCATTGCAAGAACAGCATCAGGCTGGCCAGACCAAAACCGCTCGCGCCACCGTGGAGGTGTACGCGGGCGTACAGGTGATCATGCCGACGGGCCAGCTGATAGGCACGCTCGGCAGCGCGCCGCTCACCCATGCTGGCCAGGCCGACGGCGATCCCCGCCAGCCCACTAAATAGACCCGGTGAGGTGGTCGCTGCCAGCGGCTGCTCCCGAATCCACTGACGAACGTCCTGTGGCACCTGTCCCCGGACGACCTGCAAGACGGCCGCTACCCCCAGGGCCCCATGGTCCAGGCTGAGACCGTGGGCCAGTTGCGGCGCGGCTGGAAACAGACGATCTTGACGGTGGAACTCTGCCGTTTTGACTGTATGGTGCAGGGTACTCAGGACGGTGCGCTGCAATTGCTCGTTTGAAAGTGGCTGCGGCACCGTCAGAATGCCTGGACGGCCGGCCACTCCACTCCAGTCCTCTAACCGGGCGATCAGTGCCTCCAGCTTCAGCGTGCCGCCTGAGCCGAGCAGTTGCCGAATGACAGATACGAACGGATCCGGCAAGCCGAAATCCTGAGTGAATTCAGTCAGGAACACGTCAAGTGCATCAGGTTTGACATTGGTCAGAACAGCCACCGGCAGCAACATGCTGAACAGCAGCGCCCCAAGAGCGTAATGATCATCGGCCACGTCCATGTATGACCTGCCATTACGTCCCGGACGGTCAAATCCTGGTGTAAACATATTGATTTCGGGATCCACACCCGCTTCAGCAGCTCCCTCGAAGTCAATCAACCAGGCTCCGGTGCAGCGGCCGTCTTCCACCGAAACCAAGACGTTGTTCAGGGAAAGATCGCCAAAGACCACGCCACGTCCATGAAGGACATTCACGGCCCGTATGACCGCCAGCGCCACAGAGCGCCACAGGTGCAACCACGCGTTCAGCTCTTCGGGCTGATGAGCGGTGCGGATGACAGGACTGTGCTTTCCAGTGAACTCGTGGAGCGATATCCCCGTCAGAAACGTTTGAACCAGGAAGGTATGCTCCCACTCTGAAAACAGTTCGATGGGTTCGGGAGTGACGTCTGAACCGCTCAGGAGCGTGAGCAGTCGGTGTTCTTTGCGCAACTGTTCAACAGCGTCCTGTCCAGAAACACTGGAGTTCACGTGAGGTCTGGCTTCCTTGACCACAACGGTCATTCCGGTGGTGTGATCGACTGCTAGGTATACGCCACCCGAATTCGAGTAATTCAGGACCTGCTGAATCTCATATCGCCCATGTAAGAGACTGCCTTCTTCTTCCGGCTCTTCAGCCTGAAAAGGGTCATTCAGCCAGTCGGGCACCTGAAAATGAGGCGTGCGTTCATCGACTTCCAGGCCCAGATCAGGACGAATCAGGTAAGATGTCAGTTGACCGTCCGGATCACGCCGGATGATGGGCGTAAAGCCTCCATAACGGTAGTACAGCACTGCACAGTCCCGGAAACGGCGATCGGAAAGAATGTAGGGACCGTCAAATCCCTGCAATTCGGCGTACAGCTTCTCCAGGAGGGCCTGCGCTTGCTCCTCGTCACGAGGATACAGCGTCATGAATTTGCCGCTGGAGCCGCGGGCACAGCCCTTCCCCAGGAGCAGGGACAACACGAAGGGATCACTGGCGAATTTGAATGGAACGCGTGCGTCACTGCATGTTCGGGTCACCCTCTCCAGGATTTCAACCGCGTTTTTATGCGTGGCGGAGACGTGAATTTTCCAGCCCTGCATCGGCACGTCAGCGCCGATGGGCTGCGCGTGCGTCCAGAATGATTCACGCACAATCCGGGTGGTCAGTGGAAGCTGCCGTTGTGCAGCGGCCACAAACTCTTCACTGGGCTGATACCGCTCAAAAGGTTCATAAAATTCCGAGCGGAGATGAAGATGACGAACAACCTGCTGGAAATTAAAACGTGCGGGGGTAAGGTTCGCGCCACTGGTCATAAAGCCTCCTGGTCTCGTTAAGGTTTCTCTTATTGGGGGATAAAAAAAGGGGCGCAATTGCGCCCCTGGTTGTGGTTAATCCGAATTGGCATACGCCGGCCGGATAGGGACGTAGGTTTGGACGTATTTCAAGACGTCCTGCACGCGCACGCTGGTCATCACGCCTTCAGGCGAACTGGTTGCTGCCGCAGTGGTTGCTGATGGTGCTCCAGCTGCCGGCACGGTCGGTGGACGTAGGACGCAGGGCCTGCATGTTCAGAACTTGTTTCATGGTTCACTTCCTTTTTGAATGGAGGCTTGGTGGGGAACTTCAGGCGGTCAGCTTCGGGAACTTCAGGACAGCTGGTTGCTACCGCAGTAGTTGCTGATGGTGCTCCAACTCCCGGCGCGGTCAGTGGACGTGGGACGCAGGGCCTGCATGTTCAGAACTTGTTTCATGGTTCACTTCCTTTTTGAATGAGGGCTTGGTGGGCAACTTCAGGCGGTCAGCTTCGGGAATTTCAGGACAACTGGATGCTGCCGCAGTAGTTGCTGATGGTGCTCCAACTCCCGGCGCGGTCGGTGGACGTGGGACGCAGGGCCTGCATGTTCAGAACTTGTTTCATGGTTCACTTCCTTTTTGAATG
>NZ_MSTI01000107.1 GCF_001949125.1 Deinococcus marmoris
GTACCTCACCTCCCGAAGGCGATCCAGCGCGCCGAACAGCGCAACATGTTGCCGCCTGCCCATCCCCATATCCGCCGTTCGCAGCAATGTGGGGAGACCGACCTGAACCTGGCCGTCGTCAGCGGCGTGCGTCATCAGCGCGAGCAGGACGCGCAGGTCTGAGCCGTGGGGGAGCGTCAGCGGACTGGTGGCCGTGTAGACCAAATGGATCTGGCCGAGTCGTACGTCCACATTGCGGCTGGTGGGCGCAGTGGAGCGGGTCGCACTGACCGGGGCCAGCACCATCAGCGGGGGCCTCGATAAAACTGCATAGCGACATCCTGGCAGGAAGGGGTTGCCGGCACTTTTCTGTTTGGAAAACGAACGGGAGCGGAATCCAGGGTATGAGAGAGGTTGGTCTGGATGGTCCCTTCATCGGAGACAGGGTTCCCGTCAGTAGACGCCTGAGCTGGCCCTCAACCAACACGCGGCATGATTCCGTAGAGATGGCGCACTGAACGGTTTCCCTCATTGAAGACAGGAGGGGTGGGAGCGGAAATTGACCATCTGAAACGAACTTTTCCCCTGATTTTCTCATCAGAGACATCACCACTCGAAACGACAGCCTTGGCGCTACGGTCACCCGGCCTTTCCAGTTCAGTGTGAATGGGGCAGGGGAGAGGAGGCATGATCTGTCCCAGGATGGGCGGCCTGAAAACCAATCCGGATGGAACGAAATGGACGTGCGCCCACATTGTCACATGCTTCCGAAACCTCGACACCACCTGCATCCCTTCTGCTGTCGGAGAAGACTGCCGAACGCACATAGACGGTTCAGACCGCGCCCAGGCGTACTCTATACGCCCCTGTGTAGTTTAGGTTACGTTCGGCCACAGGTAACTGTTTGGGGAGCGTTCGAGGGTGGCCTGGCCCCATCATTGGACCCGAAAAACTCTGCCACTTCGATGTTCCTCGGTGTCATTCACGGCCTGATCTGGGGAGCGGCTTTGCGCCATGGACATCCGGCCCATGGGCGCAACACCAGAATGTTTGGAGCGTTCGGCTGGACAGCACAGGCGCAGGCCTCAGCCAACGATTGCCAGCGGCGTGGGGATTAAGCTGAAAAGCTAGGGTGTGGTGCTGGCAGGGCATCAGGCGAGTGCTGGATGAGGCGAAGGGCAGGACTACTCCGCCCGTCCCTCTCTGCAATTTTCAGGCTGAGGTCTGGTGCGGGCTGAACCGTGAATGCTGTCACTTTTCTGGGTGCCGCTGGGCCACTCGGTTCCATCTACAGTTCTTCTGCTGTCATAGAGGTCTGCTCATCGCAAAAAGACAGGTCAAACAGCGCCTGGCCTCGCTTTTTCCAATCTATGTAGTTCAATCTACGTTTTGCGGTCAACTGGCGCTTGCAGCGGTTCTGGGGTCTAAATTTGCCCGCGTGAACCGACGTCCGTAACTCTAAAATCTACCCTGACGCTCCTGCTGCGGCCTCGCCCCGTCCATATTTTTCGCCCGCGCTTGAGCCTTTGCAGCTATTTATGGAGGTATGCCCCCTCCACTCCTGATCGTCACCGCCTGGAATCTGCAACCTGATCCCCGCAACGTCAACCTCGCCCTGACCCCACCCCAGCAGGAGGCGTTCGCCGCCGTGCTCGACTGGCGTGGACTGTTTGAGGCCGACGCCCTGCTGCTGGCCACACCTGCAGATGTGGCGACGCTGCTGACCGCCGAACTGCTGCACCGTTATCCGATGTCGTGGGGGCCAGTCCTGGTGCCTGGCCCAGCGGGACTGGTGCGGGTGGGCCGCTCCGCCCACAACCGTCCCAGTCCGGATTCCGCTGCAGATCACGCCTACGTCGCCCGTGCGATTTCGTGGTTGCAGAGTGAGCGTGATTGGGTGTATGAGGGGCTGCGGCGGCGCAACTTGCATGTACTTCGCGCGCCTGATGGCGTGCCGTATTACGTGTGCGGGCGGGCGCGGGGATATTCGTCGCGCTCGCTCTGGCGGCTGATTGGCCAGTACCGTCTGGAACTGTCTCAGGCGCAGGGCCGTCTGGTGATTTTCACGCCAGATTTGCGGCGGACCCGTTGCGTCGAGGCGGCCAATTCGTGGTGCGTGGAGGTGGTGCGCATGCAGATCATCCCGCCGCCGCCACCTCCGCCCGCGCCAAAGATAGCTCCACTGCCCTACGCGGGCCGCCCGCGCCGGGTCAGGCCCACCAGGGGGCATGAACCAGGGTAAACCTTTCCTGGTCATCTGCTGATGGCCACTCGATCGCCAGGCGGCGTCTGACATACGTCAGACGCCGCTGACCGCTGACCGCGTAGATCACGTGGGCGTACGTGCGGCCAAACTCTCTCAATTTGCGCCGTACGGTGGCGTTGTCGTAACTGCCGGTGTCGAATTCCACTGCGGCCATCCCCCGTTCCATGAGGTAAACGGCGTCAGGCCGGGCGCTGTCCAGCCGCCCTGCTTCTGAGCGCCACAGCGCGCGCGGGTTGTTGGTCAGGGTGCGCGCCTCGGCGACGCCGGCGAGGTGGCCGAGCATCCAGCTCTCCTGGCGTGCCCAGCGGGGGTTCAGGGCGACGAACTGGACAGCGCGGACGGACGCGGGGGCACCATGCACGGTCACCATCACACGTTCGATGGGGGTCAGACCCAGGGCGTGGATCCTGGCCGGGTTGAGCCGCAGGCCGTAGCGACGTTTGATTTGTCCGGCGCTCAGCACGTGATCGACAACCAGATCGTCGAGCAGGGCCTCGGTGGGGGTGGGGGTCATGGAAAACACGCTAGCCGTGCCCCCACGAAGACTTTTTCAGTGGAAGTGCCAGTGGACACGGGGAGGAGGTGAAAAGACCTGGAAAGCTCCGAACGTGAAAAAGAGCGTTCCAGACGATATTGGAAGAGTCCTTGGGAAGGGGTCAAGATGACTTGTTTCGTGCTGGCGGTCTGGCCTGCCGGATCACGATCGCCAGGAGCGGTGGGCAAAAAACGTTGAAAAAGGGGCGTGCCAGGATATGGTCATGGTTAAGCCTCAGAAGCACATTCAGGCCATCGGTGCTCAGTTGCTGCAGGAACGCCCGGGCCACGCCGAACGGCCTGGCCTGCGCGAGGTGCTGCTCGCCAACACGCCGGTCCCCGCGCAGTTGCCCGCCAACCACCTGACCCACGCGGTGTTCATGGACGCGTACGCGGTGCCGTGGCTGGCCGAGCGCCTGCGCAGCGGCGAATTGCTCGACACCATCCACGCGTACCATCAGGTGTGCAGCGACGCTATCCCCGGGGTGTTGCTCGGCGACCCGGTGATCGAGCGGGGCTGTCTGGCGCTCCGGTTCAGCCTGCTCTGCGAGGTGCTGCGACAGGCGATCATCGACGATCTCAAAAAGGTGGTTTGCCACCTGGAAACGCTCGAAGGCAGGCTGCGCATCAAGTGGCTGACCTTGGCCGGGCCGATTGCCCTCGGCCCAGTGGTGGATCATCTGCGCCAGGTGGTGCATGACCTGGAGGCTGAACTGATCCGGTAGACCACTGAGTGAGGCGGATCCAGCTTCCGTGGGCAGCGTCATTCCTGACCAGGTCAGGTTGAGTTCCCTTCGTCCTCCTGAACGACAAACAGTTCTGCGTTCAGTTCACGGGGAGCCACCGGCAACGGCACCAGGTAATGGACGCCCCGTCCTTGACCCCGCCGCAGGAGCATCCCGGCCTGCACCAGTTCCTCCAGGTCACGCAGCGCGGTATCGGTGCTGATCGGCCCGCGTGTGGACTGTCCAGGCGTGGTCTGCTTGCCCACCAGCCGGACATATTTTTGGGTGCTGAGTTTGCCCTCGAAATTCTCGAACAGCCGGTTCAGCACTGTTTTCTGCCGGGGGTTGAGGTCCACGGCACGGTGCTGCTCCAAGTAGAGGTGCCGGGCGCGCACGGTGTCCAGCGCCTCTTCAGTGTGGGCGAGCGCGCCGAGAACGCGCTCTAAAAACCAGGTCAGCCATACCGTGACGTCCCGGTCTCCCTGGCGCTGGGTACGTTCGAGGACCTGGTAATACCCGCTGCGGTGCGTTTCGATCTGCCTGGACAGCGAGTAATAGCGTTCGCTGCGGCGGTCGGCGCGGGCCAGTTGCAGATCGGTCAGCGCCCGCGCGATGCGGCCGTTGCCGTCCTCGAAGGGATGGATGGTCAGAAAACGCAGGTGGGCGATGCCGGCTTTGACCACCGGATCCTCCGGCGTCGGGGTCTCGAACCAGCGCAGGAAGGCGTCCATCTCGGCGTCGAGGCGTCCCGCGTCTGGCGCCTCAAAATGAATCTGGGGCCGGTCCAGCCTGTTGCCAACGACTTGCATGGGGCCACCCGCGTCGCTGCGGTAGGTCCCGGTAACGATCGGAGTCACGCCGCTCTGCCCGCCGGGAAACAGGGCGCGGTGCCAGCGGCACAGCCGCTCAGCCGTCAGCGGTTCCGCGCTCCGTTCGGTGGCGTCCAGGGTCATGGCGACCACGCCGTCAACTTCACGGCTTGGCTCGGGTAGCCCGGCGAAGGGCAGGCCCAGGCGGCGGGCCACGGAGGACCGTACTTCAGCGGCGTCGATGATTTCGCCCTCAATGCGGCTCGAGCGGACCGCGTCATCGGTCACCGCTGACATCAGGGTGTCCTGGCGGGCCAGGGAGCCGAGGACCTGGAGCTGGCCCACCAGCGCGCCCCGGCGGAAATTGACCTGTTCGAGCAGGCCAGAGAGTGCCGCCACGTCCCAGTGGAACGCGCTCCAGTCGTCTAAATCGTGGATGTAGCGGGGCATGCGGTGATTTTATCAGGAAATCACCGCATAAGGTGCGACGATTTGTCCTGGAAATCACCGCATCCTCTGGCATTTGGAGCGGGGCCACGAAGACGGTTGGACGGCGAAAGAAATAGAGGAGGAAGGCCAGTGGACACGGGGGAGAGGAGGGAAGGGATAAAGAAGCCCTGAACATCAGGAACTGAAGAGTAAGGGTGTGTCAAAAAATAAAAGCAAGTTGGCGGCGTTGCGCCGCAGCGGGGAGCCGCCTGGGCGGTCCGCCGCCCCCACATCGAAAAAGCCTCCGGAATACCTCCAGCCCACCGTGGTCCTGACCACGCCCATCCATCCTTCTGTCGATCAGGCTGCACAACTCCATGAAATGTGGCGCGTGCTGCTCGTTGCCCAGCACGCGCTGGTCACGTATCTGCATCACCGCGCCGCCGGCGGCGCGGCCACGCTGACCGCCATTGCCAGTGGTCAATGGCACGAGGGTCCACCCTCATCGGGGTCTGGGCCGCCGGATCTCACGCTCAGGGCGCTGGACGCCGAGTTCCGCGTGGCCCGTGACGCACTGGGCTGGGGTCAGTTCGTCGCGTCCAGTGCCCTGCGCTGGATGGTGGCCGAAACGGCCCGCGAGTGGCGCTTGCGCCGAACTGGGGCTGAGCCGGGTCGCTGGACGCTAGACCGTGCGGTGGAACTGCACCTGGACAATTCGGTCCAGATCGGCGATCCCGTGACGCTGTCGGTGGTGGGTGTGATGGGTGGACTGTCCGCTGATCTCTTTCTGCCCAGGGCCTACTGGCGCGCCATGATTCGGCGTCAGCGCCGGCGCGTCGAGGCGGAAGGGGCACGGCTTGACGCGCTGGAGCGCCGCTGGCTCGATCAGGGGGACGGTGGCGCGGCGGCGGAACTGTTCAGCCGCCGCGCGCGTGTCGGGCTACGATCTGCCTTGCCTGATCCGGGTGCGCCCAGTGACCGTGATCTGGTCAGCCGTGAGCGGGTGGTTTTTCGCCATGTTCCTGGCGCGGAAGGATTGCCGCCTCGCTGGGCAGCACAGTGGGCTTTTGATGTCGCGGATGTTCCATTTCCGCGTTGGACCCAGGATGACGTGATCGGCGTTGATCTCGGTTACCGGTACCCGTTTGCGGTGGCCACTACGCATCAGGCAGCTCTTGTCCCCCGCCCATTCCGGGGTGATTTTGCTGCGCCGACGCTTAACGCCCAGCAGGGGAATCACCTCCAGCCTGCTGATCTCGCGCGGGCGCGGGCCGAACACCGACGCAGCCTGTTCATGCGCCTCCTGCCGATTTACGAGGCACAACTGGCGCTGGTCTTGCGTCACCGCGTCGTCGCACTGGAACAGATGGCCTGGGGCGGATTCACCCGGCGGGGATCGCGCTTTGCCAGCTACGCCCAGGATGTGGGGCTTCTCGCCTGGCTGGACTGGGTGGACGCCCTGGCTCCGCACCACGGCGTTCGGGTGGTGAAAGTGCAACCGGCGTATACGTCGCGGACCTGTAGCCGCTGCGGTTGGGTGGGGGCGCGGCCCCTGTCCGGGAAACGGTTTTGCTGCGTGGTCTGTGGATACAGCCTGGCCGCCGACGCCAATGCGGCAGCGGTCATCCGTGCGCGCGGTCAGGCGCTGCTGGGCGGACCGTGAGCGCTGCACTGGAAGCAGGCTGGCCTGTTGAACTGCGTGATGCCCGCTCTTACCTGCCGTATCAGTTAACGCGACGTGTTTCGGGCCGAATGGGAAAATGCCCGTCGCGCTGGGCTGGGGGGCGGCTATACCCGGTCAGCCCCCAAGCCCAGGCGCATCACCTGCGGTTTGCGGAAGCGCTGGCCCTCTGGCAAATTGGCCGCGCGGATGGCATCGGCTTCGTGCTGGATGAGCGCACACCCGTGGTGGCTGGTCAACCGCTGTGCGCGCTGGACCTCGATGACGTGATCGTGAACGGTCAGCTTCTCCCGTCTGCCGCCGTGCTGGTGGATGAATTGAACACGTACGCCGAGGTCAGTGTTAGTGGCGGTGGATTGCATTTGCTGGCCGCTAGCACCGTTGCGCCTGGCGCGCGGCGCGGAAAAGTGAATGACCTGTCCGTGGAGCTGATCACCACAGGCTTTCTGGCGATCACCGGTGTCCGCTGGCCGGAGACCCCTCCTGAAATAGCGCTGCGCCGTGCTGAACTCGCCCAGTTGCGTCGGGATCTGGACCCAGGGTCACCGCCTCCCTGTTTCAGACCTGCGGCCCGCCCAGTTGCTGATGTCCTTTCCGCACTGCTGGGTCAGCGCAACGGGACCAAAGTGCGCCGCCTTCTCATTGACGGCGACACCAGCGGCTACCCCAGTCCGTCGGAGGCTGTGTTTGCGGCGGCCCGGCTGATTGCCTGGCGGACCCGTGATGCTGGCGTAATCGAGGTGCTGCTGCGCGAATCGCCCTTATATACCTCCCGCTGGGAGCGGCCTGTCGCGGCAGGCCGGACCTGGATCACTCACACCGTCTACCGCGCACTGAGCGCGGACCGTAAAGGAGTACATCAATGACCAACCCACAGAACCATACCTACACCATTCCGCTCACCCCCACCCCTGTTCAGGAGCAGGCCCTCGACGAGCTGATTCGCCAGTCCCGCGTGGTGCGCCAGGCCTGCGTGGATCAGGCCATGCTTGCGCTGGACGGTCAGGACACCTCGCTCTCTGCTCTGCTGGGCGGCGCAGATCACGCCGATCGCAGCGCGGCGGCCGAACTGTGGGCACTGATGGGTCTGCCGCCACTGGCGACGGCGCCCAGCGGCATGCTGCACCACGCCATCAAGGATCAGCGTAGCCGGATCGCGCGGGCGGGGCAGCCTGTGACCGTGGCAGAGCCGGTGGCGGTTGCTGGCGACACCTTGATTTCGCCGGTGACCCTGGAAACGCTGCAACTGGTGGGGGTGCCTGGCGTACTTTCCGTGGACGCGGAGCAGCTTCCACGCTGGGCCGCTTCGGTATGGGCGCGCACAGCGGGCGGCCAAGACCTGGTGCCTGAACTGGACCTGAGCGGGGCGAGTATCACGGGCTGGACCTCTATCGAGCGTGGATCCTACAACGGTGTCGATGGCTGGCTGATTGACGTCGAATTGCGCTGGGACGCGTGGCCGACGGCGCAATTGTTGCGTGGTCTGGATGAGGAGACGTGGCCGTCCTCTGAGGCGGTGCGGCGGTTGATGGACCCAGTGCATTGACTATGTACAGAGCGGTCAGGGTCAGCTGAGTTGATGGGCTGGAAGCAAGGCGCGCGGGAGTGGTCCTGATATGGACTCCGATTGAAAGATGTTGAAAACACCTGGAAATCCGAGCAGCGCGCAGGAGAAAAACGGGTTCAGGACGTGGATTGGAGGGATTGGCGCTATCCCGATTCCTGCACGAAACGAACGGAATCCGTATGAAAGGGAATAAAGCTGAGGCTTTGAAGGCGATTTCAGTGTTGTTTTTGAGCTGAAAGATGCTTCCGGCGTGGTGGAAAAAAAGCATGAAGATTTAATAAAGGTGGGTGCGAATCTCGACCAGGACAGTTTGTCTGCCATAGCCATGCGGCAGGCCCAAAGGAGATCTGCTTGGCGCAAATGCATTTAAATCTGCGTGCCAGACGGCGTTTCCGTCTTTTCTCCACTTCACTTTTCAAGTGTTCTGGCCGCCCCACCACCCCAGCCCTGATTGCGCGCCAGTGTCAATCTGCAGTCCAGGGCCGGGACCGGCCCGTGTTCACTCAGGAGACCACATGAAGATGAAAACGAACCCCGTACTCGAGCTGACCAGCAATTTGCTGGTCAAGGGTGGGATCGGTGTCGCCGCGCCCATGCGCACCGAATGGTCCGCCACCTCCGCTCCGGAAAAAAGCCCCGCCGCTGTCATTGGGCGTGAGCAGGCCACGGTGGATTGGAGGGCCGACGCTGGCAACAACGTGTCGGAGCTGATGGTGGGGGATCTGACCAGGCGCAACGGAAACCACACAAAGAAGAAAAAGGTTCCGTTCCCATCGAACGGCACACCGGTCCTCACGCCGGCAGATACCCTGTTGGCCGTGACCAGTACGCCGCCTGGGTTGCTGCTCACCCCGGACCCTGCGTCGCCTACGCGGACCGAGCATTTGACAGTGCACCGACGGGCCGGTGGCGGCCACATAGTGACGCGCCGAACTGAGGAGGCCGGGCAGGTGGTCGAGGAGGTGCACTGGTTGTGCAAAACCCTGGAGGAGATCGAAGGCGTGCTGGGGCGCGATGTCGTGGCGCACTCCCTCTATCACCTGGCAAGGCTGGAGACCCGATGCAACCGACACCGCGACGGCGTGCTCAATATCAGTGCGGATGCCCTGTACTGCGCGGTGTGGGCTGAGCTGACGCATGTGCAGCCGCAGCCACAGCTCAAGGAGGCAAACGACAGCACCCGGCGGCTGGTGGCGGGGGCCTGGCTCAGGATTTTCCGGCAGGCGTCGCCGGGTGAATATCGGGACACGGGGGCGGTGCGTCGGCAGATGCAGAAACTCGCCCGGACGGGTCAGCCGGTGCCGGACTGGGTGGCTCGCATGTGCATCTACGAGTGGCGGCTGTGGCATGAACAGCGCGCGATCGAGGAGTTCGAAGGAACCAGCTTTCACCGCCGATCCACCTGAGCGCCCGCTCACCGCAACGTTAGCCCTCTTTCTTCCCCGGACGACAGGAGCCAACCATGATCATGGACCCACCCCATTCCTACCTGGACCAGTTGCAGGCCGACGCCCGCGTCGGCCTGACCTACCACTGGGCAACCACCCCTCCGCTCCACTTGCTGTTGACTCAGCTGACCGGAAAAAAAGCTGAGCCCTTCCACGGTCTTCAGATCCACCTCGATTTCAACCGGCACTTCACGGCTGCGCTGCTGGGCGCGGAGACGATCACGCTCGATCATCAGCAATTCACGTCTGCCACGCTCGCGCAGGCCAGCACGGACCCTCGCCCCGTTCCCCCGCTGTGGTGCGAATTTCGTGGGCTGCATGTGCGCAGCTTCGAGCCGTTTAGCGGTGCGTTGCTGTTCGCTGTGCCGCAGGGCACCACATTTTTCGGCGTACCACTCCAGAACGGGGTGCTGTTCATGGTTTTGCTGGGCGGGGCTGACAAATTCACAGTGGGGTACCACCCCATGTATGGCGATACCGTCACGCCGGGCCAGCTCGCTTCCCCCTCCGCCCTCTCGGTTCAGCAAATGGTCTCCCGGGGCCACAGCCGCCGCAAAGTCGCCCGCCACCACGACGACGCCCGGCAACTTCTGCGTGCCGTGCTTGCCCGCGTCGCTGGTGAAGACGACACGGAATGAAGCTCAGGAGTTGTGCCTTGCATAGCGGAGTGGAAAGCCGTGTGGCGCTATGCGTTCGGGAGACGTAGCTGAATACGGCCACGCGTGGGCTGTAAACGAAGGCAACAGAGGCGCACCGCATCGACACTGGAATCTAACGTATTACACCGTAATTACGTAAAAAGTCGTAATGAACTTACACACGAGGTGACAATGGCAAGACCGGGAATCACGATAGAAGACGTCGCACAAGCTGCACAGGCCCTGCGGGAGCGGGGTGAACGGGTGTCGTTGACGTCCGTCCAGAAGGAAGTGGGCCGGGGATCGTTTACCACAGTCAAGAAGTTCCTTGACGTCTGGTTGCTGGATCACCCTGAGCAGGCCGTCCCCCAACTGGTGCCGCTGGCCGCACTGCCTGACCGGCTGGCCGCGCAGCTGGAAACGGCCACGCGTGGACTGTGGACGGCGGCGACTGAAGTGGCCGAGACCCGGTTGCAGATCGAACGCGAGGGCTGCCGGCAGCAGGTGCTGGCGGCGGAGGCGGACCGCGACGCAGCCGGTGAGATGGCTGACGCGTTGGCCATCATCAACGAAATGCTGACCGAGCAGGTGGCTGAATGCCAGGAGCAACTCGCTGAGACGCAGCAGCGCGGGCGTGACGCCGATGCAGAGCGGATCGTGCTGGCAAGCCAACTGGCCCAGGAGCGTGAGGCTCGGCAGACGGCGTCGGCCCTTGCGGCAGCGCAGGAGACGCACAACGCTGATCTGAAAAGCGAGTTGGACCAGCAGCGCGCCACGGTGGCATCCGAGCGACACCACCATGCCGATGTGGTGAACCATGCCGAGCAGCAGGCCGAACAGCGGCTGATGGAGATGCGGGCGGCTCTAGAGCGTCAGGTGGCGGACGAGCGTGAGCGCGCTGAGGGCGCGGCAGCCGAGGTGCAGGTGATTCGCCAGGAGGCCAAGGTCAGTGCCGCAGACCTGCGCGATCAGCTCGATCAGGTGAGGAGCGAGGCCGCGCAGGCCCAGGGCGCACTGACGATGATGCGGGAACAACTGGAGACTCAGACGCGATTGCTGGAGCAGATGCTGGCCCACTCCGCGTCCCCGAAAGCTGAGTAGGTTAAAGCTCCCTACCCGATTCGAGCGCGTCCGCCGCAGGCCGCAGGGAAACCCTAGAACACCGTTGAAACCGGTGTAGAAAGCCACAAGTTCAGCCACTCCAACGGTATGGACATAACGTTCTGACTACTGAACTGGTGGCGGTCTGGTCTCAAAATTTGCTCAAAAACGCCTGTACCAGTGTGCAGGACGGGGGACGGTCTAACCCCACGGAGACAATGATGAAAACGAAGAAGAGTCCTATCTGGAACAGGCGGGACCGCCTGTGGCGGCTGGCGTCCGGGCGCTGGCGATCGAACTGTCTGAGGCGGCGCGCTACATGGTCCTTAATGATGCCTAAACCGAGGGTCCAGGGGTGGCCCCCTGGATGGGCATCGACGAGTGCCAGCTGTGACATGAGCGGCGCGCGATCGCGGCGTTCGAGCAGCTGGAATTAGAGCGTGGTGCGTGAACGGGTCGAGCTGATGGGTGGTGCTGGTGGTCTGTTGCTGGCCCACCATAAGGAAAGAGAACCGGACCAGGTCTGGCAAGCCTTCTTGCGTGCTGCCTACCGGATACGAATTCTGGTTATTCGTCACCCGGCACCCGTGATGCCCTCAAGTTCGCCCACACCAACGCCCACGTCTTGTGATAGGCCGCCCCGCTCAAAAAACCACTCACGTCACGTAGGCATGGGGGAATGACCCTGATTCCATGCGATGTCTCAACTCCAACTTTAGGAGGTTCTGCAATGTCAGACCCACACAGCACGTCCGAAACATCCACCGATGACCATACATCAAAAACAGTGGTGACCAAGCCGCAGGTTATTGAACCGGCTGTCCGAATCGAGTACAACCTGACCAGCGCTCTGCGTGCCTATGCCGCCGGCGTGCGCCTCCGTTTGGCCCCAAAGACTCCGGTTCTCGGTGGGTCGAACCTGGTGAGGGAGGCATACGACATAGGCGGAATTGAAGCCGCCAAAGTCGTGGCGCGCAAGCGCGGAGTGACACTGCAGGTCGTGTGGAGTAGACATTTCGATTCGACTGTGGCAGTTGAACGATACTACTATGGACCTGTCGGCGACTCCGATGATCACATTCAACAACTGCTGCAAACTGAGTTTGATGCCAATCAGGCCGCACGGCAGTGTATGGACGATTACCGCGCTGTCGCACACCTGGTTCGCGCCCTGCTGCTGAAGCCGACAGAACTCGCCGATCCCGCAGCCTTGGAAGGGATTGCTGCCAATCCAGGAGTGCTCATCGCAAAACTGGAACTGCGCGCCGCACAGGGTGTCTCTTTACGGGGTGAACTTCGGGCCATGGACCTCCTGCGTCAAATTCAACTCCGGCCGGAGTGGATTGCCAAGCATGTCCGGACGCTGTCCGAACGGCAGTTTCGTTAATCAGCAGATATTGAGCCATACGGCATAAAGGTGCGCTGGAAAGGCTCAGTTTCACTCGAATCAGGTCTGCCCCTTTGCATCTGGCGACATGCGGCGTGTGGGTGCGCTTGGAGTGCAGCGCGTGCAGAGGAAGGGGCGGCAGTTGACACTTGCCGTCCCTGAACTGCCATAAGGAAGGGACAGACCTGACTTTCTACATCTCATATCGGATGGTATATGCTATCTATTTCCCGCCCCTTCAAGCCATCCCCGCACCTTTGCCTACGCTCTGGCCAGCGATCAGCTGTTTGCTCTGAACTTCATTTGGACTCTGCGTTTTAAGCCCTGGAGGAGAAAACCTGTCCGCATACCGTCCAATACATCTTCCGTCGACTCCGTCTACATTACGCGAGCGCTCGCAAGGCAGCCGGCCCACACGACACCCTGAAAGCCAAGAAACACTGTCGTTATGATTTCTCCTCCCGACTCTTTTTTAAAGGCCCTCCAGGCTGAGATCAACGTTGGCATCAGGGCAGAATACCGGTGGAACGGTTCCCGCGACGTTCACACACGGATTTCCCAGGACTCGGAACGACAGCACATCTTCGATGATGACCTGATGTATTTTGACTTTCATTTCACGAACGCGCTGATGTCCGCACGGACCATGACCCTGGGTACGCAGCACATCAAAGCCGCCACGGTCGAGCGGGCCAGCACCCGCGCCCGGCCTGTCAGGGGTCACCTCAAGATCCGTGCGCCCTACTACGCTAAGGAAAAATCTGAGGTTCCAGCCTGATCTGCCTCAAGCCGTTTCTTCGTTCTAACGATGCCGCTGAACAATCTCCATGACGGTGTTTTTGCTCAGTCCCAGATCGCGCGCGATCTGGCGGTACGAGCCGCCTGCTGCCCGCAGCTTTAGCACCCTGGCAGTATACCGATCCGCCTTGACCCGGACCCCCGGCTGCCGTCCGAGGCGAACCCCCCGTTCCTGCGCGGCAGCCACTCCTGAGCGCACCCGCTCCCGCAGCAGATCCCGTTCAAATTCTGCCAGCGCCGCCATCAAGGCTGCGAACAGCTTGCCTTGAGGTGCGCGCAGATCGAATTGCAACCCTGTCTGTGCGATCACCGAGACACCGTAGCTTTCCAGCTCCTGCAACGTCCCCAGTAAATCCATCGTGGAGCGCCCCCAGCGGGTCAGTTCGGTGACCAGCACCGCGCCGATCTGCCGGTCCTGGGCCAAGGTCATGACCCTGGTACGTTCCATGCGGTCATTCCGACTGCCTGAAGCGATTTCTTTGAAGACCGCCACGACTTCATACTCGGCGCGAACGGCAAAGGCCAGCAGGTCACGCTCCTGGCGTTCGCAGGATTGATCTGCCGTAGAAACCCGGCAGTAGATGGCGGCGCGCTGTCCCATTTGAACCCTCCCGTTTTCAGACCTGAAAAACGCTGTGTTTGTGGAAGCTTGATGCTGTCCCAGAAGAACTTAAGTTTAACCGGGACACCATCAGCGAAGACCGAGTAAAAGAACCAAAAAGGAGTGGTGGGTTGAGACTTGACCTCATGTTGACTCTCCTGAAAGCACTGAGGGGCGGCCCCAAGAAGTTGTGGCCCGGCTATCAGCACAGGACTGCAATTGGCGAAAACCGAGATTAGAGCCAAATCGTTTGAGGGATTAGAACATCAAATGCGATGACAGCCAAGTCCCCCGCTGGGACATATCGCGTATTGTTTCTAACCCGCTCAAGGCTGTGTAGATCTATGAAAGGCTCGGATATCCGTTTCAGGTGCCTGAGCTTTCTGAGCAAGACAGGTTCAGTTCTCCAGATCTGTTCTCGCCCGTTCCCAGTCGCTCACCTGACTGATGTTGTTCAGGTCATCCTGACCCAGTTGCAGTTCGGTGGTCCCCAGCAGTTCTTGAAGCTGCGCCACCGAGTTGGCCCCGACAATGGGCGCGGTCATGCCCGGCTGGGCCAGCAGCCAGGCCAGGGCCACCTGCGCGGGCTTGGCCTGATGGGCGTCGGCGACGGTTTGCAGCGTTTCCACGATGTCAAAGTTCTTGTCGCTGAAGCGTCGCCGCGCGTTCTCATCGGCCCGCACACTTTCGGGCAGGGCTGCATCACGTTTGTATTTGCCCGTTAGTACACCCCCGCCCAGCGGACTCCAGGGGACGATGCCCACACCGTAGGCCACACAGGCTTTTTGTAACTCACGTTCAAAGTTGGCGCGGGTGGGGGAGAGCAGACTGTATTCTGGCTGGATGCTGACGAACGACTCCAGATTCTTCCTGTCGCTCGTCCACAGCGCCTCCATCAACCGCCAAGCGCTGTAATTGGAGCAGCCCAGGTAGCGCACGTAGCCGCGCCGCACCAGATCGGTCAGGGCCGAGAGGGTCTCCTCAATCGGCGTCTGGTTATCAATCCAGTGAACTTGATAGAGGTCAATATGATCCACCTGCAAGCGTTTCAGGCTGTCCTCGCAGGCCCTGAGAATCCACTTGCGCGACAGGCCCTCGCGCTGGTGGACGGTGCCCCGGCCCTGAGAGAATCCCTCGCCCATCGCGCCGCGCACTTTGGTGGCGATCACCAGGTCGTCGCGGTTGCCCCGCGCTTTAACCCATCTGCCAATAATTTCTTCGGACACGCCACCCGGATTGCCCTTGGCCCAGGCAGAGTACACGTCGGCGGTGTCCAGAAAATTGCCGCCCGCCGCGTGGTAGGCGTCCATGATCTCGAAAGCGGTCTGCTCATCGGCGCTCCAGCCAAATTGCATGGTGCCGAGTCCGAGCGGAAACAGGTGCAGGCCGCTGCGGCCCAGTTTGCGGTACGTGGTCATGTCTTGCCTCCTGTGGCCTGACGCGAGTAGTGAAGCTAGATCCTACGGCAACCAGAGTATCCATTTGATATCTCCTGGCCCAGACGGCAATTTTTGGAAGTTCCCGAAAACCCCTTCTCAGCGTGGGGCATTTCAGAATCGAGACAAACAGGAATTTCGGGGGCGTCAATCTCAACGCCCCCAGGTCAACTCTCCGAAACCGCTGGGTATGAGCCATGCACTTTAGTGCAAGTCTTTCAGACCTGCGCCGTCACGAAAAACTGAGCGGCTGGGCAGTAAGAAGAGAAACTTTGGCGTGTCAGCAGGACATTGAGCTAAAGATGTGACCTGCTTACGAGCGGAATGCTATGGCGTTGACGGCGACTTTCAGTCGCACTTTGAACCCCTGTACTTTCAGTGCAGGGTTCTTCAGTCTGAATACCGGGCATATTCAGCCTGCCGTTCCTGAGCGGTGAATTCACATCCAGACGGACGTCCCAAGGCTTCAACAGCAAGTTGGTCCTGCTTTTCTACTGGTCTAGCCCCAGGCTGTCCAGCCTGGGGCTGAGCTGGCGTCCTCCGCCTTCCTGGCGGGTGGCTGCCAGGAAGGCGAAAGGAGCGTTACAGCTCTGGCTCACATAGAAGTTGCTGCCATTCCCAAACCCGCCGCCTCTTACATGTCGCTGGCTCCGCGTGAAAAGCCGCTACCCGCCGGAATGGCCACGCCGTAAAAGTCGGTGGCCCCCGCATTGATGCCAAACTGAGAGGCCAAATTCAGGCCGTTGTTTCTGATGGGCGAAGTGGATTGGAGCTGATAGGCAGCCAGGGCTTGAAACTGGTAGGCGTTGCCAATGGTCTGCCCGCCACCCGCGTTCATCAAGCGCGGATTGCCCTGAACGCCGCCCACTTCCTGCCCGGTGGCATTCCGGAAGGCAGCGAGACTGGCGTAGGCCGTACCCTGATAAAAGTTGGTGCCGTTACCGAAATTACCGCCATACCCGTAAAAATAGCTGGCCGGGCGGCTGGGGCCATCGGCAAAGTAGCTGTTTGAGCGCAGCACGATCCCGGTGTTCCCGCCGCCCACCGACAGCAGCCGTGCCCCGTTGCGGCTGTAGAAGATGTTGTTGGCCACCCGGACGTTGCTGATGGGGCCGATATCGTAATTCTGCCCGTCGCCGCTCTGAAAAGTACCGGGCCGGGTGATCAGCAGCGCCGACGGCACTTCCGCCGCGCCCACCGCGTCCATGAAAACGGTGTTGTTGTAGATGTCTATGTCCCTCATCTCGCCGTACAGCTCAATCGCGCCGTAACCGTGCTTGCGGGCGTCGTTCTGGGAGATGTTGTAGCGCACGGTGTTGCGGTACAGCGCCCTGGCCCCCGGATACTGGGCAATCAGGTAGCCTGCGCCGTCGTTGCCGTGGCTGTAGTTGTACTGCATCACCGAATTGGTCACGCCGCCGTCCAGATCGAAGCCGCCGCCGTCGGCGGTGCTGTTCGTGCGGTTGTTGTAGGACTCGTTGAACTGAATGGTGGCGCGGTCCGTGTCGTAGACCCAGATGCCGATGGGGCCACCCACCGCCGTGTTGAATTTGCCGTTGTCGTGCGCGACGTTGCGCTCAATCGTCACGCGCTGGGCATTGCCCACCAGGATGCCGCTGCCCGTATTGGACGTGGTGGAGGCCGCGTCGCCAAAATTGTTGTACGCCTTGTTGTTGCCGATGTAGATGTCGCGGTTGGCGTAGTCGGTGTCGGCGGGCAGGGCCGCAGGCCCGAACACCTGAATGCCCGCCTTGCGGTTGTCGTGCGTGATCGAATCTTTGATAAAGACCTGGGTATACCCGCTGAAGCCGTTGTTCCCGCCGACAGAGATGCCGCCCGAGCCAAAGCCCGACACATTCAGGTCATGGAAGTTGAGGAAGTTCAGCCGCACGTTGCCGGACAGGGTGTTGTACGCGATCACGCCGTCTTTCTGGCTGACCCCCGCCCCCGGCCCCACGATGTTCAGGTTGCCGATGTCGTATCCGGCGACATTCTCCAGGAAGATGCCTGACTGGTTGGGATCGGTGACCTGCAGGGTGGCCCGTCCATTGAACGAGCCGATGGTGATGGGACTGGTCGCCGTTCCTTTGTTGTTGGCCGGAAAGTAGAGAAAACCTTCAAATGGTCCCTGCGCCGCATCAAACAGAATCTGGTCCCCGGGCTTGAACCCTGTATTGATGGCGTAGAGGGTCACGTCGGTGGCCGTCGTGAATTGCGGGCCGGGGACGCGGTAGATCGTCCCGGTTATGGCAGTCTGCGACAACTCCCCAGTGCCCTGGGTCTGGGCAAACCCGGCGGTTGGTCCAGCAGTCGGGGTAGTACCGCCGCAGGCTGTCAACAGCAGGGCGGCGGTCAGCAGGCTGAGGCTCAGGACGCGGCTGGATCGGCGGTTTATTTGCATGGCTCTCCTCGCGGACACGGCTGCCCGGCGGCCCCAAAGAGCAGGGGGCCGGAAACCGGGTGACGTTCCGTTCCAGATCAATTCAGAAGGCGAACGAGAAAACGCGGAGTTGGAGTTGCCGCTCAGTCTTTGATTGCTTAACCCTTGACTGCGCCCGCCGTGATACCAGAGTAGAAATAGCGTTGCAGGGCTAAAAATACGATCAGCATGGGAATCACGCTGACCACCGCGCCCGCCATCATCAGGTCATACGGGGTGCGCCCAGCGCTGCCCTGAAGCCCCGCGATCAGCACGGGCAGGGTCTGGGCATTGGGATCGCGCAGCACGATGTTGGGCCACAGGTAGTTGTTCCACGAGGCCATGAAGAAGATGATGCCCAGGCTCGCCAGGGCAGGCGTGATGATCGGCACCACCACCCGGAAAAAGATGGTGGGTTCGGACGCGCCGTCGATGCGCGCGGCGTCCAGCAATTCGTCAGGGACGGTGGACAGGTACTGACGCATGAAGAACACCCCGAAGGCATTCGCCAGACCCGGCACCACCAGCGGCCACGGTGTGTCGATCCAGTGAAACCAGTTGCGCATCATGATGAAGGTGGGAATCAGCCCCACCACGAAGGGAATGGTCATGCTGACCAGCATCACGCTGAACAGGGCGTTCTTGCCCGGAAAATTAAACTTGGCAAAGCCGTAGCCGCCCAGCGAGCAGAACAGCAGCGAACCCGCCGTGGACAGAATGGCGATGAAGAAACTGTTGAACAGTGCCCTGAGTGCCGGGGTCTCGGCGAACAGCCGTCGGAAGTTATCCAGGCTGGGGTTCTGCGGCAAGAAGCCCTGACCGAAGATCTCGGTGAGCGGCTTGAGAGACGACAGCACCATCCACACGAAGGGCAGAACCGCGAACGCACTAACGGCAATGACCACGGTGTACAGCAGGATCGGTGGGCGGGGCCGTGGCTTGCGCTGGGCGGGGGCCGGAACGCTGGCCGCTTGAACGGCGGTGCGCGTCATCCCTGCCCCCGGTTGGTCAGGCGCAGTTGTAGGAGCGTCGCGGCCACCACGATGGCAAAGTACACGTAGCTGAGAGCCGCGCCGTAGCCGTAGCGGATGTTGTTGAAGGCCTGTGCGTAAATTTCCATCGTGGGCGTGGTGGTGGCGTGAATGGGACCGCCCCCGGTCAGAATCACGGGTTCGGTGTACAGCGCGAAGGTGCCGATCACCGACAGCGTCGTGACGAACACGATGGCCGGACGCATCAGCGGCACGGTGATCTTCCAGAAAACCTGAACGCGGCCCGCACCGTCGATCAAGGCCGCCTCGTTGACCTCACCTGGAATGGTCTGGAGCGCCGAGAGAAAGATGACCATCTGGTAACCCGTCCAGGCCCACACCAGCAGGATGCCCACCGCCACCCGCGCCCACCACTCGTTGTCCAGCCACGGCACGGCGGGGATGCCCACGCCGCCCAGCATCCGGTTGACCAGCCCGCTGTCCCGTTCGAACAGCAACCGGAAGGTGATGCCCGCCGCCACCATCGAGGTCAGGTGTGGCAGGAAGATCATGGCCCGCCACAGCCCCTGGAAGCGCAGGCGGTTCTCGTTCAGGATGACGGCCAGCACCAGGCCCCCCAGCGTCATGACTGGAAAGTGCAGGAGGAAAATCAGCACCGAGTTGGTCATGGAGGACCAGAAATAGCGGTCCTGGAAGAGCGAGGCGTAATTTTGCCAGCCCACCCAGACCTGCTGGCCCGGCGCACCGTTCCATTCCTGGAAGCTCAGCACTGCTGAGAAGATCACCGGGTAGACGCCGAACACCAGAAACAGGACAAAGAACGGCGCAATGAACAGCATGGGCCACAGGTGTTTGCGCCGGCGGGCAGGCCGGGCCGGACGAGCGAAAGCGGGCAAATCAAGTGGACGGCTCATACATTCACCTCCTGGCGGGGCGTGAGGGCTTCAAGGCGGGGATGGGCCATGCCGTATGGAATCGGCCCACGCCCCATCCCCTCAATTGCGGCGGGTGCGTGAGCGGATCACGTCGGCGGCGTTCTTCAGGGCGGCGGCGGCGTCCTGTTTGCCCAGCGCCATCTTCTGAATTTCAATGCTGAGCATGCTGTTCATGTCGGTGTAATCGGTGGTGTACACGGTGGCCGCCGGAATGGTCTTGGCGAGAGCCGTATAGGTCTGGCTGATCTTCTGGCCACCGAAGAAGGCGTCGCCCTGCGAGAAGGCGGGGTCTTTGTACAGCGAGGTCAGCGCGGGGAAGAAGTCAGTCTTCTCGTACAGCGCCAGCGCCGAGTCCTTCTGCGCGATGTGGAACTGGATGTAGGCCCAGGCCGCGTCCTTGTTCTTGCTGGAATTCCAGACCGCCAGTTGCGAGCCGCCGTCGTTGCTGGTGCGGCTGACGCTGCCCGCAAAGGCTGGAAGCGGCAACACGCCCCACTGCCCCTCGGTCTTGGGGGCGATCCAGCCCTTTAGAAACCCGCCCATCCACGCCGCCATCGGCAGGGTGGCAACTTTGCCGTCCGCGATGACCTTGTAGTAGCTGTCGGTCCAGGTTTCGATGTCGGCGCTGGCTCCGCTCTTGTAGAGGCTCTGGATCAGGTCCAGCGCCTTGGTTGCGCGGGGGTCTTTGTCCAGCGTCACTGCGCCCGCCGCGTTCACGTAGCCGCTGCCCTGTTGCCACAGCAGGGTTTCCAGCAGGCGGCCATCATTTTTGGCCTTGCTCAGCGGCAGCATGTCCGCGCCGGTCTTGGCCTTGATCACCATGGCTGCCTTCAGGTAATCATCCCAGGTTCGCAGCGAAGCGGGGTTGACGCCCGCCTGCTTGAACAGGTCACGGCGGTAATACAGCACCACCGGGCCGATGTCCCAGGGCATCGCGTAGTACTTGCCGTTCAGCGTGGCGGTGTTCAGCTTGGCCGGGGTCAGGTTGACCACGTAGGGTTTGACCTGCGACGTCAGATCGGCCAGTGTCCCCAGCTTGACCAGTTGCTGAAGGTGAGAGTCCTCGATCAGCGCCACATCCGGGCCGCCCGAGCCTGCCGAGAAGGCCAGCTTGTAAGCATTGTAAATTGCGCCGCCGCCAGGATCTTTCTGCACGTATTCCACCTTGATGTTCGGGTACGCCTTGGCGAAAGCTGCGTCCAGCGACTTGAGGCCCGCAATCGGGTCTTTCCAGGCCCACACGGAGATGGTGCCTTTCAGCGCGGTATTGGGCGTGGTCTGCGCGGAGGCGGCAGCGCCCAGCAGAGCGAGGGTCAGGGTGGCCAGCCGTGCAGTGGACAGTCGTGCCGTGTTCAGGCGAAGTGAGGACATGGGTGATCTCCTTTGAAGGGTGACAGGCGAGGGAGAACAACCAAAATTGAACCCTTCCCAGTCAGGGCGAGACAGCAACGCAGCAGTCAGTGAGTTTTGAAAGTTTTTCAAAAACAACATATCCCCGTCCTCAGAAGCTGTCAAGAGTTCTAGGATTTTCGTGACTGATGAGATTGCTGCCCAAGGGTAAAAAGCGTATCCAGCAGCGTCCATTCCTCAACTCTGGGGCAGGGTCATCTGACTCCGATGTTTGCAGGAGGCACGTGGGAACATTTGAAACGCCTTCTATCTGAGGGCAATGCAGGGTTCAAAATGCCTCTTTGGATTTATCAGACGGCCTTCAAGCCTCTGCGTTCTCCCCGTTTGAAGTCCCAGATACGGTTGTGCTACTGTCATTCTTGAAAGTTTTTCAAATATGAGCAACAGAAGAAATCCATGAGCTAAGGTTGGTGAAATGATCCAGACGGACGTGCTCCAGACCAATTCAACTCAGCCGAATTCAATCCAACCGACTGGACGCGGCCCCTCCATTCTGGACATTGCCCGGGAGGCGCAGGTCTCGCCCGCAACAGTTTCGCGTGTGCTGAACGGCACGGCCCGCGTTAAGGGCGACAAGGCCCAGCGGGTGCTGGAGGTGGTGGATCGGCTGAACTTCAAACCCAATTCCAACACCTTTGCTCGCAATCTGCTGGCGGGCCGCTTGCGTGCGGTGGGCGTAATCATTCCCGTCTTGCACGACGAATTCTTTGGCACCATCATCACCGGAATAGAGGAGCGCCTGCGGGCCGGGGGCGTGCATCTCCTCTGTGCGCTGGGTCAGGAAAACGGCGACGAGGAACTCATCGCTCTGGAGACCATTCTGAAAGGCCGCCCAGACGGTGTGATAGCCTTCGCCGACTGGCTGCCCGACGCGCCATTGATTGAACTGGAACGCAGCGGCACCCCGGTGGTGCTGCTTAACCGCTCGGTCCCCGAGCTGGCCCACCACTGTCTGCGGCTGGACAACGAGTTGGGTGGCCTTCTGGCCACCGAACACCTGCTGGAGCTGGGCCACCGCCGGATCGCGCACATCACGGGTTCGCTGGACCGTCTGGACGTGCGTGAGCGCTACGCGGGCTATCACGCGGCGCTGCGTCAGGCAGGCGCAGTGCGCGAGGAGGCGCTGGAACTGACCGGCGTGTGGTCTGAGGAAATCGAGGGCGGACGCGCCGCCGTCAAGCGCCTGTACGGGCGCACGAAGTTCACGGCAGTCTTCGCGGCCAACGACTGGCTGGCGCTGGGCGCGGTTCAGGGTCTGCGTGATCTGGGTCTGCGCGTCCCCGAAGACGTCTCGGTGGTGGGCTTCGACAACCGCCGCGTGACCGAGCTGAGCGCCCCGGCCCTGACCGTCATCGACTTCCCGCGCCTGGAGATGGGCCACCTGGCCGCCGAGCATCTGCTCTCGCTACTGGACGGCCTGGACACGCCGCCCCTGCCTCTCCTGACCCCCCGACTCATTGTGCGGGCTTCTACCGCCGCGCCTCCAATGTCCTGATCCCTCCTTCCTGATTTCTGTTTCGCCTGTTGCCAGCCCCTTCCATAAGGCTGGTCCGGCTTCTTGTCACCCAAATTCCCATTATCTGCGCCCTGGAGGAACTCCCATGCCTACCCTGCCCCCTTCCACGCCCTCCGATGTGCTGCGCTACGGCGTCGCCTGGTATCCCGAACACTGGCCTGAGGACCGCTGGCCCGAGGACCTGCGCCTGATGCGGGAGGCAGGCATCAACACCGTCCGCATCTGCGATTTTGCCTGGAGTACCCTGGAACCCGCAGACGGCGTCTTTGAACTTGATTTGTTTGAGCGGGCCATTGAACAGGCCGCCGAATTCGGCATGAAGGTTATCATCGCCACGCCCACGGCCAGTCCGCCTGCGTGGTTGACGGCGGCGCACCCGGACACCCTGGCGGTCAATCAGGACGGTGTCCGCTCTCCGCATGGTGGACGCTGTCACTACAACGTCGGCAGCGCAACGTATCGCCAGTTTGCGAGTCGGATCGCCGGGAAACTGGGCGAGCGCTTCGGCCCGTACCCACAGGTGATCGGCTGGCAGATCGACAACGAGTACAACCGCGCGTCCTACGACGCCGAAACGCGCCTGCGCTTTCAGGACTTTCTGCGCGGACGTTATGGCACCCTGGACGAGCTGAACCGCCGCTGGTGGACACGTTACTGGAGCCAGAGTTACAGCGACTGGGGGCAAATCCCGCTGCCCATCTTTCCCAGCACCGAACACCCCTGGATGGTGCATAACCCAGCCCTGCGCCTGGATTTTCAGCGCTTCATCACACAGCTTTACGCCACCTATCAGCACGAACAGATCGCGGCCATCCGGCCCCACGCCCGCCTGGAGCAGGTCTTCACGCACAACTTCATGGGCTTTTTTGATTTGTTTGATCACTACGCCCTGAGTGACGAGCTGGACGTGGCGGGCTTTGACAACTACATCGGTGACGGTCACCTGGATTTCATCCGCAACGGGGCCGAGCACGACCTGACGCGCGGCCTCAAGCGCCGGAATTACTGGGTGCTGGAAACCCAGGCCGGGGCCACCAACCACATGACCACCAACAACGCGCTGAATATGGGCGAGATCCGCAGCCTGGTCTACCACCAGATCGGCCACGGCGCAGACCTGATCTCGTACTGGCAATGGCGCAGCGCGCTGGGCGGCCAGGAACAGTACTGGGGAACCGTACTGCACCCCGACGGCACACCCCGCCCCCACTACGCCGAGATCGCCCAGATCGGCGCAGAGCTGTCGCAGCTCTCGCCCCATCTGATTGGGACCACCCCCGTATCAGCGGTGGCCCTGCTGCACCGTTACGAGGACCGCTGGGCGCTCAATTTTCACCGCCAGCACGAGGACTTTGATCCCATCGGCCACCTGCTGAGTTACTACCGTCCACTGCGTGAGGCAGGCATCGGCACCGACATCGTGCATCCGCTGGCCCCATTGGAGGGCTATCGTCTGGTGGTGGCCCCGCATCTGCACGGCCTGACCCCGGAAATCTATGAACACCTCAGTAGCTATCTTCGCGGCGGTGGACACCTGATCATCGGGCCACGCAGCGGCGTCAAGGACGACGACAACGCGCTCCTGCCCTCCAAGCAGCCGGGAAAGCTGGCCGAGTGGGCAGGCGTGGAGGTGGAACAGTATTTTTCTCTGCACCAACCTGCGGCCATCGTGGGCATGCTGGGGAGCGGTCAGGCGTCCATCTGGGCCGAGCGTCTGGGCGTGCGGGCAGACGATGTGGAGGTGCTGGCCCGCTACGGCCCCAGCAACGGCTGGCTGGACGGACAGGCCGCCGTGACCACCAGGGCGGTGGGCGCAGGACGAGTCACCGTGGTGGGAGCCTGGCTGGACGCGGAGCTGATGCAAAGCGTGATGGCCGCTGCCCTCCAGCGCAGCGGTGTCCAGACGGCCCTGACACCCCCACCCGGCGTGGAGGTCTGCCGCCGCAGCGGAGCGGCTGGCGAGGTCACAGTGATCATCAACCACAGCGCCACACCACAGACCATTCAGCTCCCGGCGGCGCATGACGCTCTAGGCGGCCAGCAGGTCAGCGGCGACACGCGCCTGGAACCCTACGGCGTGCTGGTGCTGACCGGACAGCTTGAGCGGGACCTGACCCTTCGCCCAGACGCTGAACCCGTCCTAGCCGGAGGTGGGCAATGAGCGAGCAATATACGGTAGGCGTGGACTTCGGCACTTTGTCGGGCCGCGCCGTGCTGGTGCGTGTTCAGGACGGTCAGGAAGTCGCCAGTGCGGTTCACGACTATACCCACGCCGTCATGACCGACTCTCTGCCCGGTGGCCCTGTCCTGCCGCCCGAATGGGCCTTGCAACACCCGCAGGATTATCTGGACGTGCTGGGGCAGACCATCCCGGCGGTCTTGCGGCAAAGTGGGATTGATCCAGATCAGATCATCGGCGTCGGTATTGATTTCACGGCCTGCACGGTGTTGCCCACCACCCGAGACGGCACGCCGCTGTGCTTTCTGCCGCAGTGGGAAGGGACGCCACACGCTTACGTCAAGCTGTGGCGGCATCACGCCGCGCAGCCGCAAGCAGACCGCATCAACGCCGTGGCCGAGCAGCGGGGCGAGCGCTGGCTGCCACGGTACGGGGGCAAGATCAGCGCCGAGTGGGCCATTGCCAAGTTGTTGCAGATTCTGGAAGAGGCTCCACAGGTCTACGCGGCAGCCGAGCGCTTCCTGGAAGCCACCGACTGGGTGACCTGGCAACTGTGTGGCGCAGAGGTTCGCAACGTCTGCACCGCCGGGTACAAGGCGATCTATCAGGACGGCGAGTATCCCTCGCCCGATTATCTCGCGGCCCTGAATCCAGACTTCCGGGATGCCATCAACAAGTTCTCGCGTGACCTGCACCCGTTGGGAGACCGAGCTGGAAGTTTGACCGAAGCGGCGGCCCGTTTAACTGGCCTGAACGTCGGCACGGCTGTCGCGGTGGGCAATGTGGACGCGCATGTGACCGCGCCCGCCGTCGGAGCGACAAGAAGCGGCCAACTGGTAGCGATCATGGGCACCAGCACCTGTCACGTCATGATCGGCGACACCCTGGCAGAAGTGCCGGGCATGTGCGGTGTGGTGGCGGGCGGGATTACCCCTGGTACTTACGGCTACGAGGCTGGGCAGAACGGCGTGGGTGACCTGTTCGGCTGGGTGGTCAAAAAACTGACCCCGCCTGAATACCACACGCTGGCCCAGGAGCGTGGTCTGAGCGTCCACGAACTGCTGACCGAACTGGGCAACACGCAGGCGGTGGGCGAACACGGCCTGCTGGCGCTGGACTGGCTGAGCGGCAACCGCTCGGTGCTGGTGGACACCGATCTGAGCGGCATGATCATGGGGTTGGGATTGTCCACCCGCGCCGAGGACATTTACCGTGCGCTGATCGAAGCCACGGCTTTCGGAACGCGGGTCATCGTGGAGACGTTCAACGCTTCTGGCGTGCCCGTGCGGGAATTCATTGCTGCTGGTGGACTGATCAAAAATCCGGTGCTGATGCAGACCTACGCCGACGTCCTGGGACTGCCGATCAGCATCGCTGGAAGTTCGCAGGCCCCGGCGCTGGGGAGTGCCATGCACGCCGCCGTGGCCGCCGGAGCTTACCTGGACATTCAGTCGGCGGCAGACGGGATGGCGAAAGTCACGCGGGCCGCTTACACGCCTGATGCAGCAAGACACGCCGCCTACACGCAGGTTTATCAGCTCTACAAACATCTACACGATCTGTTCGGGCGCGAGGACCAGACCATGAAAACCCTCAAGCGGCTGCGGGAAGACGCGGTATCCCGTAAGCAAAGAAGTGAGGTCACTGCGTGAACCACACCGAATTGAGGGCAGAACTGCACGCCCTGCATCTGGAACTGCCGAGAAACGGTCTGGTGACGTGGACGAGCGGCAACATTAGCGCCCGTTTGGACGGCGGCTTGCTGATCAAGCCCAGCGGCGTGACTTTTGCGGAGTTGACGCCAGAGAGCATGGTGGTCACTGATCTGAACGCTCAAGTGATTGAGGGTGATCTCAGCCCCAGCAGCGACACGGCCACCCACGCCTATGTCTACCGCCAGATGCCGGAAGTTGGCGGGATCGTGCATACCCACAGCCCTTACGCCACCGCCTGGGCCGCCACCGGACAGGAGATTCCCTGCGTCCTGACTGCGATGGCCGACGAGTTCGGCGGTCCCGTCCCCTGCGGGGGATTTGCCCCCATTGGCGGCGAGGAGATTGGTGCGGAGGTGGTGCGCGTCCTGAAGGGCCACCGCTCACCCGCCATCATTCTCCAGAGCCACGGGGTCTTTACCATCGGCAAAACCCCACTGGCTGCCCTGAAAGCGGCCGTGATGGTGGAGGACGTGGCCCGCACCGTCTTTCTGGCCTATCAACTGGCAGCGGCGCGGGGCGTCGAAGTTCAGACCATCTCGCCCGCCGACATTGACCGCCTGCACCACCGCTACACCCATGTCTACGGACAACAGCAACATCAGGAGACCCCGTGCCCGTGAAGAATCTCGTGACCCCGCAACTCTGGTTCGTCTGTGGCTCGCAGCATCTCTACGGCCCCGAAACGCTGGCGCAGGTGGCAGCGCAGGCCCGGCAGGTCTCGGACGCGCTGGACGGCAGCCCGGCCATTCCCCTTGCCGTCGTCTTCAAGGACGTGATGACCACGCCGGACGACATCCGCCGCCTGTGCCTGGAGGCCAATTCAGACCCGCTGTGCGCCGGACTGGTCCTGTGGATGCACACCTTCAGCCCATCGAAAATGTGGATCGGCGGCCTGAGTGCCTTGAAAAAACCCTTCGTCCACCTGCACACCCAGTTCGAGCGCGATCTGCCCTGGGACCGCATCGACATGGATTATATGAACCTCAACCAGTCGGCGCACGGGGACCGCGAGGCCGGGTTTCTGCACACCCGGTTGCGGCTGGAGCGCAAGGTGGTGGTGGGCCACTGGAGTGACGACGAAGTTCAGGCGCGGCTGGGCGCGTGGGCGCGGGCAGCCTGGGCCTGGTTTGATTGGCAGGGCGCGGCCATCTGCCGTTTCGGCGACAACATGCGTTTCGTGGGCGTCACCGACGGCGACAAGGTCAGCGCCGAGATGAAGTTTGGATTTTCAGTTAACACCTACGCGGTGGGCGATCTGGCTGGGCGTATCCAAGCTGTCTCAGAGAATCAAATAGATGATCTAATCAGAACGTATCTAGCAGAATACGAAGTTGCCCCCGAACTCCAACCCGGCGGCCAACGCCACGACTCGTTGCGGGACGGCGCACGGATTGAAGCGGGGATGCGCGCCTTTCTGGAAGAGGGCGGCTTCAAGGGCTTCACCGATACTTTTGAAGACCTGCACGGCCTGAAACAACTTCCCGGTCTCGCCACCCAGCGCCTGATGGCCGAGGGCTACGGCTTCGGCGGCGAGGGCGACTGGAAAACGGCGGCACTGGTGCGGGCCATGAAGGTCATGGGCCACGGACTGCCGGGCGGCACCTCGTTCATGGAGGATTACACCTACCACCTGGAGCCGGGCAGGCATCAGGTGCTGGGATCGCACATGCTTGAAATCTGCCCCAGCATCGCGGCCCACAAACCCAGGCTGGAGGTACATCCGCTGGGCATCGGCGGCAAGGAAGACCCGGTGCGGCTGGTGTTCGACGCCGAACTGGGCGCGGCCATCAACGTCTCGCTGATTGATCTGGGCAGCCGGTTCCGCCTGATCGTGAACGAGGTGACCTCAGTGGCCCACCCCGGTCTGCCCCACCTGCCTGTAGCGCGGGCAGTCTGGGAATGCCAGCCGGACTTCAAGACCGCCTGCGCCGCCTGGATCTACGGCGGGGGCGCACACCACACCGGTTACAGCGGGGCCGTGACCACCGAGATGATCGAGGATTTTGCGGCGATGGCCGGGGTAGAACTGGCCATTATCGACGGTAACACAGAACTTCGCGCCTTCCGACAGGGTCTCCGGCTCAATGACCTGTACTACCTGCTGGCTCAGGGCCTGCGGGCATGAACACCGAAGAGATGGGACAGGCGGCCAGGATGCCTGCCGCCATCATGAAGGGGGCGGGACACATTGAGCTGGGTCATCTCCCGAAGCCTGTGCCCGCTCCCGGCGAACTGCTCATCCGCGTTCAGGCGTGCAGCGTGTGCGGCTCGGACCTGCACTACTGGCATGAGGGCCGCATCGGGACGGTGGCCTTGGCGGGTGACTTCACGCCGGGTCACGAGTTCGCCGGGGAGGTGACCGGGGGAACAGGCGCGCCGTACGGACTGCCTGACGGCACACTCGTCGCCGTGGACCCCGCCCAGCCCTGCGGCGACTGCTTCTGGTGCCACGAGGGCAACCATCACCTGTGTCCGAACATGACCTTCGTGGGTGCGCCGCCCCATGCAGGTGGCATGGCCGAATATATCTCCGTGCCAGCCAGCACGGTCCACTGCGTTCCGGCAGGGTTTACCCCCGCGCAGGCGGCGCTGCTGGAGCCGCTGGGGGTGGCGCTGCACGCGCTGGATCTCGCCAGGCTGCGGCCTGGCACAAACGTGGCCGTGCTGGGCGCTGGACCGATTGGTCTGTATGTGCTTATGCTCGCGCAGATCAGTGGAGCGCTTCAAGTCAGTGTGATTGAGCCGCTGGCCTACCGCCGGGAGGTGGCCCTGAAGCTTGGTGCGGCGGCGGTCTATTCGGATACGGGCGCGTATCTCGCCGCCGTACAGGACACGCCAACGCGCGGCGCGGACGTGGTCATTGAGGCTACCACCAGCCCGGACGGTCCCCGGCACGCCACGCGGGCGGCCCGCATCGGCGGGAAGGTCATTCTGATCGGCATTCCCGCCGGTGACGAGTTCAGCCTGACCGCTTCGGAGGTGCGCCGCAAGGGCCTGACCATCAAACTCTCGCGCCGCATGGGGAACGTCTACCCGCGCGCCATTCAGCTCGTGGCGCGTGGCCTGGTCGACGTGGAGGCCATCGTCACCCATACCCTGCCACTCGCCCAGGTGCGCCAGGCGTTTGAGTTGTTGGCCGAATACCGGGAGAACGTGATCAAGGTGGTCCTGGAACCGTAATTCACATTTGCGCGTTTGCGCAGTGTCCGCAGCCAGCGAACACGTCTCAATCGTCTCTGCTCTTCGAACAGGCACAAACGGCAGGCCAGAAGACATGTCTGCGCTGGTTACTGTGCTGCGTCTGACCCTCAGCGCGGCAAGACGTAGAGTGCGCCCGCGTCCACGCTGGTCTGATACACCGCGACAGGCTTCACGGCAGGCAGCACTTTCGCCTTGCCGGTGGTCAGCTCGAACTGCGAGCCGTGTCTCTCGCACTTGATCCGTCCCAGACTCACCGCCCCACCCAGTAACGGGTAATCCTGATGGGTACAGTTGTTGCGCAGGGCATAAAATTGCCCCTCGTAGTTCACCACTACCACGCTTTTCCCGTCCACCTCAACCGCTGTCTGGCTCCCCTCGGGGAACTCCGCCGCCTGACCCACGAGAACGCGCATGCCGTGCAGTGTACGTCGCCGGTGCGCGCTGCGGCACCCAGCACCGAGGCAGCCCTGATCTGGCTCTGGTAACGTTGGGCCGTCATCAAATCCTGAGAGCGTATTTTAAAAGGGTCAGGCACCCGGCTCTAGGCGGCGCAACATGAGCCGGATGTTGGCAAGGTAGAACCACGCCTCCGTCGTCTGGGGCAAGCCCTCGTAATCCCGGCTCAATCGGCGGCAGCGGGTCATCCACGCAAAGGTGCGCTCGACCACCCAGCGACGGTGCAACACCACAAAACCCTGTTGTCCCGCCAGTTTTTTGACCACCTCCACGGTCCAGTTCAAGACCTCTTTAGCCCAGGATACGGGTGAACCCATGTAGCCACCATCGGCCCAGATGTGTCGCAGACGTGGAAAACGCTGGGCGAGCAACGCCAGCAAAATCGGCGCTTGCGCCCGATCCTGCACGCTCCCTGTGGTCACCATGACCAGCAGCAGCAAGCCCAGCGTATCCACGGCGATGTGTCGCTTGCGCCCGTTGGTCTTTTTCCCCGCGTCAATGCCACGAATCCCTCCCTGTGGCGCACAGCGCACGGTTTGCGCGTCGATGCTGCCGGCGCTGGGTTCAGGGTTGCGGCCTGCGTTGATGCGGGTTCGGCGCAGCAGGAAGCGGTTGACCGCTTCCCACGTCCCGTCCTGCTGAAACCGCTGAAAGTAGCCGTAGACCGTCTGCCACGCTGGAAAATCGTGAGGAAGATCGCGCCAGGCACAGGCATTCTTGAGAACATAGAAAATTGCGCATATCAGCTCATACATATTGATCGTGCGGGGCCGTCCGCCCGCCTTGGAGGCGGGCAGAAGAGCTTCAAGGCGCTTAAACTGTTTGCGGGTCAGGTCACTGGAGTAACGTTGTCTTCTCATCAACTGCAACGTGCCAGAACTTGGCCCATAGCGCTATGTCCCAGGCACTTTCAAAACACGCTCTGAGATTGTCACGGTCTGCATAGGCTCTAGATGGTGGGCACGAGGTCAAAATACTCGTGATCCTCATTCGCGCCGCCGAAGCCCTGGCCCACCTCCTTCTCGCTGACGACGAATTCAATGCTGCTGATCCACTTGATCATCTTGTACCCCAGTTGATTCTCGGCCCGCAGCCGCAGCGGCGCGCCATGATCGGCCCCCAGACGCTCACCGTTCATCTCATAGGCCAGCAGGCACTGTGGGTGAAGGGCATCTGCCAAGGGCAGCGTCTCGTAATATTCGCCGCCGTACAGGCCCTCACCGAACGAATGGAACACCACCACCTGCGCCTCCAGGCGGGGCCGCACCAGATCAATCAGGGCGCTCATCGGCAGGCCGCCCCACTCGGCCACGCCAGACCAGCCCTGGATACAGTGATGCAGCGTGATCTGATTGTGTTGACCCAGGGCCACAATTTCGTCAAGTGAGAGTTCGACTGGATGGTCTACCAACCCGGACACACGCAACCTGAAGCCTCCAAAGTCTTCAGCAAGCAGCGTCTGCCAGTCCTGAGACGTGGGCAGTTTGCCATTGGACCAGAAGTGCGGGGAGATGTCGTCCCTGCCGAATTCGGCCACGGGTTTCAGCGGGTCAAGCGTCCGCAGGGTCAGCGCCCCGACGGTGCGCCGGGCCGCGAGTTGCAGGGCGCGCGGACGGTGCCACGACACCCAGTAGGCCGCAAACAACACGGCGAGAGCGGCAGTCACCCCCACCAGGCCCAGCATCCATCCGGCAGGTCCACCCGTATCGGTACCCATGACGATGTGGTTCATATTCTGGACAAAGCCTGTGGCAACCACCAGCGCCACATGGATCACCAGGAAGGCCGAGAACCCCACCATCAGCAGGAAATGCAGGGACCGCGCCCCCTGCCGTCCGCCGAACAGGCGTGGATACCAAGCAAAGTGGCCATCCAGCGCGGGCGACATGGCGAGGCCGCTCAGGATGGACAGCGGGGCCATGATGAACACCACGGCAAAATAGGTAAGTTGCTGTAAGGCCTGATACGCAACAAAGCCGTCCGGTTCAGGGGGCAGATGAAAAGTTGCGTAATGGACGAAGATGTTCCAGGCGTCGGAGAGAATGCCCCAGTACGTCGGCACCAGTCGCGCCCAGTGACCCTGCACGAACAGCAGCGCCACGTAGACCACGCCAGTCAGCACCCAGAACAGCACCGAGAGAAAATGCCAATGCCGGGCCACGCCTACGGTATGGCGGTAGCCCGGCAAGCTCCACAGCGGTGAGATGTAGCGGGCATCGTCCTTGGCCGTCCAGACCCGGTCCGTCGGCACCGTCAACGGCGTGAAGCGAATCCACTCCGAGCCGGGGGTGCAGTCCTGATCACGGTAGAGGCGCGGATGGTCCGCCAGGATCGACAGACCGCTGCGGATCAGCAGCAGCGTCAGAACGAAGCTGATGTAGTGCGCCATACGCAGCCAGAGCGGGAAGCCGGACGAACCGGGGAAAGTGCGAACCGGGTCAGCCAGCGCGGGCAAACCAGATACCCCGTACTGAATCCAGGCAATGATGATCGGCAACAGGACCAGCGCCGCTATGCCGATGAGGAGAGACGGACGTATCCAGAGTCCTGGACGGCGATCTTGCGGAAAATGGACCTTGTTGTCCCGTGGACGTGACGAGTGCATAAATCCAGCGCCTCCAAATCAGGGTATCGAGTCGTGCTCACGGGAGGGAGGACGGCCAGACCAGTCAAAGGCCACACTGACGGGTTCACGGTCTGGCTATAAAGACCCTAGTCTTCAGGGACACTCGGCAAGTTGTGGGAAGCGGTGGAGCAACACTCCAGAAAACCCTTCGAGCGGCGTTGCAAGACTGCTCCGTCTCCAGCAGCCTACTCCCCTCAGAGCGTTGCGGCGCGCACAGCGAAGCCACCAGACAGGCTGGTCTTCATCTCACCTCAAACCAGCCGGAACAAGCCGCAGGGCCTGAAATCTTTAAAGGCTCCCTTACCCGCTTAACACCTTTAGAAGCGCAACCTGTGAAGGGGGAAACCATCTTCGCCCACCCACGCGTGAGCAGCGAGCTGGGCCACCATCGCAGAGCAGACGGCTAGATGACGGTCTGCTCATCGGGTGGACCCGACAGGGTCAACGTCGATAAGGGCAGCTTCAACTCCCGACATCCTGGCAAGCGCCAGTGCGGCGATTCTCCCCCATACTTCCGATGTTGCTGTTAGAGGCAATAGGGGACAACTCGAATGGACGGGCGGACGCCCTACGGGCGCGCCACCGCACCACGGACCATGCCGCATCTTCAGCAGGAGGTCATCAACATGACCAGTCTCCGTCCCGACAAAGAACGTCTGGAACAGCAGCGCGGCGAGATAGATCTCAACCAGACGGACCGCAGCCACCACGACGCCTCAGAAAGTGATTTCACCTCGCCCGATCCCACTGTCGAGCATTCCGACGAATTGCTGGAACTCGGTCCCGAGACGGCCAGTATGGGCAGGGAGGACCAACGAGACAGGTTCTTCCGGCACAAGATCATGCTTGAGGAGGCTAAGCGCGCCAGCGAGTTATCTGATCCACTGGACATGTAATACGGATTCCGTTTGTTTCGTGTAGGAATCGGGACTGCGCCGATTCCTACACTCCACGCCCGGCACCCGTTTTTCTCCTTTTCGCTCCGCTCGGATTGCGGGTTTTTCAACACCCTCTAATCGGAGTCCGTATAAAAGCCTGTCCAGCAGGCGTGTCCCCTGGGATGGCCCGCCAGTGGACAGCATCAAGGCCACGACACCATGATGCAGGCCGTTTACTGGCGAGCCCCAAGTAAACCCTGGAGGCACCCCGTGAACCGATCAGATCCCCTCAAGCACAACATGCCCGTGCAAGCCGGAGACGCCCAAGCCGCCCAAAGTTCTGGGCGAGCCGCAGGGCTGAAAAAACCTTTCCTCAGGTTGCGCCGCCACAATGCCCTGCACAGTGGCGGCTGGCGTCAACCCTCTGGATCACCCGCACTGGTGATCCCGCCCCTCATCATTGCTCTGGAGCGCTGGGTGGACGAGGGCGGCTCTGGAGACGACCCGGACGATGACGCGTGGCTCAACCTGGCGCGAACGCCGCCACACCGGCCGAATCAATGATACCGGTGCCAGACGTTCTGCTGCCTGTTCGTTCGCGCGACGGGCCGAGACGGAAACGGGAAAAGCTCATGCAGCGATTCGCCTCACGCCTGCTCATCGGCTCCTTTCTCCTGGTTGCCAGAGCGGCGGACGCTCAAGTCACCCCCCAGTCTCCCCTTGCTTCTCTGCAAATCCAAACCAACGCCCCGACTCATTTCCTGAACCTCTCGGATGGTACGACGGTTGTGAGGCAACAGGGTGCTCTCACCTTACAACTGAAGTTGAACGGAAAAGTTCACCTGTCTTCAAAGGCTCAAGCCTGCACCAACCACCCCGCACTGAGGGTCAGCGCTCTGGACCCTCAAGCCCATTTTACCCTGACGGCACGGAGCTTTACAGCCAGCCACGCTGCAGTGTGGGTCAGTTCCACCGGCAACTGTAAAGATGCAGCCAGTGTGCTGGGAAAACGTACTCTGCATGCGGAAGGCTCCGTTAAGTGGACGATGACCACTGGCAATCGTGTGGACTCCTCGCCCGTCATTGGTCAGGACGGCACAGTTTATATAGGTTCAGGAGATACCAACGTCTACGCCCTCAATCCCGCGACAGGCCAGATGAAATGGAAGTTCAAAACGGGTGGTTACGTCCTCGCTTCGCCTGCCCTGAGTCCAGAGGGGGTGATCTATGTGGGTTCGACTGACACCAACCTTTATGCCCTTAAGCCTGACGGCACAGTCAAGTGGAAGTTCAAGACGGGTGGTTATGTCATTTCCTCAGTGGGTCTGGGGGTGGACGGTATGGTGTATGTCGGCTCCGATGACCACAACGTCTACGCCCTCAACCCCACAACGGGGAGACCCCGGTGGGCGTTCGCTACTGGCGGAATGGTTGAGTCTTCACCTGCCGTGGGCGCGGATGGCACGGTGTACGTTGGCTCAGCAGACACCAACGTTTACGCGCTCCGTCCTGGGACGGGCCGGCCCAGATGGAAGTTCGGCACAGGCGGCTACGTCCTCTTTTCACCCGCTCTGGGTCAAGACGGCACGGTGTATGTCGGTTCCAATGATGGCAACGTCTACGCCCTGGATGCCACCACGGGTCAGTCCAGATGGAAATTCGGGACAGGCAGTCTGGTGACCTCGTCCCCTGCGGTGGGTGGAGACGGCACAATCTATGTCGGGTCCAATGACGGCAACGTGTATGCCCTCAACCCTACGACGGGACATGCCAGGTGGAAGTACAACACAGGCAGTTACGTCGCCTCGTCGCCTGCCATTGGTGCCGATGGTGCAGTGTACGTTGGTTCTCACAACAATTACGTCTATGCCCTTGACCCGATGACTGGTCAGCCCCGCTGGAAGTACAACACGGGCAATCTGGTCATTTCCTCGCCCGCTCTTGGCATGGATGGTACGGTTTATATAGGTTCAGGCCACAAGGTCTATGCCCTGTACTCGCTTTCACGTGGACTGGCGACCAGCAGTTGGCCCAAGTTCCGTCGGGACAACAACAATACTGGACGCTGATAAAGGAAGGTTGGTCTCCAGACTGCCTGTCGCAGCAGTCGGTTGAGATGCAGATGGGGCACAACCGTGACCAGCGCCAGGAACGCACATTCCTCCAGGGTCAGCCCCTCCTCCAACGTCCAAGTCAGGGAAGCTGGGCCAGCCATTCTGTGTGAAGGGTGGTCCCGCCTATCCTCTTGTGGCAGGCTGGTTGGCGACAAGACGGGTGGCGGTGCCGGAACGGGCAAGAGATCAACTGGCGCGGTTGGCAGATTCATCGTTTCCGTAATCGACATCGCTGTAGGCACGGTCACCTGCCCTTCTGGGGTAAGTGCAGGCAGGCGCTCATTGGAACTCAGCGCCAGCCGGGGCATGATCAAGATCAGCGGGATACCGGGCCGGGGATCGGTATAAGTGGTGAACAGTCGGGCCAGGATCAGGATGTTCCTTGAAATGGCACCCTCTCCTCAAAAGAGCCTGCGATTCGTATTCGTCGATTTTTTGTTGTCTGAAACGCTGAATCAGCGATGCGTCTTGAAGAACAACCCGATCTGCCGCCCGATATCCGCGTTCACGTACTGAGGGGTTCAGATGCGGCCCCATCACCCCGATCACTTTGGTTTTCGCGCCCACCCTGCGCGCCAGCGTCGCCAGTAGGAGGCCGTTCTTGACGCCGCTGACGGCCTGATCCTGTGAACTGCTCACCACCAGCAGCGGCGTTTTCGTTCCCACGAACCCGCTGAAATCATTCACGGGATCATGCCCCCGGGTGGACGCTCCAGCGAAAGCTGCCGCGACACTCCGGCCCCGGCTCTTGGACGTCCGCACCGCGTTGTTCAGGTTGACGCGCCCCGCCACCAGGGCCACGGCATTGATGGGAAAGCCCAGCGTGCGCCGGTACGCCGTGAGCGTCGCGGGCAGGCCGCCCATCGAGATGCCCAGGGTGTAGACCCGTCCATCATGCCGGAAGTGGGGGAGGGCCGCGCGGTAGGCCCGCCGAAGGGTGTTGAGTGCCGTCGGACTGCCCCAGGTTTCACGCCCACCATCGCTGCTCAGCAGTAACACAGAGCCCTGAACGTCGATGGCGTCCAACACGTGCTGGACTGGTTTCACGTGACCATGCGCTTGACCGTACTCGGCCAGATGGCCAGGGGCCTCCCCAGAGATATTGAGGCATTGAACTACGTTCCTGAACGATTGGAGCGAGCTAAGTACCATCTCTGGCACGGTCATGTGGGTCAGGGCTTCGAGGAACTCAGTGACCTGGAAATGGAGCTGTCCAGCGCGCTGGACAGCCCACAGGTGGATCCCGCCTGCCTTCGGAAGATGAAAAAGTACGTGGTGGAGACGATGGGCTACATCGGTAACAACCATGCCTACATGGTGAACTATAGCGAGTGGTACCGGGCGGGCGAGCGTATTTCAACAGGCTTTGTCGAATCGGCGGTCAATCAGGTCATCAGCAAGCGGTTCGTCAAGAAGCAGTCGATGGGTTGGACGCCGCGCGGTGCCCACCTGCTGCTTCAGATCAGGACCCAGGTCCTCAACAACGAACTCGAAGACCTGTTCCGCCAGTGGTATCCGGCCTTCAGGAAAGCAGCTTAGCCCCTGGAATTTGGTGACCTCCTATTCGGGACGCTGGTATTACTTACCCACACACGGTTGCTGGGTGTTGTCCCCCGGCCCACCTGGGCAGTCTATGGGCCGCAACACTTCCTGAACACTTGGAGCCTATGCTCGCGGCCAGGAGGTCGACATGAACCGTATACGACTGATTCTCATACTGGTGGCCCTCTCTGGCAGTGCGTTCGCCCATCCGGCCAGCCAAGCCATCCGTGTTCCCGGAGGCTCCTACTCACAGGTGACGCCCCAGACACTCAACGCTCAGTTGAAAAGCAAGGACTTCCTCCTGATCAATGTCCATATTCCCTACGAGGGGGAGCTTCAGAACACTGATCTCTTCTTGCCCTTCGATCAGATGAACGCCACCCCGGTCCTGCCACGCGCGAAGAACGCCGAAATCGTGGTGTACTGCCGCTCGGGCAGCATGAGTGCGCTGGCCGTGCGCGCCCTGGTCCGCCGGGGCTACACCAATGTTCGCGAGCTGCGCGGCGGCATGAATGCCTGGACAGCGGCGGGCTTTGAGCTGAAGTCCTTGCCGGAAGCGTCCTTCGTTCGGCCAGATGGCTTCCCGGCCATCAGCTTTTCTGGGAAAGGGCCGTGACGGGCGCGGTAAATATTGACCTGATCCTGGCCGTCTGGTTCGGCCTGACCGCACTGGCCGTCGCCTACGTCGCCATGCCCATCATTAAGCGGGTGTGGTCACCACAGGGCCAACGCTAGGTGGCACGGGTCAACCATCGGTTCGACTGGTTGTATGTCTACGGCTTTGTCCATCCCCACAGCGGAAAAACCATGTGGTACCTGCTTCCTGCGGTGAACACACCCGCGATGCAGACGGTGCTGGACAGCTTTGCAGTGGCAACTGGGGCAGAACCGGACAAGCATGTGGTGCTTGTCCTGGACAACGCGGGCTGGCATACCAGCCGTGAGTTGGTAGTGCCCGATGGCATCACCCTGCTGTTTCTGCCTCCCTATTCTCCAGAATTGCAGCCCGCAGAACGGTTGTGGGATGGGGTGGATGCCCCACTCTCCAACCGAACCTTTGGAGACCTGGACGAGCTTCAGGGCGTCGTGGACGCGCAGTGCGTTCGACTGATGGCCCAGGAAATGCGGATTCGTGGATTGACCCACTTCCACTGGTGACCCAATTGTTAGTTATTTTTTCGCAATCCGTATTACCCGATCCACTAGACCTGTAATGGACAGTCTAGAACGCGTGACCCAGTTGCTGGGCTGGCACGCTGGTTAAGTTCCCGGTAGCCCACAGAGCATACGAGACGACTGGGTCTAGCCGACGCCCAGATCGGCGACGGCCCGCGCGATCAGGAAAGCAGCCCCAGCCGCCAGGCCACCTACCAGCGTCGTCTGCAGGGCGCTCCCCATCACGTTGACCCCCGTGAAGCGGGCTTTGACCGCGCCGAACACGGCCAGTGCCAGCAGGGTGACGATCACCGAGATCCTTAACGCCTCACCGATAGGCAGTCCGAAAGCGTAAGGGATCAACGGAATTAACCCTCCCACCACGTACGAGCCGCCGATGGTCAGGGCACTTTTTGGGGCGCGTGAGGGATCAGGCCTGACGGCCTGACACAAAGTATGAGAAAGCGTCCCTGGTAGGGGACACTTTCCGTCTGTGACAACCGAAAATGCTACCGGGGACGCGCCCCGACTGTATCAAGCCGTTTTCGCCCACATCCAGCAGGGGTTGTGGAACGACATCCGCAACGCACATCCACTGGCCTGGATGGTGACGGGCTTTCTGCTTTCCCAGCGCAGTTCCATCCCCGCTTGGCTCCCCCACATCCACTCCCGTGCCACGTTCGCCCAAAGCAGCGAACGCCGCGTTCGTCGGTGGCTGGAGAATCCAGCCATCGACTGTGGCAGCATTTACGGCCCACTCATGACCCGTGCCCTGCGCGATTGGGGCGGTCAGACCCTGATCCTGGCGCTGGACACCAGCGTCCTGTTCGAGAAATTCTGCCTGATCCGTGTCTTGGTCCTCTTCAGAGGTCGAGCGGTCCCGCTCGTCTCACGCGTCCTCGAACATTCCAGCGCGCAGGTCAGCACTGATCACCTGCTGCCCATCTTGGCCGAGGTCAAAGGGCTGCTGGATTTCGTGGGCATCCATCAGGTCCGCCTGCTGGCGGACCGCGGCTTCTGCGACACAGACCTGATGGGCAGGCCTTCAGTTCTGCGGATGGCACTCCCGCATCCGCATCAAGTCAAGCCTGATTCTGGCGGCCCCCGACGGCCAGCGGCTGTGCAAGGTGCGTGACGTGCAGCTCTTGCCCAGAGAAACGCGCTGCTTCCACAACATCACCCTCACCCAAAAGCATTTCGGTCCTGTTCATATCGCTCTGGGCCGTCCGTCGGACGGCCCAGAGCAGTGGCAGGTGGTCAGCGACGAACCGACGAGCGTGGAGACCTTTGCTGAGTACGGCGAGCGCTTCCAGATTGAGGAAGGCTTCCTGGACGAGAAAAGTGGGTTGTTTGGGTTGGAAGATTCCGAAGTGCGAGATGCGCCCAGTCTCGAACGGTTGCTGACCGTGCTGGCCGTGGCGACATTGCTGCTTGTCTCTGAAGGCATCGAGGTAGGGCAGCGTGGGGACCGGGCGTGTCGTCGATCCCCACTGGCGGCGCGCACTGAGGGACCTCAAAATCGGTCTGCGGGCAGTGCATCACGCGCTGAGTCGTGGTCAGGCGATGTTCGCGCGACTGACACTCCAGGGTGGGCTAGACCCTGAGCCCCCAAGTCAACGGAAGCGCCCTCAAGCCCCTCCTCAGACCACACTGGAGGTCGGCTGGCAGCTCGTTTTCTGTTCACTCTCTCAGCTCGACTTTGGCCATCGAGACGTGTCAGGCGGCGTAGCAGAGTGCGTCTGCAAGGCGCTCAATAAATTCCAGTGGGACTTTAATCATTTCGCGTCCTGGCGCAGACATGCGAAAAGTCGGCACCTTCCATCATGCTCGCCGAACCTCGGCGAACGCATCGACAAAGGTCGGCAAGGTCTTGTCATACCAGGCGGCACGACGAACCCAAACATCATGGCCATGCCAGCGCTCGTGAGCCATGAGAGTCACAAGCGAGAACAGCCCCAGCAACGCTGGGGTTGTTCTCGCAATGGCTAGGTCGGTCCACTGCCGTTGTGTTTCCACACCCAGGTGAGCTCGAACTTCTTCAAAGGTGACTTCGAGTTGCCAGCGCTGTACGAAGGACTCCAAGATCTGAACTGGACTCAGCAGAAGGTCTGTACAGAGCAGTGCCTGAGTGGAGAACTGGCCCTGTGGGTCGCGGATCAAGACCCACCGGAGTGGAAGAGGCGGTTTGCCAGGGTGATACCAGATTGCCGTCTGAGAAACGAGGTCCACCTCCCGCAGGGTTTCACCGTACCAACGGGTCAACCGGACACGCTGCCAGCACGTGTCTGCAGCGTTCGCGACAGCGGCCAGCGCCGGGAGGCGCTGGCCCTTCATTTTGGGCCGCCCCTTCTGGCCGGCCTGTCGTTCAGGGGCCGGCTCGTACAGAGCGGCATCCAGGCGGAGTCTGGTGATGACGGTGATCGGACGGCCCTGCTGGAGGTCGGCGAGCCACCTGATGACCGCGTATGCGCTGTCCGCTACCACGATCAACTGCCGTCCAGGACACCAACGCTGCACCACACGCAGCATCTGCCGGGCCCAGTCGGTCAGGGTCTTATGCCGGTGACCGCGCTCTTCGTGGTAGCGCTGTGACGGCACGAGTGCCGTCAGGAACGGCAGCGCCCAGATACGATTGGCCCAGGGAATGGGGGTCAGCAGCATCAAGCTCAGCCAGCGGAGACCGCCGGCTTTCACGAAGTGCCCCTGGCTGGACCGCACCGGGTCGCGGTAGATGCCTCGAGCGCTGATCTTTTTGCCGGTTCGTCGTTCGATAGTGTCGTCCAGGCCGAGGATCAGCGGCCCAGAGGGAACGAAAGCGGCCAGGAGCAGGCTGAGCAGCACCCGACTGGCCTGAAGACTGGACCAGCGCGCCCGACTCAACAGGCGGTGAAACGTACCGAACCTGGGATCGTCTGCCAATCCGAGGACCCGGAGAGCGGCGGTCACCGTCCGCTTCCCAGGCGACAAAATTGCCCCAATCACCAAGCGTTGAACCTGCGGCCAGACCGCGTGGAAAAGAGCGGGGCGAACTCGTCCAAGATCCGAGTGAACCACTTCGGAAGGAGTGCCATGCTCAAGTCTGACAGGGGAGCAGCATGCTGCTCCCCTGTCAATGGCCAAAGTCCAGCTCAGTAGCTGACAACTTCAGTTTGCGGCTGTCCCAGTACGGGAAAAGGGCGTATCAAGACGCGGAGAATCTCGCCGATTCTTTCGGGAACCCACCGCAGCACGTGGCGTAGTTCTTCCGAGCCGTAGCGCACGAGGCTCATGGCCTTCCGGCCATGGGCCAGCACCCGGATCGGTTTCGCCTCATGCCGCCAGACCCCCACCCGCAGGCAGGCCAACCAGGCCAGGGTCACCAAACCGAACAGTCGCTCCAACCATGTGGGGTCCGTGACTCCGGTCCGCTCCAAATCGAAGCCCCGCGACTTTTGCAAGCCAAAAGTGGACTCGATGGTCCAGCGAAGCTTGTACAGTTGCCACGTTTCCCATACGTGAAAGTCCGTCGCGATGATCACCAGGTCACCCGTGGGTGACCTGGTGGCCACCACCCGCATGGGTTCCCCAAAGACCTCAGTCCGCTCCGCGATCATCCGGAACTGACCGGGTTGTAGATCCTGGAACCACTCGTCCGCTGATAATTCGTCCAGCACCGTGTCCTTCCGAATCCGAATGGCCCGGCGAATCCTTTTTCGGCGCAGGAAACGAAACCACTCAGCTCCGATGAACTCCCGGTCCGCCACCAGGCCCTTCCAGCGTCGCGCTGGAAGGGCCTCCAGCAGTCGTAAGACCAGCCACATGCGTGCCCGGGTGTCGCTGTTGCCTGTGTGATCCAGGGCCACCCACACGAGCGGAATGGTAAAGCCGTGGACCACCGCACCCAGAACCAACAGGTTGAGCGGCGAATCCCCGTGTTCCCAGGTCGTGCGGTCCACGCTCATCAGGATCTTACCCGGAGGAAGGTGGACCAAGAGCAGGGCCAGGAAGACCTGAGCCGTGAGCTGCTCATCGTGGACGGCGCGTTCCACGCGCCGCTTCTTGGCTTCAGGAGAACTGGTGCCGGGCAAATGAGGAGCCAGATCGAGGTGGTTGACGCTCTGGGCCATGATCATCGCCAAAACAACGTCAACGGCACGCTGATGCGTGTCGATGCGCAGCGAAGGGACGCAGGCTTTGAAATGGGCGGTGAGTTCAGTAGCCTGTGAGGCGGCGGGGTTTGGTGGCTTCACACCTCAAAACACCGCCGTTTTCCGTTTCTGTCGAGGGACAGACCGGAAGGTGACCTTCCCGCCGTCTGGGACGACTAAAAAATGAAGTTGTCAGCTGCCGAGGTTCACTCTCATAAAATCTGTCAGGCCGCCAGGGATCAGGCTCCTCGAGCCTCAACTCGTTGTGCATCATGAACTGCACCCAACTGTCTGGATTGGAGATGATGTAGGACGGCACCATGACCAGCGCCAGGAATACGCACTCTTCCAGGGTCAGTCCATCATGTCGATGCAGGATCGCCAACGTCCAAGCCAGGAAGACCAACAGAATCCAGCGGTCCAACCCCACGGCAGTTCGCTTTGTGAACTGATGATTCCCCTCCTTGAAAAAAGATTTCTCGTTCCACCACACCTTGCCCTCAGCGATCACCTCGTCTCCTTATCCAGAAACGCCGGCGATTCAAAACTAGGCTCATCCTGCGTTCCGGGGAGCTGCGATCAGAAGCAGGGTTAACATCGGCTCCAACAGCGAAAACCCACGACAACGGATGTTGTGCATCGCTTGAAAGAAGGCCAGATAGAGTGGCAACCACCACTGCGAAATCCCTCTATGGGGCCGTAACCATGAGCGGAGCAAGCTCCACACGTCTTCTCTGGTGTTGACGTGAACTTCGTTCACGTCAACACCGTCGTCATCGCGCGCAAACTCGCCGCGACCGTGGTTCACGGTGACACGCATCAATCCCCAGCTCGGCAACCGGGCATAGATCGCGTACTCATCAGTATTGACCACGCTGCCTGGCTGAGTGGCGGTCAAGATGTGGGGCCGAATGGTGTGCTGCTGAACGTTGGCGCAGAGCTGGAGAACGAGTTGCCCACCTCGCTCAATCATGCCCAGGACTGGTGGCTCGTCGGACGCGGCAGTGCCGCGTCCTCGCTTGCCCTTCAAACATCGTCTGCGGCCAGGCCGAGATTTTTTTTCACCAGATCGCTTTGCCCCTTGTGCCCCGCCACCAGATACACCTCGTCGATCTCGACCGTACCGGCGAGGGGAGGCGTGATGGACGCCTCCACCACGCCTTGCCGGAGACTTCGGGTCATGTTCTGAGCATCATCTTCGTTCAGGCCGAGTTCATGCGCAATCTGACGGTGACTCAGATTGAGGCCCATCAGATAGAGGCAGCGGTCAAGCGTCGTCATCGGCGCTGCTCTGACCAAGAAGGCCACCCACTGCCGGAGGGGTTGGTGGTGGCCGGCAAAGACCGTGCCGGTCAGGTCATCGAACTTCCGCTGGCAATTCAGACAGCGATATCGCTGTCTGAACCGCTGGGTGTCTCCCGGCCTTGTTTGACGATATGCGGTGCGTGGCAGTGCGGGCATGTCACGCCACCGGGCCAACGGAGTTCCCGCACGACTTTGAAGCATTATTCATCGTCCAAGAGCTGAATCAAACTCAGCATGCCGGCAGTTTACCAGAGCGTTCTCAGCTCCCTGGAATCCAGGAAGAGCCCAAAACTATTGTCGGCCAGGACCTGGATGCGAAACCGCGAGCGGATGAAAGCGGGAATGGTGCGGAGCATCTCGCGCGCCAATATCGTCGGTGTGAGCGTACTCTTCCCCTCATACACTCGGTACGTTATCGGGAACTTCACGTCCCAGTACTAAGCGAAGAAAACCACCAGATGAATGCCGTGGACGTCGTTATGAACGCGCACGAAAGGCAGCGCGCTAGTCAGATCGACAATGAGCCGCAGGATGGGGCGATGTTTGCCTTTGGCCGCCAGACGCAGAAGGTCCCACTGGGCGTGTTCCGACAACGTCTAGCACGCCGAGGTATCCCAGTCATATTCGTTCAGGAGGCGGCTGAGCACACTCTTGCTGACCAGCTCAGCGCGGTGGAGCGCCGTTCTGGACGCGTTGTCTAGGAACATGAACAGCGCAGCCCCCAGGCTGCGCTGCTGTCATGACGTGTTGGGCACGGCCAGAACCTCGTCTGCCAGAATGTGGACGCGCTCCCCCAGAATCTGTGATTTTGACATTCCTAGATTCTCCCGGCTGAGAGCCCTTTGCAGCCAGTTATGCAGGTGCAACTCCTGAACACTGGTGAGAATTCGGATTGTGCCACCTGGCGTAACAACTTGCAGATCACTCCCTGTCTCATACCCGACTAATCCGATTGACTTTATAGAATTGCCTGCCTATGATCCATTCATGACCATTCGCTCGGGCTTTTTACTGCTCACCTTCGCGCTGTCGGCCAGCGCCCTCGCTGCGCCGAGGGACGCCGTCACCTTCGTGGGGGTACTGGAACAGATGCGCGGTCACTACGATGCCATGCTGCTCAATGTTCAAACGGGAAATCAAGAGCTGGCCCTCAAGCACGCCAGCCACCCAGCCAACGAGCTGTATGACGCTGTGAAAGCCGATCTGACGCCCGATTTGCGCGCCCGCTTTCTTAAGGATTTTCAAGGTATCAATGCCGCGCTCAAGGCGAACAAGCCCCAGGCCGTTCAGGCCGCACTAACAGGGTTCTCGGCGAACGTGGACCAGGCCATTGCCACAATTCCAGCCGTTACCCGCAACGATCCAAAATATGGCGCTCGGGTGATCTCCACCATTCTAGGCAACACCAAGACCGAGTACAGCGGCGGGGTCAGCGGGGGCAAGGTGAGCAATCTCACCGAATACCAGGACGCCCGCTTTTACCTGGCGCGGGCGACGGGCTGGCTGACCCGTTACCAGACGAAGTTCCCGGCGGATCAGGGCGGACAGACCGCCGCTGCCCTGCGTCAGGCCAAGGCGTTGCTGGCCGCCCAAGCCGATGCCAGGCTGTTTAATGCCCAGCTTGACCGGGCAAGAACGGAACTCTCCGAAATCAGCGGTGACCCGCTGGCTCCGAGCCGTGGACCGATGGCCGACTTTGCCAGCATTGAAACTTTGCTGACGACGGCCAGGCAGCACTACACTGGCGGCATGACCGATGCGGCCAATGAAGCCGTCATCAGCGCTTACCTTGACCATTACGAGCAGCTTGAAGCCCCGCTGGCCGTCAAGAATAAGACGCTGGAACTTAAGCTCGAAGAAACGCTCAAGAACGGGCTGCGTGAGCTGATCAGGCAGCGTGTCACGCCCGCCAGGTTCAGTGCCGCCATCGACGCCACGCTCAAAGAGTTGAAGACCGCCAGAGGCCTGCTCCAGTGACCCTGCGGCGAGTCGTCCTGGCGCTGCTCATGCTGCTGGGGCTGAGCGTCGCGCTGGCCGCTCCGACGATCAGCGTGCCCAATGAACTCCGCACCGCCCACGAACTCATTACCCAGTCGCTACGCGAGTACGCCCAGGGCAACCGGGAGCAGGCGTTCAGAACGGCCCGCAGCGCTTACCTTGATCACTTCGAGTACGCCGAGCCGCCGCTGCGGGTCCTGAATCCCGATCTGATTCTGGAGATGGAGTACCGCTTCTCTGATCTGAGAAATGGCATGCAGGCCGGACAACCGCTGGGGGAACTGCAAAAGATAGCCGGTGAGATCAACGGCAGTCTGCGCAAAGCCGAGAGCATTGTCAGCGGGACCGGCGTTCTCGGGCCGACGCTGGCCGCCACCGGGGGCTTTACCATCCTCTTCCGCGAAGGGCTGGAGGCCGCGCTCCTGATGGCTGCGATCTTCGCGTACCTGGACACCAGCCGCAACACCCGGCTGCGCCGCGCCGTCTGGTGGGGCGGCGGGGCCGCGCTGCTCGCCACCGCGCTGACCTGGGGCCTGGCCACCTATGTGCTGTCCATCGCCCCGGTGTCGCGCGAACTGATCAGTGCCGTCACCAGCGTCATCGCTGTCGTGATTCTCTTCTCGCTGTCGTTCTGGCTGATGCAGCAGAGTGACCGCAAGCGCAGCGTGGAATTCATGCGGGCGCGGGTCAGTCAGGCGGTGCAGGGCGGCAGCCTGCTGGCACTGGGAACCATCACGTTTACCACCATTTACCGCGAGGGCTTCGAGACGGTGCTGTTCTATCAGGCGCTGGCTGTGGCGAGCGGTCCGGTGTTGCCGTACATGTATCTGGGGGCGGCCCTGGCCACGCTGGCCCTAGTGGTCACCTTCGTGCTGCTGTTCCGCTTTGGCCGCCGCCTGCCCACCGCCAGACTCTTTCCCGTCCTGGTCACGGTGACCGCACTCTTCGCAGTAGCGTTCGTGGGCAACGGGGTCCGGGCCTTTCAGGAGGCAGGCTGGATCGGGGTCACCAATCTGTATGGTCGCCTCCCCACGCTCGATCCGAACGTCTCGGCCCTGACTGGCCTGCATCCCACGGCGGAAACGCTGGCCGCCCAGGGCGTGATGGTCCTGGTCTATGTCATCGGCATTTTGTGGTTCCGGCATTCACAACGCGCTGCACACGGGCCAGTGGCGGGCCAACTTGAACGCCGCTGAAGTGCCGCCGACGTCAGCTCCTCCAGGTATGCGGATCGGCATTGACGTGGGGGGGACTTTTACCAAAGGGGTGGCCCTCGGGGAGGATGGCACGCTTCGGGCGGTCTCGCACGTTCCCACCACCCACAGCGCAGAGCATGGCGTGGCGGCGGGCGTGCTCTCGGCGCTTGACCGTCTGCTCACCGCTCTGCCGGAAGACACGCCCGTGCTGTTGGTAGCGCATTCGACCACCCAGGCCACCAACGCCCTGCTGGAAGGTGACACCGCCTGGATCGGGGTGCTGGCCCTCGGCCCGGCCCGCGACGAGCGGCGCGTGCGGCGGGTCACCCAGCCCCCGGCGGGCCTGAAGGCCGAGTGGGCTTTTGTCAGCAGTGACGGACCAGACGTTGAAACCCGTCTGCGATCCCAGCTTGAACAGTGGCGCGGAGCAGGCATCCAGGCCGTCGCTATCAGCGAGGCGTTCGGGGTGGACGACCGCTCGCTGGAGCAGCGTGCAGGTGAGATTGCCCGTGGCCTCGGCCTGCCGGTCACGCTGGGCAGTGACCTGAGTGGCAGTTATGGCCTGGAGATGCGTACCCTGGGCGCGGCCATCAACGCCAGCATTTTGCCCACCATGCTGCGCACCGCCCAGCACGTCCGGCAGGTGGTCAGCACCCGGCTGCCAGGCGTGCCGCTGCTGATCATCCGCGGCGATGGTGGGGCCGCCAGTCTGCGCGCCTTTGAGGAAACGCCGCTGCATACCGTGGTGAGTGGCCCGGCGGCCTCACTGGGCGGGGCCATTTTGCAAGAAGGGCTGATGGACGGGGTGTTCTTCGAGGTGGGTGGGACCAGCACTAATATCGGGGCCATCAAGGACGGTCGCCCGGTGCTGAGTTACATGACCGTGCTGGGTGTCCCTACCGGACTGCGTGCCGTCGATATCCGCATCGCTGGGGTGGCTGGAGGCAGTCTGGTGCGCCTGGGCAAGCGGCAGATCGAAGAAGTCGGCCCGCGCAGCGCCCACATCGCGGGACTGCCCTATGCCAGCTTTGCGCGCCCTGAGCAGCTCAGAGACGCGCGGCTGATTGAAGTCACGCTGCCGGGTCAGGACACCGGGCATTACGCTCTGCTGGAAACGCCTTCGGGAGAGAGATTCGCCATCACACCTACCTGTGCGGCGAACGCCCTGGGCGCCATCGGCGAGACTGGACGGGCTTACGGCAATGAGGTCAGTGCCCGTATGGCGCTGGCGCTGCTCGCAGGGCGGCTGGGGGCCAGCGTGGAAGCGGCAGCCACTGCCGTTCTGGAAGCAAGTGCGGAGAAGCTGGTCACGCCTATCCGTGAACTGATCAAGGAACACGGCCTCCAGGGACTCCCGCTATACGGCGGGGGTGGGGCGGCGAGCGTACTTGGCCCGGTGATGGCCCGGCGGCTCGGCGTGCCGTTTCAAACCCTGCCCAATGCCGACGTGATCTCGTCCATCGGGGCGGCGCTGGCGGTCATCCGGGTGGAGCGGGAACGCAGCGTGACCCGCCAGGACCCAACGGTGGCCGACCTGCTTGAGCGCGAAGTCGGGGACGAGGCGGTGCGGCTGGGGGCTGACCCGGCGAGTCTGCGGATCGAGACCGAGTACCTGGCCGCAGAGGGGCGACTGCGGGCCGTCGCTGTGGGCGCACATCCCCTGAGCGCACAGACCCGCGTGCTGGGCGAGGACGATCTGCATGCCCAGGCACGGCTGGTGCTGGGTGACAGCGCCCATCTGGTTTTCGGCGGACGGTATCACAGCCTGTTCACGGCGAGCATTGAGCGCCGGGGCTTGTTCGGGCGGCACGTCAGGCACCCGGCGCTGGTGCTTGATCAATGCGGCGTACGCCTGCTGCGCTTTGATGATGCCGAGGTGTTGAGTGGAACTCCAGCGCAGGTGTTGTCTGATCTCGAGCGCCTGCTCGTCTCCCCGGTTGCGCCGCAGGTGGCGGCCCTGACGCCCGCCCGCCTGAGTGATTTCGCTCATCTGCATGACCCGGTCCTCCTCCGGCAACACTTGCATGACCGCCTGCGGCTCGAAGGCCATGTGGCGCTGATCGTACGTCAGGAGACTTGATGCTGTACCGCAAACAACGCGGCCCGGCCTCCTGGGGAGTGATCCTCGGGGCGGGCATTCTTGGCCTTTTGCTTGGTTTTCTGGGAGGCCGCGGCAGCGCCCCCCAGCCGACCATCCAGAGCCTGCTTCAACCGGCAGCTCAGCATGTGAGGCAGGCGGTGGGCGCACTCGATATTGTGGAACTGGAGTACGCCCGCGCCCTGAAGGGCAACCGCGCCAGCCAGCAGGCCAGCGTGCAGGCATTGGCACAGGCCCGTTCGGAGCTTGCCCAGGCGACGGCGCTCGAGCAGTTGTATCCTCAGTCTTTCACGCAGGCTGACCGCGCCCTGGACGCGGCGGCACGGGCCATCCAGACTCAGCAGCCCCAGGCCGTGGTGGTTCAGGCACTCGAAACCGTCAGAACAGTCACCCGGCAGTTCACAGTGAAGCCGTAATCTTGAAGTTCAAAGGAGGCTTATGGCCCAGATCACCGTTTACACTGTTCCGAACTGCGCCGATTGCGAGGCGGTCAAGCGGCTGCTGACCAGCCAGGGGGCTACCTTCACCGAGAAGAACGTGCGCGAGGACCCGGCGGCACTGGCCGAGATGCAGGCCAAGGCCAACGTGCGGATCGCGCCCGTGACCGTGATTGACAATCAGGTCTTTTACGGCTTTTTTGATGACCAGCGGCCCGGCATCCTGGAGGCGCTCGCCCGGCGTCCATGACCACAACGTTGGCCCAGATTCTGCTGTTGACGCTGATTCCGGTGGCTGCCACCATCCTGGGCGGCGTGATTGCCAGCTTCCGTCCCCCCAGTCCGCATGTCCGCAGCTTCGTGCAGCACTTCGCGGCGGGCGTGGTTTTCGCTGCCGTGGCTGGGGAACTGCTGCCCCAGATCACGGCGGGCCATCAGCCGCTGGGTGTGGTGATTGGCTTCGCGCTGGGCGTGGCCGTGATGCTGGCGGTGCGGGCGCTGGTGGGACGGCTGGAACCAGAAACTGAAGATACGGATGAGCACAGCCCACGTGCCGTCACTGGCTTGCTGGCGGCGGTGGGCATCGACGTGTTGATTGACGGCCTGCTGATCGGTGTGGGCTTCGCGGCAGGCGAGCGCGTGGGAACCTTGCTGGTGGTGGCGCTGACGCTGGAACTGCTGTTCCTGGGCTTATCGGTATCCGCCAGCCTGGGACAACGCGGAGCAAGCAGGGGCCGGAGCATTCTGACCGTGAGCGGCCTGAGCCTGTTGGTGATCGTGGGGGCCACGCTGGGCGGCACACTGCTTCAGGGCCTCTCGGGGCTCCCGCTGGAAATCGTGCTGTCCTTCGGCGCGGCGGCGCTGCTGTTCCTGGTGACAGAGGAACTGCTGGTGGAGGCCCATGAGGTCAAAGAAACGCCGTGGATCACCAGCGCCTTTTTTCTGGGCTTTATCGCGCTTTACCTGGTTGAACTGGGGCTGTGATTGTGGCGTCAAAGACTGAAAACGTCAGTCAGAATCGAGAGGCGCAGCTCAACGTGCGCCTCTCGATTTTCTGTTATTGCAGCCAAGGCTGTGATTGACCTTACGGCGCGAGTCGGTCACGCAACGTGATAAGCAGTTCCTCGGCCCGCTCGTATCCTGGGCGCAGGTACACGGTGGCAAACGTGGTCCAATCCTGCACCGCCGCCACCTCCTGTTCACCGTCGAGAAGTTTTAAGTGGGGGTAGACGCCGTACTCCACGAAACACTCAAATTCCGTGCCGATCTGTTCCAGCTCACGCGTGTTGGTGTCGTTCCAGCTCAGCGTGTACGGCAGGGCGAAGCAGGGTTTCCCGCAACTGCCGCCCAGACCGATCAATGGCAGTCCGGCCACCTCGTGAACCTGCAGCCGGTGCTGCGCCCGCTCAAGAAAAGCCTGGCGGTCACGGGCCAGCGCTTTGCTGGGTAATTTCTGGGTGGCGATCCACGGACCGACGGTGAGTTTGGGCATGAGACAGAACTCCTGTAATGGCGAGAAAGGCGGGAGAACAGGGGGCAACGCGGACAGCGCTCAGGTGGTCACGAGCTGCCCGTCGTGGTCACCGGGCTGGAGCTTGGGTGCACTGGGCGGCAGAGGCGGCTTGAATCCCCGCAGCCGCAGGGCGTTGGTCAGCACGAACACGCTGGAAAAGCCCATCGCGGCGGCGGCCAGCACCGGACTCAGCCGAATGCCGAAGGCGGGAATCAACACGCCCGCCGCCACCGGAATCAGCAGCGCGTTGTAGGCAAAGGCCCAGAACAGATTGAGCCGGATGTTGCGCAACGTGGTGCGGGACAGGGCCAGGGCGTTGGGAACGCCTCGCAAATCGCCCGACATCAAGACCACGTCCGCCGTTTCGACCGCCACATCGGTACCAGTGCCGATGGCCAGGCCCACATCGGCCTGGGCCAGTGCGGGCGCGTCGTTGATGCCGTCACCCACGAACGCCACTTTCTGCCCGCCCTCCTGCAAGGCCCGGACCGCCTTGGCCTTGTCGCCGGGCAATACCTCGGCCTGCACCTGATCAATCCCCAGTTGCCGGGCAATTGCCTGTGCAGTGCGGACATTGTCACCCGTGATCATCGCCACCTTCAGGCCCTGGCGGTGCAGCGCCGCCACCGCCTCCCGACTGCCGTCCTTGATCGGATCGGCCACCGCCAGAATGGCGGCGAGTTGACCGTTCAGCGCCACGTACAGTGGACTCTTGCCCTCATCGCCCAGTTGCTCGGCCTGCGCCCCGAAGTCGGCCAGCCCCAGGCCCAGCTTGCTCATGTAGCGGTCTGCGCCCACTTGTACCCGCGTGGCGTCCACCACAGCCTCCAGGCCGAACCCCGGCACGGCCTGGGACGACTCCGGCGCACTCAGGCTCAGGCCCTCCCGCTTGGCCGCGTCCACGATGGCGCGGGCAATCGGATGCTCGCTGTCCTGCTCGGCGCTCGCGACAAGACGCAGCACCTCACCGCGTTCAAACCCCGACACCAGCGTCAGGTCCGTCAACTCCGGCTGGCCGCGCGTCAGCGTGCCGGTCTTGTCCAGGGCGATGACCTGGGTGGCCTGGAGACCCTCCAGCGCCGTGCCACTCTTGAACAGCACGCCCAGTTCGGCGGCCTTGCCGGTTCCCACCATCACGCTGACTGGAGTGGCCAGGCCCATCGCACAGGGGCAGGCGATGATCAGCACCGCCACCATGTTGATCAGGGCCTGGCTGAGCGCGCCCTCGCCGCCCAGCAGCAACCACACCGCGAAGGTCACGGCGGCGATCACCAGCACGACGGGGACGAACACGGCCACCACTTTGTCGGCCAGACCCTGAATCGGCGGCTTACTGCCCTGGGCCGTTTCTACCAACTTGATGATCTGTGCCAGGGCGGTGTCGTTGCCGACGCGGGTGGCCTTGAGCGTCAGCGCGCCGTTGCCGTTCAGGGTGCCGCCGATCACGGCTGCGCCTCCAGTTTTCTGAATGGGGACGCTCTCACCCGTGATCATGCTCTCGTTGACGTAGCTCTGACCGCTCAGAACCTCACCGTCCAGTGGAATGCTCTCGCCGGGCAGCACCCGTAGCGTGTCTCCCACCTGCACGTCATCCACGGGCAGCAGCCGTTCCTCACCGTCCCGCAACACCCGCGCCTCCTTGGGCTGCAAGGAGAGCAACGATTTCATGGCCTCGCTGCTGCGCCCCTTGGCGAGCGCCTCGAAATACTTGCCCAGCAGGATCAGCGTGATGACCACGCCCGACGCCTCGTAGTAGACATGCGCCGTCCCCACCGGGAAGATCTGCGGGGCCAGCGTGACTACCAGGCTGTAAAAGAAGGCGGCGGAGGTGCCGATCATCACCAGGGCGTTCATGTCCGGGCTGCGGTGCTTGAGGCTGGCCCAGCCCAGGCGGTAGAAGCGCCGTCCGGGGCCGAACTGCACCGGCACGGCCAGCGCCAGCATCACCCAGTTCATCGCCCCCATGCCCACAGACGCCATCAGGCTGCGTTCCAGAGCGGGCCACAGCATCGGCAACATGGCGATCAGGAGCAGCGGCACGGCAAACACAGCGCTGAAAATCACCTGTGAGCGCAGATGCAGGACCTCGGCCTCGCGGGCGGCCCGCTGGGTATCCGCGCCGGACGGTCCCTGTGCCGTGTCCGGCACGTCGTATCCAGCGTCACGAACAACGGCCCGGAGCTGGCCGGGCGTGGTGCTGGCTGGGAGGTACTGGACATGGGCGCGCTCGGTGGCGAGGTTGACGCTGGCGCTGAGCACGCCGTCCGCCTTGCCCAGCGCACGCTCGACCCTTCCGACACAGCTCGCGCAGGTCATGCCTGTGATGGGCAGGTCCAGCTCAGCGGTGATGGGTTCATAGCCCACGTCGCGCACCGTGGCGATCAGGGTCCGGGCATCGGTCTGGGCCGGATCAAAGCTCACCCTGGCCTGCTCGGTGGCGAGGTTGACACTGGCCTCCTGAACGCCCGCCACTTTTTTCAGGCCACGTTCCACCCGGCCCACGCAACTCGCGCAGGTCATCCCCTGGACACCAATTTCTAGAGTTGTCAGCTCGCTTGCAGTCATGATTCTCCTTGATCCCCCCTGGGGGGATATAAGATAATATAGGACGGGTAGTCTTTAAAATCAAGTAAAATGGTGATGACACCACCATTAAAACATCCCAAAGAACAGGAGTTTCTTCCAGCACTCTTGACACCCTCCCGGGGAGGGTGTAGCATTCGGGCATGACTACTGAACTGAACATCAGCGGCATGACCTGCGGACACTGCCAGAGTGCCGTGACCAAAGCCCTCAAATCGGTGTCCGGCGTACAGGACGTGAATGTCGACCTGGCAGGCGGCACCGCTCAGGTGCAGGGCCAGGCCGATCCCCAGGCCCTGTTGGCCGCCGTCAAGGACGAGGGCTACGGTGCCCAGCTCCGCCAGTAAGACTGGTAAAAGAAGTTCCACCAGTCAGAGCGGCCCCGTCAGTCAGCCCGCCTCGCCCCCCTGCGGGGTGTCTGATCGGCTATGTATGCCCGAAGACGCCCGCAAACGGGCTTCGCGCCGCCTGAAGATCGCGCGCGGCCACCTCGACGCCATCGTGGGGATGCTGGATAATCCAGACGCCTACTGCGTGGATGTGCTGCGGCAGATCAAGGCGGTACAGGGCGCACTATCTGGTGCGGGCGAAGTGGTGTTGCGCGGACACCTGGAAGCGCATGTGGCCACCGCCCATCAGCGCGGCGACAGCATCGAGATCGTCGAGGAACTGATGGAAGCTCTCAAGTACACCTGAACAACCGAGTCAGCACAGCGTCTTCCCGTGGGCCAATCTGGCGGCGGGAAGATCTTGCTGCGCGCTGCAACCTTCGCTTTTCTCACCTCACGCCCCGCTTTACGCGAACTTAACAGCCCTGCTTTAGCGTGATGAGCGAGGTTACCCCATGAAAAATACGCTCAAGACTGCTTCGCTCTTCGCCGCCCTTTCCCTGACCCTGCTGGGCCTGGCCCCCGCACAGAAAATGGACGGGATGAGCATGCCGGGTATGACCCACAGCGCCCAGGAAAACAAAGACCTGGCCAAACTCAGTGGCAAGGCGTTTGACCGCGCTTTCCTGTCCATGATGATCGCCCACCACCAGGGGGCCATTGACATGAGTAAGGCGGTGGTCAACAACGTCAAGGACACGCAGGTCAAGACCTGGACCAAAGACGTCATCAGCGCCCAGCAAAAAGAAATCAGCGACATGACCACCTGGCTGGGGACGCTCGGCGGTGTGGACAAGACCTGGCAGACCGGCATGGCCAAAGAAATGGACGGCATGCTCAAAGCCCTCAAGGCCAACAAGGACACCGACGCCGGATTTGTCCTGGGCATGCTGCCCCATCATGCCAGCGCCATCGAGATGGCGGCCCTGGCCCTCCAGAAAAGCAGCGACGCCCGCGTCACCAAACTGGCCCGCGAGATCATCCGTGACCAGGCCGACGAGATGTACCTGTACCGGCAGTGGCTGATCAAACGCGGCATGTAAGAACACTGGCCGGGGGAGGCACATGGCCCAGATCCTGATCGTGGACGATGACCCGGCCATTCAGGAAATCCTGGCAGCTTACCTGCTGACCGAGGGCCATACGGTCATCAAAGCCGTGAGTGGCGACGCTGCCCTGCCGCTGATGGTCCGCGCCGATCTGGTCATTCTCGACTGGATGCTGCCGGGCCTCAGTGGCCTGGAGGTGGCCGCTCAGGCCCGGTCAGGCGGCCTGGAGCTGCCCATCTTGATGCTGAGCGCTCGCAGTGAGGAAGAGGACAAGTTGCGTGGCCTGGACACCGGCATCGACGATTACGTGGTCAAGCCGTTCAGTCCGCGTGAGGTGATGGCCCGCGTGCGTGTCCTGCCGCGCCGCGCGGGCGTGCGCCATCAAGCGCGCAGCGGTGACCTGCTGCTCGACGCCCGCAGCCACCAGGTCACGCTGAACGGGGCCGCGCTGGAGCTGTCCCGGCTGGAATACGATCTGCTACTCACCCTGGCGCAGCATCCCGGTCTGGTCTGGAGCCGTGAGCGGTTGCGTGAGCGTCTCTGGGACAGCGCGCGCTCCGGTTCCTCGCGTGTGGTGGACGTCCACATCACCAGCCTCAGAAAGAAACTGTACGACGACCCGGAACGTCCACGCTACATTGAAACCGTGCGCGGCGTCGGTTACCGGTTCAAGGACGATCCAGCATGACCACTGATCACCTGCACCTCTGGGATACCCAGCCGTGAAACTCTTTTCGCGGCTGTTCCTTTCGCATCTGCTGGTCATCATGGTGGCCGTGGGGGCGCTGCTGATCGTGACCGAATTGCTCGCCTCTGCACTGGTGCGTCACCATGTCGAGCAGATGGCGGCGCTCATCGGACCCACCGGCGCGTCACTGCGCCCGGATCTGGAACTCGGGATGCGCAACACCCTCACCTCGGCGCTGCTTGCCTCGGTCCCGCTGTCACTGACGGTCGCAGCCCTCACCGCACTGTTCTCGGCCCGTCAGGTGATGCGGAGTGTGGTGCTGCTGCGTGACGGCAGCCACGCCATCGCGGCGGGCGAATACACCCTGCGCTTGCCCGAGGAAGGCCAGGATGAACTGACCGATCTGGCCCGGCATTTTAACCGCATGGGCCGCGCACTGGAGCAAGTTGAGCGCGGACGCGTTGACCTGATCACCAATGTCGCCCACGAACTGCGCACGCCACTGGGTGCCCTGCGCGGCTATGCCGAGGCGCTCGAAGATCAGGTGATGGCTCCGGCAACCGCTTCGCAGGCCATTCTCCGCGAAATGCGGGCGCTGGAACGTCTGGCCCGGGACCTGAGCCTGGTGTCAAAGGTGGAGGCAGGAGCTGTGGAACTGCGTCTCAGCACCTTTGAGCCTAAAGAGGTGCTGCTCACCGCCAGGACGCGCTTTGAGGGTGCCGCCGAGGAATTCGGACTGCGCCTGGCCCTTGAACTCTCCTCTCCGCTGCCCCCTGTCACCGGGGATGTCGAGCGCACGTCGCAGATTCTGGCCAACCTGCTGAGCAACGCCCTGCGGCATACGCCCAGCGGCGGTCAGGTGACACTCAGCGCCAGGCAGCAGGGGGCGGCGGTGCGCTTTGAGGTGCGGGATACGGGTCCGGGGATCGCGCCGGAACATCTGAGCTGTGTCTTCGAGCGTTTTTACCGGGCGAATGCGGCCCGAACACGCGGTGAGGGTGAAGGCAGCGGCGTGGGCCTGACCATTGCCAGGGGGCTGGCCGAACGGATGGGCGGCACCCTGACTGCCACCTCCAGCAGCGCCGGAAGCGTGTTCGCCTTCACCCTGCTGGTCGCCCACCCTGCCACATGAGCGCCAGTTGTCTGGTGTGAGCGGCGCAGGACACCGTATTGTTTACATGACGGTATTCACTTTGAAACGGGTTAACGCGCGGCAGAATCAGAGGCTTAGGAACACCCCCACTGGTCGCCGTCTGGGAGGTTCAGCATGTTGAATAGAAAAGAGGGACTGGTGCGCGCGCTGGCTGTGGTGTTAACTCTGGCAGCCTTCAATCCGCCTGCCGCCGCGGGGGAGCACCCCTGACCATGACCAGTCCCAGCATGGCTTCACTTCTGGCTGCACCGCTGGTTTCAGCCACAGGAACGCCATTTTCCAGCGCCGTGCTGCGTGGTCACCCCCTAATTCTTCAGTTCTGGAACACCCGTTGCGCTGTGTGCCAGGCGAATGACTGGCTGCTGCGCAGCTGGGGCTTTGAGTACGCTGACCGTGGGCTGTTTGTCGTCGGGGTGCTGGAACAGGACACGCGCGCCAATCTGAATCGGTACGAACGCGACTTTGCCCTTGGCATGGTTAGCACCGTTGATGTCCGGCAGCAATTGGTCCGCACCTACGGCGTCCACACGGTTCCAACCATCCTGTTCATTGACCCCTCAGGCCACGTCATGAAAACTGTTCACGGCGCTCTCGCGCAACAGGACATTCTGGATGGATTGAAGTTGATCCTGTAGATCAAGTGTAGTGCCGTGTCCCACATCGGGGGTGGAGCTGGTGAACCTACTCCACACCCTGTCCTTCAATGCTATCCATGCACGGTCACCACGCGGCCCTCGCGTCTATCACCAGATGATCTGAGTTGTCCCGTTACCGCAGCAGCCGGGTCAGGTTCGCCAGCAGGGCCAGCACCGGGGCGGGCCACAGCCCCAGCAGCAGCGTTCCCAGCGTGGTCAGGCCCAGCGCCCACGGGTAGCCGGGCTGAACGTGCAGCCGGATTTCCCCCTCCGGCGCACGCAGGTACATCTCCACCACGGGCCGCAGGTAGTAGTACAGCCCGATGACCATATTCAGCGCCGCGAACACCGCCAGCCAGGTCAGGCCGCCCGACAGTGCCACCTGAAGAAGCAGCACCTTGCCCAGAAACCCGGCCAGCGGCGGAATGCCCGCCAGCGACAGCAGGGCCAGCGTGAGCAGCGCCGCCGTACCGGGCGCAGTTTTAGACAGGCCGCGCAGCCCCGTCAGGGCGTCCTGCCCGCTAACGCGTTCCAACTGCGCCACCACCGTGAAGGCCGCCAGATTCATGAAGGTGTAGGCGGCAAGGTAATATCCCGTCGCTGGAAGCGCCCCGTCCACCGTGCCTGAGACGGCCACCGCGATCAGGATGTAGCCCGCCTGCGCGATGCTGGAGTACGCCAGCAGCCGCTTGAGATGGGTCTGGCGCAGGGCGGCGAGATTGCCCAGCGCCATCGTGACGGCAGCCAGCACCGCGATCAGCGTGGGCCAGCCCGCCAGCCCATCCGGGAAGGCAACCAGCATCAGCCGCAGCAGGCCCGCGAAGCCTGCGATCTTGGGCAGCACCGAGATGAACCCCGTGACGGGCGCGCTCGCCCCGGCGTAGACATCGGGTGCCCAGAACTGAAACGGCACGGCAGTGATTTCAAAGGCGTAGCCCACCAGCACCAAACTCAGCGCCACCCACACCCACACCGGGTCAGCGCCGGAAAGGGCCATGCCGATCTCGGTCAGCGACAGGCTGCCGGTCAGGCCGTACAGGAAGGTCAATCCGTAAGCCATCACGGCCAGCGCCACCGCGCCGTAGATGAAATACTTCATTGTCGCCTCGTTAGCCCGCTTGCCGCCGCGCGTCATACCCACGAGCAGGTACGACGCCGTGCTGAGCATCTGAAGAAACAGCACGATCAACCCCAGGTCCAGGCTTCCAGCCAGCCCGACGCCGCCCAACGTGGCAAAGGTCAGCGCCACCGGGGCGTGCGGTTCAGCGTCGCGCCCGCGAAAATAAGCGGCGATGGGCAGCAGCGCCAGCAGCGCCGAGCCGATGATCAGCACCTTGAACACAGTGCCGAAGCCGTCCACCGCGTAAGTGCCGCAGAACACCTCCTGACCCGACCAGGGCAGCATCCGCGCGGTCAGGATCAGGGCGGCGGTTAAACCGAATCCGGCGACGATGGACGGCAGACTGCGCCATTTGCCGCGCACGAATCCGGCCAGCGGGACCAACAGCAGGCACATCAACCCCAGCGCCAGTTCCGGTCCGACGGCCCACAGCTCCAGGCATTTCACCGGCCCGTTGCCCCGGTCACGGCGTCAGTCGCGGCCACCACACCCAGCAGCAGGGAAGGAAAGATGCCCAGCAGCAGCGAGAGGGCCGCCAGCGGCACAATGGCCCACAACTCACGCCCGTTCAAATCCTGAATGTCCAGGCCGTCGGGTTTCTGGCCCATCAGCACGCCCGCCAGCACACGCAGGTACAGACCCGTCGAAACCAGCAACCCGATGACCGCCAGTACCGCCCACCAGACGTTCACGCCCACTGCGCCGCCGATCACCTGAAACTCAGCCACGAAGCCTGATAGTGCCGGCAGCCCCAGCGAGCCGAAGGCCAGCAATGCCAGCAGTCCGGCGAAGCGGGGCAGGGCCATCAGCCCGCCGAAAGCGTCAATGTTCCGTGTTCCGGCACGGTGGCCCAGGATGCCCACCAGGAAGAACATCCCCCCGGTCAGCAGGCCGTGGCTGACCATCTGGAAGGCCGCGCCACCTAACACCAGTTCCCGCACCGCCGGACTGTTCGTCAGCCCCCACAGGCCCGCAGCCAGCATCACGTAGCCCATGTGGTTAATGGAGGTGTAGGCGATTAGCCGCTTGAGATCGCGCTGGGCCAGAGCGGCCAGTGCGCCGTAGACCATAGAGATCACGCCCAGTGCGGCCAGCAGCCAGCCATACTGCCGTACCGTGTCCGGCATCAGTGGCAGCAGGATGTACAGCAATCCGAACGCGCCCATCTTGAGCTGCGCCCCGGCCAGCATCACGCTGCCTTCAGTGGGCGCTTCCACATGCGCGTCGGGCAGCCAGTTGTGCAGCGGGAAGGTGGGCAGTTTGACCCCAAAACCCAGCAGCAGCCCCAGCATGACCCAGAAGGCGGCAGGCGTTCCGGCGTAGGGCTGCGCCGCCGCGACGGCTGTGATGGAAAAGCTATGGGCCGCGCCATTTGTGCCAGGGGTGCCGAGGTACAGCGCCAGAAACGAGAGCAGCATGGCGAGGCTGCCCGCGCGCGTGTACAGGAAGAACTTCATGGCCGCGTAGCGTCGTCCCTCGCCGCCCCAGATGCCCACGATGAAATACATCGGCACCAGCGCCACTTCAAAGAATAGATAGAACAGCAGCAGATCCTGAGCTGCAAAGAGGCCCAGCAAGCCCGTTCCCATCAGTAAAAAGAGAAAGGCGTGTTCTTTGACGCGCTCACGCTGGGGCAACACGTAGACCATCACCAGCAGCATCAGCAGCGCCGTCAGGACGATCATGGCAAGCCCCAGACCGCTCAGGCCCACGTCGTAACTCGCGCCAATGGAAGGAATCCAGTCCAGCAATGTGCGCGATTGGACGCCGCCCGCCGCGCCGCCGAGACCTGAACGGTCAAAGCCTAGCCACAGCCACAGGCTGCCCAGCAGGGTAAGTCCCGAGCCGCCCAGCGCCGTCCAGCGCAGCAACGCGGGGCGCGAGGCGGGCAGCGCCAGAATCAGCAGGCCGGTCAACAGGGGCAGAAAGATGATGAGGTTCACCATGATTGGGCCATCCATTGTTGTGAGTTATTCAAAACACTTTTTGCCGAAGCGGCGGCCTTCAGCGCCATAGCACTGCCCCCAGCGTCATAACCAGCATCCAGCCGAAGAGAATCAAGGTGTAGAGGTAGATCTTCCCGCTTTCCAGGCCACGCAGCCACGTCCCCAGGCTGCCTAATCCCCGCGCCAGACCATCGGCCCCCTGCGCGAAACCGCCTTCCTCGGCGCGTGCGGTCAGGTTCGCGCCCGACACGGCGAAATCGGCGACGGCCCGCCCAGAGGTGTCCAGACCGGATTCCGCATGCTGAACGCCCCGGCTGCTGCCTAGGGCTGCATGGGCCACCGCCCGCGCCGCGCCGTCCAGTCCAGCTTCCACCCGTTGCAGGGCGAGAGACAGCGCCCAGGTCAGGTGCGCCACACCCACAGTCAGGCTTTCCAGCGCTGCACCCAGCGCACGCGGCCACATTCCGAGTGCGGGGGCGTCGCTGAGCCGCGCCGCCCGCACGCCGCCCCAGACCAGGCCCAGCACACTGGCGGCAATAGCGGCAATTCGCCAGCCCAGCGCCACTTCCGGGGCTTCGGGGAACGGCAGCAGGTCACGCAGCGCCCCGCCCAGCAGACCGCCAAACAGCGCGGCAACGGCCAGGATCAACGCGGGCCAGACCATCAAAGCGCCCACCTCACGCGCCTCTGTCTTCCTCTCCCCCGGCCAGAATGTCGTCACGCCCGCCCGCGCGATGTAGACGCCTGCCAGGAAGATCAGCCCCAGCATGAACAGGCCGGTCCACGCGCCGCTTTGGACCGCCGTCCCTAAAATCGCTTCTTCGCTCCAGAACGCGCCGAAGGGCGGCACCCCCGCCAGCGTCAGGCCCGCCAGGGTGAAGGCCGTGGCTGTCAGTGGCATGGTCCGCCCCAGGCCGCCCAGTTTGCCCAGGTTCAGCGTGCCTGCCGCGTGCTGCACTGCTCCAGCACTCAGGAACAGTGCCGACTTGAACAGCGCATGGACGCCCAGGTGAAAGGCTGCCGCGTAAGGGCCGCCCAGCCCGTAGACGAAGAACATCTCGCCGAGCTGCGACACCGTGGACCACGCCAGCACCCGCTTGAGGTCCGTCTGGGCGGTGGCGACGAGGGCGGAAAATAGCGCCGTCAGACCGCCGATCACCGCCACCGCCAGCAAGACGGCGGGCGCGGCGGCGAACAGTGGCTCCAGCCTCAACAGCAGGTACACCCCTGCCGCCACCATCGTGGCCGAGTGCAGCAGCGCCGAAACGGGCGTCGGCCCCACCATCGCGTCCGGCAGCCAGGCGGTCAGCGGCAGTTGGGCGCTCTTGCCGATGGCCCCGATTAAAAAGAGCAGGGCCAGTAGTTCCACCGTTCCAGCAGGCAGATTCACCACCTGTCCTAGTAGCGCGCCAATATCGCTGGTGCCCGTCAAATTCAATGCTAGCAGCCAGCCGAGCAGCAGCCCCACATCCCCCACGCGCGTCATCAGAAACGCCCTCAGGGCAGCTTTACGGGCCTCTACTTGGGTGAAGTGGAAGCCGATCAGCAGGTGAGAGGCCAGTCCCACGCCCTCCCACGCGGCAAACAGCAGTGCGAAGGAGTCGGCCAGCACCAGCGTCAGCATTGCGCCGAGGAAGAAGGACAGGGTGGCGAAGAAGCGCGGCTGCCGGGTCTCGCCGCGCATGTAGCCCACCGCATAGACGCTGACCAGCAGGCCCACACCTGCAACCAGGAAACTCAGCAGTCTGGAAAGGCCGTCCAGTGACAGGCCCACCGTCAGTTGAAATGATCCTGACTCAAACCACGGTCCCGACAGTGCCGGACTTGCCCTGCCAATCAGCAGCAGCGCCAGCACCGATACGCTGACGCCGAGGACGTTGAGCCAGCCTGCGTATCTGCCCCACACAGCGATCAGCAGGGAGGCGGTCAGCGGCGCGAGCGGCACCAGCAGCAGCAACGCCGTCACCCTTTCAGCTCCTGATAGTCGTCTACCTGCTGCGTCTGGCGGTTGCGGTACAGCAGCATCATGATGGCGAGGCCCACCGCCATTTCTATGGCCCCCACGGTCACGATCAGGATGGTAAAGATCTGGCCGGAGTAGTCGTCAGGCCGCACGTAACGCCAGAAGGCGATCAGGTTGAGGCCAATGGCGTTGAGCAGCAGTTCCACGCCCATCAGGACCATCACGGCGGAGCGCTGCGCCACCACCGTGTAAATGCCGATGCCGAACAGCAGGGCCGCCACGATCAGGTAAGCGCTCAGGGGCAGGGTCACGGTTCGTCCTTTGAGATGGGGACAGGATTCTTGTCGGCAGTCACATAAGCCTCCCGCCCCGGATCGGAGGGATGGGAGCCGGGACGTTGCAGGAACACCGCGCCGAAGATGCCGAGCAGGATCAGCAGGCCCGCGCCCTCAAAGGCGATCATGTATTTGCCCATCAGCAGCATGCCGATCTGCTGCGGCGAATCGGTGCTGAAGGCGACGTTGCTGATGGGCCACGCCGGACGCCACAGCAGCAGGCCCACCAGCACGGCGGTCACGGCGAGACCCAGCCACGCGGCCCAGGGGCGGGCGGGCGTGACCATGCTCATGTCCATACCGCCCATATCCATATCGCCGTTCATACCGCCCATGTCACCGTCCATCTGCATGTCGCCGTGATCCATGCCGGACATACCACCCATATCCATCTTCCCGTGATCCATGCTGGAGTGGTCCATCTGTGCCTGCCCGCTGCCGCTTTCCGGTGACACCGGCCCCGGCTCTTCACCGTGCGGCATGGCGTGGTGGGCCTGGGTCTGGCCTGCATCCATTTCACCGTGGGTCATCCTGGAATGATCAGCACCCCATGTTGATTGCTCAGGGCCAGAGTCCCCATGCGTCATCTGCGCCTCATCCGCTCCAGCGTGATTCATGGCGGCGTGGTGGTGGGCGGGGTGCGCCCGGTTCCCGTCGCCCATGTCCATCTTCATACTGCCGTGATCCATGCCCGCCATACCGTCGCTGGGTGCGTCGGCCTGACCGTGTCCGTCATCTGCGCTGGAGGAAGCATCGCCGTGGCCCATCCCGGCCATATCGTGGCCCTGATGCCCGTTCCCGTCGTTCTCGCCCTGCGGCTTCAGGCCCCGGCTGAACAGACGCTCCACCGGCGACATCTGCATCCCGGCCATCATCGCGCCGCCGGGGTCCATCGAGAACAGCAGCATGAACAGGATCATCACCAACATCCCGCCGATGTACATCATGATTTGCAGCAGCCCGATCAGGTCAGCGGACAGCAGGATAAACAGCCCCGCCACGCCGATGAACGAGGCCATTAAAAAGATGCCGCTGCGGAACATACTCATGGTGGTGGTCATACCCAGCGCGCCAAGCACTGCCAGAAGGGCAAACAGGCCGAAGGCCAGCCACTGCATCGCTACGCTCAGGATCACTGTGGCCCCCCCCCCGCCAGAATCAGCCCGCCGACGATCAGCACGTTGAGAAGTCCAGCGGGAATCAGGATGCGCCATGACAGAGACAGCATCTGCGCGGTGCTGAGCGGCTTGAAGCGTCGGCCCAGCCACAGCATCAACGCCATCAGCGCGAAGGTCTTGAGCAGCATCCACACCGGGCCGGGCAGCCACGGTCCCAGCCAGCCGCCCAGATAGAGCAGCGCGCCCATCGCCGCGACCACGAACAGCAGCCCGGCCAGCGATACGCGCCACAGCAGCGCTTTCCAGCCGCCTACCGCGCTCAACACGCCGCCGCCAATGTGTTCGGACAGCGGCTCGTAAAACGGCGCGCGGTACGCCTGCATCAGCCCGGTGATCAGGTACAGGATGAAGCCCAGCGGTTGCAACACGATGAACCAGACGTCACTCTGCGCCTCCACGATGCGGGTGGTGGACAGCGAGGCGGCCATCATCAGCGCGCCGACGTAGGCCAGTCCCAGTGGCACCACGTACGACACGAGCTGCGCAGTAATGCGGTAAAAACTTTCCACCGCGTTGCGGCTTCCCGCGCCCCAGCCGCCCAGCGCCACGCCCAGCACCACAAAATCCACCACCACGATGAAGTAAAAAGCCCCGATGCCCAGGTCTGCTCCGATCAGCCCCGGTCCAAACGGCAGGACTGCTGCCGCCGCCGTCACGCCGAACAGCGCCGAAATGGGGCCAGCAGGATACATCCAGCGGTCCGCATGGCCCAGTTGCACGTCTTGATCTAGAGTGAGCGGCTGCGCGGCCCCAACTGCGGGCGTCAGCGCCCGTTCCAGCCAGAAAGTCAGTGCCGCGCCGACACACAGCGCCAGCAGGGTCAGGAAAGCGCCGCCGACTATACCTATTCCAGCTACTCCCATTCCAGCCCGCCCATTTTCCAGGCATAGGTCAGACCAGTCAGCAGAATGGCGATAAAGACCAGCATGTCCAGAAAAGCCTCCAGCCCAATGCCCCGGAACACGACGGCCCACGGGTACATGAAGATCATTTCCATGTCGAAAGCCAGAAAGATCAGGGCGTAGGTGGGGAAGCCGAAGCGGTACTGCTTCCAGGCGTCGGGCAGTGTGAGGTGCCGGACCTGGGGACGCCAGAGGGCGGCGGCCAGCAGCGCCAGCCCGAAGACCAGCAGAGCGGCCAGCGCAACAGCGGAGTAAAGGTTGAGCAGCATAGAGGCTCCCCGGTCCAGATTATTTCTTGCTCTCCAGATCGGCGATCAGCACTTTCATCTCAGCAATTTCGCGGACCTGGGCTTTGATGATGCCGTCGGCCAGTTCGCGCACGCGCGGATCTTTGATCTGCGCCCGCTCGCTGGTCAGGATGGCAATGGAGTGGTGCGGGATCATGGCTTTCATCCACGCCACGTCACCCACGGTAACCTGGGACCGCACCAGGTACAACGCGCCAGCAAAGACCGCCACGCTGCCGATCAGGATGCCCATGTTGGTCCGGCTGTTTTTGTACATGTTCAGCATGTACCCCAGCATGATCAGGGCCATCACCGCGCCCATGTACAGCGCCATCCACATCCGCGTCTGGCTGAAGTAAATATGATCCCACTGATAGGTATTCAGGTACATCAGACCGTACATGATCACGGTGGAGGTGGCAATCATGGCGGCAAAACGTCCGTAACTGCCGCCCATCGACTTTTTCTTGGAATGATCGGGCATGGCGTTGTCGTCGCCGTGGCCCGGCGTACGATGCATGGATTCGTTCATGGATTTCTCCTGGGCCGCACATCTGGGCGCGGAAAAAACCGCCTGCCAGCTTGATGTCCCTGGCAGGCAGCGAGCGTCGTGAACTTCAGGCGTTCAGTTCAGGGTCGCCAGCAGTGCCTGGCAGGCCTGCTCGCAACGGCGGCAAGACTCCATGCACACCTCGCAGTGCTTCATGCTCATCTTCTCGGCGTGCTGCTGGCATTCGTCACCACACGCTTTGCAGGCGGCTAGGCAGCTCTGAAGTTGCGCGCGGATCACGGCCAGTTCTGGCTGCGTCTGGCGCACCAGCACGCGCCCGGTGGTGATGCAGATGTCGGCGCAATCCGAGTTGAGACGGATGCAGTGCATCAGGTGTCCGGCGTGTTCGGTCTCGCCCAGGCAAGCGTCGGCGCAGGAGGTGCAGATCTGCGCGCACTCGAAACAGGCGTCGATGCACTCGGTCAGCGCACCCAGATCGAAAGGCGACTTGTCAATCTGCGGGTGCATCTGCAGCATACGGGTGATGGTGGAACCGGCGTTCTGGGTCATGGCAAAACCTCCAGGAATGGGATGGGAAGAAATGGCGGAGCGGTCCGGGAGCATCAGATCATCGTCGGGAGAGGCCGCCAGGGTTCGGGCCGACGGGTGAACAATTTCTGATGCACCACTGATCTAAGTCGCTTCCTGTTAAGTTCGTGTAAAGCGCAGGCTTGCGTTAAGTATCCTTCAAGGTGAATGGACTGGGAAACGTGCAGTCGTAGCGCTGGATAACAGCAGAGGAACGCCTGGAATTCACGGCAATAGGGTCATGTGGCTCCAGCACCAGACCACTTTCTGAGTTCACTGTTTTCAGGGTTGCGGGGCCATCACGTAAGCCATGCCGCCCGCATGGCCAAGCCACAGCCGCTCAAACACCGCCCGGGGATAAACGCGGCTGACCGTGTCGTCGCTGCGGGCCGCCGAATCATTGACCATTGGATTGCCCCCGGCATCAAACCCCCGCAGGACCAGCAGATGCCCATTGGACCAGGACAGGGGTGCGCCGGGCAATTCCCCTGCTTTGAGGCGCAGGCTCACGGCGAGCGGAAGGCCCCGAACCAGATACGCTTCAGCGTCACGCAAACTGCCCATCCGGGTCACCAGACCCTGGAGGCCCTGCGTGGCGGCGTAAGCGGTGTTGAACGGCCAGTTGCCAAACCCGTCATACGCCGGATCAAAGGTGGCGCGGGCGGCGTCCGGCACACGAACGGGGCGCTTCCAGAAGCCGAGGATCATGCTGACGCTCGTCGGGCTGCACCACACCTCTCCCCCGTTCGGGTAGATCATCTGCGAGCGCCCTGGCACCGTCAGGCTCCTGTTCCAGGCTGTGGGCTGCCCCGCCCGGCCCTGGTCCTGGAAGCGTAGGGCAGTGTCCGAGGTATTGAACGACATCAGGCGGGGGACCAGCCCCGGCCCCAGCGCCGCGCGGAATTGAAAAGCGACGCTGAGAAACGGGAGCGCCAGCGTGTCGGTCCTGACCTCACCGTCCGGCGTTCGGACCGCGCGGTCACTGGACCGAACACCGGACGCACTCCAGGTACCGAAGCCGAAATAGGGCGTCCAACTGCCATCAGGACGCCGCACCCGCACTTCCACCTCTGCCGCGCTGGTGGGCGTTCCGGTGACGTTCCAACTGGGAATCAACTCGTTGAACGGCGCGACGCGGACCTCCCCCCCCTGAAGGCGTCCGCCCGTTATCTGCGGCAACGCCTGCCAGGTGGATGGCACGCTGGCGTTGAGTTGCGCAACCCGGACGAGGGGAGACGGGACGCCGTAACTGGTCTGCTGCGTGTAGGGGGCCGCCATCGCCCCCGAAAGCAGCAGAGCAGCGGGTAAAGTCAGGGGCAGCACACTCGCACGGGGCCGCCGTGTCAAGCCCCTGCCGCCGTCCAGCGTCACTGGCCCACCTGCTGGCTGACCTGGGCCTGGAAGCGCAGGAGTTCCTTGCTGGCCGGGTAAAGCTTGAGCGCGCGGCGGGCCAACGTCGGAATATCTGTGAACTGACCGGTCTCGAGCCAGGCCTCAAATGCCTCCTGCGGTACAGGTTTTAAGCCCAACGCTGGGCCAGGTTCTCCCCTGATTGGACAGCCGGTGCCGGCGTTTACGCTGGTGACCCTCAGCGGTCAGTCCCTCAGCCTGGGCGGGCAGGCAGGCAAGCCCACCGTGATCAATTTCTGGGCGTCGTGGTGCGTCCCCTGTCGGGAGGAAGCCCCGCTGCTCCGGGAATTTGCCCAGCAGGCCCGGAACGTCCGGGGGATAGGTGTGGTCTTTCAGGACCGGGCGGACGCGGCGCGGGCGTTCAAACAGGAGTTTGCCGTACCCTATCCCAGTGTCCTGGACCCTCAAGCCCAAACCGCCATCAACTTTGGGGTTGCTGGCGTGCCAGAAACCTTTTTCGTTGACGCGCAGGGCGTCGTGCAGGCCAAGCACTCGGGTCCCCTCAACCGGGACAGTTTGCGTTTGAACGCCCGGAAGATTGGCGTGTCGTTTTGAACGCAGCGCCAACTCAGGGTGTGAGGACGGGATGACCTATTCAGAAAAAGGGGCCAGAACCATCCTGGTGGTCGACGACGAACCCAGCGTGCGCAAGGTGGCGGCCGCCTACCTGGAGCGTGAGGGCTTCCAGGTGTTGACTGCATCTGACGGTCTGGACGGGTTGCAGGCGGCGCAGGCTCCTGGCCTGGCGCTGGTGGTCCTCGATGTGATGCTGCCCAGACTGGACGGCCTGGAAATCTGCAAGCGGCTGCGCGCCGTGTCTGATGTCCCCATCATCTTGCTGACCGCACGCGGAGAAGAGCTTGACCGGGTGCTGGGGCTGGAACTGGGGGCGGACGATTACATGGTCAAGCCGTTCAGTCCACGCGAACTCGTGGCGCGGGTCAAGGCCGTGCTGCGGCGCGTGTCCGGTGAGGCGGCCCCGGCAGCCGTGGTCTACGGGAACATGCGCATTGATCCGGTCACGCGCACGGCCCGCCTGGCCGGGCAAAGGCTGGATCTCAGCGCGCTGGAGTTTGATCTCCTGTACGTTCTGGTCAAGACTCCGGGGCGGGTCTTCACCCGCACGGAGCTGATCGAGCGGGTGTGGGGCGAGGACTTTCCGGGCATTGACCGGGTGGTGGACGTCCACATGGTGAGCCTGCGCAAACAACTGGGGGAGTCCGGGCAATCGCCCCGGCTCATTCACGCCGTGCGCGGTGTGGGCTACCGCTTTGGCCATGCCGAATAGCGGATGGTCCCGGTTCACCAGCCCCGGCTTGCGGGCCAGATTGCTGCTGTCTTACCTGCTGGTGATCGTCCTGTCCGCCGTGACCATGATCTTGATCGCGGAGTGGAGCGCGCCGCTGTTCTACCAGACGCACATCAAGCAGATGATGCAGATGTTTGGGATTCGCGATATTCCAGAAATGCGCCGCCAGCTCTCGGACGGCTTTACCGGGGCATTTGGCAGCGCACTGTTCGTGGCAAGTGTGGCGACGCTGATGCTGTCCCTGGCCGTGAGCGCGTTCGTGAGTCGTCAGATCCTACGCTCGGTCCAGCGGCTGAGCCACGCCAGCACGCGCATCGCGGCGGGCCACTACGCCGAGCGGCTGCCGGAGATGGGCCGGGACGAGCTGGGGGAGTTGACCAGCAGCTTTAACCGCATGGCCCAGGCGCTGGAGGCCACCGAGGAGCGGCGACGCGAGCTGATCGGCACCGTCGCCCACGAGTTGCGCACGCCGCTCACAGGTATGCGCGGTCTGACCGAGGGCCTGCTGGACGGCGTGTTCAGCATCGAGGAGGCGGCTCCTGACATCCTCCGCGAGATCCGCCGCCTGGAGCGGCTGACGCAGGACCTGTCCCTGGTCACACAGGCAGAGGCCGGAATGATGTCGGTGGTCAACCAGCCCGTTATTCTGGGCGAGATCACGCGCGCCGCCCTCGCCCAGTTTGAGCGCCCCTTTGCCTTGAAGGACCTGGACCTGAAACTGGATGTGCAGCAGGAAACGGCGGTCCTGGCTGATCCTGACCGGTTGATGCAGGTGCTGGTCAACCTGTTGTCCAATGCCCTGCGGCACACCACAGGTGGCGGGGTGACGGTGCAGGTCAGCAGACTGCCCACCTGCGGTCAGGTCACGGTTACGGACACAGGTGAAGGCATCCGTGAGCAGGACCTGCCGCACGTCTTCGAGCGGTTTTACCGTTCAGATCAGTCGCGGGCGCGGGACGCGGAAGAGAACGTGGGCGTGGGCGTGGGCTTAACCGTCTCGCAACATCTGGTCCAGGCCATGGGCGGACGCGTTTCACTCAGCAGTCAGGTGGGTGTCGGGACCACGGTGACCGTGGAACTTCCCCTGGCGGCGTCCGGGCTGCGTTCAGGCCAGCAGGACATGGCCTGACGTAGGGAACAGCGGGCCGCCAACGTCACTGGCGGCCCGCTGAACATCCGCAGGGTGTGTGACGTTCAGGAATTTTGGTGACACTCCTGACAAAACCATTGGGAACCGCCAGCTGGCGTTATGCCACAGATAATCTCTGCTTTCGACTGCGGGATGGGCCAGGCGTCCGCTGTCAGGGGGCAATAGAATTCGCCAGACGTGGAAGATGGGCTGGGCCATCCCGCAGCTTTTGCGGTGGCCCGGGTATTCAGGTGCGAACCCCGCCTCTATCCAGCGGTAATATGGAATGGGGACCATTCAATTGGGTGGACGCAAAACGCCGACTTCAGGGAGTGAAAGCGCTCGCGGATGGCCTGAGGCGTCTGCACACGACGGCTGCGGACCGGATCGGATATATAGACTGTTCGGATTGCTGTGCATCGCGCTGGCCTGGATGACCCATGTCGGGGCGAAGGACCAGCAGGACATGACAACCAGGGGAGACTGGTGCGGAGTCAAGGACGGAGGGGCCAGACACAGGTCAGTCAGGCCGTAAGGTGGGAGCGAGTCGTCTCCGGGGCCAGCCTTCAGCTCCTAAGCGTCCGTCGGCCCGGTCCGAAGGCGCGCATGATTTCAAACGTAACGACGGTCAGCGCGGCCAGTTGCACGAACGGCACCACACCCACGCCCAGCCCCGGTACGAGCGGCATCAGGGGACGGTAGGACCACCAGCCGAGGGCCAGCGTGATCCGCTCCCCGAGGAAAGCCGACAAAGTGCCGCCCATGACCACCAGCGTCAGATCGAGGAGACGCCGGCGGCGTATCCACCAGGTGTCCCGATGCCACACGGCAAGTGCCGCGTAGGCAGCGGCCGAAAAGGCCGCGTCGCCAAGCGAGGCCGCCGCACACAGGACCCATGAAGCAGGCGACCAGTCCATGTCGCCGAAGAGCGGCATTTGCAGCATCTCCCATGCGAAGTTAAGCGCGAACGCCACGCCGTAGACTCTCAGCAACGCCTGCGTCAATTCAAGCCGGTCAGGCGTCATGCGCTACCGTCCTGTTCGGGCGTGGCTTTGAGCGCGACGAGAATGCCTCCCAGGCGGCGTTCCCGCACTTCGACCCGAAAGCCAGCGTTGTGCAGCAACTCGGATGTGGGCCGGTTCAGATGGCACCCGACGACGTGATCGAACAGCGGATCAAGCAGGTTGGCGACGCTGGCGAGCAGCGCATTGGGTGGGCGAACATGTTCCAGCGCGAGGAGTTGGCCGCCCGGACGCAAGACCCGGCGCAGCTCGGAGAACAGGCGCTGTGGATCGGGTATGCCGCACAGCGCCAGAGAGCTGACAGCCGTGTCGAAGCTGCCTTCAGGAAATGGCAGGGTTTGAAAGTCGCGCTGCATCAGCCGAACGGGGAACGGCAGAGGCAGCGCCTTCACTCGCGCACCTCGGAGCATCGCGCCGCTGACGTCCAGGGCGGTGAGGCTGTGTAGGGACAGCGGATAATGCGCGAAGGTCGCGCCCGTTCCCACCCCAAGTTCCAGCACGTCGCCGAAGGCACCGGAAAGCAATCTGGCGCGCAGCGCGTTCAGTGTTGCCTGGCGTGTCACGGCGTCGTACCGTTTTGCGGCCCGGTCATACAGGTGTTGGACGCGCTCGGAATTCGCCACGCTGGCTCTCCTCCTTGAAGTCAGGGACGCCTTGTTACGTCCCCAAAAAACAGATGGACGTGCCCTGAAGGCTATTCGAACTGTCCGTCGACCGGGAAACTTTCCCCACGACCTTGCTGTTGGTGTCGAGGGCGACGTCGGCTTGTCACACCAGCCCGCAGCAACCGCCCTGGTCGTCTACAACGGCACCCCTTCGTACCTGATTGTCCGCCGTCACCTTACAGCAGTCATTCTCACTGTCGTCTGGGGTGACGGTCACGACGAAGCTGGACAGGCACTCAGCCGCTTTCATGTTATACGGAATCCGTATTATTGGCGTCCTTTTTCTGTGTCACGCCACGCACGGCAATGTCCCGGTCAATGATCATTCCGATAGGGTTTCTGTTTTTCTATTTTTCCACCACAGGTAGACAGCCGCAGTCGTGTCGTTCCATCGTGCGGGCCGCTTCTGGCAGGGGCGTGTCAGGCAGGCAGCAGGCGGGGTTGCCGGTCATCACTTCTTTCATTTGCATAGACTTTTCCTTGACACAGGTGTGGGCGAGAGACCTTGCTACCGCCCAGGCTGATCAAACGCAGCCTGGGCGGTAGCGCCGGAGCCGCCAATCCACGCCAGCCGGTCAGTGTCCGAGATCGCGCTTGAGGGTCTCGAACTGCTCTTTGGTCAGTTCACCCCGGGCAAACCGCTCCCGGGCAATCTGAAGGGTGCGGTCCGTGTCGAACACGCTGCCCGCATGACCCCCATGCGAACCCTGGTTGAGGGCGCGGACCAGCACCACCAGCCCGACGATGATCACCACCATAAACAGCAGCATGCCGATCCATCCAAATCCTCCCGAATCCATCCCATAGCCGTAACCGTTCATCTTGACTCCTTTGTTCTCTTGAGTGACCGTTTGAGGTTGACGCTGTTCCCGGCAGGTTGCGCCCGGGGTCTGCCAGGTCTTCGCGTGGATGAAGGGATCTGGATCATGGATTCGCGCCCAGCATTCAGGGTGTGGTTGAGCGGATCAGGATCTCGCCGCATCACACCTCGGCCAGCACCCGTTGAAGCATTGCCCTGGCCTGGACCCCGAGTGGGCCGAGCGCCTCATTGTCCGTCAATCCGAGGGCCAGGGCCGGGTTGAGAAAGCCCACCTCCGTGCCGTTCTGCGTGCCGATCACGAACGCGCCACAGGGCAGCAGGGCGACGATGCTCGGGTCGAGTTCGAGGGCCTGTCGAGCCAGATCCGGCGAGCTGGCCCTAGGCCCAACCACACGGCCCCGAAGCCGGATCGGCTTCAAAAGTTCGCTTGACGGCAAAGTCGGTCATTTGACCCTCCTGAATCGGCACGGGTCTACTTGACCTCACCGAGATAAGCGCCGTGCCAGCCGTGCACCCAGACTTCTCCGGTGAAGGCATTGATCGACAGCATGCCTTCGGTGGCCTTCCGCCCATAATCGAAGGTGTAGTACCCAGGAAACGGCATCCCTTCAAACACCTTGCTTCCGGGCAGGTATCCGGCCACAAAGGTGCTGGCGAGCTTCTGTGCTGCCGTCTGGGTATATCGGGCCGGGGCTACAGGAACCTGACGGCCCTGGTTGAGGCCGCCCATCATGCCGTTGCCAAACTGGCCGCCCTGCATGCCGAAGCGGGTGTTCCAAAGCATGTTCGGGCCGGGTTCAGGCTGGACCACCCCGGTATAGCGGTTGACCAGCACCTCGGCCAGGCCTGCGCCAGTTGCAACGTCCACCACCTGGAAGTAGTCATTTTCGGCGAAGACCATGAAGTCCCTGATCTTGACCTGAGCGCTGTACCGACCCGCGAATCCCTGTGCGCGCCGCCGGGCCTCGTCCTGTGAGATGGGGCGTGACGAGGGCGCGTAGAGGCCCATCATTGTGCTGCCCATGCCGTTGTCTCCCATCATTCCCACACTGGCGCCATTGCCGCCCATCATCCCCTGGCCATTCCCCTGTCTCATCCCACCGTTTCCCGGCTGACCCATCATGCTCTGGGCGAACACGCTTCCTATGAGGCCGAACAGGAGCAGTCCGGTGCCGATCAGCAGTTGATTGCTCGTCTTTTTCATCTTGGACCTCCGTTGAACCTGAAGGTGGTGATCCCTTCCAGGCGTGTTCAGCACCGTTCAGAAGTGAACCCGCTTGTCCTGAACCCAGCGCTGCACTCTGAACGTAGTTGTCAGTCATTACCAGGGCATTACTGGTGGGTGTGGGGCTCCAGGAACACAGATGGTTGTACCTGAAGGCCGGGCCAGCCCTGTGTCAGAAAGGTCCACCAGCGTGCGGATCAGTCGTGTGCGTGTCATACGGACTCCGATTAAATCTTGGCTCTTCCTGGATTCCAGGGAGCTGAGAACGCTCTGGTAAACTGTCGGCATGCTGAATTTGATTCAGCTCCTGGACGATGAATAATGCTTCAAAGTCGTGCGGGAACTCCGTTGGCCCGGTGGCGTGACATGCCCGCACTGCCACGCACCGCATGTCGTCAAACAAGGCCGGGAGACACCCAGCGGTTCAGACAGCGAAATCGCTGTCTGAATTGCCAGCGGAAGTTCGATGACCTGACCGGCACGGTCTTTGCCGGCCACCACCACCCCCTCCGGCAGTGGGTGGCTTTCTTGGTCAGAGCAGCGCCGATGACGACGCTTGACCGCTGCCTCTATCTGATGGGCCTCAATCTGAGTCACCGTCAGATTGCGCATGAACTCGGCCTGAACGAAGATGATGCTCAGAACATGACCCGAAGTCTCCGGCAAGGCGTGGTGGAGGCGTCCATCACGCCTCCCCTCGCCGGCACGGTCGAGATCGACGAGGTGTATCTGGTGGCGGGGCACAAGGGGCAAAGCGATCTGGTGAAAAAAAATCTCGGCCTGGCCGCAGACGACGTTTGAAAGGCAAGCGAGGACGCGGCACTGCCGCGTCCGACAAGCCACCAGTCCTGGGGGTTGTGGCAAGTTGTTGTTTCCTCAGCACCCAAAGCGCCTCAGCATCGCAGGCGGCCTGAAGTTCAGGCCGTCTGCCGCACCACTTCGCGCCATAGCGTGAACGCCTGTTGTAAGTGGTGGCGACGGTGATGAGCTGGTACGGTGCAGCGGGCCGGGTAGTGCAGATTCGTAACGCGGGCGTGCAGGTCGAGAAATCCCTGTGCGCGTCGTCGTGATCTGAAGCCGCGTTGCTGGCGCTCTTGTCGTCGGGTGGGACGGTGAGATTGCTCCACGAGGTTGTTGCAGCGGGCCGTGGAGACCACCTGGACGTGCTCCACACTGTGGAGCACGGGAAGCTCACGAAGGGCCGCCCCATAACTCCAGAGCTTGTCAGTGTGGACCGTCTCTGGAATGTCGTGCTCACCCAGGAGGCGGACAAAGAAGGACTTGGCTGCCTCAGTATCGCGGTGCCGCTGAAGGACAACGTCCAGCACGATGCCATATTCATCAATCGCCCGCCACAACCAGTGAGTGATGCCGCCCACGTCCACATGCATTTCGTCGAGATGCCATCGGGAACCCCGTCGGGACTCCCGATGGCGCAGACCCTGGGCGAATACGTCGCTGAACTTGATGCACCAGCTGCGGATTGACTCGCGGGTGACGCAGATCCCTCGTTCCAGCAGGAGTTATTCAACATCCCGATAGCTCAGCGTAAACCGGTGATATAGCCACACGGCGTACCCGATGACCTCACGAGGGAACCGATATCTGGGAAGCTTCTGACCGCTCAACACCGCGCCACCCTACCAAAACAACTTGCCACAACCCTTTGCACATTCTACAGATGACGCAGCTAGCCGTTCGCTGAACAGAGAGTCCAGTCCAGGCGTGTAGATCAGGATCAGGTTACACTGCTGTGCAGTGGAAGCCTTTCTCCGGTGAGCACGCTCGTAGAAGCCCTGCCTCTGGCCACGGAACATGGTTCCCGGCTGTGGTCCTGGCTGTCCAGCCTTGATCCGGCCGTCCTGAATCTGTCCACCTTCGGCCTGATGGCGCTGGAGGGAGCAGGTATTCCCGGCATTCCCGGCGTGATTCCCATGCTTGCCCAGGCGGCGGCCATTGACGCGGGCCACACCACCCTGACGGCGGCGCTCATCTGGGGCGTGCTGGGCAACTGGCTGGGAAGCTTGCTGGGCTACGCCGTTGCCCGCTGGGGCGCACATCTCCTGCCCGCCCGCTGGCTCAAAGCCCGCAGTACCCAACGCGCGGCACAGCTGCTGGAACGCTGGGGCGCGGGACTGGTCATCGTGAGCCGCACAGTGGGTAGTCTGCGCACGCCCGTGACTCTGCTTGCTGGCCTGAGCCATTATCCCCTGCCCAAATACACCCTGTTGAGTCTGCTGGGGGCGGCGGTACATGTGGGCGTCTGGCAGACGATCCTGTGGAAATTCGGTCCGCAGATCCTACCAAAGGTTGGGCGCTGGGGCGTTGACTTGGCCATCGGCGCGGTGCTGCTCGTGCTGGTTATCTGGGGACTGAAGGTCTACCAGGCGCGAGACGGCGTCAACATACTTGAAAGGGGCGAGGATTCGTCTGCCTACGGCGGGGCTGGAGAGGGCGACAACTGACCTGGTCCTCACCCATCTACAACAGTTTTGGACTGCCACATGAAATAGATAGTTTCTGGCAGGTTTGTACGAAGGTCCCGAACAGTCTCGCTGGGAATTTCACCAACAGATCCTGGGCGTAACAAGCCCTATTTTATAGGTCTTGAGAAACCGCCAAAGGCAGGCTGAGCCACTTGGCCGAGCTGATCGAAGAAATGCACCGTCATTTCAACAAACGCCGCTTCCCCATGGCCAAACGATTCATCGGCTTGTCCGGAGACTGATTTTTCGGTAGCCCCGCTGAACATCTCTGTCGCGCCCCTCTACGTCTGACCGCCTTTGTCATAATCGGGCGATGACGCGGCAGATGGCAAAGCGGACGCAGGACGTCCCGGCGGCAGGCAAATACAGCGCTTTCCTGACGGACGTGGAAGCTGTCCGCGCCCTGCTGCTGGCAGACGTTCGCCGCCGGTCCCGGCCCGAACCTGTCCCCCGCCCACGTGACGGGCTACGGGGCTGGCCGCTGCTGTGGGTTCCGGTTGTCGAAGTGCTGGCCTGGGGAGTTGCCTTCTGGGGTCTGCATGTCAACAACGACCTAGCGACGCTGGGCGGCGTAGGGGTGGCCCTGCTGACCGTGATGGTCTGGACCGGCGTGTCCGTGCGGCAGTTCCGCGAGGACTGGCAGCGGCGCCGCGAGGACAGTCTGGAGACTGCCACCCGCGCTGCCGTGAGCCATCAGGAACTGGTGGTGGCCCTGCTGGGTTTTGGCCGTGCCAGCCTGAACTTCGTGGCCGATGAGTACCGGGACCGCGAGGCGCGGGTGGCCCGGCGCACCGGACTTGTGGTTGGCCCAGCGCAGGCGGGGGGCATCCTGGGCCTGATTGGGCTGGGCATCGCGGCCAGCGCCACCCTCACCCGCGCCTTCAGCGACAACGCGGCGATGTCTGGCCCCGTGCGGGACCTGATCTGGCTGATCCTGCTGGTGATCCTGAGCCGCAGTGTCACCGCCCTGCTGATCCGCCACAACACCAGCGCCCTGCTGAACTACTCGGACATCCTGCAACGCGTCAGCAGTGCCAAGGCCATCCTGGACGCTGAAACAAACGAAGGTGAGGAAGTGGCACTGGAAAACGAGCAGGAGGTCCACGCCGCAGAGGAGGCCACCGAGCAACAGGAACGGCGCGAGGCGGAAATCGAGACTGACGAGTGGGCCCGAGAGGACCGGGAGCTTCGGGAGCAGGTGTCATCACCTCAACAGCGAGAGGAGATACGGACTGAGTGAGGTTGCGGGCCTGGGCATGGCATGTAGGGCGTTGAAAGACAAATCCCCTCCCAGTCACGCGGTCATCACCATGGTCTGAACATAGATGTTGAGTCCTGGGATTGATCAAGAACGCAGGCGGCTGAGGTTGGTCTGCGCCCGATTGGCTGCACAAGTTTCAGTAAAAGCTCAAGCCGTGTGGATGGGCAAAACGGCAAAAACGCATGCGCAACCGGATGGATTTGGGTAAAGTCCGATCAGGAAAGAGGTCTGTACAGCCTGGCCTGTGTTCCAAAGGGAGGTCCATCATGCAGAACACGAGTTGGTTCAAAGCCGCATCTCTTGCCATCGGTTTCGCGCTCGTACCGTCGGCTCTGGCGGGGGGAGGAGGCGCGCCTGTCAGTATCTTCGGCACCTGGGAGGTCACGGCCTACCGCTTCGGTGACGGCATCTCGGTGGGGGAAGACCAGGCCAAGGCCAACCTGGGCAAAATGCTGACCTACAGCGCCAACCGCGCCGTCTCTGATGAGAGTTGCGACACCCCGACCTATTCACTGGCACGCACCACCGACCAGGCTTTTCTGGAGAACTACCGCACTTCACTGGCCTCAATAGGCATCAAGGGCAGTGCCGTGGAAACCGTGACCATCCGGTGCGCGGGCAACGACTGGACTGAGTTCGGTGCCACCGTGTTCAGGATCTCGGACCGCGAGGCTTTAACCCTCTGGGACGGCGTGTATTACGTCCTTGAACGCCAGGGCGACTGACCTTGATCCAACGAAAAGCGTCCTGACCGATGAGGTCAGGACGCTTTTCGTTGACCCTTGCATTCAGCGGAGTTGCAACAACTCCACAAACTGGTCCAGCCGCGTGACCTCAGGATTGGAGTTGCTCTGATCCAGCGTGCTGTTGACGCCCGCGAAATAGGTATTCACTTCACCTTCGTAACGGGCGCGGTCCTTGTCATTGTCCTGAGGCTGGGGGGCCACGTCATATCCGCTGCCTTCCAGGCTCTCGCGGGTAGGCAGCACGTTGCCAGAGAACGAGCCGTTCACCGTCACCAGATATCTGCCGTCGCGGCTGATGCCCTGGAACACGTAACGCACATCGGTGCTGGCGAAACGCCGCACGTCCTGCGAGAACGCCCCCAAGTAACGTACACCGCGCAGATTGGCTGACGACAGGCTCTTGCGCGCCCCAGCCACGGCCAGCGACGCGTTCACGGTGTCTATGGCGGGCAACCGGAAGGCGGCGGCAGTGTTCAGTGGGGCCGGATTCTCAAGGAGTGAGCGGAGGGCCTTTACCTGTTGACCCACGCTGCCCTCGGTCTGCTCGGGGTATTTCTGAAGCAGGGCGGCCAACGGATAAATGCTGACGGTGGTTTCGATGCCATAAGCGTCGGGGGCACCCTGGAGTTGAAGCTCAAGGTGAGTCGGAGGGAAGAAACTGGGTTCCTCGCGCCTCGCTTCCCCCTGAACCACCCGCAGCGGACCAGCCTGGGGAAACAACGCCTGATTCCAGTTCACTGTGGGCAGTGGCTCAACAGGCAGAGGTCCACTTCCCCCACCGGCCAAACTGGAAGAAGCCAGCACAGAAAAACTGAGGGCGAGGAGTGGGCGGGCTTGCGTCTTCATGCTCCTATTGTTCAGCTTTAAGAAGCAAAACGCAATTGAAGTTAGTCTTGAGTCGATTATGCGTCCTTAATCGGCCACGTCTTGGCATTTGGATATATGAATCGTCAAGTTGCCCAGAATGAAATGGCAACCTTGCTTCTGTAAAGAGTTTTGATATACCCGAAGACTGAATGCCAAATAAGTGCAGGATTCTTAGCACAGCGACTTCAGAATCGGCACACTTTAAGGTCCTCAGAGAGGATCGGAACTTCTTCCCACTCTTAAATCACTTCCGAATGAGTCTTCAAAAAACGACGGAGCTGTCAGCCCCGGCGCATAAAAAAGATGCTGTTTAGATATCTTCGTTGGTTACAGATGTGACATTACAGGTGCCATATACGGAAATACTGCCAAGAGCAATGTCGTCAATCTGATAGTTCGACGATCCGGTCCTAACCTTGAGCTGAGGGTAGAAGCTGCCCAGGCTATTGCCGGCAGTCACGATCTTGACCTTCTGGGTGGTAGGCGTGACGATAATACTTTGCGGAAGCAGGCCGCTGCCTGTTGAGGAATTTGCCTCAAATTCCACCCTGTATTTACCATTGCCAATGCTGGCAAGCTGTTGGCCAGTCACCGTAGTTGTGAAGTTACTGTCGTACTGGCTGGTAGAGTTGCCCTTCAGACCAATAACAACTGATTCAACAAAACCTTCCAAGGTCAGATTGATGGCGACTTCCGTTTTCTTGTTCCGCGCTCCGTTACCGGTGACATTGTCACACGCAACGAATCGACCGGAAGCCGAGTTCAGCTTGTATTCGGTGCGAATGCTGTCGATTTTCCCCTTGCCGCTGCCATCCGGTGCACGGCCGCTGTTACAGCTCGCCAGAAGGCCGGTCATGGTTACAGCTGCCACTGCCATCATTATTTTTTTCATGCCTCTTACTTTCCTATATTTTTCGGTCAAATGGGTGATTTTTACATTGATCAAACATAAGGGGCAGGTGGCTTAAGACTGAGTCTTCGGATACTATTATTAAGAGATTCCTGACAATTGACTGGTCACCTGCCTTGATGAGAGCCTGCCGCCGTTCAGTGCGGCAGCTTCAGCATGCCCGCGTACATGGCAATAAACATCTGCTCATCCAGCGGTTCAGGTCGGTTCCGAGTGGCGCTGACACACCACATCTTGCCCACCTTGCTGGTGAGCTGGTTGGTCAGGTTGAGCACACCGGGTTCGGAGCCGCCCTTGAAGCTGACACTGGGGAAATCGGCAGGATCGGCCACACCAGGGTTCTGCCAGGTCTCGGGCAGTTCCGCCATCAGGCGGCACAGGCCCTGGGCGCTGACAAACCATTCCACGTCCGTTGCAATGGTCAGGCCCTGCACGAAGACCATGGCATTGGACAGTGGCGCGGCGTCTGCCTGCTTCAAGACTTCCTTTCGCGCGGCCCGGTCCAGCCCCACTGAACGGTAGGCGCGTAGCAACTCGATATTGGCCGGGTTCTTGAGGACGAAGAACTCGCGGGTGCTGGGCATGTCGGTCTGTCCCAATCTGGCCTCCACACCCGCGCGCTCCACGGACTTCAGGAGGAGATCGGCGGCAGTGTTATCGCTCACGCTGATCATGCGGGCGGCCAGAGGCTGTGGCTGTCCCTATTCCTGCACGAGGAGGCTGACCTATCCGGGGAGAGCAGCGAAGACGGCGCGGGCTTCCGCCAGAGTCTTGTAGGAGACTTCTGGCGGGACAGGTCGCAGAAAGAAGCTGGAGATCCGCCCCTGAACATCGACTTTGAAACTGGTCACGTCCCACGCGCCCTTCTCAAAGGTCAGACGCCAGCCCGCACCTTGCGGGTCAACCTTCTGGAGGGTTCCGAACTGGGCACGAATGCTGGCAAACAAAGCCCTGATGTCGTCCGTCTTCGCTTCTGCCAGGAACTCGGGGCTAAAGCGCGACACGTCTACAGGATCGGTTTTAAACAGGCTGGTCAGTTGTAGGGCGGCCTCATCACTGCTGCCCACAGCGGCTTCCGGTTCGGCCGGGCGCAGCAGCAGGCCCGTGAATCGGCCCTGGCCGTCCAGACTGATACTGGTGGCGTCCCACTGACCCTTCTCGAAGGTCAGTCGGTAGCCGCCGTCTGCAATCTGCACGTCTTGCAGCGCCCCGTACTCGGCGCGGATGCTGGCGAATAACGTGGTCAGGTCTTCCGCGCTGGCCTGCTCCAGAAACGACGGGTTGATCAGTGACAGGTCGAGCGGATCGGACCTGAAAAGCTTCTCCAGCAGCGTCGCTACCTTGGCTTGTTCGCCCCGCGCCGCCGCCGGATCAGCCGCCATTGAGGCCGGGCCAGTTGCTGTACCGAAAGCGGTCAGTTTGCCTTGACCGTCCAGAGAGGCGGCCGTGATCACCAGGGTTCCGCGCTCGTAGATGGCCAAGGGGCGGTCCTGGATGGTGTCCAGTCGTATGAACTTGCCGTAGGTGGTGCTGACGCTCTGCAATTGCGCCGCAACGGTCTCAAATGACACCTGCGCCAGAAAGTCCGGCGAGAACCATTCTGCCTTGATTTCCGGCGCGGACAGCAGCCGCGTGATGGCCTTGGCCTGCGTCAAGGTTTGCAAAGTCTGCGCCTGCGCTGGAGTAGAGGCCATCAGGGCGATGGTGGTCAGGGTCAGCAGGGATCTGTGCATACCCCACGATACGCGGCGGGGATGATGAGGGTTGCCGCATTTCCGACGTGGCGAGAAGGGTAGAAGGCTGGAATCATGACCGACATGGTTTCGGCAGGACCACGGTGCCGAGCAGGCGCAGCACGCTCGACACCGTGTCCGTGATCCCGATGGCCATTGCTGGCGTCCGTTGCGCATATTGACGACGCCCCACCGGTTCATCCAGCTTGACTCGCAGGCTCCGGTTCACCCGACAGAAGTTGTAGACCCCGCCCACCAGATCGCTCACCGTCTGACGGACGTGGGGAAGCCTCGCGAACGCGAGGCTTCTGCGGACCTGGTGTGGATTCATGCGCCGGGCCGTCCCGGTGTGCCGTTCCACTGCCGAGGTGTTGGGGGTGTTGTCGCCGAGAGAGGCCAGCTCCTGATTGACGCGCCGCTGGCTCCCAGCGGCGCGTTCGATACGGATGTCCACGACGCGCTTGCCTTGATACGTCTTGATGATGCGCACGTGCCCTGAAGTCCGGGGAATGCGGTACTGAAGTTTGGGGAAGCGTCCACGCTTCCCCTGACGCTGGGGCTGGAAGGGGCGTCCAAACACGGCTGGGAACAGCGATTCATACGGAAGCCAGCCATCGGTGAAGAGCACAACGCCATGTGGATCGTGCAGCCGTGAACGGGCGCCGAACAGCAACCGCACTGCCAGATCAGTCGCTCTCGCCCCCAGAGCGTTCTGGACGATGAATTTTGAGCATGGGTCGATCACCGTGGCCTCCCAGCACGGCTGATCCTTACGCCCCACGAAGCCGTGCCGTTCATCGGCCTGGAGGCTCGTCACGTGCAGATCCTGGGCGTGTTGATCGTGAACACGCGCAGCGTGTTCACCTGCGATGCACGCCAGCCGGGAGACGGTGGTGCGGTGGGTATGGGTGAGTTCAGCGGTTTGCTTGAAGCTGTTCCCGCGCGTCACGTGCTCCACGATGCTCTCCACCCGCTCACAGGGGAGCTTCACGTTCCAGAGGGCAGTGCCTTTGAGTTCACTGAATTCCCGGGCGCAGGTCGAGCAGCGGAGCAACCGGCGCGGCCCCGAGCGCGTGTCGTACCACTTGCGGTGACGAATATTCCCGAGACCTGGCTGGCCAGCGGCTGGACAAGCAGGGCCCTGGCAGCGGAAACTGTCGAGTGAGGGTGATTGCATACGTCCGGGGCGTATCCCCGGACGCCACTCATGTCAGGCATGTCGGGCATGATTCCAGCCTTCTACCGCGAGAAGGCCATCGGGAACACCCAGCTTCTGGATGACGCTGTCGGGCCTCCGCCTCGAGATAATGAGGACAGCGCTTTTGAGCGAAAAACATCAGCACCTGACATTCAAGAGAATAGGTGCGCCAGTGGCAGGAAGCGTTGTCTTCAGGAGCTGAAGCCAGCGCCAGCAGGCACCAGTCCTCTACCACACGGCCTGACTGGGTTGCATCCAGCCTCACACGTGCCGCAATGCAAGCCATTTCTGTCGGCGTCTTGTTTGACATATGGGTGTGGTCCGGCGCGTGACCTCTGAGGCATGACCAAGTACACTTTGGACACCCAGGCTGATGAGGGATGAAGTGCCCCATCGTCTGAAGCCGCCAGCCTATCCACCTGAAATCAAGTTTTACCCCAAAGGAGTTCCTGATGCGTCACCTGATCCTGACCGCCGCCCTACTGCTGCCCCTTGCCTCCGCTCAGGTGTCTGTCTCAGACATTCCCGCTCTTCCACCCAGTGCTGTTGGCCCCGTCGCCAAGGTGGAAATCGAGGAATTAGAGGTTAAGGCCGCAGTCAGCACGAACGCCACGCCCACCGTTGCCAGCGGGGATCAGGGTGAAATCATGGTCCCGGTGGTCGCCACCGACAAGAACGATAATCCGGTGGCAGGCGTGGCGGTGACCTGGGAAGTGAAGAACACCGGGAAGAACCCACTCTATGTGATCTCCAGTATCGTCAATAACCAATCCACGGCGATTGCAGCCACCATCTCGCCAGATCAAACGGTGAAATATGAGACCATGACGGGCGTGGACGGCAGCGTGACACTCCTCTTGAATGCCACCGCCAGCACATCCGCCACCCTGACGTTGACCGCCTCTACGGGCGAAGTAAAGAACCTGGGCGGCTCCACGCAGACGATTGAATGGACCAGTAAATAACGTCATCAACTGGGCAGATTCCGTGCGAGAGTGTGGGGCACAGCAAGAGTTCTGTGGCGGGCGTCAACCACGATCTGGGCGGATGACGACAGGGCTGGCCGAGAAAGTCGGCCAGCGGAAGGTGCATGGAAAAACCCGCCGACTGGGGCGGGTTCGTCGTGTTGCCGAAAAGATTAGTTACAGCGTTTAACGGCGTACAACTGGTTCAGTTTGCCAATGCGTTCGTCGGCGGCCTTCTGCACCTGATCGTTGGTGTACTCGTTCGCCACAACGCCTGGGATGAAGAAGATGGCCCATGCGACGTTCTGGGTGCTGAGGCCCCGGTTGCTGGTGGCCTCGGCACGGGCTGACTCTGCGCGGGTGATCTCGCTGCGGACCTCGGAGCAGGACAGATCCACGTCGGGCTTCTGCGCGTTGGGGTTGTAACGCGGGGCGCAGGAGGAGAGGGCGAGGGCGGCCACGGCGGACAGCAGCAGTGCTTTTTTCATGGTGAGCCTCCCCGCTCGTACAACCCTGTGCAGAGCGGTTCTTGCAAGAACTTAACATCCTGAAAGCGGTCTTTTGAGTTGAAAGTCTAGCGCACTTCCACAGCCCCAACATTTTCTCCAGCCATCCTCCAAGACAACTTGGTGTACTGCCTGTTCGAGAACCTTTCCTAATCCTGTCTCTCTTGGCAGTACTCCGGAAGGTTTTTGACGAATGGGGTGGGGATCGTCCATGTTGATGTGTGGCAACAAAACGGACGACCCCCAGCCAGATTCTAGCGGCCCTGCTCCCTGGAACCAGCCTGCGTTCCACCCAGGCCGCCTATCTTCAGGTGCTGTTGGT